>WVYX01000330.1:0-5141 GCA_011772755.1 Gemmatimonadales bacterium
CTGGGACGACCTTGCAGGCAACGTGTACGCATGTCCGGGTCTGTCGGTTCAGAACTCGATTGTTGCCGGGAACAGCACTGTTCTGACACCACTCACTGAGGATTGTTGGGGTTCATTCGTATCTGCCGGCCACAATCTCTTTGGAGCCACTAGTGGCTGCTCGGGCTCCGTTGGTGACATTCTCACGGAGGATCCGGGGCTGGCCGTCCTAGCCGACAACGGTGGGGCGACGCGTACCCACGCCCTCTTCCCGACGTCTCCAGCGATCGACGCGGGTACGACCGCACTGGGGACCGATCAGCGAGGTGTGGCTCGCCCTCAGGGCTCGGGAGTGGATATCGGCTCCTACGAGACCGAAAACCCTGGACAGTCTGTTCCCCCGGGCGGCGTCGGTTCTGCCGGACCGCCGACAATGGGCGGAAATGGTGCGAACCGATCTACATCGTGCAGCCTGTCACGAGCTTGGGCGATCGGGCTACACGTATGCAGCAGGCAATCCGGATCATCACCTCTAGACGGAACTCAAAGATGACTGCGCGATTGCGGCAAGTTCCCGATAAAGGCCTCGTGTCAAGGCGGCTGGCTAGATGCTGCGGACCAAGCCAGAGGTCGGATCCGGATACCGCCTTCCCAGTTCCCGACGGGCCGTCTTCCACGTGACAATGAGCGGCTTACGAGACGGGACAGCCAGGCGCCAGACTCAGGATCTGGTGGAGCGAAAGCTCCGTGTGGGTTCGAGTCCCACCGCCCGCACTACATAACGCCACGTCAACATCATCTCACAGCGGATCCCACGTGCACCGATTGGTATGCGGTTTCCGAAACTTCCGATCTTCTTTGGCCGCGATTACAGGCATCTACATCAGCAGCGCACCGGAGTGAAGGAACGCCCGGATCAAACGCTCTGCGGCTCACGGGCAGGCCACGACGCGGAGCTACCGGAGGAGGATCTTCGTTGCCTGCAACCCGGCGTGATGATGCCCGGCTCAGGTCAACTCAAACCACTCGCTGCGGAAGTCCACCGGCGGAACTCTTTCAAGGTGTCCCCTCCGTCGATAGTGTCGACTGGGCCGGGCCTACGAACGAGGGAGGCGATGAGCCGCCGATGCCGGGAATTGCCTGGTGATTTCAAGAACTGGAGTCGACAGCTGAGGTCAGCCCATTTGCACATAGCGGGCAACTATCTCGCCGTCCTCCACCTCACCCGTTTCCGAGAAGCCGAGTCTGGCGTAGAGGCTCCTGGCCGCGAGGTTGTCTGGGGCGTAGGAGAGAGCGACGTTGACGCGGCCCTCCTCGCCGAACCGGTGTAGAAACGCCACGACGGCGGCCCGCCCAATACCGCGACCTTGCGAGGCGGCATCGATCACCAAGCCGCCCAGCCAGACGGAGTCGTCGGCCTCGTCGACAGCCCACATGAGGTGACCGACGATCTCACCGTCGACCTCCACTCCCAATGGGTGCCACTCGCCTCCGTAGAGAGCCAGGCAGAGGTAGTAGGTCACGGGCGCTACCCATTTCGCCTGGTCCGGTTTCGGCGCGATGGCGGCCAGAGCCCGCCAGTTGTGCGAGCCCACCTCGACAAGCTTGACGCGGGACGGCATCGATGGGGAAGCTAGCTGTATTGATCATCCACGTTGTTAGCGGGGTGAGGGGTTGAGCCTCCCCGTGGCATGGTGGTGGTTGCGAAACGACCGCCAGCCGTAAGGAGGCTCGCTATGCACCGTAATGCCCGCCTGACCCTGTGGGCACGTCAGCAGATACCGCTGCGGCGTGAAGCGGGGTGGACGCTGGCCGAGATTGCCCGCCAGTTGAATGTGTCGAGGGCCACGGTGTCGAAGTGGTGGCATCGGTTCCTGGCTGATCCTGACGGTGCCTGGTTTGAGGACCGGTCGTCGCGGCCGCATCGCTGTCCGCATCGGACCCCACCCGAGATCGAAGCAGCCATTGTCCGGTTGCGTCGTAGCGAGAAGCTGGGACCGGCCCGGATCGGGTTCCGGCTCGAGGTGCCGGCATCGACCGTCTGGAAGGTGCTCCATCGTCACCGCCTCAACCGGCTGCAGTGGATGGATCGATCCACCGGACGGATGGTGCGTCGCTACGAGAAGGATCATCCCGGTGAGCTCGTCCACCTCGACACGAAGAAGATCGCCGCCATCCCTGACGGAGGCGGCTGGTGGGCGTGGGGACGACCCTACGGCAACCGCCACGCCTCCAAGAAGGCCTCCGGCGGCTACCAGCACGTCCACGCCGCCGTCGATGACCACAGCCGCCTCGCCTACCCAGAAGTACTCGACCACGCCCGCCAAGACACCTGCACCGAGTTCTTCGCACGAGCCCGTCGCTGGTTCGCCGATCACGGCATCGACATCACCACAGTGATGACCGACAACGCCCTGGCCTACCGCTCCCCCGGGTTCAACCAGTCCCTCGGCGACATCGACCACATCTACATCCGCCCCTACCACCCGCAACAAAACGGCAAAGTCGAACGCTTCAACCGCACCCTCATCGACGAATGGGCCTACGCCCGTATNNCGAGCGCGCCACCGCCCTGGCAGACTGGCTCCACACCTACAACCACCACCGAGGACACACCTCCATCGGCGGCCCACCCATCAGCCGCGTCAACAACCTCCCTAACCAATACACCTAGATTCGGTGACGGCTTCCCATAGTCGGAACAGGGCGCCGGCAGTGTGAGGCTCGAGAACGGGCTTGCCATGTGGACGGAAGAGCTACTCGTCGGCCGGTCGGGGCTCTCCGGCGGTTGGCCACATCTTCTCGATCTCGGCGTTGAGCTCCGCGCCGAGCAGAAAGGCAACGGCGGTCACGTAGACCCATGTGAGGACGACCAGCGGCGCGGCAAAGGCCCCGTAGGCGCTGTTGGCCTCGATCGAGGTCTGCGCGTACAGTCGCAGTCCCCAGCTTCCGGCGAGCCAGGACGCCAGGGCCAGCATCGCCCCGGGCAGGTCCCGTCGGAAGGGGGTCTTCACCGGCGGTATGAGGTTGTACATCCAGGTGAGGGCTGCGATACCGCCCAGTGCTACCACCGGCCAGTAGACGGCCCTCCAGACTGCGGCGAAGATGCCCTCTCCGGCGATCGCTCCTCCCAGCCCCGGACCTACCACCAGAAGCGGCAGCAGAAACGCCCCGGCAACGATCCCACTCACGGTCATTGCGAATCCGAGCAGGGTTCTGCGCCAGAAGGGTCGCTTGACGTGCTCGAGGTCGTAGGCAATCCGCACGGCGTTGATCACTACCCGCGCAGCTCGTGACGCCGACCAGATCGTCAGGATGATCCCCACGGACAAGAGGTCGGCGCGACCGCCCCGGAAGAACTGATCGATGGCGGGGGCCACTACGTCCCCGACGGTGTCCGCCGTCAGGAACGTTCCCGCCCATTCCACCAGCCTGACTTGGATCTCGGCGGCCGTGACCGGCTGTAAGGCGTCGGCTACGTACCCGGCGGCGCCCAGTAGCACCAGCAAGAGCGGAGGCAGCGAGAACACCGTGTAGAAAGCCAGTTCCGCCGCCAAGCCCGGCAAGCGATCTTCGAGGCTGTCCCGCACGGTTCGCACGGCCAGCAGTCCGGCCGTCTGGAGCCACGAAAGGTGGGGGGTCGGTTCTTCCATTGCGAGGCACCGTACCGCGCTCGAGGGGCCGGCGCCGGGAGCGGCTGCGTCCGGCCTCGGGCCCGCGGCTATGAGCGGTTGAAGATGCAGCCGAGCGATCCGCCCGGGCATGCATCACCTCGAATAGGCTGCGGGTCATCGGTTCCCAACCTCGCTCCCGACCGAGCCGGGTCATCGCCGCCGCGTAGGACGAGTAGTACTCGTCCGCCGCCTGTCGCCGCTCTCGGCGAGCAGCAGTGGGCATGCACGGCGAGCGGAATGCCGGCGGGATCGTACCCCGACTCGGTAAGCGTTCGCCGGAACAGGTCGGCGAGCACGGCGAACCGGTCGGGGATTCCTCCGATGATGGGCGACCAGTAGGCCCCGCTTCCCGGCGCGTACGATCGACGCAGGTGTACCACCTACCCCGACCCAGATCGGCAAAGGACTATCCGTTCGGTGAAGATGCGCTGACCCTGACCGACGACGAGGTGTGGACCGAGATCGAGCGCTGCCTGTCATGCGGCGGCGCGCAACGGCTCAGCGGTACAACGCCAGTGCCTCCTCGACGGTGGGCTGAGCGGCTTCCGCCCACAACCGGTGTCCTCGGCCGTTGGCGTGCAGCAGATCGTGGGAGAAGACCCGAGGGTCGCGAAAAGCATCGGCCGTCTGCTCCCGGATCGGGACCTTGAAGACCCGCGGGTTTCCGGAGGCGATCCTGGTGTGGACTCGATCCGCCCGGGCGGCTCGGAACCGCATCAGGCGGGTGAGGGCGAAGGGGAGCCGGGGGATCGTCCCCAGGTCCCCCACCCCGCTCACGATCACCACCGCGGCCGAGGAGAGCAACTCGGTGACGATCCTCTCGAGGTTCCGCTCGAACACTCGAACCGGGACGCCGTACAGCATGTCGTTGCTCCCCACCGAGACGAGGGCGAGGTCGGGTCTGGTGGGGAGGATGGCCGGCACCTGATCGCGCAGCACGTCGTGTGCTCGGGAGCCGCCGATGGCCATGCTGTCCACCGTCACGTAGTAGCGGTCGGCCAGGTTCCGGGCGATCCTCCGGATCCAGATCTCATCTGGGTCGTCGAGGCCGGGGCCCGTGCAGCTCGAGTCGCCCAGGACCGCGATGCGAAGCGGAGGGGCATCCGGGTCGCCGAGCGTGCCGGATGCATCGATGCCCTCGAGTTGCGGCAGGTCTCTCAGGGTCGTGTACAGGACCTCGCCGGCCAGAGCGAGGAGGGCGAACCGCCCCAGTCGGACCAGGATCGAAGCCGTTCGTTGCATCGGCCTGTCAAGATAGCGGACGACATACCACCGGAGGGAGTGGCGGATGCGCCTGGGGCTGAACGTTGGCTATTGGGCTGCCGGGCTGCGGGGCGACACGGCCCTCGTCGAGGAGGCGGATCGGCTCGGCTATCACTCGGTGTGGGCGGCGGAGGCGTACGGCTCGGACGCCGTGACGGTCCTCGCCTGGTTCGGCGCCCGCACTTCGCGCATCAAGCTGGGTTCCGCCATCCTCCAGATGCCGGC
>WVYX01000330.1:5189-5499 GCA_011772755.1 Gemmatimonadales bacterium
CTGTCGGGTCCGCAGGTGGTGGAAGGCTGGCACGGCGTGCCCTACGGGAAGCCGCTGGGCAAGACCCGCGAGTACGTGTCGATCGTACGAGCGATCCTGGCTCGCCGGGATCGCCTCGTGCACCACGGGGAGCACTACCGCATTCCCTACGATGGCCCCGGGTCCACCGGGCTCGGCAAGCCTCTCAAGCTGATCACGCCTCCCGAGAACCCGGATCTGCCCATCTACCTCGCTTCCATCGGACCGAAGAACGTGGCGCTCACCGCCGAGATCGCCGACGGCTGGCTGCCGGTCTTCTACTCGCCGTCCC
>WVYX01000337.1:0-848 GCA_011772755.1 Gemmatimonadales bacterium
AGGTGGCGCGGATCGTCGAGCTCCGGTCGCGTAACGCGGTACGCGTCCGTGCCGCCCTGACCACGGGACCCCTGACGCCGGCACTCGTTCCGCACGTGATCCCGCTGCTGGCATGGGACGACGTCGTGCGAGACGTCATCGTCGGCCTGCGCGAGGTTGCGCCTCACGTGACCGGCCAGCTCGTGGATCACCTGCTCGACCCCGATGAAGAGTTCTCCGTGCGACGGCGGATCCCGCTGGTCTTGGCCGCGTGCCCCACGGAGCGGGGAGTGGATGGGCTCCTCCGGGGCTTGCAGGATCCGCGCTTCGAGGTTCGCTACCGCTGCGGGCGCGCGCTCAGCCGGCTGATGGGTCTCAGGTCCACCCTCATGTTCGACAAGCAGCGCGTGTTCGCGGCGGTGCTGCGAGAAGTCGCGGTCGACCGCGGTGTGTGGGAGAGCCACCGCCTGCTCGATCGCATAGAGGACGACGCGTGGTCACCGGTCATGGACGAAATGCTGCGCGATCGCGCCAACCGGAGCTTGGAACACGTGTTCACCATGCTCTCCCTGGTGCTGCCGCGGCAGCCGCTCAAGATCGCGTTTCGGGGCCTGCACACCGACGATCGCTTGTTGCGGGGTACCGCGCTCGAGTACCTCGAAACGGCGCTGCCGGAGGACNNCGCTGCCGGAGGACATCCGGCAGGCGCTCTGGCCGTTTCTAGAGGATACGCGCGCCAAGGCTCCCCAGCGCCGCTCTGCGGACCAGGTGTTGGAAGATCTCCTGCAATCCAATCAGTCGATCGCGATCAACTTGGAGCGACTGCGCAAGCCGAGGGGCGACTAGCGGACCGCGGTCGGTACCCTACC
>WVYX01000337.1:978-1423 GCA_011772755.1 Gemmatimonadales bacterium
CACCGCCGAGAGCACGTCGCCGGATCGGTGGAAGAAGGAGTCGACGGCCTGCTTGGCCTTGTACTTCTCCTCCCGTGTCGTCGGAAGGAACAGCGCGTGGCGCACGGTGTTGTTGAGCGAATAGTCGGTGGAGTTCTCCGTGATCTTGATGAAGCGGATCACGGCGATGATCGGAACGATGGCGATCACCGTGTAGCCCAAGAGCGCGATCACCGGCAGGAAGAGGAGCGCCCGCCGGATGCCCGCGTACTTCAGGATGCGGGAGACCACGAACGCCTGGAGCAGCAGACCCAGGAAGTTCACCGCCGTGAAGAAGGTCGAGTAGAAGCCCGCGATGCGTGCCCGGACCTCCTCCGGGCCGGCGCCTTCGGCCGCCACCGCTTCCTCGGTCAGCCGCTCGACGGTGCGCCCGAGGATGTACTCACCGTTGGTGTTGACCCAGTTC
>WVYX01000337.1:1516-1710 GCA_011772755.1 Gemmatimonadales bacterium
GCACTGCCTGGAAGACGCCGCTCTCGCGCTTGTATTCCTGTTCCGGCACCTTGAACTCTCCCGTGGCTGCTCGGAACTGGCCGGTCGCGGCGGGCATCGTGCCGGTGGTGAACGGGTCGGGCAGGTGCGCCTCCGTGCGCCGTCGCTCCCGTGTGTCCACCACGGTGGTGAGGAAGGCTGCGATGACGAGGAGC
>WVYX01000062.1:0-608 GCA_011772755.1 Gemmatimonadales bacterium
CATGCCTTCGCCGTCCGGCAACTTGAGGTCCAACAGGGCGGCGTCGGGAGGCGACCGCTCGAACGACTCGCGCGCTGCCGTCGCGCTCTCGGCAAGCTTTACCTCGTAGCCCGCGCCGCCGAGGTGGGCTTGCAACCACACGCGAATGAGCTTCTCGTCATCGACCACGAGAACAACTGGCTTCGTCACGATTGCGGCCCCCCGTGTTCTACTTCTGTCAACGGCAACACCACGATGAATGTCGCTCCCCCACCGGGCGTGTCCTCCAGCGTGAGATGTCCCCCGTGGCGCTCGACGATCTGACGGGAAATCGACAGACCTAGCCCCGTCCCTTGGTGCTTCGTCGTGAAGAACGGCCGGAAGATCTTGGCGCGGACCCCCTCCGGCACCCCGGGCCCGCTATCCCGAACCCCGATCCACACATCCGGCGCATGGACGGTAAGCCACACGACCAGCCGGCCGCCAGCCGACATCGCCTCGATCCCGTTGAGCATCAGGTTGACCAGCACCTGAACCATCAACTCCGGATCCACTCGCACCAGGACCGGAGCCGATGCCGGCTCGACGTCAACCGCAACCATAGCTGCCTTGCACGGCGGCTCGACCAC
>WVYX01000062.1:699-914 GCA_011772755.1 Gemmatimonadales bacterium
CCGCAGTTCCGGCGGTCTCGCATACCGCAGCAGCTGTGTGGTCGTCGTTTCGATGCGGCGAAGCTGCTGACGCGCTTCCTCAAGCAGTGGACGCGCAGCGTCCTCCGCTGGCAGCCGGTTGACCGCCAGCTCGAGGGCTCCCAGAACGCCCATGAGCGGATTCCGCACCTCATGTGCGATGCCGGTCGCCATCTCCCCCACCGTTGCGAGTTGTT
>WVYX01000062.1:1061-1216 GCA_011772755.1 Gemmatimonadales bacterium
GAAGGCCCTCACCAGGAGGTGCACCTCTGCGGATCCCGAGCCCCCGACAGGCAACGCGCCCTCCCCACGCCCAAACCTGCGGGCCGCCGCTGCCAGTCCTCTTAGCGGCGTGCTGATAGAGCGAGTCGCCACGATCGCCGTCGCGGCGATCAGTA
>WVYX01000228.1:0-378 GCA_011772755.1 Gemmatimonadales bacterium
ATTCCGGAACATTCTCTCGAGGAAGCCCGCCTCGTGATGCTGGCCGCCGAGACCGACGCAGCCGTCAGCGACGTCGAACCGGCCGGCCGGGGCCCATCTGCCGATCCCATCAGGTCGTGGGTGTGGTGGACGGTTGCCGCTCTCCTCGTGGCCGCTGTGTTGTACGCCCGAATCATCTGGTTCACGTAGACAGGGCGGCGGCTATCTCCGAGTCGTCGAGTCGCCGGAAAGTCCTTCCGCGGCGCGTTCCATCCAGGACGGCGGCTTCCCAACCGTCGATCTCTCGCTGCTCTGCCCGGGAAAAGGCGTCGGCCACCAGCCGGATGGTGGCGTCCAGGGACGTCCGACCATTGAACCGCTCGCCGAGGGCAGTCGTCA
>WVYX01000228.1:389-693 GCA_011772755.1 Gemmatimonadales bacterium
CTTGAACAGCCGGTTGTCCTCCCCGTCCACTCCGAGTTCGACGACCAGGATCTCGACTTCATAGGGCTTGATCTCATGGGTGAAGATGTGTCCGAGGGTTTGCGAGAAGGCGTTGGCGAGGCTCTTGGCTGCAACGTCCGGCCGCCCGTACAGATATCCCTTCACGTCTGCGTGCCTGATTCCGGCCACTCTCAGAGCCTCGAACTCGTTGTACTTGCCGACTCCGGCGAAGGCGATCCGGTCGTAGATCTCGCTGATCTTGTGCAGGGTGCCGCTGGGGTTCTCTGCCAGCAACAGCACGCCT
>WVYX01000228.1:794-1155 GCA_011772755.1 Gemmatimonadales bacterium
ACTTCGACATAGCCCGCACCGGTCACGGTCACTACGTTCGGATAGATGTTGCGCTGGAGATCCGGCCCGCCGGTGGCGGTGTCCTCCTGGGCGGCGGAGACCAATCCCCGCAGGGCAACATCCAGGGCCTCCTCTTCTGCCAGACCGTCACGGTAGGCGCTCCGGAGATAGGCTTTGGCGTCCCTGCTGCCGGAACCCGTCGCCCCGAAATCCTGCTCCTCGTACCGGCCCCCCACGACGTCGAACGTGAACAGCTTTCCCTCCTGTTCCGCTTCGTCGTAACCCGCGAACAGCGGAACAACCACCAGGCCCTGGAAGACCATCGGGAGTTGCTGGCGGACCATGCGCGCCAGATAGGTTG
>WVYX01000230.1:0-141 GCA_011772755.1 Gemmatimonadales bacterium
GCGACCCGCAAGGCCGCGAGGGTTGCTGGGTAGGAGAGGGCGAGCATCGCAAGTGCGAGCCGACTCCGCCGCCGATCACCCGCCAAGACCAGGTGCAGATCTATGAAGAGGTGACCGTAAACGGCGACGACCATGTCACCT
>WVYX01000230.1:237-908 GCA_011772755.1 Gemmatimonadales bacterium
GCAGGGATCGGGTGCGCTACGAGATCACGCTACCCGCGGGAGTCGATGCGGCTCACGCCACGGTGCGGGCGAGGCTCTACTACCAGGCCTTCCAGCCCTTCTGGCTGAAGCGCAAGTTCGAGCTCTCGGGCGACGATCCCGCCACCCAACGGCTCTACTACCTGGCCAGCCGCCTCAACACCGCCGGCACGGTCATCGACAAGTGGAAGCTGCTGGTGGGAGAGGCGGAGAGGACGCCGGTCACCAGGAACAGGGGATGGGACTAAAGCCGGCAGGAGCGGGCTCATCGAAGGCGGGAACACGAGGCTCTGGAGCGGTGAAACCAGCCATCCACGGGCCCCAGCCGATACAGGGAGGTGANNAGTCCGGGACTCTGACCAAGTCGGAGATCGCCGAGAGGATCGCCGAGGACTCCGGCATCACGAGGAAGCAGGCCGATGCAGCACTCGATTCCATGCTGAGAACCATTACCGAGACCTTGGGCCGGGGCGGCAGGGTGGACCTGGCTGACTTCGGGACCTTCTCCGTCGCCGAGAGGTCGGCTCGAACGGGTCGCAATCCGGCGACAGGCGAGGTCATCGAGATCCCGGCGAAGAGATACACCCGGTTCAGGGCTGGTAAAGCTCTTATGGAGGCCGTGGACCGCGGCTCCTCCTGAACCGCTGCAGGGT
>WVYX01000230.1:1000-1247 GCA_011772755.1 Gemmatimonadales bacterium
CCCTCTGCTGGTCGCGGTGCTTTTCTGCGTGCTGTGGTACCATCCCCGCACCAATATCGATTCCGACCCGTGGCCGTCCGGGCGACGGCCATTGCGGAGAAGCGGGGGCCTCAAATCGGGAGCCGCCAGGACTGCAATTCACGACGAACTGTGGAGGAGCTCTATGAACGTGAGATCTGACCTGTTTCGATTCGGCCTGGTTCTATTCGCGCTGTTCCTGACCTGGGCGATACCGCACCAGGGCCTG
>WVYX01000230.1:1311-1969 GCA_011772755.1 Gemmatimonadales bacterium
AGCCCGCGGTGGTTGCCGATACGATCATCGTCACCGGCTCGCGCATCGCCACCAGCCCGCTCACCCAACGAGCCCCGCTCGTGGAACTCGAGAAATCCGACCTGGAACGCTCGGGCCTGACCAACCTGGGCGCGACGCTCCAGCAACTGCCTGCGATGGGATCGGCCATCAACACCCGATTCAACGTGCCAGGCAACTTTGGCTTTCCTCAGGACGGGAACGGCATCGGTGCCGGCGCGATCCAGCTCTCGCTGCGCAACCTGGGAGCCAAGCGGACCCTGGTCCTGGTCGACGGCAAGCGCTGGATCGCCGGCGCCTCGGCCTCCGGCGTTCCGATCGCGGTCGATCTCAACACCATTCCGGCCAACGTGATCGAGCGCATCGAGGTGCTGCAGGACGGCGCCTCGGCGATCTACGGCTCCGACGCCATCGGCGGCGTGGTCAACATCATCACCACCAAGAGCTTCGAGGGCATGCGGATCGCCCTCCAGACCGGCAGCTATTACAGCGAGGGGGACGGCGAGGCCACCGAAGTGTCCGGACTCTGGGGAGGCGGCAGCGACGAGACGCGAGTCATCGTGAGCGCCAGCTACTTTGACGAGCAGGGCATCAATACCTCCTCCCGCGCACAGTCGGCCTTCCCGACCCCCTTCGCCAC
>WVYX01000176.1:0-630 GCA_011772755.1 Gemmatimonadales bacterium
CGTTTCCCCGAGCCAAAGCAACCGCACGGATTCCCGCTCCGGGACGCGGCCAGGCTGCTTCATGATCCCGTCCTCGTGTTGCTGGGGGTCATCCTGTTCTTCGAGAGCGGCATGGAGATCACGGTCGGCGGGTGGACCGCGACGTATGTGAACCAGGAGCTGGCGCTCTCGCCGGAACGGGCGCTGTACCTGCTGTCGCTCTACTGGCTGGGCATGACGGGTGCGCGGCTGGTGTTGGGATGGCTGCTCACGCGCGTGTCGTCGACGGCGGTGCTGCTGACGTCGCTCGGCATCGCGCTGGCCGGCGCGCTGATCCTGATCGCCGCCCGGACCACGGTCGCCGCGGGGGTGGGGACCCTGCTCACCGGCATGGGATTCGCGGCGGTCTTTCCGGTCATCCTCGGCCATGTGGGCGATCGTCACGCGCAGATGTCGGGGACGGCATTCGGCGCGGTGCTGGTGATGGCGTTGTTGGGGGGAACGGCGCTGCCGTACCTGACCGGCGTGTTGGGCGACGCATTCGGGCTCCGGGCGTCGCTCGCGATCGTGCCGGTGGGCCTGGCCTGTGTGGCTTCGACGTTCCTCGTCGCTCGGCTGAGGATGCGAACGCCGCCAACGGTGGCCGGGTGA
>WVYX01000176.1:662-932 GCA_011772755.1 Gemmatimonadales bacterium
ACGACCTGGCTCACGAATGCGCGCGACGTGATGGACCGCATCGAGAAAACGCAGCTGGACAACATCCGACGAGCCGCTGAGCTCATGGCCGACTCGATCGCCGTCGAGCGTTGGGTGCACACGTTCGGCTGCGGCCACGCCACGCTGCCGGTGGAGGAGATGTATCCGCGTATCGGCGGCTTCGTCGGCTTCCACCCGATGATCGAGCTGCCGCTCACGTACTTCACGCACATCACCGGCGAGATGGGGATTCACCAGTTCCTGTTTCTC
>WVYX01000176.1:971-2538 GCA_011772755.1 Gemmatimonadales bacterium
GCGGAGGGGTTCGGGCGGGAAGTGATGAAGAGCTACGAGTTCGATCCGCGGGATACGATGTGGATCTTCTCGCACTCGGGGCTCAACCCGGTGAACATCGACGTGGCGATGGAGGCCAAGGCCCGCGGACTGAAGTTGGTAGTGACGGGCTCCGAGGCCGCCTACCGAAACGAGCCGCCGCGGCACTCGTCCGGTAAGAAGCTGTTCGAGCTGGCCGACGTGGTGGTGGACACCTGCGTGCCGGCCGTCGACGCCTCGATTCCGCTGCCGGGCCACGTGGACAAGGTCGGCCCCGTCTCGACCATCGCGTTCACGGCCGCCGTGTGGATGGTCATCACGTCCGTGGCGGAGCGCTTGGTCGAGCGCGGCGTGAGGTTGTTCATCCATCCGTCGCACAACGTCCCCGGCGACACCACGGCGCGCGACCGGCTGGATGCGGCGCTCAGGGAGTACAAGCGGAGGATCGCCGGCGTGTAGGGGTTGGGCGACGGTCGGGAGGATGGTCGGTCGGTAGGGTGGCAAACGGGGACCGTGACCTGCCGACCAACCGCCTGACCGCCCAACCGACAGCCCCGCACGCCGGGTAACGCGCGGGGCTGAGATGAGAAAAACGGCCCGTCCAATTGGCAAGCTATCGCCAGAAGGCTGTTCCGGTGTAGGAAAAGGGGAACCAACCCGGTCCCCACTTCACGTGAAACCGAACGCCGTCGAGACCACCCGTCCCTCGGGCGATATAGGTCCCGTCACACGAGATGCCAAGCGGCTGGGAAGCATCGGGCTTACAATTGGTGGCCCACTGGCCCGAGATGGTCCCGGAGCGTCCGTTCCAGGTGACCTCGCCCTCAAAGGGCCCCGAAGCCACAAGGTGACTGAAGTCGCACCGCAGGTGCTGCTGCTCATTGAAGGTCACGGGACCCTCGATGCTGCCGCTGGAGTGCGTGAAGACGGGCGCATCCCAGAGATGGCACATACCTGAGGGCGTGGTGAACGCTCTTTCGGCCATTCCGGCGCCAACCAGATCGCTCGTCCCACTGATGAGCTCTTTGTTCATGCCAGCCCCCGCCGAAAACACTGGTGACACATCCGGTGCAGTGGGTTCCTGATCGGCGCACGCGACGAGCAGGAGCGGCAGCAGAGCCAAGGGTGCGTAACGCATGGGGCACCTCCATCGAAGTGAGTCAACGGGTGCAGTGTCGATGGGCCGGCGGTCTCGTCGTCGGTGGGCGTCCTGAGGGAGGGCGGACCGCTTGCGGCGGGGCCGTGGGAGGCCATCGGCAGGTTTGAATTCGGAGTCCTATACTAGGGCTCTCCGCCTGCACACCCAAGGACGGGAATTGTCCAGTTTGGATTGAAGCGGAATTCAATCGTTCGAGAAAAAAGGAGGACGACGCCTGTGTGAGGCAGTGTGGGGAGGAGAAGGCAATGCAGGTCAGGTGACGCAACCTCCGTAGCCACCCGGCCCCGTTACAACGCTGGAACGGCGCGAGCCCTGTATGGCCCTCGGCGATCGCCGAAGCGCCTAACCGCCTAGCTCGTAGACAAACCGGTACTGGCCGGACCCAACCTC
>WVYX01000176.1:2606-2853 GCA_011772755.1 Gemmatimonadales bacterium
CGTTGGGGAGGCGGACGGTCGCGTGCGTGTTGGGCGGGATCGTGATGTCGAGCCGAAAGCCTCCATCCACGAACTCCCACGCCGAGCTCGTCATGCCGTGCATCGTGTTGAGCGTGGCGCGCGCGCGCGTCAGACCACCGCCCGGTTGCGGCTGGACGAGAACGTGTTTGTAGCCCGGCTTATCTTGATCGATCTCGAGGCCCGCGACGACGCGGTAGAGCCACTCACCGATGGCCCCGTAGGCGTA
>WVYX01000190.1:0-855 GCA_011772755.1 Gemmatimonadales bacterium
GAAGGTGCGAGCGGTAAGGCACGGCCATCGTTCTTCAGCAGTACCATGCCCTGCCCTGCCGCACGGCGCGCCACCCGAGCGTGCGCGGCCAGGTCCGGCCGATCCGAGTACGCATACCGTTTGAACGACGGCGACTGCAGCATGACACGCAGCACCCGCTCGACGGCCCCGTCCAGCTCCGCCTCGGACAGCGTTCCATTCGCCGCAGCGGCGAGCAAGTCTGCGGTCTGTTGCAGATAGCCTGGCATGATGACGTCGTTGCCGGCCTTGACCTGCGCCACGGCATCGCGGCCCCCGAACCAGTCCGTCATCACGAAGCCCTCGAACCCCCACTCGTCCCGGAGAACGGTGGTCAGCAGGTCGTGGCTCTCGGACGCGTAGGTGCCGTTGATGAAGTTGTAGGACGACATCACCGTCCACGGTTGCGCCTCCCTGACGGCGATCTCGAACCCTCTGAGGTAGATCTCCCGCAGCGCCCGCTCACTGACCAGGCTGTTCGACTGCATCCGGTTGAACTCCTGGTTGTTCGCGGCGAAGTGCTTGGGAGACGTTCCGACACCCTCGGACTCCACGCCTTCGATGAACGCAGCGGCGAGACGGCCGGATAACAGGNNTCGGACTCCACGCCGTCGATGAAGGCGGCCGCGAGACGACCGGACAAGAGGGGATCTTCGGAGTAGTACTCGAAGTTGCGGCCGCCCAGCGGGTTCCGGTGGATGTTCATCCCGGGCGCAAGAAGAATGTCCACACCGTACTCGCGCACCTCTCGACCAAACGCTCTGCCGATCCTTTGGAGCAGCGCGGTGTCCCACGACGAGGCGGTGAGCGTCGCCACAGGAAACGCAGTCGCCCAGT
>WVYX01000190.1:894-1177 GCA_011772755.1 Gemmatimonadales bacterium
ACTTGTCATCCGGATCGCCTTCCCGAACCGGGGCGATGCGGAGGCCGGCCGGGCCGTCGGCCAGGGTCAGTGACGGAATGCCGAGCCTCGGGATGGCGTGTGTCCGCCCCGCGGCCCCCTGGACCTTCTCCGGCACCTTCGCGTCTTCCGGATCCATCGGTGGCAGGAACGGGATGTCCATATGGAAGCCCATCCCCACCAACAGCCGGACCTTCTCCTGCACGGTCATGGCATCAACGACCTCGGCGATGGAGTTCTGGCCGAGTTGCGGAGGCTGTTGCGC
>WVYX01000190.1:1221-1520 GCA_011772755.1 Gemmatimonadales bacterium
GCTGTTGCGCCAAAGTTGAAGACATGGGAACGAGCAGCAGCGCGGTGAGGGTCGAGAGTGAAACCCGGCTCACACGCCGTGCGGTGTGCGCTTTCGAATGAACCGCCATCTGGCCAAATCCTCCCATCTCCGGTTTGCCCGCGACCGTGTCGCCCGACCGGAGCGAGCCGTAACCATACCGTCCATGACCTGGACCGCTACATCGCCTTGCGAACCTGATCCCACGACACCAACCGGATGTCGTGTGCCGCAAGCAGATCCTTGAATTCCTGGCTCATCACGAAATCCAGGTCCTTCTG
>WVYX01000190.1:1562-4625 GCA_011772755.1 Gemmatimonadales bacterium
TGCCTCGCTCCACGATTTGGAGGGGTCGTGGGCGAGCATCATGTACAACCCATCCAGCAACGGCAACCCGGCGGCGAGATCGTCCCGCATGCCTTGCGGAAGGTTCTCCGACCAGCCCCGTGACGGAAGCAGCACGGGCAGGCCGTACTCCTTCCCGAGCCGTACGTAGATCTGCATGAGTTCGGGCCTGGCCATGACGCTGCCCATGTGTGTGTCCAGGTGCGTCGGCCTGATGCCGAGCGCGATGGCCCGTTCGATCTGCGCCCGCATTTCCCTCTCCGCCTCCGCCGGATCGGCGTGTTGGGCCACCTCCTCGACGGTCGCATAGAAATGCCCGTACTCGTCCAGCAGGCTGGCGATCTCTCCGGCCGGCGAGATGCCGCCCCATTTGTAGTAGTCCCATTCGGCCGTCAGCGTGAGGTGGATCCCGACGTCGAAGGGCCCGTGGTCGCGATAGAACGCCGCGAAATCCGGGAACCAGGGACAGGGAACCATGACGCTCCCGGACGTGATCGCGCCGTGCTCGAACGCACGGGCCGTCGCGACGTTCACGGAGCGGGCCACCCCGATGTCGTCCGCGTGGACGATCAGGAGCTTGGCGCCCGCGTCATAACCCAGCTTTTCGGCCAGCGTCTGCTGTCCCGCCGCGCCGGTGGGCACGGTGACGAGGATCGCTCCGCAAAGCACGGCCATACCTGTCGAGATCTTCATGGAAACCCTCCCAACCGAATCGTTCCCAGCGAGGCGGGCGACCGATAGGCCTCGTCGTCGTCCGCCGCCCAGCCGATCTTGTGCTCGCGNNGGCGCCATCGTCGCGTCGAGGGGCACGGTGAACTCGACACGATATCCGCCGGCGATCTCCTGCTGAGACGCCGTGAACCCTCGCGGCAGGATGCCGCGGTCGGCGGAGACCAGTCCATCGCGGATGACCCGGATCTGCACATCGTCCGGCTCGTAGGCAAGGGTCTTGGCGTTGTTCAGATCGAGATAGATCTCCACCCCGTCGTTGTGGTGCGGGCGCCCGTCCCGATTCCGCAGCACCGGATCCGTCACCTCGATGCGACCGTGTAAGCCTTCACCATCCCAGCGCAGTGCCCACCGCGCCGACAGATCGTCCGGGGCGGGCTGGGTCGCACCCGTGACCAACCGCACCACGGGCATGAATGCCCCGAACGCGGTCGCGCGCGGCACCTCGGTGCCCGCGAATGGGCGTACCGCAACGCGAACGGCCGTGCTCGTGTCCGCGCCGAGTGTGTTCGCGACAACCGCCCGCCACACGCCCGATTCGGTTTCCGACTTCGGCGCGATGACGACGCTCGGGTTCGACTCCCCCTCGACCGTCTGCCCGTCCCGCAGCCAGGAGTACCGCAGCGGATAGCCGGTCGCGCGCACGCGCAACACGACGCCGTCGCCGACTTGGACCGCCGTGTCGGTCGGCTGCCGGTGGATCGCAGGCGGTTCCGTCTCACGGATGGAGAGCCAGCCCTCGGGATCCAGTCCGTCGAGCGATGCGACCATGTCGGGCAGGAAGTCGCAGTAGCGGCTGTGCGCCTTCTCGGCTTGATCGAACAACCACTCGCGTGCCTGCGCCGCCGTCGGCCGGTCGGCCCGCCCCTGCCAGTAGTCCAGAATGCGCTGAAACCCCGCGGTAGCCGGGCAATGCCAGGGCTGCGTCTCCCGCGCGATCTTCTTGTGGGTCCACCAGCTCCACCCCACGTTCGCCGATCGCAGGAACCTCGTCGATTCCCGGTTGCGATCGAACGGCGCCCCCACCTCACCGGTCTCTCCGTGCCAGAGCGGCACGTCATATCGGACCCGCAGGCTGTCCCAGCGTGCCAATCCGTCCGCCGACGCCGTGGGCGGATAGGAATGGAATGCCAGCACCAGGTGCGGATCCCAGTCGATCGGCTCGAGCATGCCAAAGTTCTGCGCCCAATCGTCACCTTCGATGAAGATGATGCCGTCGGGATCCACCTCCCGGATGGTCTCGGTCAGCTGGATGTACAGCGTGCGAAGGTCCGCCTCATCGATGCCCTCGTAGCGTCGCAGGAGCGGTTCGTTGAGGAGATCGTACCCGATAATGTACGGATTCCCGGCATACCGCTCCGCGATCCGGCGCCACAGTGCATTCAGGCGAGGCCAGTAGATGTCCGGCTCGGTCCAGAGCCGGGCTTCGCCGTCGCTGTCCGAGATGTTTTCCGCGTTCTGCGCGCCCGGCGCACCGTGCATGTCCCAGATGATGCCGACGCTGTGCCGAGTTCCCCAGGCGACGATCGAATCCAGGAACCGGAAGCCCTCATCGGAGAATGTGTACGGTTGGGATGACGGTTGCTCCCTCGGCATCAACTTCGACGCGAGCAGGGCGGGACGAACGGAATTCGCTCCCATTGCCGCCATGGCGCGCACGTCCTGCTCGGTCACGTAGTTGTCGTGGTATCGCCGCCAGAATTCGGCGGCGTCGGAGGCGCCGATCAGGTCCTCGATCGCCTCCTCGAACTGCCACGGCCGATCGAGCGTGCGGATGCCCCACATGTAGCCCTCGGGCAGCAGCCAGCCGCCGAGCCCGAAGCCGATCAGGTGGACGGGCTCGCCCGTGGCCCGGTCGACGATCTGGTCACCTCGGGTCGTGTACCCCTTGAAGGGCGGCCTGCATCCGGTGGATGCGACCAAGGCCATGATCGCCAGGGAAGCGACACACCTCGCGGCCCGCGTCCGCGCCGGGCACACACCCCCGCGTTCAGTGTCCATGTTCGCGATCCACGGCGTCGAGCAGGCACCGCAGGATGTCGAGATGCTCCTCGAGGGTCGGCGCGTTCGCCGTTCCGCTCCCGAGCATGTGCGCGACCACCTCACCGACCAAGCGCCCGTAGCCTTCCATCCATCCAAGGCCGTGGAATGGCGCCGGACGCGCGGGCAGCGCCGCGTCGGTGCGAACCTGTGTCGTGCGAGATCCGCCTTCGCCCCAGACGATCACGTCCGGTCGCTCGAACGACCAGCCGGCCGACGCGCGCTCACCGACGATCTCCAGCTCCAGCCCGTTTCCCGTCCCGTGCACGGTCTTCG
>WVYX01000278.1:0-308 GCA_011772755.1 Gemmatimonadales bacterium
GGCTCGAGATCTAGTTGCTGGACCGCGCAGCGACGCGCGTCGACGTTTGGGGATAGAGTCGCCGATACCGGCTGAGTCAGGGACGAGACATGGCGGAGACTCCGCGTTACGCCGTGGTGGTCATGCACAGCAGCGGCGAGCAGCCGCGCCTGGCGGCAGTCGATGGGTTCCACACCGCGTTCACATAAGGGCCTGTACTGGAGGAGGAAGAACCATGGCGATATTCCTGCCCACCGCACAGCAGAAGACATTCCCCGGCAAGACCGGAGCGGTCCCGCGGCGCGGGGATGCGCCTTCTCGGATCGTGC
>WVYX01000278.1:370-624 GCA_011772755.1 Gemmatimonadales bacterium
TCGGCCCCGCACTTCACGATCGGCGTCGGCCACCCCGGCTCTCTTCCCGGCGAGCAGATGGGGGTGGTGCGCGTCTGGCAGCACCTCTCCCTCGACAGGACCGCCTATGCGTTGCGGCACCCGAAGGGAACCCCTGAGACCAACCACATGGGTGCTCACTGTGTCCAGATCGAATGTGTCACCTACATCGGCGATCAACCTGACCACGGGATAGTCGGCAACAAAGGCAACTTCCCGCCGCCTCTCACGGAGGC
>WVYX01000278.1:655-962 GCA_011772755.1 Gemmatimonadales bacterium
AGCCGCTGCCCTGGGAGACATCAACCTCGCCCAGTTTCCGGAAACGTGGTCTTCTTCCGGTTCCGCCGGCGTCGGCGCCAAGCAGCGCATGTCGGACCAGCAATGGGAAGCCTTCAACGGCATCTGCGGCCACGAACACGTTCCCAACAACACCCATTGGGACCCCGGAGCGTTCGACATCGCGTCGTTCGTCAGGCTCGTCGGCAGCCGCTCGGCGGGTAGCGGGGCTACGCCCATTGTCGGTGACGTGCCCGCGGCAGAGGGTTGGCCGTTGCTGTTCGAAGAAGGCGACCGTGACGATCAAGTG
>WVYX01000278.1:1082-1282 GCA_011772755.1 Gemmatimonadales bacterium
ATCGCGGGTGGTTGCGCGTCGGGCACCGAGGCGATCACGGGCGGCCGTCCGTACTAGATCCCCTCATCGCGATCCCAGCCTCTCGGCTGTCGTCGCGCTACGGACTGCGAGGCTGCCGGTGAAGATACGGCCCGCTAGGAGCTGAGGTCGATGACCACCCTTGCGCCGTCTTCTTCCACCACGAGACGGAGCGAGCCTTC
>WVYX01000164.1:0-2405 GCA_011772755.1 Gemmatimonadales bacterium
CCCCATGTTAGCCTTCAACGTTTCCTCTGGTCGGGACCCACCGGTAAGCCGTCATCACATTAGTGGAGGTGTTCATGCGCATCTTTCTTGTCCTCGTCATGGCGATCGCGACGGGGGTCACCAGCATGTCGGCCCAGGTCCTTCGCTTGTCGGGTCGCGTCACCGATTCGGCCGGGAATCCGCTGGGTGGGGTGCGGGTGGAGGAGCGCGGGACGTTGAACGGCACACTAACCCGGGCCGACGGGACCTACGAGCTGCGCTACAGCTCGGCCGATGCGGTCATCGTGTTCGCTCAAGTGGGCTTCCGCCGTCAGGAGTTCTCGGTTCGGAACACCACGACACTGGACGTCGTGATGGAGGTCGCCGTTCACGTGATCGAAGGGATGGAGGTCGTGGGCACGCGGCGGGCGGACCGATCGGCCGTCGAGACACCGGTCGCGATCGACGTCATCGACGTTCCGGCCCTGACCCAATCGGTCCCCGAACTCGAAGTGAACCAGTTGCTGCACTACGTGGCGCCGTCGTTCAACGCCAACCGTCAGTCGGGCGCTGACGGCAGCGACCACATCGACCCCGCTACGTTGCGGGGCCTCGGTCCCGATCAGACGCTGGTGCTGATCAACGGGAAGCGCCGCCACCAATCATCCCTCATCAACATCTTCGGGTCGCGTGGCCGTGGAAACACCGGGACCGACCTCAACGCCATCCCGCTGGCGGCGATCGACCGCATCGAGATCCTGCGCGACGGCGCCAGCGCCCAGTACGGCTCCGACGCTATCGCGGGGGTGATCAACATCGTGCTCAAGCAGTCGGTGGACGAATTCAGTGGCAGCGTCGCCGGCGGATTCAACAACGCCAAGCCGCCCACGGAATTCGCTGTGTTGCGCGATGAGCGCCGGGACGGCGAGCACATGCAGTTGAGCGCGAACTACGGGATTCGCGTGGGTGAATTCGGGTTCGTGAACATGACGGCGGAGTATCTGACCAAGGAACGCACCAACCGTCCAGCCGACCCCGCGCAATGGGACATCTACCGACGTCAGTTCGGGGACGCCGCGCTCGACAACTTCGGCACCTTTTTGAATTCGCGGATACCGATCGGGGAGAATGTCACGTTCTATGGCTTCGGCAGCTACAATTTCCGGCACACCGACGCCTTTGCCTGGAGCCGGGATCCGGGCTCCGATCGCAACGTCGATGCGATCTATCCAAACGGCTTCGATCCGCACATCACGTCCGACATCACGGACAAGTCGCTGACGGCAGGAGTGCGGGCCAAGCTCGGCGAGTGGGACGTCGACGTCAGCAATAGCTGGGGCGCCAACCGCTTTCACTACATCATCGACGGCACGTTGAACGCCTCACTGCTTGAGAGATCTCCCACGCGATTCGACGCCGGCGGTTTCGAGGCCTCGCAGAACACGACCGGCATCACCTTCACCCGCTTCTTCCCGACGGTACTCGCCGGGTTGAACGTCGCGTTCGGCGCCGAGTACCGTATCGACAACTACCAGATCTTCGCCGGCGAGGAGGGCTCGTACCGGAACTATGGTATCGTCGACAGCGTGATCAACGGCATCGTCGTCCCCGTCGATACCCTGGGGCGCCCGGGCGGGTCACAGGGGTTCCCCGGCTTCCAGCCGGCCAACGAGGTGGACGAGAACCGCACCAACGTCGGTGCCTACCTCGACCTGGAGCTCGATCTGAGTGACCGCGTGATGGTGAGCGGCGCCGTTCGCTACGAGGACTACAGCGACTTCGGCAACACCCTCAATGCCAAGCTCGCCGGACGGGTGGGGCTGACGGAGAACGTCGCGCTACGCGGGTCCTTCAGCACGGGATTCCGCGCGCCATCCCTGGCCCAGATCTACTTCAACACCACGTTCACCGACTTCGTGTCGGGCGTGGCCGTCGACAAGATCATCGCCAAGAACAACAGCCCGATCACCCGAACGCTCGGGATCCCGCCACTCAAGGAGGAGACGGCCACCAACGGCAGCGTCGGGATCACCGCGCGATTCGGGGATTTCACGGCGACGGTGGACGGGTATCTGGTGGACATCGACGACCGGATCGTCCTGACGGGCGCGTTCGAGGACACCGACCCGGACATCGGTGCCGAGCTCCAGGCGCTGCAGGTCGGTGCCGCCCAGTTCTTCACCAACGCGATCAGTACGCGCACGCGTGGCCTCGACGTGATCCTGAGCTACCGGCACGGGTTCGGGCCGCACCGCCTTGGTGGCTCGCTCACAGCGAACTTCAACGACATGGAGCTCGGGGAGGTCAACACGAGCCCACAGCTTCAGGGGAAGGAAGACATCTACTACGGGACGCGGGAGCAGCACTTCCTCCTGGCATCGGCCCCGGACACCAAGCTCGGTCTGACACTGGACTACGGGATCCGG
>WVYX01000164.1:2460-2682 GCA_011772755.1 Gemmatimonadales bacterium
CTGATCACCGACGTATCGCTGACGTATCTGCTCACGGGGAACGCGAGCCTCACGATTGGCGGTCACAACATCTTCAATCGCTACCCCACGCAGCAGGATACCGAGACCGAGACGGGCGGACTCTGGGACGCCGTGCAGATGGGCTTCTCGGGGGCGTACTACTACGCTCGCCTGAACTTCAAGCTCTGAGCTGCATCGATGCCGCGGGTGGGGGGGCCATGC
>WVYX01000109.1:0-666 GCA_011772755.1 Gemmatimonadales bacterium
GGTTGTCGGCCAGGAACATGTTCTGGTAGTCGGGATCGAGCGAGTACGGCCCGCCGATCACGTTCTGGATCTCCACCAGCGCATCGGCGTAGCGATCGCCGACCCCGTACACCTCCGCATTCATGTAGAGCTTCGCCAGCAGCATGGACAGGGCGCCCTGGTCCGCCCGGCCGTACTCCGCCGCACCGACGCTCGGCAGTTCACTGCGTATATCGAGCAGCTCGCTCTCGATGAAGTCGAAGACCTCGCCGCCCGTGACCTGTTCCGGTGGCGGCGAGCCGATGGCGGGGACTTCCACCACGAGGGGAATGTTACCGAAGAGGTCGAGGCCGTGCCAGTAGCTGAGGGCCCGCAGGAACCGGGCCTCGGCCCGGTACTGCGGGATTTCCGCGATGCCCTGGTGGCCGCGCTCCGCCAGCCTCTCGTCCGCAGTCTGGCGAAGGAACTCGTTCGCCTGCGCGATCTGGAAGAAGATGCGGTAGTAGGCGGCGGTAACGAACTGGTTCGTCGACCCCCATTGTGAGATGACCAGCTCGGGCAAACCTGCGTCGCCCCAACCGATCACCGCTTCGTCCGTCGGCAGCTCCTGCAGCTGCCAGAGCCCCCGGATGTACTGACCGAATCCTTCGTCGATGCCCTCGATGTCCCTGAGGTACAAATCCCTTT
>WVYX01000109.1:713-1080 GCA_011772755.1 Gemmatimonadales bacterium
CAGTGCAAGAGCTTATGCCGAGCCCGATCACGAGCGCAGCGATCACGAGGCCGGCTTTGAGTCTGAAGCTTCCCATGGCTCAGTCCTTTTCGTTGATAGGCAGTCAGCCTCAGAACCACACGCTCGCGCCGAACACAAACGTCCGGGAGCGCGGATAGAGGTTGTTGTCGATCCCGTTCACACCTGCCAACGGATCGACTCCGTTGTACCCAGTTATCTGAAACACGTTCTGGATCGTGCCGGCCAGGCGCACCCGCTGCCCAAACCGCGGCGGCGTGAATGAGTATCCCAGCGTCAGGTTGTCCATGCGAAGGAAGGACGCATCCTCCACGTAGTAGTCCGAGAAGTACTGCTCGGACTCGAACCC
>WVYX01000345.1:0-225 GCA_011772755.1 Gemmatimonadales bacterium
GATCCGGGTACCGCGTCGTCGTGTCGCACCCGAAGCTTCCCCAACCCTGCCCGTTCTCGATCAGCACGACCTCCCCGGCAAACCCGTCCGGGTGGTCCAGCACCCTCTGGATCAAGCCGCGCACCACGTCGCTGTTGGTGCAGCCGCGGTACTTCCACTGCGCGTTCACCTTGATCAACACGACATCATCGGCGGCGATGAGTCCCTTGCGTCCGCTCACGGGGC
>WVYX01000345.1:230-486 GCA_011772755.1 Gemmatimonadales bacterium
CGCTCACGGGGCCCCGGCTCCGCGAGCGGTAGAACTTCATCCCCTCTCGTCCCATCAGATCCACCAGGCACTCGATGCCGGCGTGGCGGTTCGGGCCCAGTCGACGGCGCCGGAACGGCTTGTCGGGAATGTCGGTAACCCAGAAGAGGCTGCTGAAACGTGGGCGGCCGGCCTCTGCAATCCGCGTCAGCGGACCGAAGCAGGAGAGGAAGATCCCGCCCGCCGCTGCCTTGAAGACCTCCCTCCGCGTGGCCGC
>WVYX01000345.1:634-782 GCA_011772755.1 Gemmatimonadales bacterium
ACGCACACAAGCAGGAAGCAGAGCTTGACCGGCGGTCGACGGCACCTTAAGATCCACCGCAAGCTCGGAAGACGGTCACTCGCAGCGAGACCTTCGGGCTCAGGTCCGCGACCTCGCGCGTGTGACGAATCACTGGGTCTCTGCCTCG
>WVYX01000345.1:931-1165 GCA_011772755.1 Gemmatimonadales bacterium
GGAGGCCTGGACAAGCTTTCTGGATAGCTATGCTGGCTTGATCCTCCAGGTGGTTCACCGAGTTGCGCGGGACCCCGACCAACGCAACGATTGCTTTGTCTTCGTCTGTGAGGAGCTGAGTCGGAACCGATGCCGTCGGCTGCGTCGCTTCGACCCGACCAAGGGGGCAAGCGTCCGAGCATCGTTGCGGCGACAACAAGTGCAACGCCGGCGAGACCGCCGCGAGCTGTCCCG
>WVYX01000227.1 GCA_011772755.1 Gemmatimonadales bacterium
TACTCGGCAGATTGCATGGCTACTGTTTTTCCGTTAGGAGGGGAGCTATCGGGGATCAAGCCCGTTTCGCAGGCCTTTCCGTCAGGGATCTTCTCGACCGCTACGCCGCCGAGGAGCCCGGTCGGCCGTTCGTAAAGCACGGGAAGGAGACGCTCTCCTACGAGCGAGCGCGGCTGCAAGCGCGGGCGCTGGGGGCGGCGCTGCACAACCTCGGGGTCGGGCCCGGCGACCGGATCGCGATCGACCTTCCGAACGGACCTGAGTTTGTGGTGTCAGCGCTGGCTGCCGCCCAGCTCGGGGCCAGTATTGTGCCGCTAAACCCCGCCTATTCGTCTCACGAGCTCCAGTTCATGCTGCGAAACTCCGAGGCGTCGGTGGTGATCGTGGTGGAGGAGTTCGAGGGGCTGGACAACCTGGAGCTGTTCGAGCGGATGCAGTTCAACCTCCCCAGCCTCCAGTACGTCGTGACCGTGGGTGATNNGTCGGCGGGTGAGGGGAAGGGCTGTCCCGAGGTGGCCATCGACCCTGAGCAGGACGTGTACGCGATCCTCTATACGGCCGGCACGACTGGGAAACCCAAGGGCGTCATGCTGACGCACGCCAACCTAGTGCGGGGGAACGGGGCGCTGGCGGAGGCGCTGGGGATGACCCGGGATGACGTGACGCTGATCACCGTCCCGATGTTCAACATCTTCGGACTGGGCGCGTTGGTCGCGGCGTTGGCAGTGGGGTCGTCGGTTGTTCCGATGGAGAAGTTCGGCGCGCTGCAGTCGCTGGAGCTGGCAATGGAGGCGCGGGCCACCGTGATGCATGGCGTGCCCACGATGTTCATCATGCAACTGCGCAGCGGCGGCGTCGGCCGGCTCGATCTCTCGAGCCTGCGGACGGGGATCGTGGCTGGCGCTCCGGTGCAGGATACGCTCGTCCGGGAGGTGCGTGAGCGGCTGGTTCCCGACGTCGAGATCGCCTACGGGCTGACCGAGGCGGCGCCCTGGGTCTCCCTGACCCGGCGCGACGATCCGGCCGAGAAACGGAACTACACCGTCGGACGTCTGCTGGAAGGTGTGGAGACTCGAGTACTGGGAGAGGACGGGGGATCGCTACCGGTGGAATCGGTCGGCGAGCTGGCAATCCGTGGCTTCAACGTGATGAAGGGCTACAACAGACAACCCGACGAGACCAGCCGTTCCTTTACCGATGACGGCTTCTTCTTGACCGGTGACCTGGG
>WVYX01000063.1:0-342 GCA_011772755.1 Gemmatimonadales bacterium
GACAACTTGGCGGTCACGGGCATGTCCCGACCATAACATACGCTCGGCGAGAACTGCCAATCAATTCCACGCGCGTTGGCACCGGTGACGCTCCTTGGGGGCCCGGCGCCCGAGTGTCCTGGCGCACCTGCCTAACCACTTTTGCAGCAGTGTCTTACAGTGTTCCCGGATGCACCCCTGGGTGCCTCCGCGAGGCTCTGCGTGAGAGATCGGCGTACTCGACCGTTCTCGGGTTCCTCCATATCCAGGAGGGGGAAGGGCGCGGCAGTCGAGAGGACGGTGTGTCGGCGGGAGGGGCCGGTCTCTACGGCGCTGCGATGCGGCGGAGGGTCAGCATCGTGT
>WVYX01000063.1:365-1728 GCA_011772755.1 Gemmatimonadales bacterium
GCACTCAGCCGCCCCCCGTAGACAGTGAGCTCGATCCCGAACGTCTGCCGAGACAGGTCCGCCCAGCACACATAGCGGCCGGAGCGTGCGAGGCCGCGCAGCACCCCGGGATACTGTATCTGGCCCGGCCAGAAGTCCGAGGTCATCAGCGTGATGGCGCCCGGAGAGGTGTCGTTCGGAATGACGATCGTCCCACCCTGGTGCTCGCCGTCGGCGAACTGGTACGTCCACTCACCCGCGATGTCCTCGGGCAATGCCTGTCCCGGACTCCACGCGGACCCGCAGCCGAGGGAGAGCGTCAATGAGACAGCGATCGCCAGACTGGGCCGCATGCGGGTTCCCCCGAACATGATGATGCCAAGCTACGGGTTCCGCCGGTGAGGAGCCAGGGATCGCACCATACCTGGTAAGGCCCGCCAGAGCTCGGAATCGATGTCGCGACCGAGCCGGGACCCGCACCTGTCGCGGCGGATCGGTCACGCCGCCGAGATCACCCGGACCGTTGCACGATGCGCCCAACCACGCGCCGCGCGTACTCCTTGTCCCAGGATGCGAGGCTGCGGCGAGCGGAGACCTCGACCTGAGTCCCACCCTCTTTGGTCCGCAGCTTGACCGTGACGTCGAGGTCGTCCACTTCCCCTTTGAACTCCCGCTCGGCCCCACTCTGCTCGCTACTCTCGCCCGTCTGTCGAATACCCAGCTCGCGAAACGTCTCGCGCACGGCCGTCGCCGTCCGTTCGATGCCCGCGCTCACCTGGGCCTCGGCACCTTGCGACGTGACGTGAATACCGGCGGCTGCACCGGCGCCCGCCGCGGCGACCACGCAGCCGTGCACCCCGAGGGCGCCCAACCCACACCCTGCGACCAACAGTGCGACACGGACCATCCCGCTACCGGAACGATTCGGATGCATGACGACAGTCTCCGAGGAGGGGTGTGGTCAATGTAGTACCGGCCAGCAAATGTGCCACACGGACTCGCGACGGACGGTAGGGCGGTAGGACGCGGAACCGGAGTTGCGAGCCGCTCCTTGACCGACAAGGATCCCGACATGTACTGCGACGCAGTTCGGACATGTGCGTGGCACGAGTGGTAGCTTATGGGAACCCTTCATCCCGAGAAGTCCATGCGCCTTTCCGTTTTTCTTCCGGTCCTCCTGTCCACCACTCTGACCGCGATCCCCGTCGCCTCCCTCACCGGTCAACTTCCTCAGCGACCGCTCGAGCCGTGCACAATCAACGACGTGCCGGGCGAGGTACTGTGCGGCACCTTCACGGTGTTCGAAGATCGGGAGGCTCGCGCCGGACGCACCATCGATCTGCACGTGATCGTTCTGCGGGCGACCGGCGAATCAAGGGTCACC
>WVYX01000063.1:1842-4316 GCA_011772755.1 Gemmatimonadales bacterium
CTTCACTGCAGTTTTCCCGTTCCCCGCGGTGAGACTTCCTTTTTCGGAAGCCTGTTCCCGACCGACCACATCGCGATGTGTCGAAGCAGGCTGAGCGAACGGGCTGACCTTTCGCTGTACGGAACGCCGCTCGCCGCTGACGACCTCGAGGACGTGCGTGAGTGGCTGGGGTACGATCGCCTGAACCTCCTGGGTGCGTCTTACGGTACCCGTATCGCTCAGGTCTTCATGAAACGCCACCCGCAGAGCGTGCGGACGGCGGTGCTGAACGCTGTCGTGCCGATGGGGCGCAATCCCTATTTCTACGGAGCGAGCAGTATCGATCAGGGGCTCGAGCAGCTCTTTGAGGACTGTGCCGCGGACACCACTTGCGTTCGCGCCTTTCCGAGCTTCCGGGAGCAATTCGCCGCGCTCGTGGCACGGTTCGACCATGGTCCGGTGCAGACAGACGTGAGGCTGGCGGACGGGACCACCACGACGGTCGGCTTCACGCGCGGTGACTTTGCGTACGCCGTGCGCGGGGTGCTGTACAGTACCCTGTCGAACCGCTTACCCCTCGTCGTACGTGAGGCTTACGAGACGGGCGACCTGCGGCTGTTTGCGCAGTACTACCTGCAGCGCATTGGATGGGTGGCGTCGCGCGGCACGGCGGCCGGGATGCACTTCTCGATCCTGTGCAGTGAAGATATGGCGTTCAACGACTGGGACGAGTTGCGCGGTGTCACCGAAGGCACCCTGATGGGTGCGCACCTCATTCGGGAGTACGAACGGGCCTGCGACACCTGGGAGACGTACGACGTGCCCGCCAGCTATCACGACCCCCTTCGATCAGATGTGCCGACCCTGTTGTTGTCGGGCGAGCGCGATCCGATCACGCCGCCGGCGTACGGCGAGGAAGTAGCACGATACCTGTCTCGTAGCCTACACGTCGTGCAGCCGAACGCCGGCCACGGGGCCGGGGGACCGTGTGTTGCCCGACTTCGGCTACAGTTGATCACGACGGGGTCGGTCGAGAGCCTGGACCCGTCCTGCATCACACCGACTTCTCGACCGGAATTCGTCGTTCCCAAGGGCTCGGGATGAACGCACTGGGGATGCATTCGGAAGACACACATCCTCAGGTTGTGCCGTTCGAGCGAGTAGCGCGCCAGCGAGCGACGAGGTCAACCCGGGCGTCCAGCGCCCGCCGACCATCAGTCACATCTGCGGAGTCGGGGGGCCGTTGGCGTTGAACATGTCGGCGATGACCCTCCAGGTCCCGTCAGCCTGTTTCTGCCAGACGGTCAGGTACTTGCCGTCGATCGTCATCGGGCCGTCGGGACCTTCCATCTTCATCTCGTAGCTGCCGATCGTGTAGCCCAGATCGCCTCCGCTCCCCACTTCGGCTGAGTTCGGCCCCCACGTGACCGAGAACCCCGGCATCGCTTCGAGCTCGCTGATCACGGCGTGAATGGCCTCCCTGCCCTGCGCCAGCGGCGCGTTGGGCGGGAGTAGGGAGGCGTTGTCGACGAGTTGAGCGACGAACGCGTCCGCCGGGTTCTCACTGGCGGCATACGCCTCGAACCAGGCGCGGTCCGCACTCATCAAGGCGTTGCGCTCCGCCTGGAGATCGATCGCCGGCTGCGGCGTGCAGCCGGNNCCTCCTTCACCTCGGGATGAGCCTTGTCGGCCAGATAGTGGTGCCCGGGAACGGGGTCGGTCAAGCGCCCGGCAGGATTCGATGAGAACGGTATGTCGGTGGGGGGGTGGGGCGGTACCCAGCAGGGTACTGGCCAAGATCCGCAGGATGGCAAGCGCCGCCCGCCATCACCCGCCGCGCAGCGTCACCGACGCATACGGCGCCAGAGGCAGTTGATCCAGCCGTCGGCCGGTGAATAGGTCGTAGTAGAACATGTTCCGCCGGTCGTATGCATTGATCACCCCGGCCTGCACGACGATCTTCCCGAACGATACATCAAACGTTCGCTCCAGCGATACGTCCAGGCGGTGGACCAGGGGCAGTCGGCCCGTGAACGGCTTGTCGAGCAAGAGACGTGTGGTACCGACGGTGGATTTGACTTGGTGTAGCGCCACGTTGAAGTCGAAGGCCTCGTCGAAGCCGAGGGGCCGTGTGAAGGAGAGCCCCGAACCGAACTGCCACCGAGCCGAAGCGGTGAAGTCCCCAAGGTCCAGGCTGAGAAGGGCGTTGATCTGATGGCGCCGGTCGTGTGGCGGATGGTAGCTCTGTACCGGCTTGCCGAACCAGGTGGTGAAGTCTCTCTGTGAAACCTCATAGAGCGTCCAGCTGTATCCGTAGCCGAGGAAGCCACGGATGTGAGGGCTCACGTACTCGATCCTCACATCGGCGCCCAAGGTCTTTCCGTCGGCGCGACCGAGCTGGGAGGTGAACTGCGCCACCGCGCTCCACACCGTTACCGGGATCTCGGTCAGTCGCTTGTAGTATCCGTCCACCGACCAACGGAGACCGCCCACGA
>WVYX01000131.1:0-239 GCA_011772755.1 Gemmatimonadales bacterium
GTCGCGGCCGAGGGGGAGGGGATCGTAGTGGCTTACGACTACGGGGCAGACCGGAAGACGACACTCCCGGCGGATATCCGGCACAGGATCGCGACCATCGAGGGCTGGTAGCGGACCGCGCGGCATGCGCCCGGAGGGACTCGAACCCCCAACCCCCTGGTCCGAAGCCAGGTGCTCTATCCGATTGAGCTACAGGCGCGGTGTGGTCGGCAGAAGTCTACTCACACTGGTCGAAAAAG
>WVYX01000131.1:407-1102 GCA_011772755.1 Gemmatimonadales bacterium
ACCGCCCATCATATCGGTCCTGGTGAAGAGGCTATCGGGATTGATCCTGAACAGGTGCGTGCGGACGTCGGCTCGATACACATCGCGGTTCTGCGCCGACTTCGTGGCGTACGGCATGTGACACCCCTCGCAGGCGACCGTGGTGTGCCGCAGCACCATTCCCTGATGGCAGTCCACGCAGGCGGTGCGAATGCCGCCGGCCGCCGCCTGGCCGTAGCGCACCCCCGTGTGCGGGCTGTGACAGTCGACGCAGTTCCGTGCCGAGTGCGCGCCGGCCAACAACTCGTTGTACTGCGCATAGTGATTGATGAACCCGCCGCTCGTGGCGATCGTCGCGGGATCTCCACGCGCATGGCACTGGCCGCACATGGCAGCGCTGTTGTCCACCACGATGTTGGCGGCGTCCATCGTGGCCACGTGGGTCGCACCCGGTCCATGACATGCTTCGCATTTGACGCCCGGTTCTTCCCACGTCCCGTCGATGCCCGGCAGTCCATCTTGGTTCACGCCACCGTTCTGGGCGGTGGATTGCCACCCGGTGGCGTGGCAGGCCCCACAGTCGTAGGGCTTGGGGCTTGCCTGCGCCGGCTCGTAGGGTGCCCAGCCTGCGGGATACCCTAAGGCGGACTGCGGCACGTTGTACTGCGTCTGGGTCCCGGCCTTGCCGTCGGTGAGGATGTATCCGTCCGCGTCCA
>WVYX01000131.1:1169-1373 GCA_011772755.1 Gemmatimonadales bacterium
CGGGTTCGGGACGCTGGAGGAGGGGAACGTCGGCGGCCCACCCGCGACCTTCTGGATCACGTGCGCATGGCCGGAGGCGGACAGCGCGTTGTAGGGAACGACGTGGCAGTTCCGACAGGTGTTGGAGGTCACGTAGCCGCGGGCCGAGTGGGCGATGATCCCGAACAGGTCGCTCTCGTCGGTCGCGGTCTGTCCCGCCGCATC
>WVYX01000346.1:0-196 GCA_011772755.1 Gemmatimonadales bacterium
CGTAGATCTTGCTGGGTACGATCGTGCCGTAAACGCCGGGGTGCATCGGCACGAGGTGCAGATCTGCGGCGCTCAAAGACTCGGCGAGGCGCTCCCGGCTCTCGTACGGCAACAAGCTGATGTTATCTAGGCGCTCGGCGCGAATCCGGGCCTCGATGTGTGGTCGCGTCGAACCATCGCCGACGAGCACGAAGAT
>WVYX01000346.1:273-2044 GCA_011772755.1 Gemmatimonadales bacterium
ACATCACGACGAAACGCTCAGCCAGGCCATGGCGCATCCGAAACGGATTTCCCGTCTTGATCGGTCGAATCGCCTCGGTGTCCACCCAGTTGCGAACCACGCTCAAGCGACTCGCGCTCGCACCTTTCCGGATCAGGCGCGCCGCCATGTCATCGCCCAAGGCCACGATCCGGTCCGCGCCGCCGAGGATCCGGGCTTGAACGCGGTCGAAAGCGGCTGCGATCGGGCGCGGGGCCATCCCCACCGCTCGCGCGACATCGGGATAGAGATCCTCGCAGNNACGGCGTCCGGACGTGGTACCCTGCGAGCCGTCATCCAAGCCAGCCCATAGAAGCTCGCCTGGTTCACGACTCGCGCCACGGGATAGCGCTTCGGCCACGAGGTGCCCCAAGCCCGCCACACCTTCACGCGCCCGTGCTCCTCGCGCCTGAACGGGAACACGCGGCCGCTGAGCGTCCCGTAGTTGGGGCGACCACACAGTACCATCACCTCGTGCGCCTGGCTCAGATCTTCCACCAACTCGGAGAGATACTGGGCCGTCGCCTCTATTTCCGGCGGATAGGCTCGGTTCAGAAACAGTACCCGCATTTCTCCAGTCCGTAGCCGCTCTAAAACTCGCCGGACCGGCGAATCCGGCGATACCAGTCGATGGTTCTACGCAAACCTTCGTGAAAATCGGTGCGCGCCTCGAACCCGAATTCACGTTTGGCTCGCGTCGTGTCGACGCAGCGGCGCGGCTGGCCGTCCGGCTTCGTCGGGTCCCAAACGATCTCGCCCTCGAAACCGGTCTCGGCGGCGATCAGGTCTACCAACTCCCGAATCGTGATCTCCCGTCCGGATCCGAGGTTGACTGGGTCAGGCTTCTCGTACCGCTCGGCGGCCGCCAGCAGTCCGTCGGCACAGTCCTCGACGTAGAGGAACTCGCGTGAGGCGCGGCCCGTGCCCCATACGACGATGCGGTCGTCGCCCTTGTTCACGGCATCAACGCACTTCTTGATGAGAGCAGGAATCACGTGCGATGTGGCCAGATCGAAGTCGTCGCCGGGCCCGTACAGGTTCACCGGCAGGAGGTAGATGGCATTGAACCCGTATTGTTGGCGATAGGCCTGCGCCTGAACGAGGAGCATCTTCTTCGCGAGACCGTAGGGAGCGTTGGTCTCTTCGGGATAGCCATCCCATAGATCCGCCTCTCGGAACGGCACCGGCGTGTGTTTCGGGTAGGCGCAGACCGTGCCGACGGCTACGAACTTCTCCACTCCCTGCCGGCGACTCTCCTCCATGAGCTGAACACCCATCATCAGGTTCTCGTAAAGGAAGAGGCCCGGGCTCTCCCGGTTGGCGCCGATGCCGCCGACGCGGGCCGCCAGGTGGATCACGAGGTTGGGGCGAGCGTCAGCCAGGAGTCGGCGAACATCGTCGGCGATCACGAGATCGTAGTCCTCACGCCGCGGTACGCAGACCTCGGCAGGACGCAGTTCCCGCAGCTTGGCCACGACCTGCGAGCCGAGAAAACCGCTTCCCCCCGTGACAAGGACCCGCCTATCGGACCAGAAAGACATGGTCTCCTGCGTGAACGAGTGGTCGCAAAGTCCCACATGAAACGCTCGGAGAGAGGCGCCCACACGGGCCCGGCGGCGTAGTCGAGGCGGACCGCAACACTACCGCCCCGAGAATCCAGTGTCAACGCCGTCGTTATTGACGTGGCGGCATCTGGACGGACGAATGGCTCGTTCTCCGAGTCGACCAGCATCAACTCCGACCGCGTCCAGGA
>WVYX01000346.1:2068-2442 GCA_011772755.1 Gemmatimonadales bacterium
CCCGTGGTAATCGATCTCTCGTCGGCGCGGCCTAACCGGCTGCGCAGGTACGCCCTGATAGATCTGCCAGCTCTCGAGGTCTTGGGTGGCGACACTCCCGAGGCCAAGAACAGCCCCTTCGTTGATGACGACGCCAGGGCCGACGACGGCCTGTGCGCCGACCCAGGCGTATTCGTGAATCTCGATCGGTTTCGTAATGAGATTGAACGTCGCAGACTCCCAGTCGTGGCTGCCGGTACACAGGTAGGCCCCCTGCGAGATGCAGCAGTGGTCGCGGATCGTCACGGTCGCGAGGTTGTCAATCCAGACACCTTCACCTATCCACACGTGGTCGGCGATCATCAAGCGCCAGGGGAATTTCACGCGCACACCCG
>WVYX01000346.1:2521-3592 GCA_011772755.1 Gemmatimonadales bacterium
ACCAGCCATAGCGCCTCCACCCAGGCCGGTCGACCACGGTCAAAGCGGCTGCTGTCGAAACGATCTAGCCGCGGAACGGACATTGAAGTTCGATACGACACCGATTCCTGAGACCCAGCCGCTCACGCGGCATCGCTCGTGCAGACAATTCGGTGGAAGGCCCACCGCCGAGAACCCGCCTGTACACGGCCAAGATCTCACTGGNNTGAACTGCGAACCCACAAGCGCCCGACCGCCAGCACCCATCAACCCTCGCTCACGATCGGAGAGCTCGAGCAGATGCGTGCCGACGCGCTGATCCGCTTTTCAATCGCTCGATCGAACCCGCGTGATTCTTCGCTAACCGAGCGCCGTCACACCACGCGAGAGAAACCCTGCTAAGATCGGACGGAATCTCGCTCGGAATGCACTGTACCGAAAGTGTTTAGCCCAGCGCTCTTGACCTCTTTTTCCGATGCGCCGGGCTGCATCGGGTTGGCTCAGGAGGTAAACAAGCCGCTCCACCAGCTCGCTTGGCCTATCGAGGTCGACGTTGAATCCGGTCTCACCCTCAACGTTCACCTCCGATGCCGCATCGTGAATAGAAGCAACCACAGGAACTCCGTGGCGCATTGCCTCTACGTACACGAGTCCAAAACCCTCGCCCCTGCTGGGCATTGCGCAGACATCCACGCGCGCCCACAGATCTTCCATTTCACCCTCAGGCACAAAACCCAAGAACTCAATTCCGTCGGTGGCACCTGAGTCCCGTGCTTCCCTGCGAAGCTCGTGAAGACCGGGGCCGTCACCTACAATCAAGAGCCGAGCTTTTGGCACAACAGCGGCTACGTGTCGCCAACTCCTTATGAGCTCCGCGTGGCCCTTACGGCGATTCTTATCTAGGCGGCCAACGATCACCACAGTGGGCGGCTTCTCCTCCATTCGCGGCGATGTCGGCAACTCATCCTCTTCTGTTCCAAGCCAGCATACAACGGTGTTTGCCAGGCACCCATGAGTTTCCTGCACCCGATCACGGGTATACTCTGTGTTTGCCACCAGGAGTTCGGCGCGGCGTGCCCAGCGAATCCGGTC
>WVYX01000275.1:0-1849 GCA_011772755.1 Gemmatimonadales bacterium
GGCTCCGGGATGACCTGCTGGCGTCGGCTCCACGAATGGCAGGCGGCGGGAGTGTGGGGGAAGCTGCATCGGTTGCTCCTGGACCGGCTCCGAGAGGCCGACTAGACAGACTGGTCCCGAGCGGTGGTGGACAGCGCCTCGGTGCGGGCGGTTTTGGGGGGGCGCAAACGGGCCCCAATCCCACGGACTGGGCGCGGAAAGGCAGCAAACACCACGTGATCCCGGACGCCCGGGGGATTCCCCTGGCGGTGCTGCTGACCGGCACCAACGTGAACGACGTCACCCAGCTCCAGACTTTGGTGGAGGCGATTCCCCCGGTGCGAGGGAAACCAGGTCGGCCCCGGCGTCGGCCCGAGATCGTGCAAGGGGATCGAGGGTACAGCAGCGAGGAGCACCGTCGCTGGCTGCGAGCCAAGAAGATCGTTGCACTGCTGGCCAGGGTCGGCAGCCCTCATGCCAGCGGCCTGGGCAAGACGCGATGGGTGGTGGAGCGCACGCTGGCTTGGCTGCATCACTTCCGCCGCCTGCGTACCCGGTGGGAGCGCCGCAAAGTCCCTCCCGTGTGCCTCGCTTGTCATCGACGATCGTCGGAATCCGCACCTGGGAGAGACGGCCTCAGATCTCCCTCCTTTCGAAAGTGTGTACAAGCGGCACTTGAGTCGATCTATCCTCCAGGTCGTCAAGGTCAGCGCAGACGCCGCGTCCCTGTCCGTGATCATCCGAGCCACCAAAGTGAACTTCGCAGGCCTCGGCGATCCGCTGGCACTCAGGGTGGTCTTCGGGGATGATCGCGTCACCTTCGAGCAGACCGACGCGGCTGCCGCGCAAGCCACCGCGCTCGCGCATTCGATGTCAGCAATCGAGAAGGTGCTGCAAGCGCTCGCTGCACGTGATGACGCGTCTCCGCAGGAGCTGGCCGAGATCACAGACCTCGGAGTGGGAACTGTCAGGAATAAGCTCACCCAGCTGCGCGGCCAAGGCAAGGTCGCCCCCGTTCGCAGGGGCCGGTGGAAGGCCACAACCTCATCTTCATCACCGTCACCCGCCCTAGGTGACAATGATGGTGACGACCGGGCGAGAGGAGGCGAGAGGAGGCAACTGAGATGACAGTTCCTCGAGAGACACGATCCGGCACCGCGAGACCGCGCAAGGCTCACACGCCGTCTGGCGGCAAGGTGCGGCTGGATGCCGTCCTGGTCCGTCCGACGCCGTGCCAGCAGCTCATCATTGCCGACGCGCTCCGCCTGCTGGCCGTGTGGGCTGTGAGGGCCGCCCGTGGGCAGACCGCCGGCCTGGATTCGGACTTGACTACCTGGCCCCCGGAAGCGATGAATGCACCCCAATCCGGGCGAATGGAGAAGAAGCGATGTCAGTAGCTCCAGAAACAGCCGCGGAGTATCGGCCCGCCGTGGGGTACCTGCGCCGCTCCACCGACCGCCAAGAGCAGTCCATCGGCGACCAGCGCAAGGCGATCCAGCGGTATGCCGAGGAGCGCGGCTTCGAGGTACTCGACTTCTACGTCGATGACGCGATCAGTGGGACGTCAGCCGACGAGCGCAAGGCATTCCTCCGGCTCATCGAGGACGCCAGCGCCGACGGCTGCCTCTTCCGGTACGTGCTGGTCTACGACATCAAGCGCTTCGGCCGGCTGGACAACGACGAGGCCGGCTACTACCGCTTCCAGCTTCGCCGCAACGGGATCGAGATCGTCTACGTCTCTGAGGGCTTCAATGGCGACGATACCGACGATCTCCTGAGACCGGTGAAGCAGTGGCAGGCCCGGCAGGAGTCCAAGGAGCTCTCGAAGGTGACGATACGCGGGCTGGTCTCCCGCTCCAGCGCGGGCTGG
>WVYX01000275.1:1884-2679 GCA_011772755.1 Gemmatimonadales bacterium
GGCCAGCCGCCCTACGGCCATGACCTGGCCTACTACTCCACTGACGGCCGTTTCCTCATGACCGTCCGGTACGACTACGACCTCAGCAAGCAGATACTGGACGAGGACGGCAACGTGGTTCGTGTCGTGCCAAGGGGCGAGCGGCTGACCTTCAGCAAGAGTGACCGCTGCAAGCTCGTTCCTAGCACACCCGAGCGCGTAGACACGCTCCGGAGCATGTTCACGTGGTACGTGCACCACGGTCTGGGCACCAAGACCATCGCCGACCGTCTGAACCAGAAGGCATCCCGTCCCCTCGCAGCGGTCACTGGTCGAAGCTGCACCGAGACAAGTGGTCCATGAGCACCATCCGGGAGATCCTGAGGAATCCCGCCTACGCTGGAGACATGGTCTGGAACCGCCTTGCCTTCGGGAAGTTCCACCGCGTGGAGAAGGGCAGGGCCGTGCCTCGCCGGTATCGCCCCGGCGCGGGTCCAGAGGAGAATCGGCCTGACGACTGGGTCGTGGTGAAGGACGCTCATGCGGCGCTTATCCCGCGGGCGCTCTTCGAGACCGCTCAGGCGAAGAGGGTAGCGCGCCGCACGGCCGCCGGCGGCCACACCTATCCACCTGGCAGCAATCACACCTCCCCGTACCTGCTCAGCGGGCTGATCCGGTGTGCGAACTGCGGCCATAACTGGCAGGGCCATACCGCGGTGAAGGGCCGGCGGCGCAAGGACGGGTCCAACATCCGCACTCCCTACTACCTGTGCGGGGGCTACATCACCAAGGGCAAGACCTGCTGCAAGCGTTCGG
>WVYX01000275.1:2731-2894 GCA_011772755.1 Gemmatimonadales bacterium
AGAGCTGGCCGGCGCGACCGACTTCGACGCGTCGGAGCTCTCGGCCGTTCGCCAGCGCAAGGCTGACATCGAAGCCACCATCGACAACCTACTCGACAACATCACGGCGACAAACCGGGACTATGTGGACCGGCGTATCGAGAAGCTGCGGGACGAGACGATC
>WVYX01000132.1:0-596 GCA_011772755.1 Gemmatimonadales bacterium
GCCACTGTTTCAACAGCTCTATTCCCGTGCGGCGAACCTGAGGCAGTCGATCGAGTGGGTGGGGGAGGCGACGCGCGGCGCCGAGGAGCCGTGGACGGCTTTGGAGGGCCTCGAAAAACCCCCGCCGGGGCACCCCCGACCCCATTGATATTGGTGCCAGGCCGCCTATTTATTAGTGTTTCCTTAGCTCGCGAGGCGGGCGGCCGAGCCCGCCTCTTCTGTGACTGGACCGGAATCGGACCGGCAACGGCATCACGGGACCATGGCTGAGCGCTACGACCCCATAGCGGTCGAACAGAGGTGGCGGCAACGCTGGGAGGACTCCGGCCTCAATCGTGTCGACATCGATGGGGCGAAACGCCCCTACTACAATCTGATGATGTACCCCTATCCGTCGGCGGAAGGGTTGCACGTGGGGAACGTGTACGCTTTCACGGGCGCGGACATCCACGGCCGTTTCAAGCGGTTGCAGGGGTACGACGTCTTCGAGCCCATCGGCTTCGACGCCTTCGGCATCCACTCAGAGAACTTTGCCCTGAAGCTGGGCATCCATCCGATGGAGCTTATCCCGCGAAACATCGAGAACTTCACTCGCC
>WVYX01000132.1:609-944 GCA_011772755.1 Gemmatimonadales bacterium
GTGGTCGATGTGACGCAACCCGAGTACTACAAGTGGACGCAGTGGATCTTCCTGCAGCTTTACAAGGCCGGGCTGGCCGAGCGCCGCGCGGCTCCCGTCAACTGGTGCCCGTCCTGCAAGACCGTGCTCGCGAATGAACAGGTCATAGACGGGCGCTGCGAGCGTTGCTCGACCGAGGTGACGCAGCGTTACCTGGACCAGTGGTTCTTCAAGATCACCGAGTACGCCCAGCGGCTGCTGGACAATCTGGAGTGGATCGACTGGTCCGAGTCCACGAAACGCCTGCAGCGCAATTGGATCGGTCGCTCGGAAGGCGCCGATATCGACTTCGAGAT
>WVYX01000132.1:963-1798 GCA_011772755.1 Gemmatimonadales bacterium
GTTCGGCGCCACCTTCATGGTGCTGGCGCCCGAGCATCCCTTCGTCCAGCAGGTCACGACGTCGAAACGACGCAAAGCGGTGACGGCGTACGTTAAAGAGGCCCTCGCCCGCGACCTGGTGGAGCGCCGCAAAGCCGGTGAGGAGGGGCTGAAGACCGGCGTGGACACGGGCGCGAAGGCCATCAACCCCGCCACCGGCGAGCAGATCCCGATCTGGGTGGCCGACTACGTGCTGATGGAGTACGGCCACGGCGCCATCATGGCGGTTCCCGCCCACGACCAGCGCGACTTCGAGTTCGCTCAAGAATTCGACCTGCCGATTCGGGTCGTCGTCATCCCCGCCGACCAGTACGCGAGCTTCGATCCGCAGGCGCAGCTGGATCACGCCTTCACCGAGCACACCGCTGACGAGGTGCTGGTGAACTCCGCCAAGTTCGACGGGATGCCCGCCGCCCAGGCGATCAAGGAGATCACCGCCTGGCTGGAAAAGGAGGGTAAGGGCGATTTCGCGGTGAACTACCGCATCCACGACTGGTGCATCTCACGCCAGCGTTACTGGGGCCCCCCGATCCCGGTCATCCATTGCGAGGCGTGCGGCATCGTGCCGGTGCCCGAGAAGGACCTGCCCGTCCTGCTGCCCTACGTGGAGAACTTCAAGCCCGACGAGAGCGGTGTCGCCCCGCTGGCGCGTTCGGAGGATTTCCTGAACGTCGACTGCCCGACCTGTGGTGGCGCGGCGCGACGCGAGACCGACGTCTCGGACACCTTCCTCGACTCGGCCTGGTACTTCATGCGCTACCCGTCCACCGACGTGCATGACAAGCCGTTCGATCCG
>WVYX01000247.1 GCA_011772755.1 Gemmatimonadales bacterium
TCGACGACGGCTCGAGCGACGACACGCTGGCCAACGCATCGCGGGTGGCCGGCGAGTATTCGAATTGCCGGGTGCGGGTGAGCACGAAGAGTAACGGCGGCAAGGCAAGCGCCTTGAACGCTGGCCTGGCGATGGCGGAGTACCCGATCGTCCTCTGCATGGACGCGGATGCCAAGCTCGAGTCGCAAACGATCAAAGCGGCGGTCGCGCACTTTCGCGATCCTTCGGTCGGTGCCGTGGCCGGTAACGTCAAGGTCGTCAACCGGGTGAACATCTGGACGCGGCTGCAAGCGCTGGAATATGTGGAGGGGCTGAACATGGCCCGACGCGCCCAGGGGTTCCTAAACGCGGTCAACATCGTGCCGGGTCCGGTGGGCTTGTTCCGGCGTGAATTGCTGATCGCGCTGGGCGGCTATGACCGGGACACGTTCGCCGAGGACACCGACCTGACGCTCAAGATCTTGACGGCGGGTTGGAAGATCCGCTACGAGCCGCGGTCGGTGGCATGGACCGAGGCGCCCGAGCGGCTGGTCGACCTCATCCAACAACGCTACCGCTGGACCCGAGGGATTCTGCAGGCCCTGGGTAAACACAAGCGCACCTTGTTCCTCCCGCTGCCCGACGTGCCGCTCTGGCTCTCGCTGTTGCAGATGGGCTTCGAGGCCGTGGTCTGGCCGGCCATGAATGTCTACGGCCACCTGTTCTTCGCCTACGTGGCGGTGGCGTTCGGTATGGGCGAGATGCTGCTGGCCTGGTGGGTACTCCTCACGCTGCTCGATCTCGTGGCTGCCCTGGCCACGGTGGGCATGGAAGAGGAGCAGCTGACGCTGGTGCCTTACGCGCTGATCTACCGCTTCTTCTTCATCCTGCTGATCGATGTGGTGAAGCTCTGCTCCACGGTCGAGGAAGCTCTCAACCTCCGCATGAGCTGGGGCAAATTGGAAAGGGTGGGACGCATATGAGCGTCATCCAGTTGATGGTAACGATCATCATCGTAACGATACTGGTCACGGTGATTCTCGGAGTCGTCTCCTACATCGCCTACTGGCTGCGGCGGGTGAGACGGCCGGCCCCCGCGCAGGAAGTGCAGATCGCCCCGCGCTTCTTCTACCGGCACTTTCCCGAGGAGCCCTTCGTAGAGCCCGAGCTGCTGAACGAAACGGATGAGGCGGAGGACAGCGACGCGGTGGATTCGACGCCGGACGAGTCG
>WVYX01000350.1:0-766 GCA_011772755.1 Gemmatimonadales bacterium
CGACCTGGTAATACTTGACCTCGCGGCCGCCCTCGCGGTCGAAGATGGTATTGATCTCCCCCAACAGCATGAAGTCCGCTCCCAGTTCGTTGCGCAGCCGCGCGCGGGTCTCGGCGGAGGCGAAATCCTGCTGGTCGTAGCGCTCGAACCGAAGCTGCTCTCGCTCGTCTCCAGAGGAGACGATGCGAGCGGTCTCCGTGCGAATAAACGCCGCGACCATATCCCGCACGAACGTGTTGACGTTGATGTGCTCGGAGGACTTGTTGGTGACCCGTCCGACCACGACGGCGGGGCGCTTGCCAGCGTTCGCCTCCATGAAGCGGCGGGCCCAGGGAGCGGCCGTGGCGTCTCGAATCATCTCGTCGGCCACCAGCCTGGAATCGGTGTCGTTCCAGTCGCCGGAAATGTCCACGGTTTGGTCTGGCTCGATGCGATCGACGCGCGTCGCTTTGGAGCAAGCAACCAGCAGTACGCTCAACGCGAGCACCGACGTCCAGAGTCCGCGCGTGGTCAACTGCCTCATACGTCCGCCTCCAGAAGAGTCGTTTAGTCTTGGGGTCCGCCGCCGACACTGCCGGCGGCCACCACTCCCGAAGCTAGCAGGCTCCGCATCTGCGGAGAATGGCAGGCGGGGATGCCGCGACAAGCCGTCGGCGTGTCGGGGGCGCAGAGTCTCGCCCGAGGCGATGCCTCCCCCCGGTCGTGACGAAACCTGGGGGCGGCCTGGCCGTAGGGAACACTGAGGCGTGGGACCCTCAGGAGAATG
>WVYX01000350.1:823-1096 GCA_011772755.1 Gemmatimonadales bacterium
GCCTGCTGCTCGTCTTGGCGTACTGGGTCTTCAAGCGCGTCGCGACGCCGAGAGAGGCAGGGTAGGAGACCCGAGCCCCGCAGTCGAGGTACGCTCCCCGAGTCGGCGAGTGGCGCCGCTCGAAACTGGGCCGGCCCGACGCGGGTCGGGCCGGCCCGGTAACACGACGTGGGGGCAGGGAATCAGTTCCCCGACTGGAACACCTCGTCGATTCCAATGATCGTGATGTTCTCCTCCCGCACCGGGATGGGGAAGCTGGCGATCTGCTCGTCC
>WVYX01000350.1:1183-1457 GCA_011772755.1 Gemmatimonadales bacterium
TCGGCGTGGGCTCCCCGCTCAACAGCTTTCGCTTCATGCCCTCCGCGTCGTTGGTGATGAATACGATCCACATGTTGTCGTACTGGAGGTGGCGTCGGATGGCCGCATTGACCTCGTCCAGCCTGAGCCCGGCAAGGCCCGGGCGGATGGAGGCCAAGAAGCCACGGCCCCCGATGCGATAAAACGCATCGTCCACCGCATATGCCAGCCGGCGCGAGATGGTGTTGCCCCAATTCACGGTGAAGTTGTGAAGGAACTGCTTGGTGTCACTCAA
>WVYX01000236.1 GCA_011772755.1 Gemmatimonadales bacterium
TACACATCGTATCTCGAAAACGCTGTCGTTCATGTCAGCACCTCCGCAGAGGGCTCATGATCCTATTGCGTGCGCTGGAGGCGGCCCACGACCTCGCCTGTGAGATCCAGCGCCGGATCTGCGGCGATGATGTTGTTCCCCGCGGCCGCGACGTCGAAGACCAACACGAGATTCCGCTCAGCTCGCAGCCCGCGGATGACTGCCACCGCCCGATCCTCCAATGGCTTCATGAGTTCACGCCAGCGGGCTGGCGCACGCTGCGAGAGTTCAGCGGAGCGGTCTTGCACCTGGCGGCTGAGCCGCTGCAGCTCTTGAGTCCGTTCCTGACGCACGGTGGGCGAAAGAACGGGTGACTGCTGATTGAACGCCTCGACGGCCGAATCGAGGGCTGCTTGGAGCTGTTGGACCTCGGCTCGCCAACTGGCGGACTCCGCCTGGAAGGTGGAATCGGCGGTGGTGAACCCTGGCATGCGCTGGAGAATCTGCTCGCTGTCGACGTAGCCCAGGCGGACACCCTGCTGGGACGCCCCAAGGGCAACTAGAAAGACCGCCGGCAACAGGATTAGTCCCCAGTGCATCCGGTCGCGCATCAGGCGCATGGTGTGCTCCTCTCGGGATCGCATAGCGCGAATTGCCGATGTAGCGGGTCAGAAGCTTGTGACTAAAACCGCGCGCCGAGTAGTCCCACCGCGCGGAGGGACTGCTCGGCGCGTGTGCTACGGAACGAATCTCTGGCTCGCGACACTGAGGCCGTGTGACAGCTCCGTGCATCACCTGCCGGCGTGATCACCCGCCGGCGCCGCGCATAGCCATCAATTCTCGGTCTAATGTGCCACGGAAACATCACTTCCTCATGAACGGGTCGCCCCTCCACGGGGTAGCCCGCGGAGCTCGGTTCAATCGTCTTGACTCGGAGGACCGAGCGGATACTGAAAGACTCGCTCGACCCCTAGCTCGTCACGGTCTTCCACGAGCAGGTAGTCCGACCCGAACTCGAGAACCTCATCGAATGCTGGAATGGTGGCCCTACATTGGAAGCGACCTTCGGAATCGAACGCCAGCCACTCGTGAGGCTCCGGCGCGGTCGGCCGCGAGTACTGTCTTACCCAGATTCGTCCGTCCCGGCCGGCTCTCAGGGTCGCGAACGCAGGGAACTCATCCGCGATGGGCCGGTCCGGGCTCACGAGGGGCGCGACCAGCCGCCGCCGATCTCCAGGACTCATATCACTGTAGCGCTCGGCCATCCGTCGGCGTTCCGCCTCGACCTCGGCCGACGAGATCGTGCGATCACCGGTGGTCCATCGCACGATGCGTTCCACGCGAAACTCATCGGTGCCTGCAAGAACCGAGTACTCGGCCTTGGACATATGAGCGATCACGATGCGAGATCCTGCGCTGGTAGCGCGCGCAAACGACTCAAACAGCGGGTAGAGCGTCAGGGTCTGTGGATCATCTTCCACACGGCCCCATCGCCCGTTGGGATAGGTTCCGATAGTGTCGCGGAGAGAACCGTCGGCATCGTGCACCACAACCGTGAGGTGAGTTAGGTGGAACCGCGTGCCAGGTCGTGGACGGGATGTTCGATCCGCCAGGACGGTTCGGCCATCGTCCAGCACCGACATCACCCCTGGAGGATTGACGTACATGGGATCGGGCTGCACGGTCCGTACCCACTGGCCATCAGGTGCAAAGACGAGGTATCGCCAGGGTCGGTAGTCTCCCACCCAGACCGTATCGCCCGGCAAGACCCACAAGTAGAACGCGTTCCTGAATTCACCGGGTCCTTCACCTTCTCGACCAGATTGGCTGACGAAGCGACCGTGTTGATCGTAGAACCGCAGCTGTTGACTCCCCTGGTTGACCAGCGCGATTCGCCCGTCGCTCAGCCGTCTCGCCCCGAAAACGCGGTAGAGCTGGTATTCCTCAGCGCCTTCGGCCCTGCCAATGGTGACGGTCGGAGAAGGGCCGAGTTCGCACGTGGCCTGAAGGCGCTCAAGGTCGTTCTCCGCGATCCGGACGCCTGCGCTGTCGCGAAGAATGATGGCCGACCTGCCTGACGCGTCGGGCGACCCACAAGCGACGAGGAGAATGACAGCGGCGAGCAATGGGCGTCGTCTCGTCATCTTAGGGCGATAGTAGCTGCATCTTGCCATTGGCGGAACCTCCACCCGCGCCAAGTACGTGTTGCTAGCCGTCTGCCTCATGCGCCGGGTTGAATCCGGAACCGCACGACATATGGCTCCCCAAGTCCACCAGCGACCGTTCCCCACATGTGCCACCCGCTGCAGTAGTAGATGCGCGTGTCCTTAGGAAGGACGACTGTGCCGAGGAACCGCCCGTCAGGTCGAATCACGTCGAAGGTCGGCGGCTCGCGCCACTCGTAGGGGGGGCGGTCGTCTCCCGGTTCCCGCGCCTTCACGTCGTGCTTCGTCGCTTCTGCGTATCGGTCGACCCAGATGCGCCCGTCGGCATCGACAGCGAGGCCTCGGAAGAAGGGCTTGGTGGCGGGCAGGCTGGGATAGTCCCGCGGTGGTGCACCACGCTGCTGCAGCATCCTGTTGGACCAGGCCTCGAACGCCTCCCATTGGGCGCGCTCTTCGCGCTTCACCCGCTCGGCTGCGACATCCCGTGTGATGCGCCGCACCCGGCCATTCAGCGAACGCAGATCCAGGGCGTAAGTGCGATTGTGGCCCACGACCAGATACCCCCGATTGCTCAGCGCGCTGACTGGCCCGTCGAGGAAGGGCACGCGACTACCCTCCCGTGTAGACATTATGAACACCGCCGAAGTTGGCTCGGACGACGGGATCGGTATGGTATCGGACCCCACTCCTCGGCCTGAGATGTTCACGAAGTGCCTGGGCGGTCCGGCCCCCCCTTCGCGGCGGAGCCCTGCACCGCGCAAGTCCATGGTCCTGACATAGAAGTTCCCGGCCGTGTCGACCACGAACGGATTGGAGCCATCGGGACGGCCATCGAGGCGCACGCTTTCTAGGAAGGTCCCACTCGAGTCATAGACGCTGATGCGGGAGCTGCGAGCATCGAGGATCGCGAGGCGGTGGTCCGGCAGGATGTACATGCCGTCAACGCGGCGGTACTCGCCCGGCCCGGCTCCCTCTCGCCCGATGTCCCGGACGTACTCTCCGTCAGGACTGTAGTGGCGGATGATTGGGACCTGCTGATCGTAGACGAAGATGCTGCCGTCCTCGCGCACGGTCACGGAGCGGATCGATCCGAAGATGTACTCATCCGGCCCGTCTACAGCCCCGATGCGCAGCTCCTCGATGACCTGGATGTCGTGACCCCACTCGGGTGGGTTGTCCGCCCGGACGACCACCGTGTCCTGGGCGATGGCGGCAGATCCACAGAGGCACGCAACTAACGGGAGGGCCGCTGCTCTTTGGAGGGTGA
>WVYX01000316.1:0-216 GCA_011772755.1 Gemmatimonadales bacterium
AGAACAGCCGCACCCGTATTGCCAGCCGATCGGAGATACACCGCATCATCGCTGTGCTTCTTTGCTCGCCCGACCAGCTCCCAAGCTGAGCTGCTTTCCGTGCCGGCCCGTCGCTCTCGCAGGCGGATCTCCGTGGCAAGCCAGTCACGTAGCAGTGCCGCGACCTCGTCCCCCGCCTTTATAACAAGCGTGTCAGGGTCTTCGTGCTTTGTCAGG
>WVYX01000316.1:248-521 GCA_011772755.1 Gemmatimonadales bacterium
GCCATGATCACGAGCGCCTCAGGATCCTTGTGACTTGCCAAGACCACCTGGCTGCCGAGGTGCTTTAGAGTGGCCCCGTCGATCAGCTGTGCAGTGATGCGCACGCCGTCGGCGCGCCCCGTGATGCTTCCCTCGACGATCGCTCCCACCGCGTGCTCGCGAACGATGCTGTCGAGCGGAACGTTCGCGTAGCGGTAACGCTCCACCGCCTTTCTCGAAAGGACCGTGAGGGCCTCCGTCTGAGCCAGCTCGTGGATGAGATGGTCGGTGAGG
>WVYX01000316.1:695-1522 GCA_011772755.1 Gemmatimonadales bacterium
CGTAAGCCAGCCGCCGCAACCCAGGCCCGGCAGGGGCGCGGGACGTCAGGGCCTGAGAAAACGCCTTGGCGGTCTCGAAACGATCCGCCGGCGCCTTCGCCAGGGCGGTATGGACCACTCGCTCCAGCCACGCCGGTACGGAGGGGCGCAGCGCCTGCAACGACGGGGGCGGCTCGGTGATGTGGCGGGCGATGACCGCTTGCGGACTCCGGCCGCTGAACGGCGGCTCGCCGGTGAGCAGCTCGTAGAGGACACAACCGAGGGCGTACACATCGCTCCGACCATCCAGATCGCGCTCCCCGCTCCCCTGTTCGGGACTCATGTATTGCGGGGTCCCCACGACGATGCCGTGAGCGGTCAGCGGTTCCGCTACCGCGGCGGTTACGGCTCGCGCCACCCCGAAATCAGCGACGACGGCTTTTCCGTCTACGATGAGGACGTTGCCGGGCTTGATGTCGCGATGCACGATGCCCTGCTGGTGAGCGTAGTCGAGGGCGTCCGCCACCTGGCGGGCGATCTCGATTGCCTCGTCGATCGGTAACTTCTTTTCCCTTCTCAGACGGTCACGCAGCGACTCGCCGGGCACGTAGGGCATTACGTAGTAGANNGGCAAGATGTGGGGATGGGTCAACCCCGCCGCGATCTTGATCTCGCGCAGGAAGCGATCGACCCCCAGGCCGGACGCATACTCGCTCCGCAGCACCTTGACGGCGACAGGTCTGTCGTGCTTGAGATCTCGGGCCAGATACACGGTGGCCATGCCACCGCGGCCAATCTCCCGCTCGAGGGGATAGTGGTGGGCCAGGGCCTCCAACAGGGAATCCGGA
>WVYX01000199.1:0-653 GCA_011772755.1 Gemmatimonadales bacterium
GAAGGCCATTATCGCAACCTTCTGCCGAGACTGAGAGTGGGTAACAGCGCGGCCGGTGACATGCTGCTCGCGCTGGCCACGCCGCGACTGTCTGCAGCCGTGCTCAGGGCAAGACTGGCTCGGATGCCTGCGGCTTCGCGCGCCATCACTGTGAGCGAGGTGTAGCGATGATCCTGCTGCAACAGGACAGCCAGCGGCTCGCCCGCGACCAGTTCGAACGCTACTACGCCGAGAAGATCTGGGAGTGGATCCCCGCCATCTATCGTCACGAGGATGGACTCGCCGCGAAGCCCGACGTCTTGCGCGCCATCGTCGAGATCCTGGCACGACAAGCGGCGGTGGCGCGCCGCAGCGCCGACCGGTTGTGGGAGGACCAGTTCATCGACTTCTGCGACGACTGGGCGGTGACCTACATCGGTCAGCTCGTCGGCGCACGGCCGATCCACGAGCTCAACCGCCGCGGCAGGCGCGTCGACGTTGCGAAGACGCTGTTCTATCGGAGGCGCAAGGGAACGCCGGTGGTCATGGACGCGCTCATCCGCGACATCACCGGCTGGGACGGCGTTCTGGTGGAAAGCTTCCGGCGTCTGGCGCGGGCCCGCCACCGCCTCGATCCCGAGCCGGGTGGTCTCGTGGGTCCCGTCAGCTTTACA
>WVYX01000199.1:701-1342 GCA_011772755.1 Gemmatimonadales bacterium
CAGGAGGCCCCGCGGAGGAGAGCAGGTGGACGGTCCGTTCGACGACTACTTCCACACGCCCGACCTCCGTCAGCTTCGGGGGTCGAAGGGTCGATACGACATCCCGAAGATCAACTTCCACCTGTTCCGGCTGCGCGCTTTCGAGGTGAACCTGGCCACGCCAGTCGACCTCGGCACGCGGCGGTTTACCTTCGACCCGTCGGGCCGTGACATCCCACTGTTCCGTCCGTCCCAGCTTTCCGATCCAACCGGATGCCGCCCGACCGCGGAATGGGAGGTTCGCGCTGCGATTCCGTGCCGTCTCTTGGGCGCCGCATCGTACCGGCTGGGGCCCGAGGCTGCCACACTCGACCCACTGCTGGAACCGCTGGTGGGCGAGCGGTTCATCGACGAAGCGCGATTGCGGCGGACGCTGCTCACCATTCTCCCGGCTGCGACGCTGGACCTCGTGATCGGCCACCTGCTGTCAAACAGCATCACCAGCGATTCACCCAAACTGCACCTGATCCCAGAAGCCGTATCCGTCCTGGTGGGAGAGGACAGTGGGGAGCCCGCCTTCGCCCACGAGGTGGTGGTGTCGGGCGATCTCGAAGACTGGGGAGCGAGCCTGACGTTGCCGGTCGACAAGAGGGTGGTGATCG
>WVYX01000199.1:1384-3218 GCA_011772755.1 Gemmatimonadales bacterium
CACGGCGAGAGTGTCTTCGTGCCCCGCTACCACTACGGGTTTCCCGGTCCGATCGGAGCGGGCACCTACGACCGGCGCCGCAGCGTCGCCGTGGAAAGTGTGACCGACATATTCGGCGGCGCACAGGCCGGCGATGGGGCGGAGCAGGATCCGGGCCCGATTACGGGCTTCGATCTGCCCAGCGACGGCATCCACCAGTTCGTGAACAGCAAGACGTACCAGCCCAACGCTCCCACCGGCAACGTAGTCGACGGTGTGAATCAGCTCTGTCTGCAGGCCCGCAACCCGGAGCGTCCCTACCTCAAGCTGGTGCCCGCCGACGACGAGAGCACGTGGACTTTCTCCGCCCTCGCAAAGCCTTCGGGATTCGATCCAGAGGACGAGGCGAATCGGCGGCTGCTGTCGCTGGAGGGGCTGTGGATCGGCATCACACCCACCACGCTCAGCCCCCAGGTTCATGTCGAGCCTGCCGACTCCTGCACACCGGTGGCGACGCGATTGGTGCTGGACGGCGTTTTCGACCGGGTTGCGATCAGCCACTGTACCCTGGACCCGGGCGGCGAGCAGGCGCGAATCACTCCAATGCAGTGCACGCCCATTCCTTTCGTCACCTTGGAGATCCGCGGGCAGATCGAGGAGCTGGTGATCGAGTCATGTATCGTCGGCCCGATCCGTGAGGCGACCTCCGACGTCGATCCCTGTTCGGTGGGCAAGATCGTCGTGCGTGACTCGATCGTGCACAGCCTGGATCCCAGTGAGCCCGCAATTATCAGCCGCATCGGAGCCGTGCACCTCGATCGCGTGACCGTATTCGGCGACGTGATCGTAAACAGACTGTACGCCTCCGAAGCACNNTTTCGGTTCAGCGCTACCGATGACCACCCCGACAAGCGTTTGCCGCCCCAGTTCGAGTCACACGTGGTCCCCGGCGGCATCCCGAACCACTTCTTCGTCTCGCGCCGCTTTGGGGACCCGGGATACGCGCAGCTGAGCGAGACAGCGCCCGGCTTCATCTTGCGGGGCGCCGAAAGCACGTCCGAGATGGGCGCCTTCAGCAGCTTGTTCAATCCGATCAAGCTGAGCGACCTCAGGGTCAAAGTGAACGAGTACATGCCCTTCGGACTCATCGCTCAGTACATCTTCGAGACCTGAGGACAACAACCATGTCGGCGAAAGACATTTCCAGGTTTCTGTTTCAGCCCGCCAAGCACTACTCCAGCGTGCGCATGCAACAGGGGCGCGTGATCCTCGACTCGGATTGGAACGAGAGCGAGCGGATCGACGACGAGCAGGCACGCCGGACGTTGCTGGATATCATCTGCGCGAAGGGAACATCNNGAGGGCAGCTTCTTCGTGGGCGGGCTCCGCTTCGAGGTAGATGCCGAGGGCGAGACCTTTCTCGGACAGGACGATTGGCTCCAGATCGATGCCGATCTGCTCAACCTTCCCACAACACCCACAGTCGCCGACCTGACAGATGGCGCCCGCATACGCGACCGGTTCGACCTCGTTTATCTGAGAGCATGGGAGCAATGCGTCACGGCTTTCGAAGATTCGGAGCTTCGCGAGCGCGCCCTAGCAGGCCCCGACACGTCGGTGCGGATTCGTCGCATGCGCCGTGTGGAAGTGCTACCCGATACCGCTGAGAGTTGCTCCGCCGCTTTCGAGCAACTCAAGCAAACTCTAACGGCACCACGTTCGCCCGATCAAAGCGGCGTTCCCCACGCGTTCGATGCCTCGGCCTGCGAGCTGCGGTCGAAGGCAAAGCTCACCGTCGCGCCCGCACTGGACGGTATCACCGAGGATCCCTGTAAGCCCAAGGTCGAGGCAGGAT
>WVYX01000199.1:3294-3583 GCA_011772755.1 Gemmatimonadales bacterium
GGGGCATCGACAACGCGGCCCCCTACTATCGCGTGCAGGTGCTGGAGGAAGAAGGCCGCCCGGTCAAGATCAAATTCCTCACTTTGCCTGCCGATCAGCGCGCCCAGCCGCTCAAAGGGCAGGCCGTCGAGATCCATCCCTGGGGTGCGCTCCTGCCGAATCTCGAGAAGGTAGCGGAGCTGCAGGGTCACCTGGCGACGGTCGAGACGAGCTTCGATCCGGAGACCCGGACCTTGACGATCTCTGATCCGGTGCCCCAAGCGTGGCTCGACTGGCTCGACCATCCGGA
>WVYX01000199.1:3637-3861 GCA_011772755.1 Gemmatimonadales bacterium
GGCTCAGGCGATGCGGCCCAGCCAGATCACGCCTTCACGCCCGGCACCCCGGTGGAGTTGGCGGGCACCGGCCTCACGGTGACCTTCAGCGACCACGGCTTGGCAGGCGACCACTGGATCATCGCCGCTCGCCCGCACACTCCAAGCTTGTTCGTGGCCTGGGAGCTCATGGACGAAGCACCGCCGGCCGGGACGCGTTTGTTCTTTGCGCCGCTCGCCCTGAT
>WVYX01000284.1:0-353 GCA_011772755.1 Gemmatimonadales bacterium
TGCCGTCACCTGTGTGGCCGGCGACGACTGGGGAGATCAGCTCACAGACGAGCTGGGCCGCTTAGAGGCGGATCGCGATGAGCTGTTCCTGATGCACCGTCGGGGTAAGCGACTGGTCGACGGCGGTGGAGCCCGGCGCGTCGCCACCGAGCTGCAGGGGCTGCTGCTTTGAGGGTCGCCGTCACGGGGAGATGTCCCAGCCGAGGATGGTACTGAAGTATCCAGCCCGCAGATTCCCCCTCATGGTCGTGTCGTCGGACATCGTGAAGGAAGCCACGATGCCCGGCGCGTCCACCACGTGCCCATCCCTTCCGGCCTGGCTGGCGAGGCTCACGTACATCTGGTACTCGCCC
>WVYX01000284.1:362-652 GCA_011772755.1 Gemmatimonadales bacterium
CCGTCTAGCAGGTTGCCCCCCGGGTCGCGGCTGTCCGAGACCATGATGGGTTCGCGGTCCAGCCCCTGAACCTGCAAGAAACCGTACAGGCCGGGGGTCCGTTCGCGGACCTCGCAGACCATTTCGAGCACGACCGGCTCGTCGCATTGAAACGCTTGACGGGCCGCACCCGTGGCGCCGGTCAGCCGCGACTCCACCACTTGGACTGCCCTGGAGGGATCGGGCTCGAAGACGGTGCTCCCCCCAACACGCTGTTCGATGCTGCGCAGGTAGGCCTCCGTCACTTCCTG
>WVYX01000284.1:788-1284 GCA_011772755.1 Gemmatimonadales bacterium
ACCAGAATGTCGGGCTCGAGATGCGCCGCAACTGAGAACGCCAGGCGAACGTACATGCCGCTCGAATACCGCTTGACCGGTGTGTCCAGGAACTGCTCTACCTCGGAGAACGACACGATGTCCTCGAGTTTGCCGGTGATCTCGCGTCGTCCCATGCCGAGGATGGATCCGTTGAGGTAGATGTTCTCCCGTCCGGTCAGCTCGGGGTGGAACCCGGTGCCCACCGCCAAGAGCGCCCCCACCCGCCCCAGCAATCGCGCGTGACCTTCGGTCGGCTCGGTCACTCGCGAAAGGATCTTGAGCAGCGTGCTCTTGCCGGCCCCGTTGGCGCCGATGATGCCGAGCACCTCGCCCTGGTCGACCTCGAAGGACACGTCGCGCAGCGCCCAGAAGTCCCCGGCGTTGCCCCGCGATCCTCCCCCGTGCCGAAGCCGCCGTACCGGAGCGACGAGCGACGACATGACCGCCTCGCGGAGGGTTCGGTAGCCGGTCGGGC
>WVYX01000073.1:0-723 GCA_011772755.1 Gemmatimonadales bacterium
CGATCGGGGTGATGTCGATGGTGCCCAGCGGCGGGATCACCCGCTGCAGCGGCCGCACGATCCAGTCCGTGAGAACGTAGAACGGCCTCATCCAGCGGTGGAACGGTCCCAGCCCCAGCCACGACCCGACGACCCGGACGATTAGGGCGATCAACAGCAGGCCCGACCCGTAGTAGACGACCAGCCCGATCAGGCCACTCACCCCTCGTTCCGCGGCCTGGGCGGTACGCCGGGCCGTCATCGCGATCCAGTCCAGCGCGGTGATGATCAGGATCCCGCCGACCACGCTGATCCCCAGCAGCCACCATCCCGCGTTCTGTGGGTTGCCTCCTCGGCGCAGCAGGAAGCTCTCGACCGGCTGGAGCACGGGATCGGACACCTTGCGAACCAGTTGGCCGGTACGGCCGAACGGATTGATGCGCTTGGTTCGGACCGCCCACGTCCCGGCAGCCACGGCGCCGCTGAAGACGAAGACGCCGAAGACGGCGTATCGAATGAGATCGAATACCATGGAATCCGGTCCTGATCGTCCTCGCCCGTAAATGCCGTCGTCCCGTGACGTCCGCGCTACCTGGTGATGCATCGCAAGGTCTCGCTGTCCCGGCCCCCTCGTCAAGTGAGGAGCGCGCGCGAGGATATGGTTGGATTCCGCTGGTGGGTCGTACATCTTGTAGCTCACAGCGGTATCGTGTGACGACGCGCGGCGGGGGATACGGTGGGCCT
>WVYX01000073.1:829-1135 GCA_011772755.1 Gemmatimonadales bacterium
GACAAGATTTTGGCGTTTCTTACAGACCGGGATCTGGTGCGCCGCCAGGACATCAGCCGACCACGGTCCTCCTCGCTCGAAAACATTCTCCGTGTCCACCGCCCCGAATACGTAGAGTCCCTGTCCGACTCCAACACCATTGGGACTATCCTCGGCGTCCCGGTTAACGAGACGCAGGCATACGAGGCGCTGGACCTGTTCCGCCTCGCCGTCGGCGGGACGATCCAGGCCACACGGCTGGCACTCCGCACCGGCAAGGTGGCCGTTCACATGAGCGGTGGCTTCCACCACGCGACCCCCGACGAG
>WVYX01000021.1 GCA_011772755.1 Gemmatimonadales bacterium
GATGGTGCGGCCCTGCACCATCTGCCCCCACATGAAGAAGATCACCCTCGAGAAGACCCTGGCGTCGCTACGCTACGGGCGCTACGAGGTGGATGTGCCCGCCGACGTACGAGCGCGCGCCCTGCGCGCCCTCACCCGTATGCTGGAGATCGGTCGGGACGACTGATCCTGTCTGAACAGCCGAAGCCGGGAAGATCCGAATGGGCGCGCGCCGCTCGCGTTGCCACCGGGCTCACCGGCGTTTTTCTGCTGCTTCTCATCTCTCGTAGTGAGATCCGCAAGACCCTGCTGACGCACACGGCGGCGCTGCCGCTGCTGGCGCTGGGCGTCTGGCTCGGCGTGCTGCTGTTCGTTCGCTGGCGTGGGCGGGGCAGGCGCTCGGGCCGCTCCGCGCGTGGGCGGTAACATCGCGCCGCGCGGATGCGCGACGGAAGCGGAAGAGAAGCGCGCTCGGAGGGATTCGAACCCCCAACCCCTGGGTCCGAAGTCCTACCGGAAGTCCACGCGATGCCGAGGCACACGGTACTGCGCGGCATCATCCGCCCCACCGAGGCAACGCGCCGACCCGACCGACCCCCGGTTCTGGCACCCATTCTGTCACCTGTCGCTCAAGTTCCGTGGTAGCACCAGCCGCCGGGGTCACGATCAGGTATCTCGTAGTGGACCGATTTGATGCGTTCCCACGGATAGCTCACCCGCACGCTGGTATCGCCCGGCGCGTCGGTCGGCAAAGTCCAGCCGATCAAGCTGTCACCCACGCTGACCCCACGGGCGAGCATGACGGCTGAACTGTCACGCAATGAGATTCTTAGCCGAGTGGGAGGGACGCGATCGCGTGTATCCCATTTAGCCCAGTTGATGTGTGTGAGGCTCCAGCAGGCGTCGATGAGGAACACTATCAGGAGCGGGGCGAGCACCTTGCCGATTCGCATGACAAGACCTCCCTGGTCCGCGGCGACCTGCCGCGAGTCATTTTTAATCTCGATGGTGCGGGGGCGTCCAGCAACGGGTAGCCGGGGAGTTCGTCCCCCGCGTGCGTGTGGTGCCGGCAGTGAGCCTAAGCGCCTTGCATGGATGTGGGGTCCACGGCTTGAACCGATAGAAGGCCAGCAAGGGCGCGGTTTCTTGGGCTATACCCATCCCCCCGGTGACAGAATCGGTGCCGGGACGTGGTCGCTAGGTGGCAGTCAGCCCAGCTGTCNNCTCATTTCTGGCGGTTGAAAATTGCACACTCAGCCGGGGGTGACGAGCCTCAGGACGTCACGACCTCCTTTCGCTTTCTCCGCCTCTTGGGTGAGGAATTGGCTTCCTCCGAGGCGGGGGTGTGAAGAGCCTGCCACAGATCGGTGTGGTGTCGCATCCGATAGCTGTTGCCCCGGATGTTGACGATGTGGCAGTGGTGGAGGAGCCGGTCGATCAGCGCGGCGGCCATGACTTCGTCGCCGAAGATCTCGCCCCACTCCTCGAAGCTCTTGTTCGAGGTGAGCACGGTGGAGGCGCGCTCGTAGCGACGGCTCATGAGCTGGAAGAAGAGCATCGCGCCGGTTCGAGTGATCGGCAGATAGCCGATCTCATCGACGACCAGCAGCGAAGGGTGGGTGAGGACTCGCAGTCGCTGGCCGAAGCGCCCGGCCGCCTGAGCTTCCTCGAGGGAGGCGATGAGGTCGGCCAGGGTGCCGTAGTAGACCCGGCGTCCGCTCTGGGCGGCGGCGATGGCGAGACTGATCGCCAGGATGCTTCTATCTCTGTCAAGTGGCCATGCTTGACGCCTCGAGAAGACGGAAGA
>WVYX01000194.1:0-151 GCA_011772755.1 Gemmatimonadales bacterium
GTAGAACCCGGGATACGAGATCCCCCACAGGCCCACCCGGCCGTTGGGCTGCGGGAGGTGGTTCACCAGCCACTCGATGGTGTCGTACGTGTCGGTGCTCTCGTCGACGTCCGCGTCGCCGCGCTTGTCCGCCACGTGCGGCGTCATGTTG
>WVYX01000194.1:234-553 GCA_011772755.1 Gemmatimonadales bacterium
CTTGTCCGCCACGTGCGGCGTCATGTTGCGGAAGGTGCCCTCCGACATGAACGTGCCGCGCACGTCCTGGTACACGACAATGTAGCCCTCCGGACCGTAGGCGCTGGCCGGCCCGATGCCCGGCGGGAAGTGCTCCTCGCCGTACGGGCTCACGGAATAGGGCGTGCGCCGAATGAGGATGGGATAGGTCCGCGAGGTGTCCTTGGGCACATACACCGCCGTGAACAGGTGCGCGCCGTCCCGCATGGGGACACGGTATTCGCGCTTGGTGTAGTGCTCGCGGACGTAGGCCGAGCGCTGTCGGTAGGTCTCGGTCTGG
>WVYX01000194.1:635-818 GCA_011772755.1 Gemmatimonadales bacterium
GCATCCCCACCTCCTGTCGTGGTGGTCGGAGCCGATTCGGGTCATCTGGAAGGGACGATCCACGTTACCGCCGTGCGATGGGTGGGAGCAAGCTGCGCCCGACTTCGGCCTGCGTGGTCACTTCTGGCGACCAGGGTCGGCGTAGAGCCTTGAGCAAGCGGCTCGCTCGAGCGATCGACGTGA
>WVYX01000194.1:960-1112 GCA_011772755.1 Gemmatimonadales bacterium
AGGCGGCTCCCGGGGGAGCCGCCCTGGGTGGCCGTCTGGTTGTGGGGAGGTCGTGCTATGGGATCGAGAAGAGTTCAGCGGAGCTCCGGTCTGCATTGATGCCGAAGTCAAACCCGCCGACGATCAGCACTCGGCCATCCTGCAACAGCGTG
>WVYX01000282.1:0-287 GCA_011772755.1 Gemmatimonadales bacterium
TGGTACCAGCATCTCGGTGCCGGTCGTGTTCTGGCGCTGCGCATGCGGGGCGGTTTGGTGCGACCTATCGGGTCAGGTATCGAGTTCCCGGGCGTCGACCCGGACCCGGCGGCCGATCCGGTGACCCACCCGCTCAAGCGGCAATATGCGGGCGGGGCATACACGGTGCGCGGCTATGGCCAGAATCTGCTGGGCCCCAAAGTCCTGCTGCTCTCAACGTCGGACACGACCCGGATCAAAGAGAGGCTGCCGGGGTGCTCACTGCAGGATGTAGAGAACAACATCTG
>WVYX01000282.1:423-1107 GCA_011772755.1 Gemmatimonadales bacterium
AACCTGGAGCTTCGTGTGCCTTTGGGCTCCGACCGCTGGAGCGGCGTGGCGTTCGTGGATGTCGGTCGGGTGTGGACGGATGGGGGGTTGGGTGCCGCCGAGGACTTTCAATGGTCGCCGGGTCTTGGCCTGCGCTACCGCAGCCCGGTGGGCCCAATTCGCCTGGATATAGGGTATAACACGAGCGGCCCAGAGTGGCTCCCGGTCGTCGTGGCGATTAGGGAGGCCCAGGGCACCGAGATCGTGCAGCTGGTCCGGCCGGACAGCGATCCGGCGGTCCCGGCTTTGTTCAAATATGACCCGCTGGATGACTTTCTCAGCCGCTTGCAGCTTCACTTCTCCATCGGGCAGGCATTCTGAGTTTGGCAGGACGACGTTAGGGTGACCTGGAAAGAGCGATTGATCGGAATTCCGCTGGCGGTGCTGGGAGCGGTGCTCCTAGCGGCAACCGTTGCGGGGATGACGCTCACCCGGACGGATTGGGGCCGGGAGCGGGTCCGTGCGTTCGCTCTGGAAAAGCTGAACGGGGCGATCAGCGGGCGGATCACGGTCGAGGCGGTGCTCGAAGGTGACCTGTTTCGCACGGTTCGACTGGCCGGGGTGCGTATCTACGAGCCCGACGGTAGCGAGTTCGCGCGCGTCGATACGGTGACGGTCCGCTACCGGTGGGCAGATTTTCTCATC
>WVYX01000282.1:1120-1707 GCA_011772755.1 Gemmatimonadales bacterium
TTCGAGGAGATCTTTCGCGGCCGGACGGTATCGCAGGGCGATGGAAACGAAGGGCGTGGGCGCCGGATCGTGCTCCGTGAGGTCTCGATTCGATCCGGTGATGTCTCGCTCTTCTTGCCCTCCGATCCCGACGACCCGAGGCTCAGCGATTCTCGCTGGCACGTCGCGGAGCATGCGGGGACTTCGGGCCGCCTGTTTCGTCTCGAGCGCCTGAGCGCTCAGCTACCCATCGCCCGCGTGGCCGCGCCAGCCGCAGCCGGCCGGCTGTTCCGCATCGCGCAGCTGACCGGCCGCGCCACGGTGATCGGCGAGCCCTTCGACGTCGAGCAGCTGCGTGCCGACCTGGAGCTGCACGGCGACACCCTCGCCTTCGTCTTGTGGGAGGGCGACCTTTCGGCCACTCACCTGTTCGGCGAAGGCCAGGTGACGCTGTCCGGCGATACCGAGTACGACGTGACGCTGAGCGGCAATCCGCTCACTACTAAGGATGTGAACTGGCTGCTACCGTGGCTGCCCCCGGGAGTTGCCTACCTCGACCTTCACTTCCAGAGCGTGCCGGGCGGGATCGCCCTGAAGGGCAGCAACGC
>WVYX01000036.1:0-241 GCA_011772755.1 Gemmatimonadales bacterium
CGTTCGGCCCACGGCCCGCAGGCTGCGACGCTGGCAAACCACGTTGGTGGCCCGAGCGATCCGATAGGGGGTGACGGTCATGCTTCGGAGTGCTGAACACGGCAACCCTCAAGCGGTTGAGGCTGCGGACGAACGCCAGGTGGCAATCGAGTCAGACAGCGCACCGGGTCGCTTGACTGAGCTAGTCGTACGGCGGCGGGGCGTTGTGGTTCTTATAACGCTGGTCCTAATGGCTGCAGCC
>WVYX01000036.1:335-834 GCA_011772755.1 Gemmatimonadales bacterium
GAGACGGGCATGGTGTTGGTAACGGCACCGGACGTCTTCCAGCCCGAAGTGCTTTCGCTGATCGACGAGCTCACCGAGAACTATCAGAAGACTGAAGGGATCGAGTACGCGACTGGCCTCACGAACACGCTGGAGTTCACAGCGACGGATTGGGGCGTTGAGGTGGGCCGCCTCGTTCGCCGGGACGCATTGCCAGCGACCGCGACGGAAGTAGCGGCGCTCCGACGCCGGGTGGAAGCCAACCCGCGCCTTTCGGGCAACGTCGTCAGCACCGACGGAACGCTGGCGGCCATCCAGCTCCGTTTTGCGAGTGGTGGTGACGAACGTCAAACCACCAACTTCGCGACGGCGCAACGAGTGAGCCGGACTACGAAGGAGCTGCTGCTAGCTCGCGGCTCGCCCGACGATGTGGCGGTCTACTTCGGAGGCCTCCCGTTCCTGATGTACAACATGACGGTGCTGATCGCGACAAACATGGCGATCCTCATCCCACTGATGG
>WVYX01000036.1:904-1239 GCA_011772755.1 Gemmatimonadales bacterium
ATCTTCGGGTTGCGGATGGATCTGCTCTCCGGGCTCGTCCCGATCGTATTGATCGCGCTCGGGAGCGCCGACGGCATCCACTATATGAAGCGGTACTACGAGCGGCGTGGCGGCGGCGAATCCGCTCCGGCAGCCGCGGCCGGCAGCTACCGGGAGATCCGGGTCCCACTCATACTGACGACGATCACGACCATGGTTGGCTTCGGCAGTTTGGCGATCTCGGACTTCGCAGTCATCCGCCAGTTCGGTCTGCTGACCGCTCTTGGGCTCTTCCTCGCGCTCGCGGTCACACTGACCCTCCTTCCGGCCCTCGCGGCGTTCGGGGCTGGCGCACC
>WVYX01000139.1 GCA_011772755.1 Gemmatimonadales bacterium
CAGTGCGGCGGCAGACGGCCCCTTGATGACCTCGATACTCTCGATCTCGTCCGGGTTGAAGTCGTTGATCCGTGAGATCGTCTGGCCACCGACGTAGGCATTGCCACCGTCGTCCGCACGGTTGTCGACCCGTACCCCATCGACCACGAGCAGCGGGTCGTTGCCCAGTGACATGGAGCTGGAGCCCCGAATGCGAATCTTCGTTCCGGTGCCCGCGGTGCCGCTCGTATTGATGACCTGCACGCCAGGGGCGCGCCCCTGCAGCACCGCCGACAGTGAGATCGGGGCCACCTCCTCCGCCGCCCGGGCGGCGTCGACGGTGGTCACGACGTTGGGAACCTCCACCGCCCGGTGCTCACCCGTAGCAGTCACCACCAGGGCGTCGAGACTGATCGCCGCCTGTGGCAGGGTGAAGTCTGCCGTGGTGGCCACATCGGCTGTGACCGTGACGGTCTGCGTCTCCGCCGCATACCCGATGATCGCTGCCCGAATGGCGACGTCGCCGACGGCGAGGTTCGGCAGCTCGTAGCGGCCCTCGACGTCGGTTCGAGCCGCGATGTTGGTGCCGACCACGCTCACGAGGGCGTTGGCGATGGGTTGACCCGTGGCCTGATCGGTCACCGTCCCGCGCACCACGCCGGTTTGGGCCATCACCGGCCCAGTGACCCCCACTACCAGCGCGCCGGCGGTCAACAGCGCCACGCCCACACAACGCATTCGCATGTACGCCTCCGAGTTTGGGGAATCTCAGTGTGGATCTCCTGCTGCGCCGCGCCTGTCCATGGCGATCACCTCCTCCCAAAAGCCCCGGGGTGGTCACACTCCAACTGTCCCAGCACCCCATCGACATCACGAAGCTTATGGGTTACACTAATATCTACATGAGGCATAGTCAATCTGCCCGGGAGAGACCGTTCCCTTCATAAACGATTGTTATAGTTGGGTTTGCGCCGTCGGGCGGAAAGGAAGACGCGCTCTGGGCTGCCGGGGCGCGGGCGGCTGGCACGGCCGGACTTCGTCTCCTGAGCCTCGCCGCTCCGGTTACTGCGC
>WVYX01000159.1:0-133 GCA_011772755.1 Gemmatimonadales bacterium
TCACGGCCAAGGTAATCCCCATCGAGATCCCGGTCGGTGAAGGTCCCGAGTTACAGGGGATCATCAACCTGTTCTCTCAGAAGTGCCACCGGTTCAAGAAGGGCACGAAGACGGGAGAGTATGACGAAGTCGA
>WVYX01000159.1:178-1198 GCA_011772755.1 Gemmatimonadales bacterium
GATCGCGACGACAGACGATGATCTTCTCGAGCGCTACCTCGGTGGTGAGGAGATCTCGCGCGACGAAGCGATTGCGGCCATGAAGGCCGGCATGGCGCGGGGGGAGCTGTTTCCGCTCTTGTGCGGCTCGTCGCACCTGACGTACGGAATGCGGGCGCTGCTCACGAAGCTGACCGAGCTGGTACCCGCCCCGACGGAGCGAGAGGCGGTCGTCGCCGAAGGGTGGGGGAGTGCCGAGCCGGTTGACATCCCGCCCACCGATGAGGCGCCGTTCGTGGCGCAGGTCTTCAAGACCGTGTCGGAGCCGCACGTTGGCGATGTGACCTTCTTCCGGATCTACTCCGGGACGGTCGCGAACGGTGCCGAGGTCTACAACGCGCCGCGCGGCGCGAGCGAGAAGCTCAACCATCTCTCGGTCGCACAAGGGAAGGAGCGGGCCGAGGTCCCGATCCTGCACGTGGGCGACCTGGGGGTCGTGGCGAAGCTCAAGGACACCCACACCAACGATACGCTGTCGACCCAGGGGCGGCCGGTCGTCCTCGCCAAGATCCCGTTCCCCGACCCGCTCACGGTGTTGGCGGTGGAGGTCAAGCAGCGCGGCGAGGAAGACAAGCTCTCGACCGGCTTGCAGAAGCTCCACGAGGAAGATCCGACGTTCCGGCACGAGTACAGCAGCGAATTGCGGCAGACCCTGATCAGCGGCCGTGGAGAGCGCCACCTCGAGGTGATCGCGGGCCGTCTACGGCGGAAGTTCGGCGTGCACGCGGAACTGGGTCGNNGCGATGGTCAGGGGCGTCACAAGAAGCAGACCGGCGGACGCGGCCAATACGGCGACTGCTGGATTCGGATACTCCCTCTCCCGCGCGGAAGCGGCTACGAGTTCGACGACCAGATCAAGGGGGGTGTGATCCCCAGCAAGTACGTTCCGGCAGTGGACAAGGGCATTCGGGAGGCGGCGGAGCGAGGTGTGCTAGCCGGCTATCCGGTCGTGGATTTCAAGGTCGAGTGCTACGACGGCTC
>WVYX01000159.1:1324-1501 GCA_011772755.1 Gemmatimonadales bacterium
CGCCGAGCGCCAAACCGGTGCTGCTCGAGCCCATCCTGGAGGTCGACGTGCTCACGCCCGAGGACAACCTCGGTGAGGTGATGGGCGACCTGTCGGCTAGGCGCGGCCAGATTCTGGGTAGCGAGCCGAGTGGGCGACTCACGCGGGTCCGCGCCTATGTACCCGAGGCGGAGATGT
>WVYX01000159.1:1568-1848 GCA_011772755.1 Gemmatimonadales bacterium
CGGAAAAGGTACGCGAGGATCGGGAGAGGGAGCTCCAGGAAGCGAGCAAGTAGATGGGGGCGGTGCGCCACGGCGGGCGCAGGTGCCGACCCGGGGCCGGCACCTACGCCCGCTTGCGTTTGGCGGTTCTGCGCTTGCCGTTGGGGGACCGCCTTCCAGTCGACGCTGGCATCGGGTCCTTGGCACCCGCCGGAGCTGGCAGGCTGAAGTCGGGCGCGCCGGCCCCGGCAGCCACCAGGGCTTCTTCGCGCGGTTGGGTCCACACGTACCGGTCGCCCTG
>WVYX01000159.1:1944-2147 GCA_011772755.1 Gemmatimonadales bacterium
CTGGTCCAGCCACGCAACGCCCTGATGATCTCCAGCCCCTTCTCGACGTGGGTCTTGAAGTGCTCGACACCGGCCACGTTGTCACACATGAAGATGTAGTACGGCCGGACACGCGCCACGAGCAGCCGCTGCATGAGTTCTCTCATGGTCTCCACGTCGTCGTTGACGTCACGCAGCAGCACGGTCTGGCAGCCGAGGGGGAC
>WVYX01000052.1:0-925 GCA_011772755.1 Gemmatimonadales bacterium
CCGAACGCGCGATCCCCTTGCCTCCACGGCTGACGCTTTATGCCTCGGCCGTGCTCGGGATCGGGTTCCTGGCGCTGCTCACGATCGTGGTGATGGTGGTGGAAGGCGCCGGGTTCTCGGAGATCGGACTGCGCGTTACCGGCGCCGGGACGTTCCTCGGCTGGACGGCGGCGGTAACAGTGGGCACGCTGGCGGGCAACTTCGTCATCAGCCAGACGGCGGCACGGCTCGGTTTGCGTGAATCGCGGCTCACCTATCATCTGATGCCTCGCAACGGCCGTGAGCGCTGGGCCTTTCTCGCCGTCTCGGCCAGCGCCGGGTTCGGCGAAGAGCTGACCTACCACGGTTTCCTGCTGGCCGGTCTCGCCGCCTGGTTGGGTAACGGATGGTGGGCCGCGGTCGTCGCGAATCTGGCCTTCGGTATCCTCCACGGCTATCAGGGTCCGGCGGGGGCCGTACGCGCCTTCGCGATGGGATACGTGCTCTGTCTCCCTGTCGTCGTCGGCGCTGGTCTGTGGCCGGCGGTGGCCGCGCACTTCCTGGTGAATGCCTTGCTCGGTCTGGGGATGTGGAGGTGGATGGTGCCGGTGGAGCAGCGGTTGCCTGAGGCGCACGATTAGAAGGGAACGCCGACCCAGAGCTTTGCGGCGGCGACGTCGGTGGTATTGTGGTGCGACCGCGGAGGCCACAATCCACTTGCGGCACCCTGTAAGAATGGAGATCGCGTTGATGTCACTCCTCGCTTCCGCCGTAAGAAGAATACCGGCGGCGTGCTTTGGCGCGCTCTTCGCCGTTGCCGCCGCTAGCCAGCACGCGTCGGCGCAGACGCCCGCCCCTCGCGCGGGACCGGCCGACCCATCCGAGCTCGAGGCCTTTCTCGACGGGCTGATGGATGCCCACCTCGAAGAGTTCCACACGGCGGGCG
>WVYX01000052.1:1003-2265 GCA_011772755.1 Gemmatimonadales bacterium
GAGTCTCTTCCGCATCGGCTCGGTGTCGAAGCTCTTCGTCTGGACCACGGTGATGCAGCTGGTGGAGGACGGAAAGCTCGACTTGGACACGGATATCAACGAGTACCTTCTCGACGTTCGCATCCCAGACACCTACCCCGAGCCCATTACGCTGCGGCACTTGATGAGCCACTCGGCGGGTTTCGAGGACTGGATCGTCGGGCTCTTCGGCAGTGACGAGAGCGATGTCCGGCCCCTTGGCGAGATCCTGTCGCAGCAAACGCCGGCGCGGGTCCGACCGCCAGGGGAGGTGTCATCGTATTCCAACCACGGCACCGGGTTGGCCGCCCACATCGCGGCCACCGCTTCCGGAATGCGCTGGGAAGACCTCGTCGGGCAGCGCATCCTGGAACCCCTGGGCATGCGATACACGACTTTTGAGCAACCGGTACCCGACCGGCTGGCCGAACACCTGTCCAAAGGATACGCGTACGCGAGCGGCCGATTCGTAGAGAAAGATTTCGAGTGGATCCCGCTAGCTCCGGTCGGTGCCGCATCCGCCTCGGCCGGGGATATGGCCAGGTTCATGATCGCCCACCTGCAACGAGGCCGATACGGCGAAGGGCGAATCCTGGGCGAGGAGACTGCAACGCGGATGCAGAGCGCGTTGTTCCGAATGGCCTCGGGGGTGAACCCCATGGCATACGGATTCATCGACTTGAGCGCCAACGGTGAGTGGATCATCGGACACGGTGGAGACACCTTCTGGTTCCACACGGGCCTCGCGCTCTTTCCGGAACACGACCTGGGTGTGTTTGTCGCTTACAACTCCGAGGATGCCGGCGGTGCTACGTCGCGGTTCCTGGATGCGTTCGTGGATCGGTATTTTCCGGAACCCGAGGTTGGAAAACCGGCCCCGCCAGAGGATTTTGTGGAACGTGCGGCTCGTTTCACCGGCCATTTCCGCTCCAATCGTTTCTCCCACACGTCGCTCGGCAAGCTTGCGGCAGCCACTCCAGTCGCGGTCCGCGCCACGGACGAGGGAACGCTCTTCCTCCTACGCCACCACTGGGTTGAGGTCGCGCCTCTCACGTTCCGAGAGGTGGATGGGGACCGTACCGTCGTCTTTCGCGAAGCAGAAGACGGAACGATCACGCACTTCTTCCTCGCGCAGCTTCCGATCATCGCGTTCGAGCGCGTGCCCCCTGGCGAGGGCCCGCGGTTGCACCTGTTCATCCTGGTCTTTGCGGGCCTGATGACGCTGGGTACGGTGTTGGCCTGGC
>WVYX01000237.1 GCA_011772755.1 Gemmatimonadales bacterium
GCCCAACCGGATCGGGACGGCCTTCGTCGACCGCAACCGCTGCCTGCCCTGGGCGATGGCCACACCGTGCATCGTGTGCGAGGAATGGTGCCCGACCACCCCCAAGGCGGTCTACCTGCGAGAAGAAACCGTGTTTGACCGGGAGGGCGAGGAGGTCACGGTGCAGCAACCGCATGTCGATCCAGCCCTCTGCACCGGATGCGGCGCCTGCGAATACGCCTGCCCGGTTCACGACCGGAAGGCGATCTACATCACGTCGGTCGGCGAGTCGCGGTCCGAGACGAACCAAATCCTGCTCGAGCGCCAAACCGCCTAACGAAAGCGCGCGGGACGGCAATGACGGCGGGGCTGCCCTCCGAGGGAGGGCAGCTATCAGATCAAGATGTCGTCCTCCCATCCCAGCCGCACGAGGTCGATCCGACTCGTGTCGGCGTTTCCGAGATGGTGGACCGTGTCGGCCAGGGCAATGTGATGCGCCCGGGGCTGGAGCGGACGGTCCTCACCGAACGCCAGGCGCCGCTTCTGCTGAATGATCCGCAGCCCAACCGCGTCGGCCGCCACCGGGTCGGTGCTGACGATCAGCCCGCCATAGGGCCACACGTAGCTTCGGTCGAAGTGGTGGGGTCCGATGTTATGGAACTGGGGTGTCAGCATTACCAGCACGTTCAGCCGAGTCTTGCCTCTGACGATCGGGAGCTGCCACAGCTTCGCCAGGTCGGCGCAGGCGTTGGGATGGTAGTCCTGGGGGGCGATTCACGAACATGATGTAGTTCTTGATCAGGCTCCCGACGCCGGACCACGCGTGGGTTCGCATCGGCCGCGAGTTGATCAGGGCCGTGGTTCGGCGGAAGATGCGTTGCCGGAGCACGTTTCGATCCCCGATCCCGATGTTCGTCGCCGGCACCTCGGCATCGCGCACGCCGCGCTGGATCGCTCGCTCCACCTCGCGCGGTGTGGGGAGGTAGGCCCAGACGTTGGTCTTGATGCCAACGATGTCATCGGGTTGGATGATGGCCTTCCAA
>WVYX01000129.1:0-441 GCA_011772755.1 Gemmatimonadales bacterium
GACAGATGGTTCAGACGATACCGTCCTGATGCGGACGGCTCCTACGCCTGACGAATACCGCGCTACCTAGAGCCGCGACAGCTCCGCATCGATGCGCGCTTGTGCCGCCTCGTCCAGCTGGACGGGTACGGGACCGACCCGGTGGGCCCGCCGCGACGAGTGCCGAAGCCACACGAGGATGCCCGCGGCACTCAGCAGGATGATCGCACCCGGGACGATCCATGCCAACAGGCCAATGCCGCGAGCGGGCGGTGCGCCCAGGACCTCTTCGCCGAACTCGGCGTACAACTCGTCCAGTACCTGAGCCTTGGTCGCCCCGGCGGCCAACCGAGTCCGCACGTAATCCCTCAGGTCCACCGCCTGCGACGACGGGCAGTTGGCCAGCAGCAGCCCCGGGCAATATGGGCTCATGACCGAGTTGAAGATCTCACCGGCCGTCTT
>WVYX01000129.1:550-794 GCA_011772755.1 Gemmatimonadales bacterium
GTGTGCCCCCACCGGAGAACGATACCCACATCGCGGTGCCGCGGCGAGCGGCGAGGGTCTTGCGGGATCCCCCGTACCGCGTGACCTTGGCCCACTCGACCCGACCCAGAAAGCAGCGATGCGGATCCTCGCCGGCACCAGCGGTTATGCGTACAAGGAGTGGAAGGGGAGCTTCTATCCGAACGACCTCCCCACCGACCAGATGTTGGGCTTCTACGCTCGCGAATTCGACACCGTCGAGATC
>WVYX01000129.1:866-1116 GCA_011772755.1 Gemmatimonadales bacterium
TATGCTCGGGAATTCGACACCGTCGAGATCAACAACACATTCTATCGACTGCCGTCGTCGAAGGTCCTGCTGCAGTGGGCCGACCAGGTTCCGCCGCACTTCAAGTTCATCCTCAAGGCGTCGCAGCGCATCACCCACCGCAAGCGTCTCAAGGACGCCGAAGAGCCCCTGTCCTATCTGCTGCAGAATGCGTCATTGCTGGAGAGCCGGCTCGGGCCGATCCTATTCCAGCTCCCGCCGAACCTGAAAC
>WVYX01000129.1:1226-1554 GCA_011772755.1 Gemmatimonadales bacterium
TTGTGCGTGGCGGACACCGATGACGACCCGCCGCCAAGGGTAGCGACGGCTCCCTTCGGCTACCTGCGCCTCAGGCGCGAGCAGTACGAACCCGGGGAGTTGGCTGAGTGGGCGGACTGGGTCCGTGCACAGAAATGGGAAACCGCGTTCGTGTTCTTCAAGCACGAGGACGCGGGCGCCGGACCCGCACTCGCCAAGCAGTTCCTGGGGATCGCTGGGCGCTGAGCGGCGCGAACGATCACCGACCGCCGAGTTTCCGGAGTCGCTGCCATTGGCTCTTGGTGGCGGGGACCACCGAGAGCCGACCCATCCGCACGAGCGCCAGATC
>WVYX01000080.1:0-307 GCA_011772755.1 Gemmatimonadales bacterium
ATACCGTGAAAGAGCCGGAATCCAAACCTTCCAATCAAAGCTGACAGGAATGACCAGGAGCGGCGAGGCACGAGGAGTGTCTTCATCACCGCCACCAGGGTCCCCGCCAGGATGACGACGCCGGCGCCGAAACCAGTCCAGCGCAGTAAACCCTCCACGCTTGACGAGTCTAGAAGGGAGGGTCACGCGGACGCGCTTGCCGGAGAGCGCGACAATCGTCATAGGGAGCCGTTGTTACAACCACCGGAAACCGCAGGCCGGGATGCCGGGTGGGCGAGGCCGGGAAGGGCGGTGCTCCGATCACCTT
>WVYX01000080.1:340-1332 GCA_011772755.1 Gemmatimonadales bacterium
GAGCAGCAAATAGCCGGTGACACCGGCAGCGATAGATCCGGCGAAGATTCCGATCTTGGAGAGATCGCGGAGCACTGGGTCCATGAAGGCGAGCCTGGTGATGAACAGCGAGACGGTGAACCCGATGCCGCCCAGCACGGCCAGACCGACGATGTGGCCCCAGGTGGTTCCGTTCGGCAACTTCCCGATGCCCAGTCGAACAGCCACATAGGCGAAGAGAGTGATTCCGGCGGTCTTCCCGGCTACAAGTCCGACGGTCACCCCGAGCGCCACGGATGATGTGACGGCTTCTGCGAGATCGATGCCCGCCAACCTCACTCCGGCGTTGGCCAAGGCAAAGAGAGGCACCACCACAAAGGAGGTCCACGGATGCAGAGCGTCCTCCAGGCGCCGCAAGACCGATACTGCCTCGCGGGCCACATTCGACAACGTGAGAACCTCATGGTCGATGTGTTCGCGGTCGACAACCGTGCGGTCTTCGGGTGGGTACTCATCGAGGATGACCCGAGCACGACGGTCGAACTCCGGACCGGANNGGACCGGAGTGCAGTGGCGTCGTGGGGGTGAGAAAGCCCAGCGCCACCCCGGCGAGGGTGGCGTGAACGCCGGACTTGAAAGTGGCATACCAGACGAAACCTCCCACCGCCCAATAGAAGGCCATGGATCTCACCTGGGAGTGTTTGGCGGCGTACACCACCGCGAACGCGGCGACGGCGGCTATGAGCCAGCCCACGGAGAGATCGGTCGTGTAGAAGATGGCGATGACCACGATCGCGCCGATGTCGTCGACAATCGCCAGGGCCAGCAGGAACAGGCGAGCTCCGGGTGGGATCCTCCGCCCGAGCAGGGCAACAACCCCGAGGGCGAAGGCGATGTCCGTTGCCATGGGGATACCCCATCCCGAGCCCGCTTCCCCGGTCGGGTTGAAGGCGAAGTAGATGAGAGCGGGAACGATCATTCCTCCCAGGGCCGCCACGATGGGCAGAGCGGCA
>WVYX01000222.1:0-547 GCA_011772755.1 Gemmatimonadales bacterium
TGCAGCGGCTGCTGGCCTGGGGGAACACCGGGCAGCTCTCGCTGGCGGGTGACGGCAACACGGTAGCCTTCGTGAACGATGCCATGCACCGGCCCGCTCAGGTCTATGCGTGGAGATTGGGAGGCAGTGCCGAGCCACGGGCCCTGACCTCGATCAACGCCGAGCGACTGCGCGACGTCCTCATGCACCCGGCGGAGGACATCAGTTGGGTCGGAGCGGACGGCTATACGGTGCACGGTCTGTTGGTGAGACCACCGCAGTTCCGACGGGGCAACCGGTATCCTCTGCTGGTCCTGATACACGGCGGTCCGCAGGGCGCGTGGCTCGACAACTTCCACTCGCGGTGGAATGCGCAGTTGTTCGCGGCGCCGGGGTATGTCACCGTGCTGCTCAACCCCCGCGGCTCCACGAGCTTCGGACAGCGCTTCACGGACGAGATCTCGAAGGATTGGGGTGGGAAGGTCTTCATCGACGTCATGGCTGGGGTGGAACATGCGGCGCGGCTGCCGTATGTAGACTCCACCCGGATCGCCGCTGCCGGTGGTTC
>WVYX01000222.1:667-1303 GCA_011772755.1 Gemmatimonadales bacterium
TGGGTGGAGCGCACGTACTACGAGCAGTGGTCGCCGCACCGGTTTGCCCGCAACTTCGGAACACCGACCCTCGTGATCCACGGAGCCCTCGACTATCGTGTCCCGGACACGCAGGGCCTGCAGATGTTCACGGCACTGCGCCGTCGCGGTGTGCCGGCTCGGCTGCTCTATTTCCCCGACGAGGGCCACTGGATTGGCAAGCCGGATAACCAGCGCCTGTGGTGGACCGAGGTCCACGCGTGGCTCGCCCGGTATTTGAGCGGGTCGATCCCCTGAGCGCCCGCGCCGCGTTCCCGCATCTCGCGGCGGGCCGACGTTCCGCGTGACCGCAGTGATCGACCCCCTGTACCGATCGCGTTCCGGCGCCGGCGCGGAACTGGGCCGGCAAGCGTACAAGCGGTTGCGACCGCCCATCGTCGTGGTGGGCGTGACGCCCACGGGTGTCGAGATTGCCGCCAGCGCCGCGAAAGCTCTGGACGTGCCGTTCGACGTGGTCGTCACGGCGCACGTCCGCATGGAAGGACTGGGGATTCTTGGAGCGGTGGCCGAGGATGCCAATGCCGTGTTGGATTCGGCGTTCCAGCCGAGGTTCGGCGTCATGCAGGCGCTAGACGAGGCCATCGAGCGGGCCCGGCG
>WVYX01000018.1:0-3892 GCA_011772755.1 Gemmatimonadales bacterium
CACGCATCGCCGCGACGTCCGTCAGGTCTGGTTCGTGTGTCACGGCTACGGCCAGCTAGCACAGCAGTTCCTGCGTCAATTCGAAGTGTTGGACGATGGGCGCCGGCTGATCGTCGCACCCGAGGGTTTGTCCCGGTACTACACCGACCACATGGAGCGACGGGTCGGTGCGAGCTGGATGACGGGCGAGGATCGCCTCTCGGAGATCTCGGACTACGTCGATTATCTCGACGCCCTGTACGAGCACGTGCTCAAACGGCATCGCCGATCCTGCGTCGACGTGTACGTGCTCGGGTTCTCGCAGGGAGCGGCCACCGCAGCCCGCTGGATCAGCCACGGGAGTGCCACCGCTGACCGCCTCATCTTGTGGGCCGCGCTGCTACCACCAGACCTCGACCTCGGGATAGCGTGGGGAAAGCTCGAGGACTCACGCCTGACATTTGTCGTGGGAGAGCAGGATGAGGGCGTCAGGACCAGCGAACTCGAGGAGCTCGAGGCCCGGCTGGTTGATCACCAGATTCCCTACGAGACCGTGAGCTTCACCGGCGGCCATCGACTCGACCCAGATGTCCTGCGTTCCCTAGCGGCCACCTAGCCGCCACCTCCCCTTGACCGACGGCGGCGGCGGATGGGATGTTGCGTAAGTGATCTCTGCAAGCCGGCAACTACGATGTGGCGCCGTCGACAGCTCCTGCTGACCGTCGCCTTCTGCCTCGCTGCCGCCGCAGCAGCACAGGCTCAGCAGACCGCCGACCGATTCCGTCGGCAGCGAGACGCCATGGTGGACCTCATCGCCGCCAACGGCGTCAGAGATGCGGCCACGCTCCAGGCCATGCGCGCCATACCGCGCCATGAGTTCGTGCCTCTCGAGTACGTCAGCCGCGCGTACGGCGACCACCCCCTACCGATTGGCTACGGACAGACTATCTCCCAGCCCTACGTGGTGGCCTACATGACGGAGGTGCTCCACGTGAGACCCGGCATGAAGGTGCTCGAGGTCGGCACGGGATCGGGATACCAGGCAGCGGTGCTCGAGGAGATCGGGACGCAGGTGTACACCATGGAGATCTTCGAGGCGCTTGCCACCAGCGCCCGAGCGCGGTTGAACCGCCTGGGACATCACAACGCCACGGTGCGACACGCCGATGGTCATTTTGGCTGGCCCGAGGAGGCACCGTTCGACGCGGTCATCGTTACGGCGGCGGCCGGTTACATTCCCCCCGCCTTAGTTGAACAGCTCAAACCCGGCGGGCGGATGGTGATTCCCGTGGGCAGCGTCTACGGGGTGCAGAACCTCATCCTGGTGGTAAAGGACGCCGGCGGGGACGTCACCACGCGGAATCTCCTGCCGGTGCGCTTCGTCCCGATGCTGAAAGGTCTCCGCTGAGCCGTCCCACGGCGCTTGCCCGCCCGCTGGCCGTCGCCCTGCTCTCTGCGGGCACCCTGTCCTACGAAATCCTGCTGGTACGCGCCTTCGCCATCGAACACTTCTACCACTTCGCGTACATGGCGATCGGAGTGGCCATGCTCGGGTTCGGCGCAGCCGGTGCGCTGCTGGCCCTGAGCGGCCGGATCCAGCCGCGAACAGCAGAGAAGTGGTTTCCACGGGTCGCCGTACTCGCTGCGGCTTCCCTCATCGTCAGCCCCGCGCTGGTGCACCAGACCCCGCTGGATGCAACCCAGCTCGCCTGGAACCTGGGACAGTGGCCGCGACTGGCCCTGGTCTATGTCTTCCTGGCGCTCCCCTTCGGTATCGGTGCCTTGGCAATCGTGCTGGCGCTGAACGCCGAACCCCAACGGCCCGGCAAGGTCTACGGAGCAAGCTTCGTGGGGTCGGGACTCGGCACTGTAGCAGGGGTGGGCATCCTCTGGCTCGTCAACCCAGTACGAGCGCTCGCGCTTCCGGCACTCTTGGCGTCCGTGGGCGCTGCTTCAGCGGCCCACCAGCCGCTACGTGCCGCAACCCGCAGAGTGGTCGGGTGGGCGACCGTCTTCGTCGCTGCGCTCGTGCTCGCGTACCCTCTCTGGCGGCTCGACCCCACGCCGTACAAAGGCCTGCCACAGGTAGAGGCCTATCCCGACGCGCGACGGGTCGCTGAGCCCACGAGCCCGCTGGGATGGATCGCGGCGGTGGAGGCACGGGCCTTCCGGCACGCGCCGGGACTCTCTCTGGCGTACCGCGGCGAGTTCCCCACGCAGCTCGCCCTATTTGTTGACGGGGAGCTTGCCGGTGCCGCCACCGCCTGGCCAGACGACAGCAGCCGCTTCGCCGTATTGGATTGGCTTCCCTCCGCTCTGCCCTACGCCCTCGACAGCCTGGAGCGGGTGTTGGTGGTGGGAGCAGGCGGCGGCATCGAGGTCTCGAATGCGCTGGCCCACCGTGCGCGCTCAGTGACGGCGGTCGAGCTGCTTCCTGACCTCGTCGCGCTCACGCGGACATTCCCCCCTGGGCCCACCAACGACCGAAACGACCCTCGGATCTCATGGGTCATCGCCGATGCGCGTGCGTTCACAGCCAGTACGCGGGAGACCTTTGACCTGGTCACCCTCGGCCCCACTGCCGGCCTCGGAACCGCCGCTGCAGGGGTCCATGCCCTGAACGAAGATTTCCTACACACCGTCCAGGCGTATGTCGGATACCTGGAGCTGTTGCGGGGGGGTGGCGTACTGGCCATAACTCGCTGGCTCACGATTCCCCCGCGAGAGACGGTGCGTGTCATCTTGACCGCCGCCGAAGCGCTCCGACGGGTTGTCCCCGAGCAGGTCTCGACCGGCCTGGTGGTCGCCCGCAGCTGGGGCACAGCGACGGTGCTCGCCAAGCCCAGCGGCTTTACACCTCAGGAGATCAACGCGCTGCGCGACTGGGCGAGGAGCCGGCAGTTCGACATCGACTGGTACCCCGGGATCGACGTCCCTGCACCGGGCTTTCATCTGCTGGACGAACCTACCCTGTACCAGGCGGCGCAGGCCGCAGTTTCCGGAACGTCGGCGGCGGCGGCCTTCAGCAGTGCCTACCCCTTCGAGGTCACACCAGCGAGCGACGCGCGACCCTACCCCCATCACTTTCTCCGCGCCGGCGCAGTGGGAGCCTTCCTCGAACGCGGGCAAGGCAGCTGGCTCCCGTTTGCGGAGTGGGGCTATATCGCTCTCTTCGCCACGCTCGGCCAGAGTCTGGTGCTGGCCATCCTGCTGCTGCTGATCCCCGCCATCGTCCGGACGCGCACGGCCTTTTCCCTTCGCCTGGTCCCGCTCCTGGTCTACTTCACGGCCATCGGGCTCGCCTACCTCGCCGCTGAAATCGCAGCCATCCAGCAGCTCAGCTTGCTGCTGGGTCACCCGGTATACGCGGTGGCGGCTGTTCTCACCGCACTATTGACCTGTTCCGGGTTCGGCAGCATCTGGTCAGACCGAGTGGGCGACGATAGGGGCTGGCAGGTTGGCGTGGGGCTTGCCGTCGCCCTCGCGCTGCTGGCGGTCCTGATGCTACCGCTGGTGCACGTGTTTCAACCTGCTCACCTGGCACTGCGTGTCGTGCTCACGATCCTGGTGCTCGCACCGCTGGCATTCCTGATGGGTTTGCCCTTCCCCCTAGGTTTACGCGCGTATGCAGCGGGTGACACCGCACGGGTTGCGTGGGCTTGGGCGGCAAATGGGTTCGCGTCCGTCGTCGCCGCCCCACTCGCCGCCCTCATCGCCCTGGAGGCTGGTTCGCCAGCACTGCTCCTGGTGGCGGCGACGGCGTATGCAGTTGCAGGGATCCTGCACCGGGCGACGCCGTGGACCCCAAGATCTCCCTAGGGTTCCTCTGCGACTATCGCGAAGTCGAGTCCGCCGCTAGCGTCATCGAGCAGGATTACGGTCCTCACCTAGGCGTTCCGGCGACTCGCCGAAC
>WVYX01000018.1:3912-8079 GCA_011772755.1 Gemmatimonadales bacterium
GGCTGCCGAAGCGCTACACTGTGGAGCGCCTCATCGGCCGGGGTGGGATGGCGACGGTGTACCTCGCCAGGGAGAGCCACCCCAACCGACAGGTGGCAATCAAGGTACTCGACCCTCAGTTGGCAGCCCGCCTCGGTCCCGAGCGGTTCCTCCGCGAAGTGGATCTCGCTTCCAACCTGACCCATCCCCACATCGTGCCGATCTACGCCGCCGGGGAAGCGGCTGGGCTGCTCTACTACGTGATGCCCTACATCTCGGGAGAGACACTGCGCCAACGGATCACCCGTCTGGTGCAGTTGCCGTTCGAGGACGCGCTGCGACTGGCCTGCGAAACCGCCAGCGCCCTGCAGTACGCTCATGAGCGCAACGTGATCCATCGGGACATCAAGCCGGAGAACATCCTGCTCCACGACGACCACGCGCTGGTGGCGGACTTCGGAGTCGCCCGAGCGATCAGCGCGGCGGGCAGTGACTCGCTCACCGAGACCGGCGCGACGTTGGGTACGCCGGCCTACATGAGCCCGGAGCAGGTGGCGGCAGACCGTGACATCGACGGGCGAACCGACGTTTATGCGCTCGCGTGTGTGCTGTACGAGATGCTCTCGGGGGATCCGCCGTTCACTGGACGCACCGCGCGGGTCGTCTTGGCGCGGCAGATCACCGATCCGGTCCCACCCCTGCGGGCCGCACGGGACACGGTGCCTGTCGCCCTCGAGCAGGTCATCACCAGAGGACTGGCGAAGGCACCGGCGGACCGGTTCCCCACCGCGCGGCAGTTCTCCGAGGCACTCGTCGAAGCAGCGGGCGTCGGGTTGAGCCTCTCGTCCCATCCCGGTGCAGCGCTACGTCAGCGGAGCGCGCGCCGACGCCGCTGGCTCAGGCTCGGCACGGTAGCGGTCGCGGTCGCTGCCGTGACGATGATATGGTGGCAGCCTTGGAGCCGGACGATGTCGCCGGCGTACGCAGGGACCCGCTACGTCGACTCGCTGGCCGTGATCCCCATCCGCAACCCGACCGGGGACACCGTCCTCACTCACGTCGCTGAAGCGGTTACGTACGACATCATCAGCCACCTCCACCAGCTCGACGGCCTCAAGGTCATCACGCTGCATTCGGTAGAGGCCCTCGTCGGCACGAAGCTCACGACGCCCCAGCTCGCCGAGTCCCTCAAGGTGCGACTCTTCCTGGAGGCACAGCTCCGACGGCGCGGGAACACGACGCTGGCCAACGCCTGGCTGGTGGACGCCGCCACTGACGCCTACCTGTGGAACGACACTCGCGAGCTCGATCTCACGGATCTCGGCGCGGCGGAACGGGCAATGGTTGGGTGGATGGGTGAGGGGGTGGTCGCGCACGTCAATGGACTCGAGCCGCCGACGCCCACGGTGCGAACGCAACACAGTCGCGGAAGTGAGGCGTACCTCCTAGGCAAGCACTGGCTGGCCCGTCGCACCGCTGACGGTATCACGCGGGCCATCGCGGCTTTTCAGCAAGCCCTTGCGGCGGATTCCGGCCACGCGGCCGCATACGCTGGTCTCTCGTCCGCGTACGCGCTGTCACTGATATACCGATACCAAACGGGAAGCGATGGGTATCGCACAGCCGGCCTGGCCTTGGCAATGGCCAGTCGGGCAATCGAACTCGACCCTGGTCTTGCCGACGGGTACGCGGCGCGGGGGTATATCGCAAGCCGATCGTTTGCCCCACCAGCAACGGTGGCGTCCGATTGCGACCGCGTTATGGAGCTGAAGCCCAACGCTCCTGAAGGCCCCAGCTGGTGCGCACTCGTGTACGCGAAGACCGGACGTCTCGAGACTGCGTTCGCCGAGGCAGAGCGTGGGATCGCACTAGACCCCCAGTCGGCCGCGCGAAGGCTGTCCTTGGCATACCAAGGGCTCACCAGCCGACGTTATGAGATCGCCGTACGCGAGGCCCGGATCGCGGCAGAACTCGAACCTGAGCTGATGCTGCCACACGCCATCGAGGCGCGCGCGCTGCTGCTGGACGGACGAGCAGGCGAGTGTGCCATAGAGGAGCTTGGCCCCCATGAGGTGATCCGGGCCACCTGTCTGTACGAGCTCGGGCGCGTTGAAGAAGCGACGAGCATCGTCGACTCGGTGGCTGCCACCCTGGCATCGGGAAGTGGCCGCGACACGGTCTTCACCGACGTCATCAGGGCCGAGGATCTGGCTTCCTACTACGCCTGGATTGGAGACGCATGGACGTCGCTAACCTGGCTGACTCGGGCGTTCGAGCTGTCGCCGAGCGGCGTCGAGCTCCGGGTGCTCGAATCGGCACTGTTCGATCGAGTTCGTGCCGATCCCGACTTCGCCCGTGGCGTGGAGCGCATCCGTGGCGGAATATGGCAGCGCGTGCTGCAACAGAGTCAGTTGGTCACGAAGCTCTTGGCTGACAGACCCGCGACGTAGACGCCAACCACCCAAGGAGCTCGCGATGCGATTTACCGTGATGGCAGCCGCACTTCTCTTCGCCGCCTGCAGCGGCGGCGGTGGTGGCAATACCCCGGCAGACACGCTGACCCAACGTCAACGCGACAGTGCCATCGGTGCATCGGACCTCCCGGGGGCCGGGGGCGTTCGTAAGGCACTGGAGGTCTCCGATACGGCGGCCGCCCGCCGCGCGCGCTTGGACTCGCTGCAGCGCCGCAACCCGTAGAGCGAAGCGGCAACAACCGAGCGCATGCTGATCCGGCAGGCTTACACATGAGGATCATCGATCTCACCGACGCACACACTCAGATCTACTTCGTGTGCCTGGAGGATTGGTCCGAGGAGGTCAAAGAAGCCGGAAACCACAAAGAGATCTGGTACAACAGGATGAAGGACAAGGGTCTCCGCGTGAAGCTCGCGGTGGACGACCGCGGCGAAGTCGGGGGAATGATTCAGTACCTGCCCGTCGAGCACTCCTTTGTGGAAGGCCGTGGTCTCTACTTCATCACCTGCGTGTGGGTGCACGGCTATAAGAAAGGCCGGGGCAATTTTCAGAAACAGGGCATGGGAACGGCCCTGCTCCGGGCCGCCGAGCTGGATGCGGAGGCCAAGGGCGCGAAAGGCATGGCGGCGTGGGGAATCGCGCTTCCCTTCTGGATGAAGGCGTCATGGTTCCGGAGGCAGGGATACAAGAAGGTGGACAAGCAGGGAATCCGAGTTCTCCTCTGGAAGCCGTTCACCGTGGATGCCATCCCACCGAGGTGGGTGAGGCAAAGAAGGAAACCGGAAACGACCCCCGGGAAAGTGACGGTGACGGGCTTCCTAAATGGGTGGTGCCCAGCGCAGAACATGGCGTTCGAAAGGGCTAAGAGAGCTGCTTCCGAGTTCGGGGAGGAAGTGGCGTTTCGAGAGATAAACACGCTTGACCGGGGGACCTTCCTTGAGTGGGGGATCGCCGACGCCCTATTCGTAGACGACAAGCAGCTGCGAACGGGTCCTCCACCTGCCTACACCAAGATCAAGCGCGTGATCGCACGAAAGGTGAAGAAGCTCCCTTAGGTCTCACCTCGGGCAGCAGCTCCCCAACCGTATCAAGTCTTCGTGGGCCCCAGTGAGAACGCCGCCTCGAGGTCGTGCCGAGAGTAGGCACGAAAGGCGATCAGCGTCTCCGTATGAAGGATCCCCCCGACCTTGAGCATCTGCGCAGTGACCAGATCCGCCAGTTCCTCATTGGTCCGAACCCGGAGAACGGCAGCCAGATCATACCGTCCNNCCGCCAGTGTCTCCGCCACCTCGCTGATCCGGTCCCGCTCGACGTTCACGAGAACAATGGCCGAAACCATCAATCTTCTCCCTGGTTGTTCGATCGTGCGAAGATACGGAGCGGCGCGACGGCGAGCTAGAAGCGTGCACAGGGAGGCTACCGCCTCATACCACTGGTCCAGAACTCCAGAAGCACGTCATCGAAGTAGGCCCGTGTCCTCGACCGCGTGTTGTCGGTATCGACCATGAGCGCCACGGCCGACACCCGCTCCGGCAACTCGCCAAAGAACGCGCGGTAGTCGGCCATGAGATCCCGCTCGACAGAGGCCCAGCGGCCCGCGCCCTGGTTCCCGCTCTGCACCACGATCGTGGCCACCTGCTCGAGGTAGGGAGAGCGATACATGCTGCCGACGGGCTCGCGGGCGGCCCAGACGTAGCAAATGGCCCGAGCCTT
>WVYX01000175.1:0-528 GCA_011772755.1 Gemmatimonadales bacterium
ATCTGTCCTGGCTCACCCGTTGCGCGTGGTCTCCATTTTGCTGACCGAATTCAGCGTGAGTGCTGCTCGTTGAGCGTCAAGCTGAGGCAGGAGGCAGCGCACCTGAGCGCCCATCACTTTACCGTCGATGTCGAGGAATACTTTCAGGTATCGGCATTTGAGGCGCGCGTGCAACGGACACGCTGGGAGCTGTTGGAAAGCCGCGTCGCAGCCAACGTTGCACAGTTGGTAAGGCTTCTAAACGAGCACCGGGCGAAGGCGACGTTCTTCATTCTGGGCTGGGTCGCCGAGCGTCACCCCGAACTGGTGCGGATGGTCGTGGAGGCCGGTCACGAAGTCGCCTCGCACGGGTGGGGTCATCGGCGCGTGACCGAGCAGACCCCGGAGGAGTTTCGGGACTCGGTCAGGCGAACCAAGCAGTTGCTCGAAGATCTGATCCGGGGTTCCCGTCATCGGGTATCGGGCGCCAAGCTTTTCGATCGTTCCGGGTTGCGAGTGGGCGTTGGATATACTGCTAGAGGAGGGCTA
>WVYX01000175.1:621-2640 GCA_011772755.1 Gemmatimonadales bacterium
CATGAACCTGCCCGCCGGCGGTGGAGCCTACTTTCGACTGCTGCCCTATCGCTTCGTCAGCGCGACCCTGCGAGAATACGAGCGCCGCAATACTCCAGCCACGTTCTACATCCATCCATGGGAGATCGATCCTGGCCAGCCGCGATTGGACGTCCCCTGGCTGGTTCGGCTTCGGCACTACTCAGGCTTACGAAGCAACGCGGACCGACTCGCCCGATTGCTGAAGGAGTTCCGCTTCACCTCGATCTCGGAGACACTGCAGGCTCAGAAGCTACAACCGGTTGCGACCTCATGAGCTCTAGCCACTCGCAATACACGCTCGCCGAGCCGCACGTTTCGGTCGTCTCGTTCCGGGGCGTCGACGCCGAGTGGGACGAGTTCGTCTCCCGCTCCATGGGGAGCACGTTCTGTCACCTGGCGGGCTGGCGTGAGATCATGTCCGACGTGCTGGGCCACGAGAATCTCTACAGCGTCGCCATGAACCCGGAAGGGGAGTGGATCGGCGTGCTGCCGCTCGTGCGGGTGCGAAGTCGACTCTTCGGTCACTACCTGGTATCGATGCCGTTCTTGAACTACGGCGGCCCACTGGGTACCGAGGCGGGTCAGAACGCTTTGAAGGAACACGCCCTGGCTGAAGCGCGTCGCTCGCGCGTAGACCTGCTCGAGCTGCGGACACGGCACAGTATGCCGTCCCGGCTGTCGGTGTCGACTCGCAAGATCACCGTGCTGCTGGNNACCGTGCTGCTGGAGTTGCCGGAATCGGAGCATGCGCTTTGGGAAGATGGTTTCAGCACCAAGCTGCGCAACAAGATCCGCCGTCCCGAAAAAGACGGGATGTTCACGGAGTTCGGTCTGGATCGCTGGGAAGACTTTTACGGCATTTTCGCTGAGAACATGCGTGATCTGGGCACGCCGGTATTGCCACGGCGGTTCTTCGAGCGGATCGTCGACGTTCTTGGGCACATCGTCGAGATCGGAGTGGTTTATCACAAAGGCGAGCCTGTCGCAGCCGGCTGGCTGGGGCTTCTTCTGGGGCGACGAGTTCGAGATGACCTGGTCGTCGGCGCTGAGAAAGTACAGGCGAAGCCGTCCGAACATGTTGCTGTATTGGTCCTTCATGCAGCGACTGATCGGCCTGGGCATTCGCTGTTTCAACTTCGGGCGCTGCACGCCGGGGAGTGGTACGCACGAGTTCAAGCGTCAGTGGGGTGGAGCGGACGTTCCGCTTCCCTGGCTTCAGTGGTCGAGTCAGGGCCTTTCGGCCACTCCGTCGCCGGAGCGAAGGGTCTACAGTCTGGGCGCCGCGGTCTGGCGACGCTTCCCCCGGCTGCTCGTAGATCGCCTGGGCCCCATCCTGGCACGCCGAATTCCCTAGGCGACCCGACTCTCCTGTGGCTCACGTGAGTGAGACATGGCCTCCGAGGCGATGTTGAGACTTCGTCACCAGCTGCCCGCGTACTCGCCCATTTCCCTCGCGGCCATCGGGTCCGCCACCTTCCGTGCTCTCGGGTTGCTGGGGGATCCCCGGGTCGGGCTGAGCGACTACTTACGGGAGAGATACGCCGCGGAAGCGGTCGTGCTCTACGGCAGCGGAACGGAGGCCTTAGTCGATGCGCTTCGTATCGCCGGGTCGATCGCCGGTCGCCGGGCCACAGTGGCGATACCGGCGTTCAACTGTTTCAACGTGGCCGCCGCTGCCGTAGCCGCCGAAGTCCCGATCTCCTTTTACGACCTGGATCCCTCGACCTTGAACCCCGATTGGGAGTCCCTGGTGGACCGGATGGCCGATGGGGCTCGGGTGGTGGTTACGGCTCCTCTCTACGGGATCCCCGTGGATCATGACACACTGGCCGAGTCCGTCGCTGCCTACGGCGCCGCCGTCATCGAAGACGCGGCTCAAGGGTTCGGTGCCGCCTGGCGTGGGCGGCCCCTCGGCGCCTTGGGTAACATCAGCGTGGTGAGCTTCGGTCGGGGAAAGGGCTGGACCGGGGGGCGCGGCGGCGCGCTGTTGCTGCGCGG
>WVYX01000175.1:2687-2944 GCA_011772755.1 Gemmatimonadales bacterium
CTCGGCGTCGCCTCGGCACAATGGGCACTGGGCCGCCCCGCCCTTTATGCACTCCCCGCTGCGATTCCCTGGTTGGGTCTGGGTGAGACCCGCTACCAGGATGCTCCCCCTGCCGGCGGCCTGACGCGCTCGGCCGCCTCGCTGCTCCGGGACACCCTCGAGAGCGCCGAGGCAGAGGGTCGAGCCCGCCGGTCGAATGCCGAAGACTGGCTGCGAGGGATCTCGTTCAGTTCACACGTGCGACCGGTGTGCTCGCC
>WVYX01000303.1 GCA_011772755.1 Gemmatimonadales bacterium
CCCTTGCCGTGAATGCTCATCACGTAGCTCTGCACGATGTGGGGCGGGCTCGAGTGGATCAGCCTCCGAGCCCCCGGCTCACCCTCCCTGTGGCAGCGCGCGCAGAGTTCCGGCACGTTGCGGGCGAAGGTCGGCGAGTCCGGCCAGTCGTTGTCCTGGGTCGCGTGATCGTCGTGACAATCGAGGCATGTCGGAGCGTCCGGGTTACCATCGGCCGCCAGCTGTCCGTGCACACCCGTGCTGTGGTCCGTCACTTCCACGGTATGGCAGATCGCGCAGTCCACATTCGATGCCACCATCGTGCTGCACGGCCGGAAGAGCAGCGATGGCGTGACGTCGGTGTGGCACTGGGCACACCCCGTCTCAGCGTGCGTCGATGCCGCGTACGCNNGTAAAGCGAGACTGTCTCTCCGTCGCGCTCCATCGTGAGCCGGGGATCGGAGTGGCATCGGAAGCAGTCCTGGTTGGCCGCGCCGGCGTTGTAGAACACCCGGCGGACCTTGTGTGGCGAATGGCAATCCACACACACCGGTATCTTGTGCGGCTCCGCCTCCCACAGCCGGCCTTCAATCACCTGCCGGTGCACATCCTCGATCAACGCGTGGCACTCCGTGCAGGTCCCAACCACGTTCCGCTCGTGGATACTGGAACGCGGATCGGTGTGCGGAAGGATGAAGTGCGAGGTATGGCACGACGTGCAGACCGCCGTGACGGCCAAACCTTGCCGGAACAGGCCCTCCCCATGGATGGACAGCGAGTAGTTCTCGAGGATCCGATCCTGCGGTATGTTGCGGGTTCGTGACACGGGCGTGCCCTCGTGGTGGCACTCTCCGCACAGCGAGGGGATCTTGAAGACGTAGGTCGGCGATTTGGGATCGCGATGGTCGGCGATGTCGTGCGTCCCGTGACAGTCGGCGCAGCTCGGCGCCAGAGTGTCGCCCCGCGCCGCCGCAAGACCGTGCAGAGATTCCGCGTGCTGCATCGACTGATCGTCGTGACACAACGAGCAATCGGCCTTCGGCGGATCCTCGGGGTGTGGGAAGGTGAGCCCACGATGGCATTCGATGCAGTCCACGCCGGCCTGGCCGTGGAGCGACCCGTCGTGGGCCTCGCGGGTGACCACATACCGCGTAGGCTCCGGCTTGCCCGAGAATAGCGCCGCGTTCTCGTGGCACATGAGGCAGAGGTCGTTGCCTTGCGCCTCTGCCGTTCGCGGTGTCGTCGCGAACACTACGCCGACGAGAACTGCCAAGCGCGCAAGAGCCGCCGCGCCTCGGCTCCCGACCGGATAGGGAACCGAGCTGATCCGCTCGGTCGACTCTGTTTTGGCCGCCAAATCTATATCCTCGGCCTCTATGGGGCCGTCACAATCCGAAGAAAGCACTCCGCCTGCCCGACGTCGAGGCTTCGCAGTGCCCTCCTGCCCAGGCTCACCGGGGCGCAACACCAGGCCGCACCCACCGGAGGGGCAAGACATGTGCCCTCACTCTCAGCTGTTAGAGCGCCTGATAGTTGGCGGGATGGCTGGTCAAGTGGGGGCGGGGGGATGCATTCCGTACGGGGCATTCTGCCCCAGACAGGGCCTCCTGGTCTGACTACCGACCCTTCCTCCCCCAGAGCCCGCGGTGCCGTTGCGACCCGTATTATCGGC
>WVYX01000065.1:0-175 GCA_011772755.1 Gemmatimonadales bacterium
TGCCATTCATCTGGTGCTCGAATAACCTGACCACCGCGCTGATCACCCAGATCCTGTTGTACGAGCAGATGACGGGTGACACGCGGTATCACGACTTCATGCTGCGGCAGCGCGACTGGCTGTTGGGCGTGAACCCCTGGGGCACGTCGATGTTCACTGGGATCCCGCGCGACGG
>WVYX01000065.1:236-3475 GCA_011772755.1 Gemmatimonadales bacterium
GGAATCACGCTGCACGAGCCCGACGAGTTCGCCGAGTTCCAGAATGACCACGTGGTCTACCACGACGACATCGGGGACTATTCCACCAACGAACCCACGATGGACGGCACGGCAGGCGCAATCCTGTGGATGGCGTGGTTCGGCAATTAACGTCCCCCTTCCCGTCGTTCCCGTCGTTCCCGCCGCTCCCGTCCCTCCCGTCCCTCCCGTCCCTCCCGTCCATCCGACCGACGGGACCGACGGGAGCGACGGGAGAATATTTCGGGCCTTTCGTGCGGAAAGATGATTAGGCAGTAGGGCCTGTATCGCTGCATCTACCCGGCATGAAGCCCTACGAGCGTCTGGATGCCTGGCATGCGTGCCACGAGGTCGTCCTGGCGGTCTACCGCGCCACGAAGTCCTTCCCGAAAGCGGAGCGGTACGGCCTCACGTCGCAGCTCCGACGGGCGGCAGTCTCCGTGACCGCGAACATCGCCGAGGGCTCGGCGAAGCGCGGGAAGCGGGAGTTCCGCCGTTATCTCGATATCTCTTTGGGGTCGCTTGCGGAGCTACGCTGCTTGCTGCGATCGGCGAGAGATCTGGGCTATCTGAGCGACGACGACTTNNGTGGCGGCTTGCTACTCTGGCGTCTGTACCGCTCGATGTGCCGATAACGTTCCCGTCGTTCCCGTCGCTCCCGTCGTTCCCGTCCCTCCCGTCGTTCCCGTCGCTCCCGTCCCTCCCGTCCCCCTACCGTCGGGAACGACGGGAACGACGGAAGTCCGTCAGTTGAAGAACGGGAACAGCCGCTTCAGCACCTCGAGCGAGGGTTGCGAGCCGTACTCCGAGACCTCGAACGCTTCCGCCTGCCTCACTTGGCTTCCCTTGGCCTGTCCGTAGAGCGTGATCAGTAGCTCGCGATAGGTATCGCCGGGCTCGGACGATCGGAATCCTCGCGTCTCCGCAAGCCAGGCACGGCGCGCTGCGGGATCGCGTGGCACGGCATCGAGGATGCCCTGATTGTAGGGCAGCCATTCGTACATCTGCGACTCGTGGCAGTGGTACATGTCGATCTTCTTCTCGATCACGTCGTCGATCGCCACCACGATGTCCGGCACGAACGGCGAGGGTTCCGTGAACCGGTCCCACATATACATGAAGACGGGATTCTTCATGAGGTGGGGGACCGAGGCCACGATGTTCGGCACCGTCACCATGTAGGCCGCGTCCCGCACCAGGAGCCCCGTGTTGCGGTGATCGGGATGATAGTCGTTGGGGCGGGGGCTGATCACGATGTCCGCCTGGAACTCGCGAATCTGACGGATCACTTCCTCGCGATTCTCGAGCGTGGGCATGAGCTTGCCGTCGTCGTTGTCGAGCACGACGTACTCGGCCCCGATCACCCGGCCCGCGCACTGGGTCTCCTGGTAGCGCCGCTGCGCGAGCGGGCCGCCGCCCATCTCGAAGTGGCCGGCGTTGCCGTTGGTCAGGGAAACCAGGCGGACCGCGTGGCCCTGCTCGATGAACTTGGCCATGGTCCCGCCCACCTTCTCGGGGTCATCCGGGTGGGCGCCGAAGACGATGATCCGAAGTGAGCGCTCGCCACCCTGGGCGAGTGCGACGTCCGCTGGCAGCACGCTCACGACGGCCAGCATGCAGAAGAGGGATTTGATCTTGGTCATAGGCCGGAAGGTATCAGCCACACGTGCCGCCGTACAGCGTCTCCCGTCCCTCCCGTCCCTTCCGTCGATCCTATCGCTTCCGTCCCTCCCGTCGCTCCCGCCGTTCCCGCCGTTCCCGCCGTTCCCGCCCCTCCCGACTGGCACGACCGATCACCCGGCCACACCTTGAAGTGAAGAGCGTCCACGCCACCGGAGCCAACGATGAAGGCGATTGTCCAGGATACGTACGGTTCGGCCGATGTCCTCCGGGTCGAAGACATCGACAAGCCCGAGATTGGCGACGATCACCTGCTCGTCCGGGTGCAGGCAGCGGGTGTGGATGCGGGCGTGTGGCACGTCATGACGGGTCTGCCGTACATGATCCGCATCATGGGGTACGGGCTCCGCGCACCCAAGTCCCGCGTACGCGGCTCAGACTTCGCGGGGCGCGTCGAGGCGGCCGGACCGAACGTGACACGGTTTCGGCCCGGCGACGAGGTGTTCGGCGCCTGCGACGGGTCGTTTGCCGAGTACGTCAGTGTGAAGGAAAAAAACTGCGCGCCTAAGCCGGCCAACCTCACGTTCGAGCAGGCGGCGGCTGTTCCCGTCTCCGGGTTGACGGCGTTGCAGGGGATTCGCGATCACGGCAAGGTCCAGGCCGGGCAACGGGTGCTCGTCACCGGCGCGGGCGGCGGCGTGGGAACGTTCGCGGTGCAGATCGCCGAAGCGCTCGGCGCCGAGGTGACCGGCGTGTGCAGCACGGGCAAGGTGGATACCGTCCGCTCGATCGGCGCGGCCCACGTGATCGACTACACGCGCGAGGATTTCACCCGGAGCGATCGGCGCTGGGACCTCATCCTCGACACCGGTGGCAACCGTTCGCTGTCGCACTTGAGGCGCGCGCTCACGCCCCGGGGAACGCTCGTGATCGTGGGTGGGGAAGGCGGTGACCGGTGGATCGGCGGCACGGATCGGCAGCTGCGGGCGCTGCTGCTGTCACCCTTCGTGGGTCACAACCTACGGACGTTCGTCGCGAGGATACTTCCGGAGGACCTGCTGTTTCTCAAGGAGTTGATCGAAGCCGGCAAGGTCACCCCGGTGCTCGACCGGGCGTATCCGCTGAGCCAGGCCGCCGCCGCCGTCCGGCATCTCGCGGAACGACGGGCAAAAGGGAAGGTGGTGATTACGGTGTAGCAGGTATCGGCCCGTCGTCTCGGCGCCAAGAACCCGTTTCAAGAGCGCATATCCGATAGTTCTTCCCCTGTTTCTCGAGACCCGGTGTCTCCTACCTTGGACCGACACCATCGCGGAGGATGCCTATGGAAGGGCTGAACCGACGGGGCGACAGATCCGAGGTGCGGGTCAAGTTCAAGGACTTCGTGCTGCAGCATCTACCCGACACGCTGTGTTCGGCGCGCGTCGTGCTCGCGTCCCCGACGGGAGAAGAGTTCGTCGGCACCGCGGACGGCGAGGACTCGGCCGAGGGTCAGCTCCGGACGGCAGCGCAGGCGACGGCACATGCGCTCGAAGCCGTGGCGCACGGGCAGGTAGAGTTGACGGTGCTCGCCGCCAAGGCGCTCAGGACCCTGGAGACCGTCC
>WVYX01000188.1:0-1218 GCA_011772755.1 Gemmatimonadales bacterium
GCGGAAGTAGCTCAGCTGGTAGAGCGCAACCTTGCCAAGGTTGAGGTCGCGGGTTCGAGCCCCGTCTTCCGCTCTGGGCGGCAGCCCCTGGCGACGTGGCCGAGTGGTTTAGGCGCGGGTCTGCAAAACCCGTTACCCCGGTTCAATTCCGGGCGTCGCCTCCAGGTTCGGTACACTCCAACTCCCGGGCGCTTAGCTCAGGGGGAGAGCGCTTCCTTGACGCGGAAGAGGTCAGAGGTTCAAATCCTCTAGCGCCCACCAGAAAGGCCCCCGTAGCAACGGGGTCCTTTCGCTATAGGCGAATGAGGGGCACCACTTCGAGTCGCTTGCGGCTGGTCCACATCGCGACCATCGATCATGGCATCGAGAGCGTCGCAGCGGCGTTCGTCGCCGGAGATCAAGTGTCCCCGGCGCGTTCTATGATCTGCGACCGACGAGAGCGTTTCTGAGCCGCCTGTCTGACCCTTCCCCAGTGTCGCATTCGGGGGTACATTGAGGGCAGAGTGGCAGCCGTTGTGGGCGGCGATGGGACCGCCACCTCAAGGGGAAGGGGGTTCCCCGATGTCTCGCAGGATCATGGCGTTGCTGGCTGTGGCGCTGCTCGCCACCACCATGTTCGCTCCTGGCGCCGCGGCTCAAGACCCGGTGTTCGTGTTCGTGTTCGCTGACGGTGCGACGGTTGAGGTGGACGAGGGCGATGAGATCATCCTGGTCTACGGGTGGGCGGCAAAGACCAAGGGGCAAGTACGGATGGCGCAAAGCGCGATCGAGGACTCGTTCCTGGTAGAAGACGCTGCTGGCACCGAGATCGTGAACCTGAGCGTGGAAGAGGCCGATGAATACTGGAATCCGCTCGAAACGATCGCGACCGTCGACCTCGGGATCAACTGCAAGAAGGCCGAGTTCTGGGTCTCGGTTTGGACGTACAGCCTGGGGACACTGCCAGCGGGCACCTACACCCTGTATTCGTCCACGACGTTCGACCACCCCGTGAACGACGGGTACCACAACTGCGAAGAGGTGGACGCACCGTCCTTGTACCCGGCCAGTGAGTACGGAACGGCTGTGGTGACCATCGTCGTTGGGTGAACAAACAGCCTCGGAATCGGCCCTGGGGGACCAAACGCGATCTCAGATCGCACCGCCCAAACCTAACGGCGCTGTTGCCCGGTTGCGTGCTGGTCGCCAACTTCCGAGGAGATGGCCTGCAGGTGGGGT
>WVYX01000188.1:1225-1613 GCA_011772755.1 Gemmatimonadales bacterium
GGTCGGGCGGACGGCTAGCCGGGAGGGGTGGTCGCGCCGATCTGCTCCATCATCGCCGCCGTGTCCGTGATGCCCCAGTGTTCGATCATCTGGTCGTCGCGGAACCGAACGATGTCGATGACGTTGACTTCGATCTCGTATCCGCTGGCCGGCACGCCCATGAACTCGCGTGAACGTGAGGGGCCCTGGCTCGTGTACGAGCTGGCTGATGGCCTACTTGGGGGGCAGCATCACCTCGTTCCCCAACGCTGGCCGAGTGGCGGCGCCTCGCTCCGGGATCGGAGGACGATGGGACCGCGATGAGGCGCAGATGGCTCCCAGACGTCAGTTGAGGGTGGCGGTGGCGAACACGACGTGGAACGGCACGCAGTAGATGACGACGGTGCCG
>WVYX01000091.1 GCA_011772755.1 Gemmatimonadales bacterium
CCCGGAGAAGCCTACCGTGTCCGAGCCAACAATGGTGTTCCCATCGAGAAAGTGCTCCCGGTCGTGCGTCGCCGCGATCTGCGCATTGTAGAGGATGCCTTCGGCCGCCGTGAACAGGGTGTCCGACAAATCGATCTGCTTCTGATCACCCGTCACCTGAAGGATCTGTGGCAGTACCCCTGCATCCGTGGGCGATGGATCGATGATGGTGTTCCCATTTCCATCGACCCAGATCATATCGAGCAAGCCGTTCAACTCGTTCTTGAATCCTTCAAAGAACGCCTGAGCGTTCGCCGCGGTACCGTGACAGCCCAGGCACGCACCCCACGATCGCTCGCTGTTGGCGCAACTCGCGGTGGTGGGAATGCCTTGCGCGTCGAGGCACGGAATGGCCTCGAACAGATGGCCGACGCTTTGGAACACGAAGCCTCCCTGCGGGTCGGTCACCTCGAACATCTCCACGTGACACGTGGCGCACAGACGAGGATTCGCCGTGGCGTCGCCGTGCGTGCCGGTCAGGCCGTCGAGCCACTCGAAGCCGGGAGGCCACCATCCCACTTGCTGCCCCAAGACCAACGGCCCCTGTGCGGCATGTGGTCCTCGGCTCCCCTCGCCAGGCACGGTGCGCCGGTTGTGGCATTTGATGCAGAGGTTGCGCGTCGTCGGCTCGCCCACCGGCGCCCGGAGTTGTGCAGGATTCGTGGCATCGTGCGGATCGTGACACACCGCGCAGACGAGCGGGAGCGGGGCGTCACCCTTCTCCACGAACTCCGCGTTGACGCCGAACTGCTCCACCAACGCGCCCTGCGCGCTGTGACACTCGCTGCACGACGGACTCGAGCCTCGCGAGAAGCTCGTCCCCGACCCGTGCTTCGACAACTCCCACTGCTCGACGAATGGGTGGTGCGCACCCGAGTGGCACTCGCCGCACCCGTTGGTCGCAGTGCTGGCGGCGAGAATCGAGGCAAGGGGCTGCACGGCCTCGGGGCTCGCAACATGATCGACTCCCGGTCCGTGACAACTCTCACATTGGACATCGTGATAGACGGCAGCCAGCTCAGCCTGGTCTCGCACCGCCGGGTAACCCACGTCACCGGTGAGGGCGTTGCCGTTCTGGCTCACGGTGTGACACGGCTCGCACAAATCCTGTGCTCCGCCCGAGGCCTGGAGGGTCGCCCACGCGTCAGCGTGGTGCGTCTGCGACCACGCAGCTTGCTCGTCCGCATGACAGTTACCGCAAGTCGTCTGCTTGTCGGCAACCGAGAAATACCCCAGGAAGCCGGCAACCGCATCGGCCGGCGCGTTGAAGGGTGTCCGATCCTTGAAGGCGATATCGTCCCCGCACGCACTAATAAGGGAGAGACCCGCCGCAGCCACTCCAGGAAGCGCCTTCCGAAGTTGGGCCATGAACCAGCGCACACCGCCCCCTTTCTTGAAGTCCCCGAGCGAATCCCGTTCACGAGAATATCTATTGAAGATTCTGGGGCTGGCAATAGCTCAAACGGCTATGAAGCGGGCTTCACGCTGCCCTCACGGTATGGATCGGGGGGGCTGATGGCAAAGGCGCGCCGGCCGCCTCCACCATCTCCGTCACAGCGTCGGGCTGGCGGTGTATCCCAGGTAGGTCAGGATGATGATGTAGACGATGGCAGCAATCACAAGCCACGTGATGACCGGCGTCGGCTCGCCCCGTACACTGCGCTTGTCCAACACTGGGATGATCACGAGCAACAACCCGGCGACGGCGAAGCCCAGTATGCCAACGAGCTCACCCTCGAGCACGATGATGTGAGCCGGGAGGTACTTCAGAGTCTGAAACATGAACATGAAATACCATTCGGGCTTGATCCCGGCCGGAGCGGGAGCAAAGGGATCGGCCTTCACGCCCAGCTCGGCCGGAAAGAACGCGGCCAACGCGGCGAGCACCGCGAGCGCCGTAAGCCACCCGACGAGGTCGCGCAACAGGAAGTTGGGGAAGAACGGCATCGCCCGGTTCCCGCCACCCTGCCGCTCGACATCGAGGGGCACGCTCATCCCGTGCTTCTGCACCATGAACAGGTGCAACCCGAGAAGCACGGCAGACGTCGCCGGCAGGACCGCGACGTGTATGGCATAGAACCGCGTGAGGGTGGCACCGGTTACGTCTTCCCCACCTCGCGCCACGCGCAGCAGAAACTCCCCGACCACAGGCACGACGCCCACGATTTCCGTCCCGACGCGGGTCGCGAAGTACGCCAACTCGTTCCAGGGAAGGAGGTAGCCGGTGAACCCGAAGGCCAAGGCAAGCCCGAGGAGGCCGGCCCCACTGAACCACGTGATCTCTCTCGGCGGACGATATGCCCGCAGCCAGAGCACGCTGAACATGTGAAGAAACAGCGTAAAAATCATGAGATTGGCCGCCCAGTGGTGGATCGAGCGGACCAGCCAGCCAAACTCCACTTCGGCCATCAGGAACTGCACCGACTCGTACGCTTCCTCGGCGCTCGGGCGGTAGTAGAACAGGAGGAGCACGCCCGTCGCAATCTGCACGACGAAGAGAAACAGCGTCATGCCCCCGAGGTAGTACCAAATGGTGTGCCGATGGACGGGGACGTCCTTCTTCTGCGCCAACGCGCCCAGCGCCGCCAACCCGAGCCGGTCGTCGAGCCACGCGTACAGCTGTTGGAACCGTCCCTGCATGCCGTCCATCTCAGCTCCCCCGACTGACCACGATCTGGTCGTCCCGTACGTTCACCGTGTACATCTCCAGAGGCTCCGGCGGTGGACCCTGGAGCACTCGGCCGTTGAGATCGAAGTGCCCATTGTGACAGGCGCACCAGATGTGATGGAGGTCGGGGCGGTACTGGACAATGCACCCCAGATGAGTGCACGCCGCAGCCAAGGCGCGCAGCTCTCCAGTAGCCGTCCGTACCAGAATGCCCGGACGGCTGCCGAACTTGAAGATCCTGCCCTCGTTGGGGCCCAAGTCGTCCGG
>WVYX01000116.1:0-360 GCA_011772755.1 Gemmatimonadales bacterium
CATTCCCCGCAGCCAGGAAGTCCCAATCCTCTGGGATCTCCAACTCGCCGTGCTCCGGGTTCCACGGACCGTCCCGGGTGGCATACACGTCGAGGTGGAGCCGGGTCAGATCGACGTCACTCACCCACAAGCCTCGCACACCACCACGAAGCAGCGCCACCCTCGGTGCCTCAGACACCGCCGAGAACCGCCGCGGAACGTGCAACCCAGAGTGGTCGATCAGTCCTCAGAGACCCGAGCGCGAGGTGCCGATCCCGGACACTTGGCGAGGGGATCGTTATGAAGCCCGATTTGGTGATCGGGGTCAGAACCCGGATCGGGAGCACAGACAGGAGCGACGAGACAGGGGACGGAGCGTAG
>WVYX01000116.1:428-1057 GCA_011772755.1 Gemmatimonadales bacterium
TTGGCAAGTTTGATACGGCCCGCCATCGCGGCGGCATGTCGACTGAACGGTGGAGAGTGATCGCATGACAGCAGCTGACAGTTACGCGGCGCGCGACTATTGGCGACGGTATCAGCCGTTCCTGCCGGAGGCGATGCGATTGCCGCGTGATCCTGACGAGGAGTGGTGGCGGTGGCGCGGCGCGGATGTCCACCTGGATCGGCTCGATGTCGATGACGCTGCGTTGAAGGTGATTGTTCTGCACGGTGGAGGCGGCAACGGCCGCCTGGTCAGCGCCTTCGGAGCGCTCGTGCATCGCGCCGGCTACAGCTACGTTGCGCCAGATCTACCCGGCTTCGGGCTCACGAAGTCCGGCCCGGATTACGACCCCCACTACAGCTCGTGGGTGGCACTGGTGGCCGATCTGATTGATCGCGAGCAGGCCCGCGACGGCCTCCCGGTCGCGATCTTCGGAGGCAGCGTCGGCGGAATGCTGGCCTATCACGCGGCGGCCGCCAGCGGCAAGGTACGCGGCGTGATCGCCACGACCCTGGCGGATCCACGAGATGCCGACGCACGGGACGCCCTGGCCCGCAGCAAGGTCTGGAGTCGGCTCGGTTTCGCCGTCATGAACGCGCTACCGGCCCTTA
>WVYX01000116.1:1067-2171 GCA_011772755.1 Gemmatimonadales bacterium
AGAATCTCCAAGCTGGAGTTCATGACCAATGATCCTGCGTTCTCCCGGATCTTCATCGATGACCCGCTTGTGGGTCGGGCGCGCATCAACCTCGGTTTCTACCGCTCGATGACCGTCTACGAGCCACCGATCACGCCGGAAGCGTTCGACGTGTGTCCGCTGCTGCTCGTGCACCCCGCCGAGGACAAGTGGACGCCGCTCGCGGTCAGCCAGCCATTCTTCGATCGCCTTGGGGGCGACAAGGAGCTGGTGATGCTGGAGGGGTGTGGCCACCTCCCCTACGAGGAGCCGGGTGTGTCGCAGCTGCGGAAGGCAGTAGAGGGATTCCTGGAGCGCGTGTCAGCCCAGCCGCACAAATGAGGGCGGCAGCCGCAGAGCGTTATCGAGCAGCTCGTTCCAAGCAGATCCGGCAGTTCTGTCGCTGGCGGCGTCGGCGGGGTGACGCTGCAAACGCGACGGCGCACTCGGAGAAGACAAGGAGGGAACGTCACCTTCGATCCGCTTGGATCTTCCAGCGTGACCGGCCTTCACCTCTGATGCCGGCTCTTCGGTCCGTCATTGCTCCGAGCGCACCGTCACGACCGAGCATGCCGCGAAGCACGCTCATGTGTCAACTCCGAGTGCCGCAACGTCGGAATGGGCGGGCAGTAGGGCCTCGTTGCCGAGCGTCGGCCGCCGCGATTCGCCATGGTCCGTGTTCGCTGAGGACCGCGCGCGTAGCGCTGGAGGTGCCGATACCGAGCACTTCGCTGAATGGGCGTTCGTGTCCGGGATTTGGTGATCGGCTTGGTCAGCCGAGCAATCCAAGGCCACCCGCTTCGCAGCGACAAGTTGCCTGCGACCGAGCACGCGGTAAGACCTGGTCCTCTTCCAATCCATGGATGACGGCGCGATAGTGGACAGCAAGGGGCCTTCAGTCTGGATGAGGAAAGGGAAGAGGGTGGTGACTCAGACTGGAGGGCGGAAGGGAAAGGAGAGGACATGAAGAGGGGTTATTGGTCGTTCTGGGGATCGCTCTCGTGCTGTCGCTTGGGGTGATTGCGCCGCTGAGTGCAAAGGCGCCTCTGACCGGCGAGATGGATCTGCAGTTCAATCTTGCTTGGC
>WVYX01000010.1:0-1064 GCA_011772755.1 Gemmatimonadales bacterium
GTCGGCACAGACCCTTTCCCATGTATGATAGCCCATCGCTCCGCTCAGCGGTGGAGCCACATGCCGTCCGTCGGCAGGATGAGGCTCCCACACTTTTAATCCGGGAGTCGTGGGTTCGAATCCCACCGGGCCCTCCATCGCCTACCTATCCCCAGGTTCCTGACGTTCAAACCTCACCATCTCGTCCTTGCCGCCGAGTCAATGCTGACGGCAGGACTCGTTCGCGACTGGGGGACTGGACGATCTCACCAGGCTGAGCCGCCCAGCATTGCCCCTATAGTTGCGCGGTCGGACCGAGTGTGCTTAGAGACGAGAAGATCATCAGGTCGCGACACTCCGTCACACGATATTCCGCGGCGCGAACGGCATCCTCTCTTTCAGCTCTGTGCTCCCGATCTTGGTCACCTTGCCCCTGCCCAGCTTGAACTGATAGCGCAGGTTCAGGGGCTGGAGCGACGTGTCGGCCGGAACGACCGAGTTGGCCGGCGACTTCGGGAAGTGGAAGTAGGCGAAAGTGACCCCCGGCGGCACCTGAGGGGTTACATACGCGACAGCGGTGAAGCTCCCCGTCACCTGCTGGCCTACCTGATTGATCACGCGGTCGCTCTCGACCCGAACCATGTCGCCGCTCTCGATGCCCCGCGCGCTGGCGTCATCCGCACTGATCTCGAGGAAGTTCACCGGCCAGCGCTGGAACGTGTAGGGCCGCCGCACGAAGTCGAACAGATTGTTCCAGTAGTGGTTGACGCGACCGTTCGTAACCCAGAGTTCGTCCCCCTGGGGCGCAAGTTCTTCGTTGCGGGCCGCAACCACAGACCAATCCGCCCTAACGAAGTTGGCCTTGCCGCTGTCCGTCTTAAACTGGAGATCGGCGTGCAGTCGCGGCGTTTCGACCAGCTCTCCGCCCTCGAGCTTGAGGGGCGTCTGGAGACCTTGCGTGCCGAACTCTCGAAGCAGGTCGTGCCCTCGCTTGCCGTCTGCCTTGGCCTTCTCAACCAAGGCCGCGTAGTCGCGGCGGCCACCCTTGGACCGCTCCGCGGCCTCCTCGAAGATCTCGTTGGAGT
>WVYX01000010.1:1174-1407 GCA_011772755.1 Gemmatimonadales bacterium
ATGCCGCCGGCGTCGACGCGCTCCTTGAGCTGGGCGATAGCCGTGGCCGGGTCCGCGCTCGTCACTTGGGGCTCCGTTTGGAGCACGAGCTGGCGCAGTGTGTCGGAGATCTGCTGGGAGCAGGCTGCGGCGCCGATCCAGTTGAGGCCGATCACCCACATGAAGCGGGTCTTCCCCTCCACGGTCCAGCGGTCCTGGTCCATCTCGATCTTGTTGCCCTCGAACTCGTGCGG
>WVYX01000010.1:1519-1744 GCA_011772755.1 Gemmatimonadales bacterium
CACCGGTCATCATCTCCGCGGCCTGGCGGATCTTGGCCGCGGGTACGCCGGTGATCTTCTCCGCCTCGTCCGGCTTGAAAGAATCCTCCGTCAGGATGTACTCCTTGAAGCTCTCGAAGGAGAGGCCGAACATACGACGCCGCCACCCGCCTTCCGCCGCTACATCCTCATCGGACGCGACATAGGCCTGGATGAACTCCTGATCCTCCCAACCGTTCTCGATGA
>WVYX01000061.1:0-1099 GCA_011772755.1 Gemmatimonadales bacterium
ATCCGCGAGCCCGTGGGCGGCTACAGCGCTCGCGCCGTCCAGGAGGAGGGTGGGGAGGTGGTGAGAATACTCGCGCGGGGTGGCCGCGGTCCGTCTAACTGATGACCCGATCCTGCTACCCGAGGCCGCGACACGCCGCCGGGTGCAGCCGAGTGGAGGCGCTTAAGAGATGATCGAACTTCAACAGCGTGATGACGTGCGGCCTTTGTGTCCACACTGCTCAACGGAGCTGCGGACGGTGTGGTATCAGCAGCTGAAGGGCTTGTTCGGCAAGCGGTTCATTTACTTCTGCGGTACCTGTCGCAAGGCGCTGGGCGTCTCGCACCGCAAGGGCTTCTGGATGGGTTAGCGAGCCGGTCGCGTGTCAGCAGACGAGTTGCTCAGCAAAACAGAAGCGCTCTTCCGCCGGCAACTCGAGCGCGGGCTGTTTCCCGGAGGCCAGCTGGTCGTCCACGCTCAGGGTGAACGTCTGCTGAATCTGGCTCTCGGAATCGCACGTGGGCTCCGGCCCCGTGAGGGCGAGAAGGTTCCGGTCACAGAAGCCACCGCCTTCCAGGTGATGTCGGCGTCCAAACCCGTCGTGGCCTTCTCGGTCGCCGTTCTGGAGGATCGCGGACTCCTGGATGTAGAGCGCCCGGTCTCCCACTACATCCCCCAGTTCAAGCGCGAAGACAAGGGTGAGATCACGGTTCTGGACATCCTCACGCACCGCAGCGGTGTGCTGGTGCCGCGCCTGTGGAATTCTCCCGAGATCTGGCCGGACTGGGAACGCGTGCACGAGGAGATCTGGAGGTCACGGCCTCGCTACCGCAGAGGCACCCTCGCGTATCATCCGCTAGAGTACGGGTGGATACTGGGCGAATTGGTGCGCCGGGTGTCGGGACTGTGGATCGACGAGTTCCTAGACGAGATCGTGCCGCCGCAGTTGCAATTGCTTCGCTTGCGGGTCGACCACGACGCCGCAGCGCGAATGGCGCGCACCTATTGGCTCGGGCCCAAGCGTTATCGGCTCGGCCGGGAGGAGGTGGCGGCCCGGTTCGAGGAGATCTACAACGCGCCGTCGACGCTGACGAGCCTCGTCCCAGGCGCCTCCATGGCG
>WVYX01000061.1:1125-1617 GCA_011772755.1 Gemmatimonadales bacterium
TATCTAAGACCGAACGTATCCGGGTTCGATCGAACGCTCCGTTCGTACGTGGTCCTCGGCCGGGGCTTTCTTCTGGGCTGGCTGGGTCCTCACCCTTACGGCTGGTGGAACACACGCGACTGCGTAGGCCATGGTGGGGGCTTTTGCGTTGTGGCGTTCGGCGACCGTCGGACCGGGGCAGCGATCGCCATGGTGACGAACGGCAACCGAGGCCTGGGCGACGTGCTCCGGAGGTTCGCCCCGCTCAGCAGTTCGATCCGTCGGTCGCTCCTCCGAGCTTGAAATGTCGCGTTGGACGCCACCCTAGCGCCCGCCACCACGGCGGAGGGGATCGTGGCCGGCCGTCAACTCATCTGGCCCCAAACTTCTTCGCGATGGTGAGCCGAACCAAAAACGATTATCACTCACGGTATGCCAGCTCTCACTGGAGAGCAAGCGCCGGCCCAACTTGCCTTCAGGCGTTCCACCTAAGACCCGCCCGCCTCGCGCCGG
>WVYX01000174.1 GCA_011772755.1 Gemmatimonadales bacterium
GGGTCCTCGTCAACACGGTGAGAGACTGCTACCACGCCCTGGGCGTGATCCACCATAACTGGACGCCGCTGCAGGAGCGGATCAAAGACTACATCGCCTCGCCCAAGTCGAACGGCTACCAGTCGCTGCACACCACCATCTTCGGTCCCGGGGGGCAGCCGTACGAGATCCAAATCCGCACGTGGGACATGCATCGCACGGCGGAGTACGGGATCGCTGCGCACTGGGTCTACAAGGAGAAGAAGAAGGGCCGGGACGAGCTGGATGCTCGGTTCGAGTGGTTCCGACAACTCCTCGAGCTGCAGCAGGACGCGCACAGTCCGGAGGAGTTCCTTGAGTTCCTGAAGATCGACCTGTTCCAAGACGAGATCTTCGTGTTCACTCCCCGGGGGGATGTGAAGCGGCTCCCGACAGGCGCCACGCCCCTGGACTTCGCATTCGCCGTCCATACTGAGGTCGGGCTGCGGTGTCAGGGGGCAAAGGTAAACGGGCGGATCGCGCCGCTCCACCGACCGCTCCGCAACGGCGACACCGTGGAGATCCTGACCGGTCCGCTCGCCCGTCCCAGCAAAGACTGGTTGAGCCACGTGCGGACAGCCCGGGCCCGGTACAAGATCCGTGGGTGGATCAAGCAGGAGGAAGCTGAGCGGAGCATTGCTCTGGGCAAGGAGATTCTGCAGCGGGAGCTGCGCCGGCGCCGACTCGACGTGCCCGGCGATGAGGTCTTGGTCGCGGCGGCGGAACGGTTATCCGTAGCCTCCGCCGACACCCTGTATCAGGTGCTCGGACGGGGGGACACCCCGATTGGACAGGTTATCAAAGCCATCTATCCCGACCGACCCAGCGCCGAGCTACAGGCGCCCAAACCCACCCGCTTCGGCCGCGTCATCGACCGGATCCGCCTCGGGCGGGGGGTGCGCATCCACGGAGTCGACGGTCTGATGGTGCGGTACGCGCAGTGCTGCCAACCAGTGCCGGGTGATCCCGTTGTGGGCTATGTGACCAAGGGGCGTGGGATCTCGATCCACCGGGGCGACTGTCCCAATCTACTCGTCATGTCCGACGATCCCGAGCGCCGAGTCGAGATCGATTGGCAAGTGATGGAGGGCGAGGTCTTCGTCGTCAGCCTGGGGGTGGTTGGCGAGGACCGACGGGGACTCTACGCCGACTTGATGCAGGCGGTCTCAGAGACCGGTACCAACATCCGCAGCGCCGAGCTCTTGAGCCGCGACGGGGCCATGTTCGGCTCCGTCCTCGTGGAGGTTGAGAACCACGCCAATCTGGCCAAGGTCATGCGGGCCATGCAACGGGTCAAAGGAGTCTCCACGGTGCAACGCCGGGAGCCGCCGGCGAGGCTGGTGGCGGGAGAGGGACACTAAGGGCAGCAATTTGCAATCAGCAATTCGCAATTCGTCGCATACCTTCCGACCTCCATGTAGCGTGCTAGAACGCTGTCCGTTCCTCCGGTTGCCTGTTGTAGCTGGAAACCACGAATTGCTGATTGCGAAACACTAATTGCAGGAAGCTAGTTGTTAGCACGCAATGGCTACCTTCGAGCTCCAAATCCCATTCTCTCTCGCCGGCGATCAGCCTAGAGCGCTGGCGCAGTTGGTGACGGGTCTCCGCCGTGGCGACAAGTACCAGACCCTCCTCGGCGTCACCGGTTCGGGAAAGACCGTGACGATGGCCAACGTCATTGCCACCAACGGTCGACCGACACTCGTCTTGTCGCACAACAAGACCCTGGCCGCCCAACTCTACGGGGAGCTCAAGTCGTTCTTTCCTCGGAACGCCGTCGAGTACTTCATCTCGTACTACGACTACTACCAGCCCGAGGCGTACGTCCCGGCGACCGACACGTACATCGAGAAGGACGCCTCGATCAACGACGACATCGATGCACTCAGGCTCCGTGCGACGTCCAGCCTGGTTGAGCGCGATGACGTCGTCATCATCGCGACCGTGAGCGCCATCTATGGGCTGGGAGACCCCGCGGAATACCGGGAGCTCATGGTCACCGTGGACGCCGGCGAGGAGCGCCCCCGGGACGAGATCCTCGAGGAGTTGGTGCACATTCACTATGCCCGCAACGATGTCGCCTTCGAGCGCGGCACCTTCCGCGTGCGGGGCGATACCGTGGAAGTCCTTCCGGCATACGAGGAGCAGGGAGTCCGCATCGAGTTCTGGGGGGACCAAGTCGAGCGCATCTCGAAGATCAACCCCCTCACCGGCAACGTCATCACTGAGCTTCCGCGCTGTGCGATCTACCCGGCCACGCACTTCGTGACGCGTCGGCCCACCATCGAGCGGGCAGTGCGGGTGATTCGGGAGGAGCTGGCCGAACGGCTGACAGAATTCCGCAGCCAGGGGAAGCTGTTGGAGGCACAGCGGCTGGAATCGCGCACCAGGTTTGACGTCGATATGCTGCTGGAGATCGGTACCTGCGCGGGTGTCGAGAACTACAGTCGCCACCTTACCGGCCGGAAGGCGGGAGAGCGGCCGGCGTGCCTCCTCGACTACTTTCCCGACGACTATCTCACCATCGTGGACGAGTCGCATGTAACGCTGCCGCAACTCGGCGGCATGTATGAGGGCGATCGGTCGCGGAAGCTCACCCTCGTTGAGTACGGCTTTCGCCTGCCGTCGGCACTGGATAACCGCCCGCTCAACTTCGACGAGTTCATGAGGCTGACCCCCAGCATGCTCTTCGTTTCGGCCACCCCCGGTGACTTCGAGCTTGGGCTCTCGCAAGGCGTGATTGTCGAGCAGATCATCCGTCCCACGGGCCTGATCGATCCCGCCGTCGAAGTACGGCCCGTCAAGGGCCAGGTGGACGACTTGCTTGCTGAGATCCGCGAGTGCGAAGCAGGCCGTGAGCGGGTGCTAGTGACTACCCTCACCAAGCGAATGGCTGAGGATCTCACCGACTTCCTACAGCAGACGGGCGTGAGAGTTCGGTACATGCATTCGGACATCGACGCTATCGAGCGTATGGAAATCGTCCGCGGCCTGCGGCTCGGGGAGTTCGATGTCTTGGTAGGAATCAACCTACTTCGCGAGGGACTCGACCTACCCGAGGTCGCTTTGGTGGCGATTCTGGATGCTGATCAGGAGGGGTTCCTCCGCTCCGATCGGTCGCTGATCCAGACGGTGGGGCGCGCCGCGCGCAATGCGCGGGGCCGCGCCATTCTCTACGCCGACCGCGTCACAGGGTCCATGGAGCGGGCAATCACGGAGATGAACCGCAGGCGCGCGCTGCAGCAGGAATACAACCGGGAGCACGGGATAACGCCGGCGTCGATTCGCAAGTCCGTGGATCAGGTGCGACTGGTGACGCGGGTAGCCGACGCCCGTATGGCGCAGCCAAAGCCAGCTGATATCCGTGGGGAAGGGAGGGAACTGGATCGGGAGAGCCTCATTGCGGTACTGGAACAGCAAATGCGGGAGGCTGCCGCCGAGTTGGACTTCGAGCTCGCGGCCCAGTTGCGGGACCAACTCTTCGATCTGCGAGCCGAGGGTGACCCAGTTCGGCGCTCGCCCCGGGGCACCCGAGGGCGGGGGAAGGGCACCCCCCGGACGGCGAAACCTCGTGCCTAAGCTTGTGTCCCTCGAGGCCCTCGGCCGTGAAGCGGCGCGGTTGTGGCGTGAGCTCACACCGGGATCGGTTGTCTGGCTGACCGGGGAGCTCGGGTCGGGAAAGACCACTTTTGTGCAGGCAGTGGCGAAGGCGGCGGGTGCCGAATCCGCACGCAGCCCGTCGTTTGCCCTGGTACACGAATATCACTCGCCCCATGGCGTGCTGGTTCATGCGGACTGCTATCGGCTGCGAGAACCGGCGGAGGCACTCGACCTCGATCTCATAGCGCTCCAACGTCGGGCGCGTCTCCTCCTGATTGAGTGGCCCGAGAGGGCGGGAGCCTACGCTCCACCTCCGGACGCGCATATCGTCCTGTCGCATGCTCACCTGCCGGACCGGCGTGTCCTGGAGCGTGTCGCATGAGTCTCTACCTTGCGATCGAGACGGCAACGGGAGTGGGGAGCGTAGCCGTCGGCGAACCCGGAGCTGCTGCGAGCGAAATCGTATTCGGTGACCGTCGGCATGCGGCAGCGTTGTTGCCGGCCATCGGTGAGACATTGCGTCTCGCCGCAATGGATTACACCGATCTTGCCGGAATCGTGGTTGCGGACGGCCCCGGAAGCTTCACCGGTCTCCGCATCGGCTTTGCCACCGCAAAGGGAATCCTTCGCTGCCACGACACCCTCGTCCTCCGCACGGCGCCTTCCCTCCTGGCTGCAGCGTGGAGTACCCGGGCATTCGTTCGGGGTCCGGTAGCGGCGTTGTACGACGCGCTGCGTGGAGAGGTGTTCGCGGCGGTCTACGACGTCGTCGGGGATAGCGTCCGCACGCTCGTGGAGCCGCTGTGTTGTAGCGTGTCTGAGCTGATACGGCGGTGCTCCACCCCGCCGGCCATCGCCGTGGGAGACGGGGCCCTGGCCAGCGCCGAGGAGGTACAGCGGTGGACTGGGAGGCCCCCCATCGGTCCCCCGGCGGGGGCTCCCCGAGCGAGCGCGCTGATCGAGTTGCTCGCTGTCGGGAATGGCACCCAGCCCATTGAAGATCCTGAGCGGTTTGAGCCCGTGTACGGCCGCCCCGCAGCGGCTCAGGCACGGTGGGAACAGGAGCATGGGCGAGCACTACCGCATTCGGGCAGCGGACGTCGCTGACCTCCCGGCCATCGCCGCGATGGAGCGGAAGGTCTTCTCGGACCCCTGGTCCCCCGAGAGCCTTCGGCTGATGCTTGGTCACACCGCCCTCGTTGCCGACTCCCCGTCCGGTGTCGCAGGCTACCTGTTTTCCCGCTCAGCGTGGGAAGAGGGTGAGATTCTCAACCTGGCGGTCCATGAGGACCATCGGCGGCAGGGGATCGGCCGTCGGCTGGTGCGGAAGGCTCTGACCCTGCTGGCCGCCCAAGGAGCCCGCACGGTGTTTCTGGAAGTCCGCGAGTCCAACCTTGCTGCCCGGGCATTCTATGAGCGCCTGGGATTCAAGGAGCGGGGCCGCCGGCGGCACTACTACCGGAGACCCCGGGAAGATGCGCTCGTCCTGGCCCGTCCGGTGGAGCCGAAGAAGGTCCCCGCATGCGAGGGCCCCGACTAAGGTGTTGGGTCCTGGGTGCCGGGTTCTAGGGGTCCCTAGCAGCCAACACCCAAGCCCCAACACCCCGCCCCTGGCGCATTTCGCAATTCGCAATTAGCGGTTCGTGAGGCCCGTGGCGTTCTGCGACCTCACGAACTGCGAATCGCGAGCTGCGAGCCCTCCCCGGCCGCCCCTGCCCCCGTATCTCCCGTTGACAAAAGGACTTAAAGCGATTCACTTCACTCCCGCCCCCTGCCGTTCCATGCCGCTCGCTGTCGCGGTCAGACAGGGGGAAGGGGGGTGAAGACGATAGAGAGGATCGGAGGGCATGCCGTCCACGCCGTTATGCCGCCATGCCGTGCTGCGGCCGCGCCGTCTTCTCGAGACTAGAGCTGCAGAGCCACAGCAACTCACATGAGAAAGATCGTCGAGTGCGTACCCAATTTCTCAGAGGGTCGTGACCGCAGCGTCATCGACGCGATCGCGAACGCCATTCGAGGTACGCCCGGCTGCACCCTCCTGGACGTCGATCCAGGTGAGTCCACCAATCGCACGGTGTACACCTTTGTCGGGACGCCGGAAGCCGCAGTGGAGGGTGCCCTCAACTCCGCACGGGTCGCTAGAGACCTCATCGATATGCGGAATCATCAGGGTGAGCACCCGCGCATGGGCGCCATGGACGTGTGCCCATTCGTCCCTGTGGGCGGCGTCTCAATGGAAGAGTGCGTGGAGTGCGCAACGTCCTTCGGTCGGCGTGCGGGGGAAGAGCTAGGAATCCCGGTCTATCTCTACGAGGCTGCCTCCCGGCAAAAGCATCGCAAGAGCCTGAAGCAGATCCGTGAAGGCGAGTACGAAAGCCTGCCGGATAAGATCAAGCGACCGGAGTGGGAGCCGGATTTCGGTCCCGCCGAGTTCATCCCGACTTGGGGAGCGACAGCGGCCGGTGCCCGCTTCTTCCTGGTGGCCTACAACGTGAACATACTCGGCACTAAGGAGCAGGCCCACCGCATTGCGCTGGACGTGAGGGAGCAGGGACGGGGACCGGACCAACCAGGCCACCTGAAGGCCGTCAAGGGAATCGGCTGGTACGTCGATGAGTACAACCTGGCCCAGGTATCCATGAACCTCGACGACTACCGGATCACGCCGCCGCACGTCGCCTTCGAGGAATGTGCCAAGCGAGCCCGGGAGCTGAATCTCGCCGTAGTGGGCTCGGAGCTGGTCGGGCTGATCCCCCGCGCGGCAATGCTGATGGCGGCGGACTATTACATACAAGAAGAGAACCTGTTCCTGGTGGATGAACGGCAGAAGATCCGCTTGGCCGTCGAGAGACTCGGGCTGAACTCAGTCTCTCCCTTCATTCCGGACGAGCGCATCATCGAGTACATGATCGAGGATGATGATATGGGGACCCTAGCCAACATGTCGGTTCGGGAGTTCTTGAACACCCTAGGGGCGCGAACCTCAGCCCCTGGCGGTGGGTCGGCTGCTGCCCTCTTTGCCGGCATGGGTGCAGCCCTGGGGACCATGGTCGGCTGGATGACCTACGGGAAGCGGAAATTCGAGGAGAAGGATGCGACGATGCGGCGGCTCATCCCTCCGCTCAACGACGCGATGAACGACCTCGTTGCCATGATCGATGCTGATACGAACGCGTTCAACGACTACAAGGCGGCGCTGGGCATGTCGCAGGACACGGAGGAGCAAAGGGCAACTCGGCGTGAGGCCGTGCAGCAGGGGCTCAAGAATGCGATCGAGGTCCCACTCACGGTCATGCGCGTCGCCGACCGATGTTGGGAGCCGATGGTGGAGATGGCTCAGCACGGCAACATAGCATTGCGCTCAGACCTCGAGGTGGGAGCCAAGGCCCTTGAGACTGGCATCTGGGGTGCCCACAAGAACGTGTTGATCAATCTGGGCGATGTTGAGGACGCGAGCTACAGGACCCGAGTGAAGGAGGAGGCCGATGAGATGGTGTCCCGGGCCGAGCAGAAGCTTGGAGAGGTGCTGGCGGTGTTGCAGAAGCGGGGGTGATTGGCCAGGCCCTGGGTCCTCGGTCCTAGGTCCTTGGGGGTAGGGAGGGACCCCGTTCAATCCCCAGGGACCCAGCACCCAGCACCCAGGACCTCAGTTACGGCATCTCTTCGGTTTCCGCTCCACTTTCCCCCCTGCAAAAGTTCGCCCAAAATCGCGTATCTTTGGTTGACAAAAGGACTTGCGGCTCCTATAGTTTGAGCGCGTCCGGGTCCCACCCCCTAACCCAGGAGGTCGCGTGAGTCGTAGTCTGAACAAGGTGATGCTGATCGGGAACCTGGGGGCGGACCCCGAAGTCCGGAGCACAGCCAGCGGGACCCGGGTGGCGACGCTGTCGGTAGCCACCAGCCGATCATGGACCAACCAGGCCGGGGAGCGCCAGGAGAAGACCGAGTGGCACCGGGTGGTGCTGTGGAACAACCGCGCCCGGCAGCTCGCCGACGTGGCTGAGAAATACCTCAAAAAAGGTGATCGAGTATACATCGAAGGCCGGGTCGAATACCGAACTTGGGAGGATCGAGACGGTAACACGAGGTACACGACCGAGGTCAACGCCCGTGAGATGCTCATGCTGACGCCGCGGGGTGGGGGGGAGGTGTCCGACGCGCCGGTGAGTGCCGCTGCTGCCAAGCCGGCCGTCGCCGACGGGCCATCGGAGTCGTACAACGACTTCCCGGAGGCACTTGATGAGGAAGACGACGATCTTCCGTTCTAGCCGGATCGCTGTCCTGTGCGTGCTGCTGGTCGGGATGGCCAGTTCCGTGCGCGCGCAGGACACGCTGCAGGTCGGCCAACGTCCCAACGTACATGTCGTGGTGGTGGGCGAGACCCTGTGGGAGTTGGCAGAGCGATATCTCGGCGATCCCTTCATGTGGCCGGAGATCTACCGGCTCAACACGCTGGTGGTGGAAGATCCCCACTGGATTTTCCCCGGAGAGGAACTGTGGCTGGTCACTCCGGACACGGCCGGGGGGGTCGTGGTGACTGTGCCCGGCCAGCCTGGCGTGCCCCAAGCCCAACAGGCCCCGGTCCAACAGCAGGCGGTGGTCGGCTTGCCGCCAGAACAGGCTGTGGAGCCACCCCCGGAAGACAGCCTTGAGGTCCTACCACCGCCAGGGGCTCCGCCGCCACCGCCACCTACTGAGACGGCTCCCACCGTGTTCGCTCGCCGAACCGCGTTGCGCGGCGGTATGCGCGCTGTCGGCTCGGGCTTGTTCCGCTATCGCCCGATTCGCCAGGGCGAGTTCTATGCGGCCGGGTTCCTCACGGAAGGACAGGAGCTTCCGTGGGGAGAGGTGCTAGGCGCGGTCGGGAAGCCGACCCTCCGGAACCTGACGGCCAGTTCCTCGGCGATGATCTTCGGGGAAATCCAGGTTCGTCCGCCCAGAGGGGCCGCCTATCAGGTGGGCGATTCGCTGCTCCTGGCCAGCCTTCGTCGCGAGGTCCCTAACTGGGGCAACGTCGTTGTTCCTTCGGGCATCGCCCGGGTCACCAACGCATCTGAAGATGAGGTGGTCGCTCAGGTCGTGGCCCAGTTTGACCGTATCGCCGATGGCCAGGTGGCCATGCCGCTGGAGCCATTTGTGGATCCCGGCACCGCCGTACCAGTTCCCGTCGAGAACGGAATCTCGGGGTCGGTTGTCGAGCCGCGGGACCTCAATCCAGTTGCGGGCCAGCAGGATATCATCTTCATCGACCTGGGACGCAGCGATGGCGTCGCTCTTGGCGACGTGTTTGTCGTGTTGCGGCCCAGGGACCAAGCCGGGATGGCTCCCGACACGGTCGCATTCATGCAGATCGTCCACAGACGAGAGCGCTCCGCCTCCGGGCTGCTCACCGTTATCAACCAGCTTGGCGTCGTGCCGGAGGCACCAGTGAGACTGGCCCGGAAGATGCCCTCGTGACGGAAGCCGGTCGGCCGGCTCGTCATACCCAATTCCACCACTACCAACGGTTACGGCCGCTCTAGCGGCCGTAACCGTTGTTTGGATCCTCATTTGAGCCTGCGGCCCTCAGCCATTAGCCTTCAGGTCGATGCGGCAAGATCTGGGGGAGAATCCCAGACGGGGCGGCTGCGCAGCACAGGCTGGTTGCCGGTTTCAAACCGCGAACTGCGAATTGCGAAGAGCGAGCGCTCTCTAAAGGCTGACGGCTGATGGCCGAAGCCTCCAGGGTCCTGGTGACTGGCGGCGCAGGGTTCATCGGTTCCCATGTCGCCGAGATGTACCTGGCGGAAGGGTTCCAGGTTACGGTGCTCGATGACCTTTCCAGCGGACGACGCGAGAACGTCCCGGCGGCCGCCACGTTCGTCCACGCCGACGTCGCGTCGCCGGAGACCCGCAGGCTGGTGGGGCGTGGTGGGTTCACACTGGTCAACCACCATGCGGCTCAGATGGATGTCAGGGTGTCAGTTCGGGATCCTGCGTTCGACGCCCGCACCAACATCCTGGGCCTCCTCAATCTCCTGGAAGGCGGCAGAGAGGGTGGAGTGCGGCGCTTTGTCTTCGCCTCATCGGGAGGCGTGGTGTACGGGGAGAGTGATCGGCTACCGCATCCGGAATCCGCGCCGAAGCTCCCCGTCTCGCCGTACGGGGTGAGCAAGCTGGCGTCCGAATACTACCTCTCTGCCTACGCGAAGCTTTATGGTCTCGATGTGATCTCGCTGCGCTATGCGAACGTCTACGGGCCGCGGCAGAACCCACACGGTGAGGCGGGCGTGGTAGCGATCTTCGGGAGTCGACTCCATCGCAGGGAACCGTTGACCATTCATGGCGACGGCTCCCAGACCAGGGATTACGTGTACGTCGGTGACGTCGTCACGGCGAATCACGCTGCGACGCATTGGAGGGTGCCAGGCGTCGGAACACTAAACGATGTCGCATTCAACGTGGGAACCGGCATTGAGACCAGTGTGAATCAGCTAGCGCAGGCCATGCTCGACGCGACGGGAGTCAGCGTTCCTATCCAGCACGCCCCGGCTCGTGCCGGTGAGCTCCGGCGGAGCGCAGTGAGCGTCGAGCGGGCGGCACGTGAGTGGGACTGGCGCCCGGGGTGCTCTCTCCGGGAAGGGCTGAAGCTCACATATGAGTGGATTGTGGAGGATGCTGCATGACGTTGCAGGTGGGAGGTGCGCTACCGACGAGCGCTTGGGAGCTGGTGGTGACTTCGAGCACTGCCACCAAGGTGGTGCTCATCGTTCTCGCAGTCTTCTCCCTGGTTAGCTGGTTCCTGATCGTGCTCAAGTGGGCGCAGTTACGGCGCGTCCGGAGGCAGGGAGACCGCTTTTTTGACGCCCTGGAGCGCACTACCAGGCTGGAAGATGCGTACCACGCAGTCATGAAGCTCCCACCATCCCCCTATGGGCGCCTGCTGCGGGAGGGAATCAATTTCTTCTCTGAGCTGCGTCCGGGCGCCCTCAAGGACACCAAGGGGAGCAGCAGCGGCGCCCTCACTCCCACGCAGCTGGACGTGCTGCGGATGGTACTGACGAAGGAAGTCGGTGCGGAACGTGATCTCATGGCACGGTTTATACCATGGTTGGCAACAGTTGGCTCGGTGAGCCCGCTGCTCGGGCTGCTGGGCACGGTGCTCGGGGTGATGGACGCCTTCATCGGTATTGCGGCAGGGGGATCCGGCAACATCTCGGCCGTTGCGCCCGGTGTGGCCGAGGCGCTGGTGACGACGGTCCTGGGGCTCGCCGTCGCCATACCTGCGGTGATCGCGTACAACCTCTTCGTGAGCCGTCTTGGCGTGTTCACCGGTGAGCTGGAGGGGTTCGCCTACGAGATCGTGGGGGCGATGGCGCGCGAGGGGAGGATCTAGCCGATGCCAGAGTTCCGACCGGGCAGTGGTAATCTCCCGCTCACCGCCGACATCAACGTGACCTCCCTAGTGGACGTGGCCTTCGTCCTCCTCATCATATTCATGATCACCGCGCCCATTATGCAGGGCGGCGTGGACGTGCAGCTTCCCCGGGCCGAGGCGCGGCCGTTGCAGCCCAAGGAGGGATTGGTTGTCACGGTGGATCAGCAGGGCCGCATCTTCGTCGACGAGACTCCCCTCTCCTTTGAGGATTTCCGCGCCGCGTTTCCGGCGATGGTGACGGCGCGACGCCCCAGCGGTGTGTATCTTAGAGGAGATAGCCGTGTTGCGTACGGGCAGGTGGTGCGGGTGCTGGCCGTGATGCGTGCGTCGGGAGTCGCCGACGTGGGGCTCGTTGCCGAATCGGAGGTAACCGGGCGGTGAAGCGGGCGAGACAGAGAGCGCGACGCAGGGCTCCCGAGGCCCGGGGGACTGGGATCGCGCTGGTGGCGACTGTAGCACTGCACGCAGCGGCCGTTGGGGGGCTGTGGTCCGCCCCGGCGCTGGTACGGCGGGTTGCGCCACCGGTGTACCGAGTCGAGCTGGTGGCCGCTCCCCGGCCTGAGCCGGATCGCAGGCGGGCCCCGGAAGTCGTGGAGCGTCCGGCGGAGCGTCCGGCGCCGCTGGAGTCTCGACGGCCCCGGCGCACATCGGTGGCTGAAACCCCTCCACCGCCGACGCCGGAGCCCGAGATCGAGAAGGAGCCGGCTCCTCGGACCAACCCGGAGCAGGAACTGGCACCCGACGTGGAGCCGTCGACGGGTACCGATCCCGCCACTGTCAAGACCGAGGGGGTGCAGTTCCCATACCCGGAGTATCTGCGTAACATCGTGGCCCAGATCCATAGACGCTGGCACCGGCCCAGTGGTGGGAACGTGTCGCTACGGGCGGAGGTACTGTTTCTGATCCACCGCAACGGCTCAATCTCGAACTTCCGATTCGTGAAGCGCTCCGGCGCCTTCGCGTTCGACCTGGAGGCGCAAGGTGCCATCGAAGCCGCCGCGAATGCCCAGGCGTTTGGGCCCCTGCCGGCGGGCTATGCGGCGGACGTCTTGCCCGTCACCTTCTTCTTTGATCCGTCCAGCACGCGTAGATGATGGCGCGCCATTCGGCCCTTCTAGCCCTCGCCGCTATCGTTGCCCTGCCCGACGCTCCGCGTGCCCAGGACACCATTCCCCCTGTCGAACGGGGCGTTCGCATCGGTATCACCTACACGCCGGGGCTGCGCCCGGGAATGCTGGTTCTCGGCGGAGCGCGGGCGATCCGTCTCGACTCGGTGCGGGCGCTCCTGCAGCGTGATCTCGCCTACAGTGACCGGTTCGAGATGATCACGCTCCCCGGCGCCGACAGTCTGATGATCGGGGTTGGGGGGTACGGTGGTGACGAGGACACTACGCCGCCGGGAGCAGCATCGGGGGCCCCGTTCGTCAACTACTCGTTGTATGCCGCCCTGGGTGCCGACTACGCTGTTGGCGTGTTGCCGGACCCGGACACCTCCTCGCTCTCGGTGATGCTATACGATGTTCACGGCGAGACGGTCCGGCACGGCATACGGATGGACCTCAAGTCGCTCGGCGATCCCGATTTTCGGATGGCGGCGCACCGGGTCGCCGATGAGTTGGTGCGCACGGCCAGCGGCGAGCCGGGCTTCGCTGCGAGCAGGCTGCTGTTTGTGCGGCGGGGACGGCTGTACCGAGTGGACGCCGACGGTGCCTCCCTGGCGCCGGCCTCACCCGCAGGCGTGAGCGCGTTCTCGCCGGCCTGGCACCCATCTGCAACCCGACTAGCGTACAGCGAGCTGTCCAACGGGTGGGGGAAGATCGTCTTGGTGGACCTGGAATCGGGTGAGCGATCCGTGGTCGGGCCCACTACCGAGTTGCTCAACATCAGTGCCGCGTTCTCGCCTGACGGACGGACCCTGGCGTTTACCCGCATCGGCGGTGAGGGCAGCGACGTCTTCAGCTATAACCTCGCACGGGACTGTTGCTTAGAGCGCTTGACGGTGGGTAGATTTTCAGATAACCTATCCCCCGCGTTCAGCCCAGACGGGCGCCAGATCACGTTCGTGTCGAACCGGGCTGGGGGAACGCAGGTATATGTGATGGCAGCGGACGGGACGGGGCAGGAATTGTTCGCGCCGTTTGATTACGGGGTGACCGGAAACTCGGCTGGGCCTGTATGGTCACCCGACGGTACGCGGATCGCGTTTCACCGCGACGTTGCTGGCAGCCCTCAAGTGTTCCTCATGGACGCGCGGTCGCGAGTGGTCCGGCAACTGACGAGTGCGGGGAGAAACGAGGATCCCACGTGGGCTCCCGATGGACGGCATCTGGCGTTCATCTCGAGCCGCACCGGGACGCGCCAAGTGTGGGTGATCGACGTAGAGACCGGTAGGGTGCGTCAACTCACGACGGTCGGGGATACCAGACTGCCGGCATGGTCACCACTGATACCGGAGCCTTCGGAACCATAAGCACGGAGCGAAGATGAAACTCAAGTTCGCAATGAGTTTGGGTATCGCCATCATGGTGGCGGCAGTAGCCTGTGGTGGCGGGCCTCCGGAACCACCACCGGCGCCGGAGCCCGATCCCGACTCGATCGCGCGTGAGCAGGCCCGCCGCGATTCCATCGCGCGTGAGCAGGCTCGAGAGGACAGCGTTCGGCGCGTCCAGGAGTTGGAAGAGCAGCGCATTCGCCGGGAGCGCGAAGAGGCCGCCGCACGCGAGGCGGCGATTACGGCCGAGGTCAGGTCGATGGTCCAGGCGGTGATCAACTTCGACTTTGACAAGTCGAACATCCGCCCCGGCGTCGACACGGAGGTCTTGGAGCAGAAGCTGTCCATCCTCCAAGTGAACCCGGCTCTGATGATCGAGATCACGGGCCACTGTGACGAGCGCGGCTCCGACGAGTACAACATGGCACTCGGCAACCGGCGGGCGCTGTCGGCGAGAAGGTGGCTCACCGATCGGGGGATTGCTGAGAACCGCATTACGGTGCGGTCGATGGGTGAGGAACAGCCGGTTGATCCGGGCCACAACGAGGAGGCTTGGGCCAAGAACCGGCGCGATGCCTTCGCCATCACGGCTGGTGGCGCGAGGCTGGTGAAGCCCGCAGGCATGTGACGCGCTTCGGTTCCCTCGTCGCGCTGGCGGCGGTCAGCCTGGGCGCTTGCGCGCTCAAGGGCGATGTGCGGCGCGTAGAGCAGGAGGTGCAAGCCCTGAAACAAGAGACAGCCCGCGCCGATTCGGTGCGGGCTGTCGTGTTGGATCAGGTCCTCGCCTTCCAGCAGCGCCTGCTCGATTCCCTGGTCGTGCTACAGCGCCGTCTCGCGCGGTTCCAGGGGGACGTCCGCTCCGACATGACCGAGGTGCAGCGGCAGCTCGTGCAGATCCAGGAGCTCACGGGTCAGAGCCAGCAGCGCATCAGTGAAATGCGCGCCCAGCTCGATGCGCGACTGCGGCAGAGCGTCATTCCTGGTATCCCGGCGCCTGGAGACACTGCAGCCGCAGTGGCACCCGCTGGAGGAATTGACCCCGAAGAGCTGTTTCAGGTCTCGCTGCAGCAGCTGCGAAGGGGCAGCCCGCTGACGGCGCGGCAGGGCTTCCGCAAACTGCTGACCGACTTCCCCGATCACCCACGGGCGGTGGACGCCCAATTCTTCGTTGGCGATTCGTGGGAAGACAGCGATCCGGACTCGGCCGCGGCGGCCTACGAGCGGGTAGTCCGGGACTACCGGGACTCGCCTCGTGCTCCGACCGCGCTGTACCGCCTGGGTCTCATCGCCGAACGACGCGGGGACCGACGGGCTGCCGAGGTGTACTACAGTCGTGTCATCGCCGCGTACCCTCGATCAGAAGAAGCGCAACTCGCCCGCACCAAGCTCGGCAATCCGGATCGCTGAGGGGCGAGTCGCCCCGACCTGCTTCACGTGAAAGCGAAGACTGCCAGGGGCGAGATGCCCTTTCTCGATCACCTCGAAGAGCTGAGGTGGCGAATCCTGTGGAGCCTGTTTGCGCTGGTGGTGGGTGCGGTCATCGGGTTCTTCCTGGTGCAGCGGTTCGACGTGCTCGGCCTCCTCAAGGACCCCATCGCGCCGTATCTGCCCGAAGGCAAGCTGTTCGTCACTCGCCCGACCGACGCGTTCATCATCACCCTGAAACTCGCCGTCGTCGTGGGGGCAGTGCTGGCGTCGCCTGTGATCATTGCGCAGGTGTGGCGCTTCCTCTCGCCGGCGCTGTACGAGCATGAGAGACGATACATCGTCCCAGCGCTGATCGCGGGCCTCGGACTGTTCGGCGCCGGGGTGCTGATGGCCTACCTCTGGGTCCTGCCGGCGGTGTTCCGAATCCTCTCGGGATTCCAATATGAGTACCTCGAGTGGATCATCACCGCCGATGCCTATTTCGGGTTTGCCACCAAGATGATCCTGGCCTTCGGCCTGATGTTCGAGCTCCCCGTGCTCATGGTGCTCCTGTCAGCGTTGGACCTCATCAGGCCCCAGACGTTCGCCCGACACCGTCCCATTGCCCTCGTCATCGGGGCCATCCTCGCGGCACTGCTGACCCCGCCCGATGTGCTGTCGATGCTGATGATGATGGCACCCGTCCTGCTGCTATATGAGGCCGGGATCATTGCGGCCCGTCTGGTGGGGGGACGGCGCTCCCGCAAGGCCATCGGAGGCGTCTCCGCGACGGTTCTCCTTCTTGCCATCACCCCAGGGGCAACGGAAGGTCAGGTCGAGCGGCCGCAACGCCCGCCGCGTGCTCAGAGGGACAGCGTAGCGGCGGTGCGGGATTCGCTGGGGCAGCCGCTCGACACAGCGACAGCGCGGAAGCTGGGACTGCCGTCGGCTCCGTCCCGCTCGTTCCCTCAGGCCGACTCGGTGATCCGCGCGCTGCTGGAGCGCAGCGGCTACGCCATCACCCTGTATGCTGGTGACAGCATCACGCTCTTTGGGGAAACCCGGGAGATCACACTGGTCGGTTCGGCCCTGGTGGAGCGGGAAGGAACTACGCTCGAAGCCGGAACCGTGAGCTTCGCAGAGGCCAACTGTCAGTTGCTGGCGAATGGGTCGCCGGTGCTGTTCGATGCGGGCACGGTGCTTGTAGGTGAGGGCATGCGGTACGACACCTGTGAGCATCGCGGCGGAGTGGACAGCGCGCTCACCAGCTTCGTGCAGTCGGGTGTCACGTGGTACCTGCGGGGCGGCCTGGAGATCGATTCCGCCTCGACCAGAATCTACGGTGCTGACAACGACATGACGAGCTGTGACCTGACGACTCCCCACTACCATTTCGCTGCAGGCAGCGTGAAATGGGTCACCAACACGATCATGGTGGCGCGCCCCGCGGTGCTCTACGTGCGAGATGTGCCGATTCTCTGGCTCCCGTTCATCTTTCAGGACATGCGCCGTGGGCGCCGAACCGGCCTGCTGGTGCCACGATTTGGGTTCAGCGACCTGGTTCGGCCCAATGAGGGGTATCGGCGGCATGTGTCCAACATCGGGTTCTACGTCGCCCTCAACGATTTCACCGATTTCCAGGCGTCGCTGGACTGGTTCTCTGGGAACTACATCGGCATCAATGGGCAGCTGCGGTATCGATGGCTGGATCGGTTCGTGGCCGGCGGGCTATCCGTGTCCCGCATCTTCGAATCGGAGGTCGAGGGGGTGCCGGGTGATCGATCACTCCGGCTTCAGTGGAATCACCAGCAAGCCTTCAATATCAAGACGCGACTCACTGCAAGCGTAGATTTCGCGACCAGCAGTCGGGTGGTGCAACGCAACGCCGTCGATCCGTTCGTCCAGACCGCGACCTTGGCCAGCCGGATCAACTTCAACAAGCAGTTTGCCTGGGGCACGTTGGCGATCGGTGGGAACCGGACTCAGGACCTGAGCAACGGCTCCACCAGCCAGACCCTGCCGAGCGTCAGTCTAACCCCGTCACCGATCAACCTGGGGCAGAGCATCACCTGGTCGCCTGCGGTGACTTTCAACAACGCCCGCACCTTCGACCAAGCACCTGGTGTGGTTGTGCCACTCCCGCCGGTGGGCGATCAGCTGCGGGAGGACACGATTCTCACGGATAGCCGGACGACCAATCTGCAGTTCCGCACGCCGCTCCGCATTGGACGGTGGAATTGGGTGAACGATATCAGCGTGACCGACTTCCGCACCAATCGTCCGCCGCCGCCCATCGTGCTGGCTGACCCCGCCGATCCTACTGATTCGGTCACCCGGTTCTACGGCGAGGACTTCCGAACCGGCGTCGACTGGAATACGGGCATCAATCTCCCGTCGATCTTCCCGTCGACCTGGAAGCTCCAGCCTTCCATCGGCATTCGGAATACCACGGGTGGGCCGTTCCTGCTGCGCAATCGGTTCAGCGGAGGGAAGTTCGTGAGTCAGGGGAAGCGACTGTCATTCGCCGCCAGTCTCACTCCCACGTTCTTCGGATTCTTCCCGGGGGTCGGTCCGGTGTCCCGCATCCGCCACGCGGTGTCGCCACTCCTAAGCTGGAGCTACGCGCCGGCTGCGGAGGTACCGGAGGCGTACGCCCGTGCACTCAACCCGACGTCACAAGACGCCCAGCGGCGCAGCCCGCCGGTGCATCGCATCAGCCTGGCACTCTCCCAGACGTTCGAGGGTAAGCTTCGGCCTCCACCCGGTGACACGGTGACCGACCCGCAGCAGGCTCGCAAGGTCAAGTTGCTGAGCATCCAGACCTCGGCCATCGAGTTCGACTTCGAACAGGCAAAGGAGGAAGGCCGCAACGGTTGGCGGACCCAGGCAATCACGAACCGTTTCACGAGTGACCTGTTGCCCGGCTTCTCCCTGGGGACTACCCACGATCTCTGGGACGGACCAGTCGGGTTCGACACCACGACGGCCGGAGACACTGTCCGGTTCGACCCCTTCCTGACCTCCGTATCCGCGCGTTTTAGTGTGTCGGCCAACACCTTCAAGAGAATCCTCGCGCTGTTCGGTGCAGGTGAGGCTCCCCCGCCCGCTGCAGAGCCGTCGGAGCCGACGAGTCCGGAAGACCTGATCCAGCCGGCCGGCACGGGACTGGGGCCCCGGAGAGGGCTCGATCCGACCATCGACCAGATGGCGCCATACGCTCCCAGGGGCCGCGGCCTGCAGGCGTCCTTCACCTACGACGATCAGCGGACGAGGCCGGTTGCGGACACTGCCGATACCCGCCTAAGACCTACGAACAATCGTACCCTCGGCTTCACGCTGTCGTTTTCCCCCACCAGGAACTGGTCGGTATCGTGGAATACGCAATACAACCTGACTCGCAAGGAGTTCGGTCAGCACGTCCTTCGGTTCGACCGTGACCTCCACCGCTGGCGCGCCACGTTCTCCTTCGTGAGGGCGCCAAACGGTAACTTCGCCTTCAACTTCTTCATCTCTCTGCTGGACCAGCCAGAGATCAAGTTCCAGTACGATCAGCGGACGGTGCGGCAAGGGAGCATCTAGCGATCTGCAATTAGCAGTTAATGACGAATTGCTGATTGCGAAATGCTAGTTGCTCCCGTTGTCCCCTTCGGTGGAGGGGAGCAACCAGCAATCTGCGACTAGCCATTGGCAGCTTGTCACGAACTGCTAATTGCGAACCGCGAATTGCTCCGATTGTCCCCTCCTGTGGACAAGTCGTGCCTCCAGCGCGAGTTCCCTAACCTATTTACATTTAAGCAGTTGCGTCCCTCCGGCCCGCTGCGGCACGTTCCATGCGCTTGTGGTATCACGGAATCCATTCGGGGGGAGCGGCAATGCGACGCCATATAGTCGTACTCGCGGCGTTGGGATTGATCATAGCGTGTGACAGCGTCACAGGGCCCGACGTAGCGCCACCGGCCAATCTCAGCTACCAGCTCGAGCCGAGCGGCGATCCCGAAGAGCCGCTGGGCGTTCTGCTGTTTTGGGACGCCGTGCTGGACGATGATCTCCAGGTGTACCGCGTGTACTCTCGGCCCGATCTCGAGGCAGTGTTCGGGCTCCGAGGGGAGACCACCTCCATCACGTTTCACGACAATGGCATACCCGATCTGGAGTACTTCGTGGTGGCTGTGGACCTCGACGGCGACGAGAGCGCACCCAGCGAGAGCGTGATCATCGATGAGCGGCTGCGTCTTGAAAGGCCGGACTTCATCGTGGGAACCAGCCTCGATGGGGCTGTCTACCTGGCGTGGGGAGACAACCCGTTCATCAACGAACCTGACGGCTTCAAGCAATATCGCGTCTACGGCGCGTCCTACTCGATAGACGACGTCGAGTGCGGCGCCGACTGGAGCCTGGAAGGCACTACCGTAGCGCCCGAGTTCTTGGTTGGCATGCTGGCAAACGGGGTGTCGCGCTGCTTTGCCGTTTCGGCGGAGAGCATCGAAGGCTTCGAGAGCCGCTGGTCCGATCTTTGGGGCGACACGCCGCGGCCCGATGCCCGCAACATAGTGATGACCGCCTTCGAGGCGGATCCGCAGACTGCCGGATTCCGGTTCTGGGAAGACGTGAACGGTGATGGCGAGGTGGGAGCCCTGGAACTCGGCATCGTGGCGGATGGCTCTCGGACCGATATCGACTTCCAGGTCACCCGTGACTCCAATGGCAATTTCTTCCTCGTGCCGGTCCGCACGGGGACGGAGATCGCCCTGTACAGCCAGCAGGCCATCGCGGACCTGACCTCCATCGATCTCGCGCCTGTGACGGGGTACAGCCCAGCAGCGCTGCAGGCACTCCCACAGTTTGGCTATGTGTTCCAGATGGAGGCCGGAGATCAGTTCGCCCGCTTCGGCGCCATCCGGGTCACCCACGTGGGTCAGGACTACATGATCTTCGACTGGAGCTATCAGACGGATCCGGGGAATCCGGAATTGTCGATCGGGGCCGGGATCAAGGCTGCCGCGGGCACCGGACTCGTCATCCGGCGGTGACGTACTGCGGTCTGTGGTCTAGTTGTGTGTGGTCTGGTGGTCCAGGTGTGGGGAGCAGGGAGCGGGGAGCGGGAGTTGCTGGTGAACCGGCGGCTCCCGTGCAGGAGGAAGGTACCGCTCCCCTCTCCCCGCTCCCATTTGAAGATTCACCGCGTACCGCGCACCGCTCACAGCGCTCCGATCAGTACCGCTCCCCGCTCCCCTCTCCCTGCTCCCATTTGAAGATTCACCGCGTACCGCGCACCGCTCACAGCGCTCCGATCAGTACCGCT
>WVYX01000231.1:0-3689 GCA_011772755.1 Gemmatimonadales bacterium
ACACGTTCACCCCGGTGAGTAGCCACACGCTTGCGAGTGATGCCACGCCAGCCAGGAGCGGCGTCGTGGCGAGGGCCGGCCAGAAGACCGTGAGATAGCTGGTGAACGCCACGGCGAGTGCGGCATTGGTGGTCCACATCGAGATCCAGTACGACCATGCCACGAGAAACGCGCCGAGGTCTCCGAACCCATCGCGGGCATAGGCGTATGGCCCGCCGGTCTTCGGTACGATCCGGCCAAGTCTGGCAAAAACGAGTGCCAGGCAGATGGCCCCGCTTGCACTCACCAACCATCCAACGATGCTGATCCCGCCGAACGGGCCCAGCGACGCCGGCAGCAGGAACACCCCCGAGCCAATCATGTTGCCCACGACGAGGGCGGTACACATCCAGAACCCAAGGGCCTTCTTGGCAGCCATCCCCAACTCCAGGACGCGAGATCGATGGGGACACAAGGTGGTGCGCCTGCCGCGCTGACACCAGGTGGTCGCGGCTGGGCTGACAGGATCTACAAGCGGCTGGGCTGGCAGGATCTACAATCAGATACACATTGGTAACCAGATGGTTACCTATCATNNAACCAGATGGTTACCCATCATCCTGACCTGGATCGCGTCTTTGCCGCACTGGCCGACGGGACCCGGCGCCAAATCCTCGCCCGGCTCTCGGAGGGGGATGCATCCGTCGGCCGCTGGCGCACCCGTTCTCCATTTCCAGGCCAGCTATCTCCAAGCACCTGAGGGTGTTAGAGAAGGTGGCCCGGTGCGGCGTACCCGCGACGGACGGGGTGAGCCGATGCGGACGCGACGCGACACCGCTCAAGGACGCGGCCGACTGGGTGGAGCGCTACCGTCAAATCTGGACGTCGCAATTCGACGCGCTGTCGGACTACCTGGAACGCACGGAGGAGGAATCATGAGCATCGAGGCCGGTACAAAGCCCTCCACGACTGACGGCTGAGCTTGCCAGCCTGTGACCGATGTCACCCCGTGCCCAGCCGCAAGCCGATAGCTTCCTCCGTGGCCACCCTGGCAGCGAACACGGCTTGGGGGGTGTGTACGACAAGAGTGGCAGCGTGCTCAATGCCGTAGGAACCTGATAGCCGGGGCCGCCGGATCGCTCCGGACCTTGGCTCGCCACGCCGAACAGCCGTAGGGGTGCGCCTCTACGGCTGTTCGTTCTGTCGGCGGCGCGATCCTCGGTGTGCACCAATCCGGGTACCCAAGAATGGAGCGGGTGGTGTCGGCAACCTCGATCGTTCATCTTTGCCCGTCATGACTCGTTGTCCCTTCTGCAGCGCATCAACTGTGGAGCCTGGCAGGTTCTGCCACGAGTGCGGTCGGGAGCTTCAGGCACTCCAACCTGAGGCGGTCGAGCGTCTCAACGTGGCCGAGCTCGAGCGGCTGCGCGCCGAAAAGGCGAGGCTGTCGCAGGAGATCACCGCCTTGCGCGACCGGGCCACCATACACGACCTCAGCGAAACGGAGCGTCGCAGGCGTCAGTCATTGGTCGCTGCCTGGCAGGAGGTCACCGCCGAACTCACCGCGAAGCTGGATCTCGCGGCGGCGCGCAGTCGGAAGGACCGTCGGGTGCGCGAGCGACGGCGGAAGGACCGACGCTCGAAGGAGCGAGACCCCAGCGGCGAGGACCAACGCTCCGGGGTCCAGCGCCGCTCGAGGGGGCGGCGCACGGGCCGCGACCGTCGTGATCCGTTCGGGACCGAAGACACGTAGCCGCTTGCGTCGCTGCTACCCGGCGAACGCCCATGAAGCGAACGCTACGGCGTCCTTCACGTATTCCTGCGGCGGCAACTCGACCTGCAACTTCGACGCGAGCGGCTCCACCGGGGCGACGTCGTGGAACTGGACGTTCGGCGACGGTGTCGCCGGCAGCGGGATGACCGTCACGCACACGTACCAGAACGCGGGCAGCTATACGGTCACGCTCACCGTGGGTGACGGCACGGCGACCGATGCCACGAGCCAGACGCTGAGCTGCAGTGTGAAGGGGAAGAAGCTGCGCTGTAGCTGAGCCAAGCAGCGCAGGCGTTGTCAGGCAGGATTGGGCGGCGGGCCGCAGTGGCTCGCCGCTCGTCCCTTTGGGCCCCGTAGACAACGCCAACGCACACCTCCGACATCACCGCGCACCGACCCTTCTGCCCTCCCGTCCACCACCGTATTCTCCGAACAGAGCTCGATCACCACTCTGCACCTCTGCCGAGGCCGGTCATCATGTCGCGACACTCTGCGTTCGCCCTGCTCATGGTCGCCGCGCTCGGGCTGCCAGCGTGCACTTCGGATCCGGGCGCGCTAATCACCGCGGACGGCATCATGGCCGACGTGTCGGTCCTCGCCGCCGACAGCATGGAAGGGCGGGGAGCCGGCACGCCCGGCGAGGCACGCGCGGTGGCGTACATCGCGCGGCGCTTGGAGCAGATCGGGCTCGAGCCTGTCGCTGGCTCGTACCTACTCCCGATCGAGCTGGTCGGCATGCAAAAGGACGTCGCGAAATCCTCTCTCACGATTCGCGGGCCGCAGGGCGCGATTCCGCTCGAGAACGACCGCAACGTGACCTACTGGTCCACCGCCGAGGAGCCGGTAGTGGACCTCCGCAACGTGCCGGTCGTGTTCGTCGGGTATGGCGTGGAGGCCCCCGAACACGGCTGGGATGACTTCAAGGGGGCGGATGTCCGGGGTAAGGTGCTGCTCTTCCTGAACAACGACCCGCCCGTCGTGGAGAACGGCGACACCCTGTTCGGGGGAGAAGCGCGCACCTACTACGGTCGCTGGACCTACAAGTTCGAGCAGGCACAGAAGCACGGCGCGGCCGGCGCGATCGTGGTGCACACCACCCAGTCGGCGAGCTATGGCTTCAGCGTGATCGGCAACACCGGATCGCGACAGATCTGGCAGCGGACCTACCAGCTGGATTTCCTCTCGTGGATCGATTCTACCCTGACGGAGCGGATTGCCGCCTCGATGGGCACGAACCTCACGGGCCTGTTCGAGAGCGCGGCGCAGCGTGACTTCCGTCCCCGCGACACGGGATACCGACTCACGACACACATCGAGACGGCGATCGAGCAGGTCCAGGCGACCAACGTGGCCGGCGTGGTGCGAGGCAGCGATCCGGCACTTGCCGACCAGTACGTCGTGTTCACCGCCCACCACGATCACCTCGGCATGAACCCGGACGCGCCGACCGACGACAAGATCTTCAACGGCGCCCAGGACAACGCCCTGGGTGTGGCAGCGATCCTGGCGGCCGCCGACGCATTCGCGAATGCCGATCCCAGGCGATCGATCATGTTCGTGTCGGTGACGGCCGAGGAGGGCGGCCTGCTCGGCAGCAGCCGCTTCGTTGCGAATCCTCCGCTCCCGCTGAGGCAGATCGTCGCGAACTTCAACGTCGACTCGCCGCAATCGTACGGTATCACCCGGGACGCGGCGGCGATCGGGATCGACATGAGCACGCTCGGCACGACCTTCAGCACCGTTGCCGAGGAGCAGGGACTGCGACCGGCGGGCGATCCCAACCCGAACGCCGGCAGCTTCTATCGATCGGATCAAGTGAGCTTCGCCAAGGCCGGCGTCCCCGCACTGTACCTCCAGGCGGGAAAGGACTACGTCGACTCGCTCGGCTTCGATCCCGCCGAGTTTCGACTGCGGCACTACCATCAGGTCAGCGACT
>WVYX01000231.1:3754-3998 GCA_011772755.1 Gemmatimonadales bacterium
GGCCGGGCACGAGTTCGAAGAGGAGTGGAAGGCGCTGTACGGGAAATGACGGTGAGGACATACCAGCCGCTCAGCGGCGTGTGAGACCGACGGGAGGAGGGAATGGCGGAACACACTGGGTTTTCTCTGCGACTCGAGCGCATCACAGGCTACGAGTTTGAGACCCGCTTCGACTGGAACCAGGTCGAGCCGCTGCTGTTGGACGAGCCCGAACCGCTGGGTGGGAGCAAGGGTCCCAACGCCA
>WVYX01000231.1:4133-4353 GCA_011772755.1 Gemmatimonadales bacterium
CACATCACGCTGGACGTCGATGCCCGCGAGCCCGATCGGGTGACTCGGTGTTTGGAACTGTTCGAGGATTATTGCGTCGTGACCGCCAGCGTGCGGAAAGGTATTTCCACGTCGGTCGTCGTCACCGACCCGGCGGGCGTCGAACTCTATCGGCACGACGACTGAGTCTGCTGTTCCGCGATGCGCCTGGCTTCCTGCAACTCGAGGACGCCGCTCGCTC
>WVYX01000003.1:0-200 GCA_011772755.1 Gemmatimonadales bacterium
GGTCCCACGGGTGTCGGGAAGTCCAGCCTGCTGAACGAACTGCAGCCCGGGCTCAGCCTGCGTACCGCCGCGGTGAGCGTTCGGTCACGCACCGGCCAACACACCACGGTGGGCGCCGAGATGCACCCGTTTGGTGACCGCGGGTTCGTCGTGGACACACCGGGATTGCGGGATATCGGAGTCTGGGGCATGGAGCCGCT
>WVYX01000003.1:257-603 GCA_011772755.1 Gemmatimonadales bacterium
GCGCAGCCGAGCGGGGGAAGATCGCCATGAGTCGACTCACGTCCTACCGTCGGTTGCTGGAAGAGGCCGCGCGGGCGGCACGCCCGTGGGTGTCGGGGCGGCGGCGATGAATCATTTCGTGACCCGACCTCCTGAGCGGTGTGAAGACCAGGCAGGGCATTCGGCTTCGCGCAGCGGCCGCTGGTCGAGGGGTTCCGAGAGACCGCGGTTCCAGGTGATGCGACGGGTGGACCTTCGCCGGCGTCAGGACCGATCGGATGCATGATGCCCTGGTGAGCCCGTTTCACGGCGAGCGTTACGCCGACCTCGCTCAGCTGAGTGCGCGCATTGCGCCGCCATACGACGT
>WVYX01000003.1:644-952 GCA_011772755.1 Gemmatimonadales bacterium
TGCAAAGCCCAGCGTAACGGTGGTGCGCGAGACCTTCACGACGCCGGATGGGCGAGCTTGCGTGCGAACGGGTGTGATTGCCGGCGTCGTCGCCGAGCCCTTCACGGCTGGACGGGTGCGACCGCACGAGCGCACGCACGCGGGTCCGAAGCAGGACCGGTTGTCGCTGCTCAGGGCGACGCAGGCGACGTGTGAGGTGCTGTTGATGCTGGCGAGAGACGAGTCGGGTGAGCTTCAGCGTCTACTGGACAGTGCCACAGCCCGGGAGCCGGATACATCGGCTGCGCTTCGGGGGGTTCGACTGGAGC
>WVYX01000003.1:977-1522 GCA_011772755.1 Gemmatimonadales bacterium
CAAGCCGCCGGCAGAGGGGCACTCTACGTCGCGGACGGGCACCACCGCTACGAAACGGCGGTCGCGTATCGCGATGAGCACCCCGACGCCACGCAGACATCGGCGCTGATTGTGCCGATCGCGGACCCGGGGCTGGTCGTGCTTCCCGTGCATCGGGTGGTGCACGGGGAGGCCATCGACGCCGACCACCGGGTGGAACAGGACCTACGGGAGCGGTTCCAGGTTCGCGACCTGGCCAGCGACTCCAGCTACGCGGAGGAACTCGCGAAGCTCCGGGGTCGTGGGACGGCGTGCGTGATGGTCTTACCCCAAGGCCGGGCACTTGCGCTCCTGCTGAAGAGTGGGGTGAGCCTGGGCGATCTGCCGTTCGCCAACCAGAAGGCGCTCGCCTCGCTCGACGTCGCGCGCCTCGATGCCATTGTGGTCAAGCGGCTGGTGACCGAGGCCGGGAAGAACGCAGCGGTCAGTTACCGGGCCGATATCGGCGAGGTGATCGATCTGGTGCGGAACCGAAAGGCCGTCGCCGGCGTGCTCCTCAACCCTGC
>WVYX01000003.1:1555-1739 GCA_011772755.1 Gemmatimonadales bacterium
CCACCTATTTCTTCCCCAAGGTACCCAGCGGCCTGGTGATGATGCCGTACTAGGCATGCCGTTGCACGTCGGAGAGCCGGGCGTGAGATTGTCTCGACGACGGAACCGACCGACGTGACATGGGGGCAGCGGGATGAGTCACCGCTCGAGAGAACGAATACTCGCCAATCTGGAATCGATCTAT
>WVYX01000331.1 GCA_011772755.1 Gemmatimonadales bacterium
TGGTCCTTGAAGACCAGCGCGGCGGCCTTGTTGTAGTTGAAGTAGCCCTTGAGGTTGACGTTGATGACCGTATCCCACTGCTGCTCGGTCATCTTCCAGATCACGCCGTCCCAGTTGATGCCCGCGTTGCAGACCATGATGTCCAGCCGGCCGAACTCCTCGACGACCGTCTGCACCATCTTCTGGGCGTCGTCGTAGCTGCTGACGTCTGCCTTGATGGCCAGGCCCCTGCGGCCCATCTGCTCGATCTGCCAGACGACTTCTTTGGCTTCCGTGTCGTGCCGGCGATAGTTGATGGCCACGTTGCAGCCTTCCCGTGCCAGTCCCAGAGCAATGGCGGCACCGATGCCGACACTTCCGCCGGTGACGATGGCGTTCTTGCCTTCCAGGCCTAGGTCCATGGCTACCTTCTTCCTCTGTGTCCCGGCGCTCTTGGTGAGCTGGCGCCGGTCTGCTCCGTCGAACCGTCCCGCTGACTGCTCCCCCAGCGCACGGCTGATCTCGCCGTGCCGTAGCTGCGCAAGACTCCGTTGTACCGATCGGGCGGCAGACCTCAACCTTGCTGATACTGCGGGGAGATTGCCCGCACCAACTCGTCATCCCACGGATGACCTTCGGCGAGCATCTGTCGCAGCTTGATGAAATCCACCTCACGCTTGCCCTTGGGCCCCTCGTTGAACGCCCGAAAGCCGGCCTTCGCTTCAGTCATCATGTTCAGCGCGAGCCATTCCCGGTTGGTGGCGTTGGTGTTATCCCAGTGCCACTGCTTGTGCTTCCGAAGGCTGCTGATGGTCTTGGACACGCACTCCGGCATCAGCATGAGGATCTTGGTGCACAGGTCCTCAACGGCGTCGTCCAGCTTGCTGAAATCGGTTTCGGCCTTGGCGAGGAGTTGTTTGGCTGCTTCCCGTTCGCTTCCGTGTTTGAAATCCCCGTACACGATGGTGCCGAAATCGTCCACGAACCGATCGGTGATCACCATCGGGTTGGCAATCCACTTCCCATCGACCTTCAAGACCGGTACGACCTGGTTGATCAGCCCGATCATCAACGCCTTGTGGGCGCTCCACATCTCGCACAGGATGCCGCTCTCCATGGCGCGGGAAAAACCGACGTACAGCGGGAGGAAGTCGGTGGATCCGCCGTCGGGCGCCGACCCATGCTTGGGACCGGCCTGCCCGAATCGAGCAGTGTCGGCAGCGACGCTGAAGTCGCAGGCCATGCCGATCTCCTGGCCGCCCGCGAGACGCATCCCGTTGACGCGGTTGATCGTGGGCTTGTCGCACCGCAGGATCGAGTCGATCATGTCGTTGAACAGGCGCATGTACTGCTTGTACTCCTGCGGGTTGCCGGCGTAGTACTCGGCGTACTCCTTCGTATTTCCGCCAGTGCAGAACGATCGGTCGCCGACGGCGGTGAACACGACGCTGACAACGCTCCGGTCCATGCTGGCCTGCCGGAAGGCGAGGATGACCTCCTTCACGGTGTCGGTGGTGTAGCTGTTGAGCTGCTCCGGGTTGTCCAGGACAATCCAGGCGTTGTGCAGGCCGTCTACCGGGTTCCCCGACGGATCCCGCACCGGACGGAGCTCGTACTGGATCTCCTTGTACTCATACTCAGGAACAAGCGTATGGCTCTTTAGCATGGCGCGTTCCTCCACACAGTCCCCTGCGGCCACGAGTGATCAGATCATGCTGCTCCACCGGGTACCAGAATCGCCCGCCTGAGAATCTTGTGATCCGCCACCTGCTGCAGCACGTCGGGCGCCTGGCTCATCGGATGGATCTCGACAAAGGGCTTCAAGGTGATCTGCTGGTCGGTTACCAGCTTCAGCGCTTCCGGATAGAGCTCCGGCCTGCAGCCCCAAGTCCCCTGGATGGTGGCGTCGAACGCCATGGCGTTGCTCAGGCGAAGCTCGGTCTTGGCGAGCGTGAAGCCGACGACCATCAGGGTGGATGCGTAGGTCAGCAGCCCGTAGGCGGTTTCCTGGCCCGCAGGCTGACCGGAGCACTCGAAGATCTTCCAGCTGTGCTCGGGCAGTCCCCAATCCTTCACCTGCCCGCGCACCTGCTTCCGGAGCGTCTTGAAATCGGTCTGCGCCGAGTTGATCGTGAGGCCGGCACCGTGCTGGGCAACGGCGCTGAGCCTGGCATCGTCGATGTCAATTGCGACGACACGGGCGCCCAGGGCTGCGGCGATCTGCACGCAATAGGTGCCCACGCCGCCGGCCCCGACCACAATGGCCAGATCGCCACTGAGCAGACCGGAGCGAACGATCGCCTGATACGGCGTCGTCACCGCATCGGCGACGACCGAGAGTTCCGGCAGCTCGTACTCACTACGGTCGTCGATCACACACAGTCCGCGACCCGGCGTCACGACATACTCGGCGAACCCGCCGTCCATGTCGTTGCCGGGCATCACTTGAGCCCGGCAGATGTTGCCACGTCCCTCCAGGCACAGCACGCATTCGCCGCAAGGAATCACGGCAGGGACGATCACCTCTCGGTTTAGGAGATGCTCGAACCGCGCGCCAGCCTCCACCACCGTCCCGCTGATCTCGTGCCCCAGCGTTAAGGGCAGATCTTTTTTCGTGGGGACACCATCCTTCCAGAATCCGATGTCGGTATGGCACACGCCGCACCCGGCAACCTGCACCAGGACCTCGTCATCGCCCGGCTCCGGCTTGGGGACGTCCCGCACTTCCAGCGGTGCGCCCGCTGCGACCAGTTGCACAGCCTTCATGATGCGCCCTCGTCGACGTGAGAGTAGGGTCGCGACCGGGGCGGGCCGGCCCGGACAGCGAGGCTTGACTCGGCCGGCACCGCTATCGACACGTTAGCCCTCCCACCAGGTGATCGGCGAACTCGGAGCCCAGTTCCGGCGCATGAAGCGACCCTTCCGGCCGATACCAGCGGGCGATCCAGTTGATGGCCCCCAGGATGACGAAGACCGCAATCTTCGAGTCTACCGGGCGGAATTCGCCGTCCTCGATGCCCTCCTCGATGAATCTGCGCAGGCCACGCTCATAACGGTCGCGGGCCGCGATGACCTCCGCCTGGCGCTCCGCAGAGAGTGCCGTCACCTCGAACGCGAGTGGTGATCCCTCGAGCGTATCGGTCATCACCCGGACGTGCTCGTGAATGACGTGGGCGAGGCGCTCAGACGCCGTGTCGAGCTTGCGGGCTTCCTTCATCATCCGATCGATCTCGGCCAACGATTCCCGGTGGCACTCGTAGAGGATCGCCTCCTTGTCCGGGAAGTAATGGTAGAGCGCCGTCTTGCGGACGCCCAGGTGCTCGGCAATGGCGTCCAGGGTGGTGGCGTGGTACCCGTTCTCGCGGAAAGCGCGCAGGGCCGCGTGAAGGATTTCGGCGCGGCGTCGCTGCCGCTTTTCGTGGATGTGGGACGAGTGGGCTGTCGGCGCCGCGCGGTCGGGCATGAGCCCCGCCTCGGTCGTGACGGTTTGAACGAACGTTAAAAATTTGAACCACGGGTAAAGCAGTGTCAAGGCAAGCCCGCAGTGCTCTCCCATGGCCCGTCTCGCCGGCTCACCTTAGACTGGCATCCGCCGCTTGCCGGACCGCCTGACCTTGGCGGGACNNCTCGGAATCGTGTTGGTGCTGTTTCCCTCGCTGGCCGTCGCCCAGGGGCCAACGGACGCCCGTGGCAGGGTGAAAGTCGCATTGGTGAAGATGCCGTACACGGGAGCCCGCAACGTCCCCGAACTTTCCACCGTTCCGGACTACCTCGACCAGGGAGGCATTGCCGAGCATCTGAGAAGCGTGGGCGCCGTGCTCAAACCGACGGCCACGGTGCGGCTCACGCCCGACGAACAGAGCGAGTACGGGGAATGGCATCGACTTGGCCTGGCAAACGGCCGCTTGGCCGAGATCGTCGCGCAGAATACGCGGGAGCGGTATCTCACGGTTGGCCTCCTGGGCAACTGTAGCTCCCTGATGGGGATGCTCGGCGGTCTTCAGAGCTCTGGTGCGACGCGCCGACCGCTCAAGGTGGGGTTGGTGTTCGTCGACGCTCACGGAGACTTCAACACTCCGGAGACGACCCTCAGCGGCATGCTCGGCGGTATGCCGGTTGCCGTTTCAGCGGGACTCGCGCTCACCAACCTGCGGCTCAAGTCCGGGTTGGATCCGGCTCTGCCGACACGGTACATCGTGATGGCGGCGGTTCGCGACACGGATCCCTTAGAACAGGAGCTCATCGATCGGTCGGACATCGAGATGCTGTCGGTGGACGACATCCGGCGGCAATCCCAGGCCGTGCATGAGCAGATGGAACAGCTCTCTCGACTAGCAGACGTCATCTACATCCACATCGATATGGATGTGCTGGATCCCACCGAAGTCTCGGGTCACCCCCTGGCGGTGCCCGACGGGCCGACCAGCGCCGAGCTGGCAGCCACGTTGACCGAGATGTTCCGCTACGAGAAGGTCGCGGCACTGGGCATTGCCTCGACGCCGGCGGGTGAGCGGGACAGGGATGGCCGGTCCCTGCAGGCGGCGTACAACCTCGTCCAGGGTGCCGTAAAGGGCGTTCGGCGGCGGTAGCACTTCACCCCTCGTCGGGTCGGGCAGTGCAGGCTGGGCTCAGCCCTTGACCCGATTCCCAACTCCGATACATGTTGTCGGCGATCTACCGAACTGACCTTCCCGGGAGGACACGGCATGACGTCATTCCCCCAGCTATCAGCTGACATTGAGCAGCTGGTTGCGCGGCTCAATCAGGCGGTGGCACTGGTCGAGCCCCAGGCCATCTGCGACGAAGTCAAAGCCTCGCTGATCGAGGTCGCGATGGGGATGCACATGCCCGATGAGTTGCTGGAGCCAGCTCCCGATCGATACGCGAGACGGCTGCTGCACAGGTGTCCCAGCGGTACCTACTCGGTGATGGCGATGACTTGGGGGCCGGGGCAGGGAACACCGGTTCATGATCACGCCGGCAAGTGGTGTGTGGAGTGCCTGCTGGAGGGGCAGATCGAGATCACCACCTACGAGCCGGTGAGTGATCTCACGGCGAGCGTGGTGCAGTTCGCTGAGGTCGACACGCAGACTGCGCATCCCGGCGACGTGGGGATTCTGGTTCCTCCAATGGAGTACCACCGGATTCGCAACGTGTCGGATCGGAAAGCGGTGACCGTTCACGTGTACCAGGGTGAGATGCTCTGGTGCCACGCGTTTCATGCCCTCGAATCCGGGGGCTACCGCCGCGAGCGGCTGACGCTGGACTACAGCGAGTAGCCCCCGCGGGCAACTGACACTGTGCTGCCGTGCGCGCAGCCTGCGTCGCACCGTTCCGCCGTGGCGTCGCCAAACGTGCCCGCCTTCTGTAACTTCCAACCGTAACAGGGTCTGGAGGCCATGGGATTTTCGCTCCCATGACCGGCCTTCCAGACGGTCTCACTGGCGTTACTCATGGACCGCATTGAGCGGGAGTTGGGTAGTGGTGGATAGGGCGGTCGTCGCACTCGTCCTCGACTAGACACAGGGTCACTTGGGCACCCTCGAGTTCTCCGGACCCATCTACGCCGTCACTCGGCACGCTGTGGCGCGGCCACGTCCGCGGGGGTACTCGGGAGCCCACAGGGTTGAACGAGGTCCTCATGACAACTGACGACTTGATGCTTCCCAAAGCCAGGATTCCCTACGGGACTTGGGGAAGCAGCTACTTCCCCGCCTGGCAGACGTCCGCCCTGGCGGAGGTCAATATTGGCCAATTTGCGGGCGAATCGATGAACAGGATCTTGGGGCTCCGAGGAGTGCCCAAGAGTCAGCTGGAGTACCTGGTTATCGGCTCCACCGTTCCGTGGCACTGGAAGTTCTGGAACGCCCCATTGGTGGCGAGCTGCCTGGGACAGCGGATCCCCGGCTACCACGTGGAACAGGCGTGCGCCACCGGACTCCAGGCGGTGCTGCTGGCCGGTGCCGAGGTTCAAGCGGGCACGTATGACGTGGTCGGCGTACTGACGTTCGACCGCACCAGCGATTCGCCGGTGGGTGTCTTCCCGGAACGCCGCGCACATGAGCGCACCCTCCCGATCAGCGACGTGTGGGACAACTTCGGGTTCGATCCGGCTACGGGGAATGCGATGATCACCTGCGCCGGGAAGGCCGCGCGCAAGTACAGAACCGATCGCAGGGAAGTCGATGAGCTGGCGTTCCACCGCCACGAGCAATACTTCGAGGCGAAGAATTCCGGTTTCCTCGAGCGGGTCCTGGTGCCCCTCGATGTGTTGAACGTCCAGGGCCGGCCGCTGGGGCGTATCGACGACGACCTTGGTGTGCGACGGCTGACCCTCGGCGTAGTGCGGGCCATGCGGGAACTCGACACCTGCGTGACATCCGGGACGCAGACCCACGCATCCGATGGGATGGCGACGCTGCTCGTCACCAGCAAGGACAAGGCTCGGGAACTCAGCCCCAGGTCCGAGATCGAGATACAGTTCGTCGCCAAGACCGAGGTGCGGACCCATCCCAGCCTCATGCCCGAGGCGCCGCTGTTCGCCGTGCAGAAGCTGTTGGGCAAGACGGGGCTGACGATGGCGGACATGGCCGTGGTCAAGAACCACAATCCCTTCGCGGTCAACGACGTCATCTTCTCGAAGGTGATGGAGTACGACTGGACCTGCATGAACAAGACCGGCAGCCCGCTGGTGTGGGGCCATCCCCAGGGGCCGACCCTCACCAGGGTGCTGATCGAGGCCCTGGAGGAAGCCGTCAGCCTGGGCGGCGGTCACGTGCTGGTGTTTGGCTGTGCTGCTGGCGACGTGGGGATCGCAGCCGTGTTGAAGGTTTCGTAGGGAGGGGTGGCAACCATGACGAAGACGATGAGGGAGCCGACGCTCCAGACGCTTGGGCTGGGAACCGTCATCGACATCTTCCAGCGCGGACGAATGCCAGCCGATGCCGGTGGCCTGGTGGAGAAGGTCTTCGGGAAGTCCGGCAAGCGGGGCTCTATGGTCATCTCCGGCGCCAACGGGATCGTGGGCGCGGGCAAGACCATGCAACTCGGCTCACGGTTGCAGCCGTACGGCGTGCGGATCGTGGCCTTGGATTTCCCCAGTGCCCCTGATGGGATCGGGAAGCAGTACCCCGGTCTGGTCAGAGCCTTCGGTCAGGACAATGCCAACAAGATCATGGCGAACATCACCCGGCTCAGCTACGACGGGGTGAATCTCCCGGCGGAGCTGCAGCAGCTCCGGCCGCGGTTCCTGTTGGAGGCAATTCCGGAACTGCTCGAGATCAAGCGGGCCCACTACAAGATCTTTCGGGAGGCGTTTCCCGACATCGAGATCCGTTCCGTGACGTCGGGCTTCCCGAGTTCGGAGCTGGGGGTCGGCATCGCGCACCCGGCGTTCCCCCACGAGATCAACAAGATCTGGGAAGTGGTGGAGCCTGAGCCGTCCGCCGTCACGCAGCTGTTCTGGGCGCTGGGGCTGATCCCGCTCCCGGTGAGCGATCACTGGTCCTTCGTCCTGGACGTGCTGTTCTGCGGCCTGACGCTGGCGGGCATGCGGTATCACCAGGCCAGCAACATGCCGTTTTGGAAGATCGACAAGTTCACCAGGAAGCTCGTCGGGCCCAACCCGTTCAGGGCCCATGACGCCATCGGAGCCCGGGGGGCGAACTTCTTGACCTGGTCGTGTCTCCACCACCTCAGCGAGAAGTACGGCGAGGTGTTCAAGCCGACGGCGGACCTGATAGAGCGCAAGGAGACCGGCCAGAATTGGTATCCGCTGAACCATTTCCGTCCGTTGGTGGACTGGTCGCTCGACACCGACCAGCAAGAGGAGTTCCGAGTCTGGATCCTTGGGCCGCTCTTCCAGATGACCAGTCTCATGCTTCAAGAAAGGCGAGCCCATCTGGCCCACCTCAATGCCATCGGTGAGCTGTGTGCTCAATTCCGTCGTGGCATCCTGGCCGTGATGCGCAGTCTCGGTCCCGAGGCCGTGGCTCAAACGGTGAAGGTCTACCACCGGCTCCATCCTGAGGCGGCAGGGGCCAGCTGGTTTCCTGAAGTCCTTGGGCAGATGGAGGCATCCGAGTGGCAGCAGCTCTACGTCAACGCCGAACACGACGGCAAAGTGGGTGTGGTCACCATTAGCCGAGAGAGCTACAACGGTGATGTCGACCAGGAACTCAACCGGGCCCTCGACTGGCTCAAGGCTGAGGGAATCGCGAAGGTGATCGTCACGGGCGACTTCCACCTGTCGACGCAGATGGTGGGTGCCGATACCAGCGACTTCTTCCCCGCGCTCGAGAAGGTAGAGGAAGGCTCCCGCATCTCGAGTGGCTGGTCCCGCACGGCCCGACGTCTCAACGACGAGTTCGAAATCTCTATCGGGTTCGTGGGTGGGAAGCGCTGCCTCGGCGGAATGCTGGAGCTACTCATGCACTGCCACTATCTCGTCGCTGTGGAGGGTTCCGAGCTAGGAATGCCGGAGGTCACGCTTCCAGTGGTGCCCGGCATGGAGGGCTGTCACTGGCCCTTCCGGAAGACGCGGCCCGACCACTGGCCCAGGGTGCTGGAGCTGTTGCTGAGCGGTCGATCGGTCCAGGCCTCGGAGGCGGTAGGCTGGCTGGTCGACCATGTGGGGCCTATGGATGACGCCCTTCAAATGGCTTGGAAGCTGGCGACCAAGGGTGATCACCGCGTCTCTCGCAGAGCTGTGGAAAGCAGTGCTCTGGATGGGATCCCGAAGGAGCTACCTGGTCTACCTGCCGCCGACGCTCCAGGTACCGAAGCGGCAAGGAGGGCGATCGTGGCTTGCATCGATGATGCGTGCCACACCACGTTGGCCGAGGCCCTTACTGCTCAGGCGAAGCATTCGGCCGAGTTCATGCTCTCGTCGGCGTGCCGGGAGGGGAGGATCGGAGCGGAGTACACGAGAACGATGGCGGTGTGAGACTGCTTCCACCGCGCCTCCGCGACTGAGGGGGGCAGAACCAAGGGGTGGTGGGTCTACGCCGGTGGGTCGGGTCATCTCACGGCGTGATGTGTGATGTACAGTCAACGCACTCCTGGCGGCCATCGGCGTTCGCCCCGATGAACTCCCTGTTGTGACAGGCCTCGCAGAGCCCATATGAGACGGGACCGAAGCTGAACTTCATCTCGCAGTGCTCGGCGTTGGTGCAGCCGCTTCTAGTGTGACACCTCCTACAGAGCAACATTTCGCCACCGACCGCTACCGCACCGGTGTGCAATACTGGTCGAACGCGCTCGTGAGCTTGGAGGCGATCGCCTCAGCCGACCGACCCTCGATGTCCTGCCGCTCGAGCAGGTGCACCAGCTGCCCGTCTTTGAAGAGCCCGATCTGCGGTGAAGAAGGTGGATAGCCCACGAACCAGCTCCGGACGCGCTCGACGGCGTCGATCTCCATGCCGGCGAATGCGGTGGCGAGTCGGTCGGGGCCCGTGCCGTGTTCCAGTGCGAGGCGTACGCCGGGCCGTGCTGACCCGGCCGCGCAGCCGCACACCGAGTTCACCACGACGAGGAGTGTACCCTCGGCCGCAGTGAGTGCCCGGTCGACATCTTCAGGTGTCAGCAGCTCTTGGAAGCCTATCTGTGTGAGCTCGTCACGCATCGGTTGAACCATGGTCGGATCGTATCGGAACGTTCTCATAATTGACCTCCCTGTACGTATCAGGTCACACCCGAACTCGGTAACCCAGTGCTCACCCAGACGCCTGCCCGCCGCGCCCCTGTGCCACCTGCCGTTCTACACCGCCCTCGAAGTACTCGTAGTTCTTCTTTATGTAGCTCGCCCACTCTTGGGGAACGTCCTCTTCGGGGAAAATGGCGGCTACAGGGCACTCGGGTTCGCATGCCCCGCAGTCGATGCACTCCTCCGGGTGGATGTAGAGCTGGTCGGGTCCTTCATAGATACAGTCGACGGGACACACATCCACACAGCCTCTGTCCAGTACGCCGATGCATGGTTCAGCGATGATATAGGTCATTGCTCCTCCGTCTATCCTGATCTCGGCCTGTCATGTTGAGAGGTGACTCGGCGCGCGCCAGCGAATCCCTCAATAGCGGGGAACCGAAGGATCGACTTCGCTCGACCAGGCATCGATCCCACCGCGGAGGCTCCGCACCTTGGCGAATCCGGCGGCGTTCAAGAGCTGCAGCGCGAACATCGAGCGCACGCCGTGATGGCAGTGCGTCACGATTTCCTTGTGTCCGTCGAGCTGATTCAGTCGGTCAGGCAGCTCGCTCAGCGGGATGAGAGTGGCGCGCTCGAGGCGACAAATCTCCCACTCATGTGGCTCCCGGACGTCGATTACCAGGATATCCGGATTCTCACGGATCTCCTGGGCGAGTTGCTTCGCGCTGATCTCGGGACCCTGGTATACGGGCTCGGCACCGACGCCGCAGAATGCTTCGTAATCGATCAGCTCCCGGATGCTGGGGTCCTTGCCACAGACAGGACACTCGGGATCCTTGCGCAACTTGAGCTCGCGCAGCGTGAAGGAAAGCGCGTCGAACAGAATCAGGCGACCGACCAGCGTACTCTCTCGGCCGAGGATGATCTTGATCGTCTCCAATGCCTGCATGCTCCCGATGATGCCGGGGAGGACACCGAGCACGCCCCCTTCTGCGCACGATGGCACCAGCCCTGGCGGCGGCGGCTCACGGAAGAGACAGCGATAGCAGGGTCCGTTCTGCGCGGCGAAGACCGACACTTGACCCTCGAAGCGGTAGATTGAGCCGTACACGTACGGCGTATCGAGCAGGACGCAGGCGTCGTTGACCAGATAGCGGGTGGGAAAGTTATCGGTCCCGTCCACCACGACGTCATACTCCCGCAACACCTCGAGGGCGTTCTCCGACGTCAGTCGTGCGTCGAAAGTTTCGATGGTGACATGGGGATTGAGGTCCTTCAGCCGCCCCTCTGCGGATGCCAGCTTCGACGTACCGACCCCGCTCGTGCTGTGCACGATCTGACGTTGCAGGTTCGTCTCGTCCACTGTGTCAAAATCCACCAGTCCGATGGTGCCGACGCCGGCGGCTGCCAGGTATAGTGCCGCGGGCGAGCCCAGGCCGCCGGCGCCAATCAGCACGACCCGCGCCGCCTTGAGCCGCCGTTGTCCTTCGGGTCCGACCTGCGGCAAGATCAAGTGCCGCGAGTATCGCAGGATCTCTTGGTGCGACAGCTGCGGCAGGGCCGTTGCCGCGGCAGTGGCGCCGCCGGCGATGCTCGGCACGATGGAGATCTCGTCCCCCGCAGCGGCCACGGTCGCTTCCTGATCCAGCTCACGGATGTTCCGGCTGTTGACGAACACGGTGACGAAGCCGCGTAAGCGACCGTTGTCTTGGAACAGATGTGGTCTGAGGTTTCGGTGCTCGGCGGCGAGCCGATCTAGGATCTCGCCGACAGTTCCCTCACCGACCAACACCGTATCGCTGCCGCCGACATAAGGGCGCAGCGGCGTTGGGATGTGCACGGTTACGGACATGATACGGCTCCCTAATTCTCAATGCGCACGGCGTGCTCGATGAACCCGCTGCGATCATCCCGGAGCTGCCAGGCGCGAACATCACTTGCAGTGCCGTCGGCCACCGATACGATGAGATAGCGATACCACGGCCAGGCGTGCTCTCGGTCGTACGACGACGGGCAGGCCGGAGCGTCTGGGTGCGAGTGATAGACGCCCACGATCTCGAGACCGGCGGCGGCAACTGCATGACTCGCGGCGCGGAAGTCTTCCGGTGCAATCCAGTAGCGCTTCGCCTTCGCGCCGTCACCGATCCGTCGGTTTGTCATCGCGAGCTGGTGCGCCACCCGCACACCGCCGCCTACTTCCCCCACAAGGAGACCGCACCCCTCGTTCGGATACTGCGTCTCTACTGCGCGGCGGATCTCGTCGAGCACCGTCCGATCGATGATCATCCCCCCTCCGCAATGAGTCGTCGTCGCTCCGACAAGTAGCGCTGCCCCCCGTCGGGCGCGATCACCACGACCCGCATCCGGTGCCTCATATCCGGGACCGCACGCTGGATGAGATACTGTGCAGCGGCGACCGCCGCCCCAGTTGACCAACCCACCAGCAGTCCGGCTTCCCACGCGAGCGCACGTACGGTGGCGTCGGCGCGCTCTGTTCCCATGAACACCGTTTCGTCGACCAGCGCCACATCGTAGATGGGCGGGACGATCGCCGTGGCCATGTGCTTCAGGCCCTCGAGCCCGTGGAACGGCGCGTCCGGCTCGACCGCGATGAGGCGGATGTCGGGCTTCTGCTCCCTCAAGAACCGGCCCGCTCCCATGAGCGTTCCACTCGTGCCGACGCCAGCCACGAGGTGCGTGACCTGCCCGTCGGTGTCGCGCCAGATCTCGGGGCCGGTCGTCCGATAGTGCGCCTCTGGGTTAGCCGGATTCCCGTACTGGTCCGCGTACCAGAACCGGTCCGGGAACTCGGCCGCCATCTGGCGGGCCTGCCGAATCGCCCCGTCGCTTCCCTCGAGTGGGTCGGTTTCGATCACCTCCGCCCCATACGCGGCGAGCAGGGCCATCCGCTCCGGCGATGCATTGCTCGGGACGCATACCGTGACCCCGACGCCAGCCGCCGCACCAAGCATCGCGTACGCCACCGCGGTGTTGCCGCTCGATGCGTCCAGGACTCGCCGCCGGGGCAGCACCCCCGCTGCGATCCCGGCACGGAGGATCTCCCGTGCGGGGCGGTCCTTGACTGACCCTCCTGGGTTGAGCCACTCCGCCTTCAGCAGAATCGCGTGCCGGACCGAGCCAGCCCTAGGGGATTCCAGTGGGAGAAGCGGCGTCTCTCCTACCAGGTCCCAGATGGGTGGCTCCGTCCCGGCCGCCGCTGTGCCGTGGTGGTCGGGTGCGGTGTGGGCTCGGGTCGCGGCCTGTGCCACGCGGAGACCACGGGTCTGACCGTATGGGGACCCAAAACATCGCATACCCGATCAATCTAGTCGGGATTATGACAAACACCAAGGCCCCAACAGGATGGGTTGACTCACGACCCGTCAATCCCTGAGTTCGAGCTCAGAACTCCGAGCGTTGAGGGGTGCGGTGGGAGTCGTCAGGTCCCGGGACTCCAGCAGGTACGCCAGCACGTCCCAGTACTCCTCCTCGGAAAGGCTGCCGGGCGCACCGTACGGCATGGCGAGTCGGTTGTAGTCGAACAGCGTGCCTATGGTGCGGTAGCCAGCGAGGACTTTCCCCGTAAGCCGGGGGCCAATACCGCCTTCGGCATCGTGGCACGAGGCGCATTTCTGGGTGTACAGGTTCTCTCCCCGCTCCACCTGCACGGCAGCCTGCTCCCCGAGGCGATCGGACTCGGAGGCGACACAGGCGGCCTGGCCCGTGAGGATCAGCAGGCAGAAGGTGGCTGCGCGAGTCACGCCAGTGATGTCGAGTCGACGGCTACGCCACCTCGACGGGGTGCGGCAGCGGGATGTTGAGCAGATAACCCTTCTCGTTGAACGGGACGGAGTCGGGCTGGGTGTTGCCGCGCTCGTCAGTGGCACGCACGCGGACCGTGTGTGATCCCGGCGTGGCGGTCCACGGGAACTCGAAACGCACCCACGCGTGGGGCAGTACAGGCTCGAGGATCTGCGCCCTGGACCACCGCGTCGCCTCATCCGCCTTCCATTCCACTCGAGTGATGCGCCCGTGGGGTGAGTAGGCGAAGCCTCGGAGCAGTTGTCGCCCGGTGGCGAGTCTCGCCGGCCAGGGCAGTGCCAGAGCGCTCTTGACGGCGAGGGTCGTGATCACGGCGCCGTCTGCCGGGTCGTGTTGCTCCTTCGGCCAGCGGGGACCGATCAGCACGTACGACGTCGTGTTATTCCTGACCCACTGTCGCTCGGTCGAGACCGCGATGCGGCCCAGCCACTTGACGCTGTTGCTCCCGGCCCAGCCCGGCACGACTGCACGGATGGGATAGCCATGGTCGGGAGGCAGTACGGCGCCGTTCATGGCGTACACGAGGAGCGTGTTAGGGTCCAGCGCCTTGTCCACGGGCATCGGGCGATTGAACTCGCCGGCGTCCACGCCGAACAGATTCACGTCCATCGCACTGTCTCTCAAGCCGGCGAGGTGCAGTACGTTGGCCAATGACGTGCCGGTCCATTCAGCGCACCCCACGGCACCGGTTCCCCACTGCCCGCCCCTCGCCGGCGTGCCAAGTACTCGATCGAAGAAGCTGCGCCAATTGCCGGCACACTCCAGGTAGGCGATGAGGGTCCGGCTGGGGAGTCGCAGGATGTCCTCGTAGCTCAGCTCGATAGGGTTGGCCGCGCCGTCACCTTCGACACGAAGTCGAAAGTCCGCCGCATCGAGGCGTGGTGTGGGTGCGTGGTTCCGCACGAAGAACAGCTCGTTGGGGGTAAGAAGACCCTCGAGTAGTTCGAGGCGTGTCTCGAGGTTGGTTGGATGGCGGATGAAAGGCCCGGGGTCCTTCACCCACGGCGTTGGGGGGACGCCAGCCTCAGCACCACCCCTGGCTCCCGTTTCCGAGCCGCACGCTGTGAGAAGTGCTCCACTGGCGGCGCCCAGAGTAAGCAGGAATTCGCGGCGGGATGGAGGGGTGATCCGGGACATTGGGTGGCCTCGGGGTGCTTGTCCAACCGTGCTTGCCTAGATGCGATGTGGAAACGTGCAGCGACTCCGCCATGGAGTGCCTGCAGAGATCGCCCTGCGGTCAGGCGGTGGCCTCGCGCCGGAGTGAAACTGCGCAGGCTTGTTCGGGAGTGCAAGTCTCGGGATTCTGCGGCGCGCGACGGAGAGAGGCCTGCAGCCCTACTCGGCCGCCTTCCTCGGTCCCTCCTCCCCTCGACACAGACTGCGGCCGGCGGTAAACGCCTGTTGGTTTAGGCTCAACAAGCGATCTGGCATGCGCCGTCGCAGGGTGTTCTGCCATACTTCCGGTGGGATGTCCAGAGACTCGGCCAGTGCTCCCAGCAGCACTACATTAGCGGCCCGGTGATTGCCCAACTCGACGGCCTTTTCGGTAGCGCTGATGGCCACCACGTTGAAGCCCTTGCTCCTGAGGAAATCGATTGCCTCGTCGGGATACGGCCGCTGATCTCCGACCCGGATCGGCTCGACCTTGTGATCGTTGACGATGACAGTCCCGCCGGGCTTGACGAAGTGGGCGTAGCGCAGCGCCTCCAGCTTTTCCAGAGCCAACAGGTAGTCGACGTGACCTCGGGGGGTCATGGGTGAATACACGTGGTCGCCGAAGCGGACGTGACTGAACACCGCTCCGCCCCGTTGGGCCACGCCGTGGAATTCCCCCTGCTTCACATCGTTGCCGGCGTCGATGGCAACCATGGCTAGTAGCTCGCTGGCCAGGATGGCTCCCTGTCCGCCAACACCTGCGATCAACACGTTCGTCACCGCCACGGCTCACCCCTCCCCGACCACACTGATGGCATCCGCCGGACAGATCTGGGCGCACATGGCACAACCCACGCACTCCCATTGCCGGATGTAGGGGTACTCACCCTCCCGCACCAGCGCCGGGCAACCGGTCTCGAAGCACTCCTCGCACATGATGCATTCGTCGGGTTCTACCCGGTACGGGACCCGCTCTCTGGCTTTCTCTTCCGGCAGCAGGGTGCAGTGGCGTCGGGCAATGATGACCGCGGGGCCCGGATGTGTCAGACCGGACTTGATGGCGTCTTCCGTGGCTTCCAGGTCCCACGGGTCGACGACCTCGACGTGTTCCACGCCGAGTGACCGGAGTAATGCCTCGTAGTCCACCGCCGGCGCGGCAGTGCCTTTGAGCGAGTGGCCCGTGCCAGGGTGTTGTTGGTGGCCAGTCATGCCCGTCGTGCCGTTGTCCAGCAGGATCGTCGTGGTAGGCACCTTGTTGTATACGGCGCTCAGCACGCTGGGCAGACCACCGTGCAGAAAGGTGGAATCGCCGATCACGGCTACCACGCCCCGCTCACCGGCTTTGTTGAAGCCCGTGGCATTCCCGATGCTGGCCCCCATGCAGAAGGTGGTGTGTATGGCCTCGAAGGGCGGCAAGCAGCCCAGCGTGTAGCAACCGATGTCGCCCGTCACGAGCAGGCCTAGCCTGTTGAGCGTGGTGAACACTCCCCGATGCGGGCACCCAGCGCACATGACCGGGGGACGGGGCAGGATCGCCGCCTCCTGGCTGAAGTCGGCTGGCATGGGGGTACCGTTGAGCGCCTCAGCCACTAGGTCGGCGCTCAGCTCGCCGACGTTGGTGAACCGGTCCTTGCCGATGACGTTGAGGATGCCGAAGCTGGCCATCTCCTGCTGGATGAAGCCCTCGCTCTCCTCCACCACGAACACGGTATCGAAGCGGGCACAGAACTCCTTGAGTCGCTTCTCTGGCAGGGGGTAGATCATGCCCAGCTTGAACACCGTGGCTTCGGGCATCACTTCTTTGACGTACTGATAGGGAATTCCGTGGCTGACCACGCCGATCTGAGCGTTACCCTCCTCGACGACGTTGCCCGCGAACTCCTCGGCGAACTCCCGTAGCCGGTTGAGCTTTTGTTCCAGCTCCGGGCGGCGGAACCGGGCGTAGACGGGGATCGCGTACTGGCTCACCTTGCGTTCGAACTTCTTCTCTGGTGCTTCGGCACGGCCGCCTACGTGCACGACACCCCGGGTGTGAGCCAGCCGGGTGGTAGTGCGGAACATGACCGGCGTGCGGAACTGCTCGCTCAGCTCGAAGGCGTCCTTTATCATCTCCTTGCCTTCGCCAGCGTCGGACGGCTCCAGGAGGGGAACCTTGGCCACCTTGGCGAAGTAGCGACTGTCCTGTTCGTTCTGCGAGGAGTACATGCCCGGGTCGTCGGCCACCAGCGCCACGAAGCCGGCATTGGTCCCGGCATAGGGGAACACCATGAACGGGTCGGCGGCCACGTTGAGGCCCACGTGCTTCATGGTCACCATGGACCGGGCGCCACCCAGCGCTGCGCCCACGCACTCGTCGAACGCCACCTTCTCGTTGGTGGACCAGTGGGCGTCCACTTCATCGAACTTCGCCAGGTTCTCCAGCACCTCGGTGCTGGGTGTGCCCGGGTAGCCGGCCGCGAACACCACCCCCGCCTCCCAGGCGCCCTGGGCGATGGCTTCGTTGCCGGACATCAGTCTCTTCACAGTGGCCTCCCACGCTAAAGCAAGACACGCCGATGTGAATCCAGCGTGAAGCGTTCATGAATGGCGGGCTGGAGACTGACGAAGCTCGAACCTCGAACCTCACTTAGTGGCGCTACGGCCCGCCCGGCCCCTCCGCCGCCGCATCATCCTCAAACGCGCCCGAGACGTCGTACAGCCCTTCGGACATCAACGTGGGGTAGTGCTCCTCGAATGCGGCAAGCATCTGCTCCAGGGGAAGGTCTGCAAACTGCCCGTGGTCGCGAACGTACTCCATGTACCGGTTGCCTGTGCGGTCGAACTGCTGGAACAGTGAATCGTGTCGCCCGTCGAACTCGAGGGGTGCCACGTTGAAGCGCTCACAGAGAGAGCTGTTGAACGCCGGCGTGGCCTTGACCCACGCGCCTTCCAAGTAGAGCTCAGTGTAACCGTGATAGGCGAACACGTCGGTTCGCATCAATCGCCGCAATCGCTCAGTAGTGAGGTGGTTCCTGACGTCAGCGAAGCCGAGGCGGCTGGGAATTGCGTGCACCCGGGCGACTGCGGCGAGCAAGGTCGCTTTGGCAACGCAAAACCCAAACCCTCTGGCGAGCACCGCGCTGGCCCGCATCGCATCAGGCCTGAGGTCGATCCGGTACGGATCGTAGCGGATCCCCTCTCGCACGGCATAGTAGAGCGCGATCGCCTTCTCTGTGCTGGCGGGCTCAGTTCCGGCGACACGCTCTGCGAATTCGACGACGTCGGGGTGATCGCTGTCGATGAAGCGGGTGGGCTGAAGGTACTCAGCTAGTTCCGAGCGGTGTGCGCCCATTGTCAGCTCGAGTCTGGCAGCGAGGTGCGGGGACGGCGTGTTCGGAACCCAGCCGCTTGGTGGGACGATTCCTTCGAGTGTGCCGCGGCTCCTTCATCCGCCGCCCGCGACCGACTTGACCACCTCGCGGATCTCCTCGTCTGTGAGCAGCCGTTCCGACGTCTTCGCCGCGGCCAGCACCGCGTCGACCACCTCCTGCCCATGGGGAAGGCCGTGGCTCCGCAGGTAGTAGAGGACGTTGGACGCCCCGGACATGTGGCCCACCTCGATCTCCTGCTCACGGCCCACCCAGCTCGCCGGCACCCCGGAGTACACCCGGTCTGCCAGCCAGGCCTGCCCCCTGCGCTGGGCCTTGATGACGGCGGCGGCGTGCACCCCCGTGGCCGTGCGGAAAGCATCGCGGCCCACGATCGGCGTGTTCACCGGAATGGGGACGCCGACGGCTTGCGAGACGATCCGGACGTACTCCGGCAGATGAGTGAGATCGTCGTGCCGCCAGCCAAGGAGCTTGAGGTTGACCAGAAGCTGCTCCATCGGTGTGTTACCCACCCGCTCGCCTACGCCCAGTGCCGTGCCGTGGACTCGGGTAGCGCCGGCCTCGATGGCGGCGAGGGTGTTGGCGACGTCGAGGCCGCGGTCCCGATGGCCGTGCCAGTCGACACCGACCTCGTCTCCCACGCCCAGCTCGTCCAGGAGCCGTCTCACCCACGAGACCAGATTGATCACGCCCTGGGGCACGGCGGCTCCCACCGTGTCGCACAGGCACAGCCGGCGGGCGCCCGCTTCCACGCCAGCCGTCAACAGCACTCGCAGGTCCTCTGGCTTGGCCCGGATGGTATCCTCGGTCACGTACATGACCTCCAGGCCCTCCCCAACTGCAAACTCGACTGACTCCTTGGTGTGCTGCAGGATGTGGTCCAGGTCCCACTCCTCCGCGTATTGGCGGATGGGACTGCTACCGATGAAGACGCACGCCTCGATGGGCACGCCCGTCTGCTGCACCACCTCAGCAATCGGCTTGATGTCGACGACCATCGTTCGCGCGGCGCAGTTTGCCTTGATGCGGAGGCGGCTATTGGCGATTTCCCGGCACAGGCGCTCCACAGCCTCCCGCTGGCGCGGGCCGGAGCCCGGGAGGCCCACGTCGGCCGTCTCGATGCCCAGGCTGTCCATGAGATGGAGGATCTCGATCTTCACGTCGATGGAGGGATCGGACACCGATGGGCTTTGCAGCCCGTCCCGCAGCGTCTCATCGTCCAGCATGGGTGTTCCCTGCGGCGTAGCCTGGGGGCCGTCTGCGGCAGCCCAGTCGTACATGAGTCGGTCTTCGGAAGGAACAGTTCCCATTACTCCCCCGGTGCGTGAAGCTTGCAGCGGACCGCCGCCCCCAATCCTTTGACCGGTGGAGCAGCGAGCTTCTGTCAGCGGCTTGCCACCGAAAGATGAGCACGTGGTTACGTGGGCACCAGCGACAGTGCGACTCTGGTCCGCTGCCCAACGGTGCGTCAGACGACTATCATGGTGGATGCTGCTAGCTTGATACCCGCCGCGTCGAGGGGGCGTGCCAGCCGCTGACGCCCGAGGCAGGTTGTAGATCGGCAAGATTGGTCAGGGAGGTGGGAATGCGATCCTATGACATCGGCGTCATTCCGGGTGACGGGATTGGTCCGGAAGTGGCCCGTGAGGGAAACAAGGTGCTCGAGACAGTGGCCGCCATCGAGGGGTTCCAATACAAGCTGGTAGAGTACCCGTACAGCGGTGAGTACTACCTAAAGACCAAGGAACTGGTGCCGGAATCGGTGATCGACGAGTGGCGTACGCTGGACGCGGTGCTCCTGGGCGCCATCGGTCACCCGGATGTCGAGCCGGGTCTCGTCGAGCGGTCGGTGATTCTCGGCCTGCGGTTCGGCCTCGATCTGTACATCAACCTCCGGCCCATCAAGCTGTACGCCGAACATCTGTGTCCCCTCAAGGACAAGGGTCCGGCGGACATCGACTTCGTCGTGGTGCGGGAGAACACCGAAGGGCTGTATTCCCAGATCGGTGGACATCTCAAGAAGGGGACCCCGGACGAGGTCGCGCTGGTGAACGGGGTGTACACCTGGAAGGGATGCGAACGGGCCTCACGCTACGCGTTCGAGCTGGCTGTGCGGCGGGGTAAAGAGCGAGGCGAGAATACCAGGCCCCGGTTGACCCTCGTGGACAAGGCCAACGCCCTTCGCCCACACGACATCTGGACGCGCGCCTATGAACACGTGGCTCAGGATTTTCCCGAGGTGGAGACGGATCATGCGTACGTGGACGCCTGCTGCATGTGGATGATCAAGAACCCGGAGTGGTTCGACGTCATCGTCACCACCAACATGTTCGGTGACATCATTACCGATCTCGGGGCGATGCTGCAGGGCGGCATGGGCATTGCGGCGTCCGGGAATATCCACCCTGGCAAGACATCGATGTTCGAACCGATCCACGGTTCGGCGCCGAAACATGCCGGCAAGAACGTGGCGTGCCCACTGGGGGCCATCGGCGCCGTCGCCATGATGCTGGATTTCCTCGGGGAAACCGGAGCAGCCGCACGCACTGAGGCCGCGGTGAGTGGTCTCCTGAAGAGTGGCGCGGTGCCGTCGGCCGATGCCCGCAGCGGTATCGCCACGTCCGAGATGGGTGATATGGTTGTCGCCCGACTCGAGGCAGCGTGACGTCGCGGGATACTCGAGTGACCAGGCGTTCTTTGCCGGGGCTCTGGCTCGCGGTTCTGCTATCCTTGGTGGCCAGCAGTGCCGCCGCGGCGCAAACCGGGCTGCTGGTAGCAACCCACGGTGGTGGTGACGAGTGGAGCAGGGAGGCTCGGGAAGCCGTAGTGCTGGCGCGCTGGCCGTTTGGGCCCGCCATCACGGCGTTCCTCACCGGCGAGGAAGCCGCCACGGCTGGCTGGGACGCGGCGGTGGACTCCTTGCTGCGCCAAGGCGCCAGGGCGGTGGTCGTGGTGCCGCTGCTGGATTCGGCCCACCGCGACCTTTACCAGGGAGTTCAATACTACGCCGGTTTGGTGGACACTCTCCCGGTTGCCGTTGCAGTGCCTACCCAGGTGCAGTATCGACCGCCGCCGGTGCCGACTCGCGTAGCGCCCGTGCTGAGCGTGGACCTGGCACCCGACGGGCGGTTGACTGTTTCCTCGTCGCGGCTTGGTCGACAGATCGGGATCGAGGCCAGGCTGGTGGCGGGTGAGCTGGTGGCATCTGAGGCCGGTCGACCGACAACCCCTGCGGACGTGGTGTACCACCTGAGCGCCGTCAATGTGACCGCTACCCGTTCAGAGACGGACGGGTTCAGCACCCCGATGTCTGTCACCGTGCTTGGCAGCGAGACCGTTCGCGAACGGGCCCCTGACGGTGTGGTGGATCTGTTCCGTGACGTGCCGGGGTTGGATGTGGAGGGAGTGGGTACCAGTCAGCCTCGGCCTATCATCCGTGGGCTCGTGGGTCAGCGGATCCTGCTCCTGGAAGACGGCTTACGGCTCAACAACTCCCGCCGCGAACAACGCCGTGGTGAGCTGCCAGCACTCGTGGAGGTCTCGGGCGTTGAGCGCGTGGAGGTGGTACGCGGAGCCTCCTCTGTGCTGTACGGATCCGACGCGATCGGTGGTGTGGTCAACCTCATCACGCAGCGTCCCAGGAGCGATGTGACGGGTGCTGACGTGAGTGGGACCGTGGCGTACCGCTACAGCACGGTGGACCGTCAGAGTAAGCCGAGCGGCAGCATCGTGGCCCACCTCGGGCGGTGGGCGCTTCGCGCGGCGGGAAGCTTCCGGGATGCCGAGCCGTACTCGGCGCCGGGCGGCAGTTTCGGTGAGGTCTCTTTGGGCGGCGATACGCCAGTACAGGATACCGGTGTACGCGACTACTCCGTGAGCGCATATCTCGGCCGTCGGCTGTCGGGGCACCAGTCGGCTTTCGTGAAATACGAGCGCTATCGGGCGGAGGAGACCGGCTTTGGATTCGTCGAACCGGACGAGTTCGGAGAGAACCTGCCGCGCGTCCAGCTCGTCTTCCCGCTCCAAGTCTTCAGCAGATTGACGGTTGGCTACGATGGCACCGGCGTGCGGTTGCCCTTCGCTGATAATCTGGATGTACGAGCCTACTGGCAGAGCAATGAGCGGCAGTTCAACACCAATGTGCTCGCACCGTTCGGGCCGCCGGCTCCTGCGGGAGCCGGTGTGGAGGTCCAGACCGAGAACTTCACGGATGTGGACACCTACGGGTTCCGCTTCGAGGCCACCAAGGCAATCGGTGGCCGACAGGTGCTCACCTATGGTATGGATGTGTTCCGCGACCGATCGCGGAATACCGATTCCAGCACGACGACTGTCACAGGGTTCGGACCGCCCAGGGTGTCGGGGAGGGGGACCCCACGGGTGCCGTACGCCGGCTTTCGCAGCTTCGGTGTCTTCCTGCAGGATGACATCATTGTCACTCGGCGTGCCAGCGCGATCGTCGGCGTGCGATATCAAGATGTCCGTGCGGCGACCCAGGAGACGCCGGGCCTGACCGGCCCGACGCTCAGTGCCACCGACAGGACGCTGGTAGGCGCGGCTAATCTCCTCTATCGTGTGACCGATGAGCTGAACGTGGTAGCGTCGGTGGGTCGCGCCTTCCGGTCTCCCAACCTCGTGGAGCGATTCTTCAGCGGTCCATCGCCCGAGGGTAGTGGAGTCTGGATCAGCAACCCGGATCTCGAGGCCGAAACCAGCCTCAATCTCGAGGCCGGTGTGAAATACCGGTCAGCGATGCTGCAGGGCGAGGGCTACGTCTTCCACAACGTCGTGAGGAACGGCATCCGGATCGAGGCGACGGGGGACACGGTGGACGGCGTGCCCGAGTACCAGAACGTCAACGTGGACGAGCTGCGCTTCAGCGGTGTGGAGCTGTCGGTAGCGGCTGGCTTCAGGAATGGGATTTCCCTGAGGGCCGGTTTCAGCCGTCTGTCGGCCAAGGACCTGGCCAACCCCGACCTCCCGGTGGGTGCCGGCTACTCCTACAAGCTGAGCACCGCCCTACGCTACACCGATTCCCGAGGCCGGTTTTGGGGCGAGTACGGTGTGCGGCACAACGGGAGCAGGGAAGATGTCGACTTGGGCACGAGCCCGGTCGGTGAGACGATTCCCGCTTTCACGGTTCACCACGTCCGCGGCGGTGTGCTGCTCTTCGGCCACCAGCGACTGGGGATCGCGGTGGAGAACCTGACGAACAGGCTGTACGCCGAGGCACCCAATGTGAGCTTCTTCCGGCCGGAGCCCAAACGCAACGTCATTCTGACGTGGACGTTCCAGTTCTAGGCTGTCGTTGGCGCAGGGCGGCGCAGCACCGTGTCGTCGTCGGGGGGCCGCTAGCTGCGTCCCGCTTGTGCACCGCCGCCCTCATGATTCCTGCGTTGAAAACGCAGGCTCGGCGCTTGTGCGACGCGGTTTGACAAGTAGGGGCGTGGCGTGCTACGCCCCTACGGTTGTTGTTGCGTCTTTCAAGACGCCTCTCCAGCCGAGCCCGCACTTCGCTAGCCGGAGCCGGCGGGACGAACGTCCGACACCGCTGGCGCCCGCCAGCCCTGTCGTTCGATATGGATCGGTGTGCCCTACCACTCGGTGGGGTGCCCCGCGTCAAAGGTTGGCAATAGGGTCCTAGAACGTCGCGTTCAACATCACATACACCCAGCTCATGTCATCACTGAGCCGACCGAGGTCACCCAGAGCGGTGGCCTGAAAGATCTGTGAGAAGCCCGCCGTCACCGTCAGATTGGGGCTGTACCGGTAGTTGGCGGTGAGGTCGATCTCTTCAGCGAGATGCTTGGAGGTCAGCGCTCCCTGCTTGGCGAGATGGAAGGAGTGAACGTCGACGTTGAGTCTGACGTCGTCGCGGGGAGTGAGCGAGCCCTTCACCGCAATGTCCTGGAGCCCGAGCCCACCTGTGTGCAGCGGGATGTTGGTGAACAGGTCGGCGAACCCGTAGAACGGGTGGTTCGTGGCGAACAGGGTGTCGAACACCTTCGAGTCGCCGTCCGCAGGGTCGTCGTCGCCTGACAGGTAGTCGTACCACAGGGTCAGACCAGCCAACCCTCGGGCGAAGGAGGCCCCCACGCGCGCGGCGAACATGAACGCGGACACGTCGAGGTCACCTAGTTCTCCGAACTGGTAGGACCCTTCGACTCGGTAGCTGATGACCGACTGCTGGCCGACCAGCCGAGCACCGACGGTTCCCCGATCTTGTCCCGCCGCTCCCGCCACCCGGTCGTAGATCCCGTACAGGTCCAGCGCGCCACCCGCGATCCCATCGAGCGTAGCGTACGCACCGGCCAGCAGGGCGTCAGCCGTGATGCTGGGGGCCGTGGCCTCAGCCAACCTGAAGCCGATGACATCGACGGTGCCAAAGCCGCCATGTGCGCTGAGACGAACCCCATCGAATGATCGGGACTGCTGGGTCCAGCCGACTGGGCCAATCAGCCGCTCGGCGCCGAATGCGGCTTCCTGCCGCCCGATGCGCGCCCGGAGCGACAGGGCCTCGGTGGGGCTCTGTTGCACCTCGACGTAGCCCTGGTGCAGGTCGAAATTGTCGGCCTGGAAATCGCCCAGCGTGCTGGTCTCCTCGCCCCAGAGCCGCACGTCCTGAATTTGCACGAACACCTTGACCTGGCGTTCCAGGGTTGCCGACACGTGGGCTCGCACCCGCATGGACGTAAAGCCATCACTCCCCGTCCCCGCGGTATCGCGGAACTCGTATCGGGGTCTCACCTGCCCCCCGAATGTCACCTCCTGGGCGACCCCCCCGCTGGCGGGAATGCCCGCCAGGGCCAGAGCCAGGATCCATGGGTGACCTCTCATGTTTGCAGCCTCCCCTTCTCGTGATGGGACCTATGAGACAGGGGAGTCCTGGGCGGACTCCCCTGTCGAAAGTGGTGGCCGTCTGTCAGTAAATGTCTCTGGCCGTGTTGAACACGTTGAACTTGCCTGTCGGTGTGATGAGCCAGTCCCCCCGAATCCGCTTCTTCTCCTCGAGCGTCTTGTCATCGTAAACGACGATCTCGCCCTCGGGATCCCAGACCGAGACCCAGACTTCGGTGCCGTCCCGGTTGTACTCGAAATGGACCGACCGTCCACGCTCTCCTACCTGCCAGCAGCGGTGGATCTTGGCCTCCTGCTTCGAATACACGCACACCTTGCGAGCATCCTCTGGGTCGTTGCTCATCGGCATGTCCACCCAGACCCACGGGGAGTTGGGGTGGGTCTTGATGAACAGGGTCCCGGTGCCGTCCAGCTCGATCTCCCGGACGACCTTCCAGGCGTGCTCCGGACGATTCTCGGGGTCGGCCCCGTACACCGCAATGAGTCCCTGTCCGATGTGCCCGGTGGCGTTGACCCAGCCGTAATCCGGGTCTTCCCAGTTGACCCCACGGCCGGGATGCGGCTTGATGCCCGTTTCGAATTTCGTGACGAACTCCTGCTCCTGGACGTCGATCACCACCATCTGGTTCCGCATGTTGGCCGCGACCATGAAGTAGCGCCCCGTGTGGTCCCAGCCGCCGTCGTGCAGGAACCGCTCCGCAGGAATTCGGGAGACCATGGGGAAGCCATCCTTGGAGTAGTCGACCAGCGCCACGTGGCCTGACTCCTTGAGAGCCAAGACCCAGACGGGGTCGAAGTGGGAGGCGATGATCGACGCCACCCGGACCTCCTCGAGGGGCTCGTTGGTGTCGTAGGTGTTGCCTTCGACGCTGGTCACGTTGAGGGGCTCGAGGGTCAATCCGTCGAACACGATGTACTGGGGCGGCCAGTAGCAGCCCTCGATGAGGTACCGGTCCTCGTAGCCCTCGTACTTGCTGGCGTCCACGCTTCGTGCGTCCATGCAGCCCTGGACCTGGGCCACCAGGGTCGGCTTCTCACTCCACAGATCGATCAGGGTGACGCGGCCGTCGCGTCCGACGGCATAGAAGTACCGGCCGCTGGAGGACGAGCGGAGAATGTGAACCGCATACCCGGTCTGGATGACCTCCACCAGCTGGTAGTTGTCGCCGTCGAGGATGGCCACCTTCCCCGCGTCACGCAGGATCACCCCGAAGTAGTTCTCCCAGTTGCGCCGTGTCCGGGGCGAAGTCGGGCGATCCTCCACTGGTATCTTGAGATCCCAGCTGCTGTGTATCTCGCTCAGGGGCCTCCCCGGTGGATCCGGCGGCGGCAGTTGCACGTACTTCGCCATGATCTCGATTTCCGCATCCGTGAGGAACCCCTGCTGGCCCCACGGCGGCATGCCACCGGGGCTGCCGTTGATCAGGATTGCCCGCAGGGCCGCCGTGCCCATCTGGGAGGTCCGCTCGGGTTGGATGTTCGGACCCGTCGCCCCGGCTCGGAGCGTGCCGTGGCAGCCGGCGCACCGTTCGAAGAATATCCGCCGCCCTGTTGCGAAGTCCTCGGCGGAGAGCTCGATCGGACCCTCCTCCGCTGCGGCGACCTCGATCACGCGACCCTCACTCACCGCGCTGATGTAGTCGAGAACATCGTCGATCTCTTGGTCGGAGAGGTTGGGGGGCGCCATGGGAACGTTGTTCCACTCAGCCAAGATCGCCCGCCCGATAGAGTCGGTCTCGATCATCCCCAGCGGATCGCGCATCCACCGTACCAGCCAGTCCTGCTCGCGACGCTGGTGAATGTCCTTCAAGTCGGGTCCCACCCGCGGACCCTCTCCGATGGAATGGCAGGCGAAACAGACCCGGTCGAAGATGTCCTTCCCCGGGTGGGCCGCGGCACCTTGCTCACCACCGGCTCCCCGTTCGCCCCCGCATCCTGCGAGCGAGAACAGGGCAGCAATGGCAGTGCCTAGCGAGAGGTTGCGCCCGGCGCGACTGGACGGCACTGGTTGGTTCATCGTTCAAACCTCGCCGCGTAATGGGGTTGGTTGGATTCGCGTGATGATCGAGCCCGGCGGTGGTGCATTGCGCCGCAGCCGATGACAGGCGCGCCACCACTGCTGTTCGGGTGCTGAGGGTAGATGTCTCTGCGGGAGTGGATACGCGGCTCGCCGGGCGCGTGAAGGGGGTCGAGCACTTCGGTGCCACGCATTGCCTGCGTGTCCCCTATTCCCTGCGGCACCAACGCCCGATAGTCAGCGTCGTGCGGCGCGTGTGCAGCCGTCTGCGATCCTCTCATCCACTCCATCCCACCACGGATCGCCGGCCGATCAGCGGTCGGCGTCGTTTGGCACGTCGCCAGACCTGGTGAGCTCGCGATGGCTGGGGATTCCCGCTCGACAGGGGTCCAGCTCGGGGACTTCCACTACACGATTCTGGTGGCCCGCGCGCTCATTTGTCCAGCCGGCTATAATCGGATATTAACATGAAAATAACGTGTTTAGGGCCGCCAGGCTAGGGGTGACCAGCCCGCCTTCGGCAGCCCGGGCGGGGCTGTCGCTGTCTGGACGCCGTCGCATGGCAAGCGGCGCGGGCACAGCGGCGTGTTAGATTGCCCCGATCTCCCGCCAGGTATCGAGAATGCCAGGTACCACTACGCTACCCCGTTCGTGGAGGCTTGCCGTGAGACGACTGCACGTGCGTGTCTACCTGCTCACCGCCTTATTCGCAGCCGGTGCCTGCGGCGTCCTTGAGGGGCAGAGCTCCTCAATCGTCGAGCACTACCGCGGCGTCGCTGACCGCATCATCGACGCGGCGCTGGCGGACAGCTCGGCCTACGAACGGCTGGCCCTCCTGGTGGACAAGTTCGGGCATCGTTTCAGCGGTAGCGACAACCTCGAGCGGGCGCTGGACTGGATTCTCGAGGAGATGCGGCGCGATGGCCTGGAGAACGTGCGCGGTGAGGAAGTGATGGTGCCGCATTGGGTGCGGGGCAGCGAGTCAGTCGAGTTGCTGCAACCACGTCACCGTGACCTGCCGATGCTCGGTCTTGGGGGAAGCGTCGGGACTCCGCCAGAGGGGGTCACCGCCGAGGTGCTGGTGGTGAGCAGCTTCGAGGGTCTCGAAGCGCGTCGGGACCAGGCGGAGGGGAAGATCGTGCTGTTCAACGTGCCGTTCACCACCTATGGGCGGACGGTGCAGTATCGGGGGCGTGGTGCCGTCGCGGCTGCCCGGGCCGGTGCGGTGGCCGCGCTGCTTCGCTCGGTCACCCCCCACTCATTGCAGACGCCGCACACCGGAGCGATGGGCTACAGCCCGGGCGTGCGGCGGATCCCGTTTGCCGCCGTAACCGTGGAGGACGCGGAGTTGCTGCAGCGTCTCCAGGATCGGGGTGAGCGGGTGGTGGTGCGGCTCAAGATGGAAGCCCAGATGCTGCCCGACGCACCTTCACGCAACGTGATCGCCGAGGTCGTCGGGTCCGAGCACCCGGAAGAGGTGGTGGTGTTGGGTGGCCATATCGATTCCTGGGACGTGGGACAGGGCGCCATGGATGACGGCGGTGGCAGTGTAGCGGCGTGGGAGGCGGTCCGCCTGATTCAGCGGTTGGGTCTACGGCCCCGTCGGACGCTGCGGGTCGTGCTGTGGACCAACGAAGAGATCGGCCTCCGTGGCGGTCGGGCATACCGGGATGCCCACGGGGATGAAGTACAGAACCACGTACTCGCTATGGAATCTGATGCGGGGGTGTTCAAGCCGTCCGGGTTCGGCTTTTCCGGATCTGACGAAGCCTTTGCCATCGTGGCGCAGGTGGGACGGCTGCTCGACCGCATCGAGGCCGGTACGGTGACGCGAGGTGGCGGTGGTGCCGATATCGGCCCGCTGATGCGCGCCGGCGTGCCCGGGATGGGACTGAGGGTCGAGGGCTCCCGCTACTTCTGGTATCATCACACCGACGCGGATACAATCGATAAGTTGGATCCCCGTGAGATGGCGCTCTGCGTGGCGACGATGGCGGTTATGGTCTACGTGGTCGCCGACCTGCCTGAGCGTCTTCCCCGGGCGAACTGAGGAACCGGCAGGTCGACTGCTCGGTTTGGCATGCGATACTTCGATTCCCTAGGAGGAGCCATGTCCTTCCGCACCATTGGCAGGCTTGCGGTGGTCGGCGTGCTGAGTGCCGGTCTGGCGTGTGCTGGGGCGGAGCAGGAAGCCGGTGAGGAGGCCGGGGCAGGCGTCGCCGTCCCCGACACCACCGCCGCGGCACTGTGGGCCCACCTGGAGGGGGCCGGCTACGCCGCGAATTGGACGTTGTGGCCGGACAAGGGTCAGCTCTATCAGGGCACCGAGCCGCACGGCATGCTGCTCACGACCTACCTGAACGAGCTGGCCCTGGACGCCCTGACGAACAAGGCAGGCACCATGCCGGCGGGTGCCATCGTGGTGAAGGAGAACTATATGCCCGATAGCGCCCTGGCGGCTGTGACGGTGATGTACAAGGCTGCCGTGGGCTACAACCCCGAGCACAACGACTGGTTCTTCCTCAAACGCCTGGCGGACGGGACGGTTGAGGCATCGGGCAGGGTGGCCGGATGCCAGGGATGCCACGCAGGTGTGGCGGCGAACGATTACCTCTTCACCGGCTCTCTGAGCCAGTAGATCCGGCCCACTGGCCCGGCGTCGCCGAACGCCGGTCGGTGCGTGTGAGGAATGCGAGGGGTGCCCCGGCATGGCCGGAGCCGCCCCTCGTGTCAAACGCGCGACTAAACCCAGGAATCACATCGCTGTCTTACGGCTCACCCGCCACGGCACCCTGCCCACTGATGCCGTGCTTCTCGAGCCGGTACCGGAGTGTGTCCCGGCTGAGTCCAAGGAGCTTCGCCGCTTGGGTCACGTTGCCCCCGGTGCGGGCGAGCGCCTGGCGAATGAGATCACGTTCCACCTCCTCGACGCGGACACCGTCGGCAGGCAGCTGAATCGCATGGTTCCCGGTGGCTCGGGCAGTCCCGGTGCCCCGAATCTCTCCCGGCAAGTGGTGCGGGCGGATCTCTTCGGCGTCCTCCAGGATTAGCGCGCGCTCGAGCACGTTGCGCAACTCCCGGACGTTGCCGGGCCATGAGTACGCCTCCAGGATAGCGATCGTGTCCTGCAGGAGAGTAGTAGGGCCGCGCTTGAGATCCCGGGAGAGGCGCTCCATGAAGAATACGGCGAGTGGAGCAATGTCCTCGGGTCGGTGGCGGAGCGGCGGGAGGTAGACCGGAATCACCTTCAGGCGGTAGTAGAGGTCCTTCCGGAATGTGCTCTCTTCCACCGCCCGATCGAGGTCGCGGTTCGTGGCGGCGATCACCCGAACGTCCACGCTGAGATCGGTGGTGCCCCCCAAGCGCTTGAACTTGGCGTTTTCCAGAAATCGGAGCAGCTTCGCCTGGGCGCTGGACGGCATGTCGCCGATCTCGTCCAGGAATAGCGTTCCTCCGTCGGCCAGCTCTGCCAGCCCCTTCTTGCGTTCCCGGGCATCGGTAAACGCTCCCCGCTCGTGGCCGAACAACTCCGACTCCAGCAGTTGCTCTGGAAGCGCGGTGCAGTTGATCTCGAGAAACGGCTGACCGCTACGAGCGCTCCGGGCATGAATGGCCCGGGCCACCACGTCTTTTCCGGTGCCGCTCTCACCCTGGAGGAGCACTGTGGCTGACTCCGTGCGGGCGATCTTCTCGACGGTCTCGGCAATCTCCCGCATCGCCGCGGAGCGCCCCACCAGCTCTACGTGGGCAAACTGCCAGCGGTGCAGTTCTCTCAGGCCCGCTACCTGCTGGCGCAAGGATCGGGCTTCGAGCCCCTGTTCAATGGTGATGAGGAGGTCGTCGAGGTCGATGGGTTTCTGCAGGAACTGGTAGGCACCTGCCTTTACAGCGCGAACCGCCGTTTCGATCTCGCCGTACGCGGTGACAATGACAATGATCAGTTCCCGATCGATCTCGTGGTAGCGTCGTAGGAGCTCGATTCCGTCAGCGTCAGGGAGACGCAGGTCGAGGAGCATCAGCGCCGGGTTCCTCTCCTGAACGAGGCGCAAGCCGTCCCTGCCGGTCGCTGCCGTGACCACGCTGTATCCGGCTGCACCGAGATGCTCGCTGAGCCAGTCGCGGATCAACGGTTCGTCATCCACGATCCCAATCAAGGATTGCGCCTTCATGACTCTGGCGGCTCCTGCTCGGCCGGTGTGAACACGAGTCTGAACGTAGATCCTTCACCAGGTTCGCTTTCGACTTCGATGCGGCCACGGTGCCGCTCCACGATTCCCCGGCTAATGGCAAGGCCCAGACCGGTGCCCTGGCGCTTGGTCGTGTAGAATGGCCGGAAGATCGTCTCCCGCTGCTCCATCGGGATTCCAGCTCCCGTATCCGATACGGAAATGCGAACCCCGCCATTTGTGGACTCGGTGGATACCGAGAGCAGCCCTCCCGGTCCCATGGCCTGAATCCCGTTGAGTGCCAGGTTGACCAGCGCTTGCGTCATGAGTTCCGGATCGACCCGGATCTGCGGGACCGTTCCAGCCTGACGCTTCTCGATGCGCACGCTCGCCGCGTCGGCTTGCGCCCCGACGAGTCCAACAACCCGGTCCACCAGCTGCTGAGGATCGGCCCACACCAGCCGGAGCTCCTTTGGGCGGGCGTAGCTCAGGAGGTCCCGGATGGCTGACTCGATTCGGCGGAGTTGTGCCCGAATCTGAGCCAGGATGTTCTGCTTCTGCGAATCGCCCTGCAGTTGCCCGGACAACAGGTCGACCCCGCTTGCCACCACGACGAGTGGGTTCTTGATCTCGTGTGCAATGCCAGACGCTAGCTCCCCGACCGAGGCCAACTGGGCCGCACGGCGCATCTCCTGATCGTGGAGTTCCTGGATCTGTTGCGCCGATGTCTTGAGTTCCCGGGACATCTGATTGAAAGTGTTCCCCAGGTCTCCTAGCTCGTCCTGCCGATCGATGGCGACCTCGACACCGAGCTCGCCGCCGCGAATCCGTTCCGCCGCCGAGACGAGACGCCGCAGCGGGGCAACAATCGATCGGGCGACGACCCACACCACCGCCACCAACATGAGGGCGAACGCCACCTCGAGTACCGCCGCGAGCAAGGCCAGCGACCGCAATTGCCCAAACGCGCTCGCCACGGGCTGCTCGGCGATATACAGCCACGGGAGCCCGGGCATCGCTACCGAGGTGGCAAGGACCTCGACGCCTTCGTAGTTCCGGTACCGGGCAATGGAGCCCACCGGCTCTTCAACCAGGGGTGAGGGGAATGGCTCGCCATACTCCAACGACTCGTGGAGGTGGGGCACGATCAGGGGATACCCTCGCTGGTCCACGACATAGGTGTGAACGTCCTCCGCGAGGTGAGGGGGTATCCGGAGGAAGTCCGTGACCCCCCCAAGGCCGACCGTTCCCGCGAGCACGCCAATCCGGCTTCCTGCACCATCGCGGATGGGGGTCGCCAGCAGGTAAACTGGGCCGGAGAGACTCGCCTGGGTGGCCCACCGGTCGGTAAAGAAGCGACTCCCGTGGGCCCGCCGGAACACCTCGGAGTCGGACAGGTCTGTGCCGACCCGGGCATGCCGCGTTGCTGCCACCACGAAGCCGGTCGAATCGATGAGGAACAGCTCGCTCAGCGACTCGAGCTCTGCCAGCTTCCGGTCGAGGTACTCGTGGAGCGCCGACACGGGGATGGCCTGGCGCCGGCCCGCTCGGATCTCCGCCGCAGCTAGGGGGACGCCGCTTGCCAAGAAGTCCTCGCCCGCCGCCACGGCATCCAGGTACAGGTGGTGCCGTTCCAATTCGCTCGCGATCTGGTGTGCCTGGGCGCCCGCCAACGCCGCGAGATAGCGCTGTACCTGGCCCTCGAGAATGCGCCGGGTCACCTGGTACCCAACCGTGTTCGACACAAACAGGGGTACCAGCGACAGGACGAGAAACCAGAGGAGGATGCGTCCCCGCAGTCCCGCGGGCCGTCTAGCTCCTCGTCGGGATTCCTGGGACATGCTATTGGCTTGCCCTCGGCCGCGGTCGCCCAGTGCCTGGCTGTGTGCAGAGAGCCCATCGGACCCGTGCGCTCTGGGCTGAACAGTCCCGATTCCTTGGTGCATCGCGACGGCAGTGCGTATTGAAGGCCACCGATTCACCTGCTTTCAGGTACTTGCGGCCCGATCGCAGCGGCCGTCTGGCAGTGCCGCCTGGCGGTCGGGTCGGTCCCCGGGGCGGACCGGGTGATTTCCCCCAAAACCTGTCCCGTTTAATCACGAGTAGCAAGATCGATACCCCCGCGCAAGTGCCGGAAAAAAATGGCGTTAGACATAGCTGGGTAGCGGCGGCGGCCGCTGGGCGACGGAAATGCCCCACCTGGGCGGGGCATTTGGCCCATCACCCCTGTGCCTCGAGCGTCGGGTGATCACCGTAACCTGCACTGCGGCAATGACTTAGGTGTGCCTGTCGCGGTGGTACGCATCCTGCATTGCCAGCAGCCTGGGGTTATTCCCTTTGAGGTTCAGTGTGCCAACGACACCAGCAGGAGGGGTACGCATGCGGTGGCTATCGACAGTGGCAGGAGGCGCCTTGGCTGCAGTGCTCGTGGCGGCGCCACAACCGGCGTTGGGCCAGGGCCTCATGGTCACGGGGTACGCCGACCTTGAGATCGTCCTTGGCGACGTGAACTCGGATGACCGCGAGTTCTTCTTCGACAATCACCACTTCAACATCATCGCGCTTGGCAAGCTGGTCGAAGACGTCTTCGCGGCGGTGGAGGTGGAGTACGAGCATGGCGGGGGTGAGATCGCACTGGAGTACGGGTACATCTCGTACACCGGCATCAGGAATCTGCGGATCTCGGGCGGCAAGTTCATCGTGCCGTTCGGTCGGTTCAACAAGGATCTGCACCCGACGTGGATCAACAAGATGCCGGATCGCCCCCACGGGTTCCGCGACATCTTCCCGCAGACCTACAGCGACGTCGGCATCTGGCTGTCGGGCGGCGCACCGGTGGGAACATCCGGGGCTCGCGTTACTTACGACGCGTTCGTCGTAAACGGTCTGGGTTGCGTCGATTGCACGGGCATCCGGGGTATGCGCCCAGGCGACGACGAGGAGCTGCGCGACCAGTTCGATGGTGTTCGGGATGATGGCAAGTCGGTGGGCGGTAGGCTCGGGATCGAGCTGGCACCGCAGGGGTTCGACTTCGGTGCCTCGGGGTACTACGGAAGCTACGATCCGGTCAACGACCTCAACCTCGCGATGTTCGGGGTCGATGCCGCGTTCCGCTACCGGGCGCTGGAGCTGCGCGCCGAGGGCGTGCTGGCCAGTCAAGATGCCGTCGGCGGAGACCTCACTAAGAAGGGTGGGTACGCCCAGGCGGCCTACCTGATCCAGCGGCGGTTCGAGCCGGTCGTGCGGTTCAGCATGCGTGACATGCCCGGTGACGATTCAGACGCCTGGCGGCTGTCGTTCGGAGCGAGCTTCTACGTTTCGGCCAGCGCGGCGATCCGCCTCGCCTACCATCACAACGACGAGAAGGCCGGCTTTGATTCGGACAATGACGACGTCATTGCCCAGTTCACCATGAGCTTCTAGAGGGGGCCGACCATGAGGATGACTATNNGCAGCGCAGCAGCGCTCAGGGGTCGAGATCTGGTCACAGACCTGCGGCAACTGTCACATGGTCCAACCCGCCAACCGGTACACGGCGGACCAGTGGGAATCGATCATGGTGGACATGATGATTCTCGCTCGCATGACGGACGATGAGGCCGCGGCGGTCCTCGACTTTCTCAAAGGCGGAGCCAAGCGGGTCGCCCAGTCGGAGGCCGAGGGCGAACAGCGGGTGCTGGCGCGGCTGGCCTCGAGCGATCCGACACTTACTGGGACCGCGGTGCCCAGTGGCGCCGAGATCTATGCCAAGGAGTGCGTCGCCTGCCACGGTAAAGCTGGCGAGGGTGATGGGCCGGCGGCCGTAGCGCTCAATCCCAGGCCCACGGATCTGACCAAGGCGGAGTTTCAGCAGGGGCGCACGGATGACCAGCTCACCGAGGTGATCGCCAAGGGTAGGAAGACGATGCCGGGGTATGGCAAGCGGCTAACTCCCGAAGAGATCGCCGCACTGGTCGCCTACATCCGGGAGCTGGGAGAGAAGGCGAAGCAGTAGGGAACCGGCATCGACGGGCGGTGGGCTCAACCCTGCCGCCCACCATGCTCATTGAGATCTCGATCGGCGAGCGCGGCGAAGGTTGTGTTAGGTACCTGCGAGCCGAAGCAAGGCACCATGGCACTCCCCCGCTTCGGACTGTTCAATCCCACCTGCCAGCCTCACCGTCGCGCTCGCCGATTCACTCCTCCGGGTGCCCCGGTGCGGAAAGTCACACGGGGTTGCCCGCAAGCCTATCCAATTCCTGCAGCTGGCTCCGGGTGCCAAGCGCGATCAGCACATCCCCCGGCTCGAAGCGCATCTCCTCAGGCGGGTTGGTCAGAATCGCCCCCTGGTCGTGGCGACGCACGGCCAGGACGTTGGCGCCCGTCCGTCTCCTCACGTGTGCCTCTTCCACGGTCTTGTCGTGCAGATCGCTACCCTCGCGTACGCGGCACTCTTCCAGTAGCAGCTCGAGGCTACCTGAATGCATCACCACGTCGAGGAAGTCGGTAACCGACGGATAGAGCAGCTGCCGCGCGATTCGTCGGCCGCTGATCGTGTGAGGCGAGATGACGTGGGTGGCACCGGCCCGGAGGAGCTTGGGCTCACTGGACTGGAGATTCGCTCGGGCCACGATCGGCAGGTCTGGGTTCAATGAGCGTGCGCTCAGCGTGATGAACAGGTTGGCGGCGTCATCCCCGGTTGCCGCAACCAGTCCCGCGGCACGCTCGACTCCCGCACGGTGCAGTATGGCGTCGTCTGCCCCGTCGCCGGTCACCCACAGCAGCTGGCCCGCTCCCTCCTCCGGCCCTGCGGAGGTGTCTACCACCACGCACTGCTTGCCCTTCCCTTGGAGGTCGAGCAGGATCTGCTGGCCTACGCGGCCGAAGCCGCAAACGATGTAGTGCCCGCTAAGGGCGTTGATGCGCTGTTGCATACGCGTCTTCCGTAGGGCCCCCGTGAGTTCGCCACTGACGATGTACTGGGAGATTGCCGCGAAGAGATACGCCACCGCGCCGACCCCTGCTGCGATGAGACCCGTGGTGAAGATGCGCCCTGCCGCGGATAGCGGTCGCACCTCGCCGAAACCCACGGTCGACAGGGTGATGACGGTCATGTACAGCGATTCGGCGACGCTCCAGCCTTCCAGGATCATGTAGCCGCCGGTGCCGGCGGCAGTAATGCAGAGAAACGCCAACGTGAAGCGGGTGAGCCGTCGGCGCATCGCCACGCGAGGACTGGCGGCCCTCGTGAGTGGAACCGGGAACGGAGGGGTCAATGCTCGATCGCTGGGCGCGTGGTGCGGTAACATGCCGAGGCTCGTGTCGCTGGGCAAGAGCCGGCGCTACTGGCGGCGCCGTGATCGTAGGGGCGCAGCATGGCTGCGCCCCTACGTGCTGGTCACGGGAGTGTGAGTGTCCTATTCTTCGGGCGCTGGCACGGACCCGCCACGGGCGCTTGCCCATGTCCGTGCACTCCCCTTGAACATGCGCGGAGGACAGCTGATGCCTGACCACATCTACAAGACCACTGAACTCGTTGGGACATCTGGCGAGAGCATTGAGGGCGCCGTTGAGAACGCCCTTGCCCGGGCGAGGAAGACGGTGCGCAACATGCGCTGGCTGGAAGTACGGGAGATTCGGGGCCACATCGAGGAGGGCGCGCTGACCCAGTGGCAGGTGGTCCTCAAGATCGGATTCACTCTGGAAGACTAGTAGCGTGGCAACTGAGGAATCGCTCAGACGCTCTCTCTCGGAGAGTGGGTCCATCGAGTTGGATCGGAACTGAGGCTGAGGAGGGTGATCGACATGCGGCTGCCATGCGGGTACAGCGTTCTCGCCGGTCTCTTACTGGCGCTCGTGGGAAGCACTCCGGCCTTGGCACAAGGCCGGGGGCTCAAGCTCTATATCTCGGCGGACATGGAAGGCGTGGTTGGTGTGGTTACCGGTGACCAGCTGGGCCCCTCCGGGTTCGAGTACGGGCGGTTTCGGGAGTTCATGACCCAGGAGGTGCTCGCAGCGATTCGCGCCGCGCTAGCGGCGGGAGTCCAGGAGATTCTGGTGAGCGACTCCCACGGCAACGGGGAGAACCTGCTGCTTGAGAAGCTCCCCAACGACGTGCTGGTCGTGCGGTCGTGGCCTCGGCCGCTCATGATGATGCAAGGCATCGACTCCACCTTCGATGCCGTCATTCTCCTGGGGTATCACGCCGGCACGACCAATCCGGAGGGAGTCCGGGCTCATACCATCTCGAGCGGGCGCCTGGCTGACATCAGGCTCAACGGGCGTTCCGTGCCCGAAGCGGGGATCAGCGCGGCAATCGCAGGGCATTTCGGCGTGCCGGTGATCATGATCTCCGGTGGCGATGCGGCTGTCGCCGAGGCCCAGGCGCTGCTGGGTGACATCGAGGGAGCAGTGGTCAAGTGGAACTACAGCTTCCACTCGGCCAAGACCCGCACTCCGCAGGCAGCCTACGATCTCATTGAACAGAAGGTCGCCCGGGCCCTCCGGCGACTGGATGACTTCAAGCCCTTTGTGCTCTCGACGCCGGTGACGCTCGACGTGCGCTTCAAGAACTACCGGCCGTCCCAGCTCCTGGCCTATCTGCCGATCGTCGAGCGGACCGACGCCCACAGCATCCGCTATGTGGGCGGCGATATGATCGCTATCGCGAAGTTCGTGGAGTTCATGATGAGTTACAACGCGGGGCTGGAACCCTGAGCGCTGATTCTGAAGCCTTCGGCCATCAGCCCTCAGCCGGCAGCGTTGAGCTGATTGCGCCGCGACTCGCAATTCGCCGTTCGCTATTCGTGTCTGTTACGGCATCCTCACGAACTGCTAATTGCGAATTGCAGAATGCGCGCTGAAGACTGATGGCTGACGGCTGAAAGCCGATGGCTGACACACCTCTCTCAGGGCGACTGAGAACTCCGGCAGTCCGGGTCGGGGTGGTTGTGGGCTTCATGGTGCTGGCCTTGGTCACCTACCATGGCGCACTGCGGTTGCCGATGAGCAGCGATGGCCGGTTCCTCACCTACCAGAATGCGTTCGTGCGCGACCTGGGCGGGCTGGCGCGGATCTGGACCGCCGACTTCTTCGAGGGCGCTATCACCCACGGTGTGCCATACCAATCCGGGTATTATCGCCCCATCACCAACGCCTTGTTCTGGATGGAGTACCGGTTCGCAGGAGACCGGGATCTGCTCTACCACCTGAGTCAGGTGCTGCTCCATGGACTCAACGCGTTGCTCGTGGCGCTGCTCTGCTTCCGCATCAGCCGGGACCGACTCACAGGTGGCGTCGCCGGGCTCGTATTCCTGCTGCATCCCGTCCACGCATTCGCCGCGACGGAACCGGCGGCGCGGGCCGATGTCGTCTTTCCTCTGTTCTACGTGCTCGGGCTGGTGGTCTTCGATTCGGCACTGCGCGAGCCGGAGCGCGCGAGCAGGTGGAAGGTCGGACTGACAGTGCTGCTCTACCTCCTGGCGGTCCTGAGCAAGGAAATGGGGATCACGCTCCCAGCGGTGCTCGTCTTGCTCGTGCTGTACCGCCACTTCGCGGATGGCGTCCCGCTCAGGAGAATTAGGTGGACCCTGCCGGTGTGGGGTGCCCTGGCTGCGTATCTCGTTTGGCGGTTCGGTGTCATCCATCTGCCGCCGCCCTCCGTGGGGTATGCCGCGGCGCACACGCCCCTCACCCTGACGCTCGGCGCGCTCAAGGGGATCCTCATCCACATATCGCGGATCGTGCTGCCCCTCGGTGCCGACTATCCGGAGCTGAACCCGCGGCTCATCAACGTCGTGAGTACTCCCCTGGGCAACCCCCTCACCTACATCGCGCTCGCGGTGGTCGTCTGCCTGGCGGCGATCGCCTTCCTCTGGAGATGGAATCCCTTCATCGCCTTCTGGTCGGGCTTCTTCCTGTTGTCGTTCTCGCCGCTGTTGCGCGTCGACAACATCTCCGGCACCCTGGGAACCAACGTGCTCTTGACGCAGGAGCGGTGGATCTATCTTCCCGCCGTCGCCGTGGCGGCCGTGGCGGGCTATGGCGTCTCCCGCCTCGTCCGCTCCCAACTTGGTCGCACAACCAAGGCGGTCCTCGTAACCGCCGTGGTCGTGGTGCTGGTCATGCTCGGGCGGTCGGCTGCGGCGCACGCCGGCCGGGATGGGGACCCCTTTGCCCAGCTGCGCCGTCTCTATCTGTTTTCGGACGAGCAGCTGAATCGCTTGCAGCGGGCGAACAAGCTGATCCTTTACGCCCAATGGGTTGCCGCGCCCATGGGTGACCTGAATGAGGCGGAGAGCCGAGCACGTGAGGCAGTGAGGCTGGTACCGGACTCGCCCATCTCTGCGGCTGCCCTCGCCAATATTCTCGGCCAGTCTGGAAAATGGGAGGAGGTTGTCGAGGTATTGGCGCCCTGGCGGTCACCGTCACTCGAAGAGCTACGGAGGCATACCGAGACGAACTTCCGGGTGGCCGACGATCTCAACCGAGTGAACCCCGGGATCACCTTCCTCCTGGCCCGCGCGTACGCGCATGTGGGTGACGGGACTCAGGCGATGGCTCTCCTGTGCGAGTCGGTGCGCAGGGGTTTCAATCAGGAGCGCGTTGCGGATGCGCTTCGTGAATCCTACGCCCTGAACGGACCGCCTGCCTGCGCCGCGGCCACTGATCGGGAGTCGTGTGTGGCCGGTGCTCAGCTGCCGGCCGATGCCGGATGGACCTTGCCGTTCGACGCCGCAACGTGTGGCACGTGGGTGGATGCTGTTCGAGGCGTCCGCTAGAGAGGGAGGCGCCTGAAGAAGGGCTCGGGGATCGACCGAAGCACCAGCATGATCCAGCGCCAATACCACGGGATGTAGACGACCGCCTGACCCCGCAGCATGGCTCGGTGGATCCGCTTTCCGACTCGCTCGGCCGAGGCGAACAGCAGGTTCTTCGGCAGGTGCGCCGTCATCGGTGTGTCGACCAATCCGGGTTTGACGGTCAGTACCCGGACGCCCGCCGGCGCCAGCCGGGCCCGCAGCCCTTCGAGGAAGCGTGCCAGCCCGCCCTTCGCGGCGCCGTAGACGTAGTTGCTCCGGCGGCCGCGGTCCCCTGCCACTGAGGTGATGACCGCGATACACCCCGTTCCTTGCTCGTAGAAGTAGGAGGAGAGAACCGTGAGGATCGATACCGGGCTCACGAGATTCACCTCGAGCGCATCGGCCGCGTACTCTCGGTCCCGCTCCGCTCTCTCCTGCGCCGGCAATGTCCCATGTGCTATGAGCACGCCATCGATCCGTCCCAGGAATGCCCTGGCCCCTTGCAGGATCTCCGGATGGCGCGTCGTCTGGGTCAGATCTACCGCCAACGATCCCACCTTCGATGCACCTCGCACCGATAGATCGTCCGCAACGGCCTGAAGCTTGTCGGGACTCCGCCCCACGAGAAAAAGCGCCGCGCCCGAGCGGGCAAAACACTTTGCGGTCTCCTGGGCGATGGCCGAGGTGGCACCGACGATGAGGACGTTTTCCATGCTAGTCCGTGGCGCCGGTCACCCGCCTCCAGAAGCTGGAGGAGAACCGGGGATCCATGTGCTTGAGAAAGTCATCACAGGTTGGGTAGTAACGGGCGAAATGTTCCGGTGACATGCGGGCGTCCTTCGCCGGGTACACGGCGCCACCAGCCTGTGCCACCACGGCGTCCAGGTCATCGCACAGTGCCAGGGTGGGACGACCCTGGAACGGGAAATCCAGTGCCAGCGTCAAGCCGGGACGGGGGAACGATAAGAGTCCCGGAGACGCCCGCTGTCCGAACTGCTTGAGGACTGCGAGGAACGAGCCGCGTCCGGCGCGCGCGGTCCGTTCGAGGATCTCCCTGATCGCGTCCCTGCCTACGCGCGGCGGTACGACGCACTGATACTGGAGAAACCCTGGGCGACCATAGACGCGATTCCAGTTCCGCACGCTGTCGAGGGGGAAAAAGAATCGTTCGTACGGGGTGAGCCGCTTGCGGGTAGTGGTGAACTGCCCACCGTAGTAGCACGTGTTGAACGCCTTCATGGTGTATCGGTTCAGCAGCACGCGCGGTGCGTAAAACGGCACGCTCAGCGCCACGGTACCGCGCGTCCTGACACCGGCCGGCACGGTCTGCTGCACGTGGTTGGCCCGGTGGAACACGCCTCGTCCGAGCTTGCGGCCACCGGCCAGACAGTCGATCCATGCCACGGTATGCTCGCAGGTTGCGTCGGACTCCTCGCTGATTTCGAAGAACTCGTTCAACTGTCCGAATCGAATCCGCTCCACCTCTAGCAGGGCGGTCCCCACTCTTGCGAGCTGCAGCTCCGCCGAGAGGATGAGGCCTGTGAGTCCGAGCCCGCCGACTGTCGCCGCGAACAGATCGCTGTGTGACTCGGGCGAGCAGGTCATCCGCTCGCCGCTGGATCTGAGGAGTTCCAGGTTCCGCACATGGCAGCCGAAACTGCCGGCCCGATGGTGGTTCTTGCCGTGAATGTCGTTGGCGATCGCGCCGCCCACCGACACGAACTTGGTACCGGGAATGACGGGAAGGATCCACCCCCGCGGCAGGGTGACTGCTAGAATCTCCGCCAGCGTCACGCCCGCTTCGCACGCAAGAATGCCGTGATCATGATCGAACGAGATGAACCGTCGTAGCCCGGACGCGTCGAGGAGTACCCCACCCTCGTTGAGACAGCTGTCGCCGTAGCTCCGCCCCTGTCCGAACGGCAACACAGAACGGTCCAACGTATCCCAGCGCGGGACGTCGCACCGCCAAACGATCTGCAGGACGTCCTGCCGTGCCACCCGCGGGTAGCGGCCCCACGACTGGTAGCGGGGGCCCGCGGGCACCACTGGCATTGGCGTTGCGTCTTCGCGGACCAGGGAGAGGCTGTGCGCGGGCATGCCCTCGATCTCCCGTCTCCAGCTACCTGGCAGCGTGCTGTCCCAGAAGTTCGTTGCAAATCGCACGCATCGGTAGGTTCCGGAAGGCGCGTAGGTACCGACGGTCACGGCCCCGAACGGGTCGTAGCCAGGCCGATGGCCTGGCGGCACGGGCGTCGAGTCCGCCGGTACGGCACCGCCTGGAAGAACCTACCGATGTTGCGATTTGTCGCGGACTTCCGACTCGCGACACTACAGCGCCCCGAAGGCGATGATCACCACCGCAAGCGCGCCGACGAGATAGCTCGGCCAGTCACGGGCAGCGAACACGATGGGATCGTCGTCCACCTTGCCGCGGTGGGCGAGAAACCAGATCCGCGTCACCCAGTAGAGGAGCAGCGGTGTGAGGAGCCAGAGTGCCCCCGGCCGCGAGTACAGCAACATGACCTTGTCGCTGTGGAGGTAGAGCCCTAGCACCAGCACCGACAGGTATCCGCTGGCTGCCCCGAGGCTGCGGAGCATCCGGATGTCACCACCGATGTAGCCGCGGTTCAATCGCGCGGGGTCGGTGTCTCGCTCCTCGAACTGTCGCAGCTCGGTGTACCGCTTCAGCATGGCGAGGCTCAGGAAGAAGTACGTCGCGAAGCTCAGCAGCCACGGCGACACCGTGGTCGCCGAGGCCACGCCACCGGCGAGCACTCTGTGCGTGTAGAGCCCGGCAAGCACCAGCACATCCAGGATCGGGACTCGTTTGAAGTAGAATGAGTACGCCGTCGTGAGGAGGACGTAGAGCGCCAGCATGGCTGCAAAGGGGACGGACACGAGAAGTCCGGCGATCACGAAGCTGGCAATCAGGAGCCCGCCTGCGAAACCGATGCCGACCGGGATCTCGACCGCTCCGGCAGCAAAGGGCCGGTGTCGCTTTGACGGGTGTCGACGGTCAGCCGAGAGATCCAATAGGTCATTGGTGATGTAGACGCTCGAGGCCAGGAGCGAGAAGCTGATGAAGGCGGCAGACAGCGTGAGCCACGTGTCGAGCCTGCCGATCTCGTGCGCCATCAGGAATGGTAGAAACAGCAGCAGATTCTTCACCCAGTGATGGATCCTGAGTGCCTTGATCAGCGCTCTGAGGCCCGACGGGTTCGGCGCGACGGACTCGACCGTGCTGAGCCGCCCCGGGTCATGCGGGTCAGGTTTGACCGGGCCGATGGTGTACGCCGTGCGTGCCTCGCGCCAAACGGGCGCATCATGCCTGGCGTCTCCTACGTAGTCGAACTCGCCCGCGTCGAGGTATCGACGGATTGCGGCCAGTGGCTCCTGGGGACCGCTGGTATCCAGTACCAGAACGGTCGAATCGCGATTCAGCTGGTGGGTGACTGCCTGGGCCAGCCGTGGGTCCTGGGCGGTGAGGAACACGATCTGCGCACCGTCGGCGTGGGCCTTGGCGACGACGCGTACTACTGCCTCTCGGTAGGGCAGGGCGCCCGCATCCAGGCTCACCCAGTCCGCGAGTCGTCTGGACAGGAATCGGCGACCGCGCAGCGCCCATATTGGCAGGAGCAGGACTGCCAGCGGCCGCTGTTGCACGCATTGTACGACCGCTTCCCAAAACAGGTCGGTCTGCACCACCGTGCGGTCGAGCTCGACGAACAGGGGGGCCGGCTTGGCGGCAGCTGGGGCACCCATATCAGCGTGAGGTCCTCTGTGCATCAGTCACAGGTTCGCCCGCTCCGGGCAAGCGGTCCCCAACAGGAGAACCCGTGGCTGCTCAGCGGTCAAGGTCGAATATCACAGCCGCTAGCCGAGAGGCACTGCCAGGGTGTGCAGGTGGGGCAGTCAGGCGGCATCGATCCGCCAGTGTAACGGGGCGCCGCCTGGTCACGGCGCCCCGGGGCGACATCAGCCCAACAGTGTCAGGAAGACGCCCGCCGCTACGGCTGAGCCGATGACGCCGGCCACGTTCGGTCCCATGGCCGGCATTAGGGGGTTCACCTTCCCTTCCGTGGATTCCGAGACGAAGCGCTGCACCACGCGAGCAGCCATCGGTACGGCGGATACGCCCGCCGCACCAATGCAGGGATTGATCTTCTTCCGAAGGAACAGGTTGATGAGCTTCGCGAAGAGAATGCCGCCGGCGGTGCTGAACGAGAAGGCCAGGGCACCGAGGATGAGGATCAGGATGGTGCGGTGCGTCAAGAAGTTCTCCGCGTCCATGGTGGCGCCGACAGCGATGCCCAGGAATATGGTGACGACGTCAATCAGCGCTCCTCCAGTGGTCTTCCGCAGCCGCTCGGTCACGCCGCATTCTCGCAGCAGATTGCCGAACATCAGCATGCCGATCAACGGTGTGGCCGAAGGGACGGCCAGCGCAGCGATAATGCCGGTTACAAGGGGAAACAGGATCACGGCTTTCCTGGAGACCGGGATCGCCTGGGGCATGTCGATGGCCCGCTCGCTCTTGGTGGTGAGCAACCGCAGGATGGGCGGCTGGATGATCGGCACCAGGGACATGTAGCTGTAGGCGGCAACGGCTACGGGACCCAGGAGGTGAGGCGCCAACTGGCTGGTGAGGAAGATCGACGTTGGGCCGTCAGCACCGCCGATGATGCCGATGGATGCGGCCTCTTTGGCATTGAAATCCAGCAGGTACGCGGCGCTGAGTGCGGCAGCGAAGATGCCGAGCTGAGCCGCCGCCCCGAGGAGAAACGTCAGCGGGCGCCCCAATAGCGGGCGAAAGTCCGTGAGCACGCCGACGCCGAGAAAGATGAGCGGCGGGAGCAGTTCGGTCTTGATGCCCGAATCGTAGATCAGCGCAATAATGCCCTCGCCGTATGCCCCCATGTCTGCTAGCGGAAGGTTGGCCAGGACGGCTCCGAAGCCGATGGGGATCAGCAGCAGCGGCTCGTACTGCTTGGTGATGGCGAGGAAGGTGAGGACCGCCGCCACGGCGAACATGACGATATTGCCGAGGCTGAGGTTGGCGAGTCCTGACCGCTGGAACAGCTCGAGGATCGTCTCCACGGGCGCGGCGCTCAGGCAATGGTCATGATCGGCCTGGTAGAGTCGATCTCATCGCCGATCTTGACGTGGATTGCCACCACCTTTCCGTCACATGGTGATCGGATATCGTGTGTGGCCTTCATGGCCTCGACCGATGCCAGCACGCCTCCCTTCGTGACGACGTCCCCTACGCTCACCTTGATGTCGACGACTTCGACGGAGCCGGCGAAGGTGGAGTACACTGGGGTCCCGCCTGTGGGGGCCGGGGCGGCCATGGGGGCCACCGGGGCTGGCGCTGCGGCAGCCGCCACCTGTGGGTTCACGCCCACCCCGGTTGCGGGCTCCAGGGTGACCAGGAAGGTTCGCTTAGTTCCGTTTTCTTCCACCGTGCACCGGGAGGTCACCGGTCCGGTGATGACTGGGGTGGGGGTGGCTGCGGCCGCCGCGGGGGCGGGAGCCGCCGCGGGGGCGGGAGCCGCCGCCGGCTTCGGTTCCTCCTTCTCCTTGAGTGGGATGTCGATCTTGGGTTTGCCGGTCAGCAGCCGGATACCTTCGTTGACTTCCATCTTCTTGCCGGGGACCATGGCCGCCAGCACCAGGAAGATGTTCTGCTCGGTGACGGGCAGTCCCAGTTCCTCCAGGGCCTTCTTGGCTGGCTCGACGTTCTTGGGAGCGGCCTCCAGCGGGTCGCCGTCGAACACGGGCAGATTGAGCTGGTCGGAAGCGGCCTTGACCACCTCTGGGTCGGGCGGGAGCGGCGTCTTGCCGAAGTAGCCCAGCACCGCCTTGCCGTAGCCGGGGTCGATCTTCTTCCAGCGCCCGTACAGGACGTTGTTGAACGCCTGCAGCCAATACTGTTGACTGCCTGGTGTGACGCTGGTCCACGCTCCCCCTGCTTCCACCACCACGGGGAACTCGGCCAACACATCACCGTATTTGTCCAGGATGCCTGCTTTCACCATCATGTGCACGTTCGGCCCGATCGCACCCCCCGGCATCGGGAACCCGAGGACTCGGGCATCAGCGGTGGTGGTGGTCGGGTTGAACGCGTACTCCTTCATCAACTCGTTGAGCATGTCTTCGATCTTGGACAGCTTGGATACGTCCAGATCGAGAGAGTAGCCGGTTCCCTTGAGCGCGTGCGCCAGGGACCGGCCGTCTGGCTGTACCGTACCGCTCGCCATCGGCCTGACCGAGACGTCGACGCCATCCGCGCCGCCTGCGATCGCGGCCATGTAGCACGCCACGGCCGTGCTGGCGGTGTCGTGGGTGTGCATCCAGAGGGGCATTTCCGGCGGCATGATCTTCTTCAAGCCGACTGCCGTGTCGTAGATGGTCTTCGGGTCGGTGGTGCCGCTGGCGTCCTTCAAGCAGATGCTATCGATGTGAGTGTCGCCCTCCAGCAACCTCCTCCCGATATCGATGTAGAACTCCGGAGTGTGGACCTTGTCCGAGTGGAACGGCAGTCCCATCAGCGCGATGCTGACCTGGTGATGCATGCCGGCATCGACAATCGGCTTCCCCGTGCTGACCAGGTTTCGCACGTCGTTCATGTAGTCGAAGTTGCGATCCCACGTCGTGCCGCTGGCTTTCATCAACTTGGCCTGCAGTCGCAGCCCTTCCATGGACTGCGTCGTCAGCGTCACGCCGGAGACGGAGCGGGTGAGGATCTGTAGATCCACGTCCGGCCCCACCGCCTCACGCATCTTCTTCATGTCTTCGAACGGATCCTCACCCAGGTAGAAATAGGGGGCCTGGTAGCGAGCACCGCCTCCGAACTCGAAGTGTCGAACCCCGATCTCGACGGAGGCTCTCATTGCCGGAAGGAAGTCCTCCAGCCGCACCTTCCCCCCGAAAGAGCTTTGCAGCCCATCGCGAAACGGGGTGAACATCACCCGGATTTTCTTGGCGGTCTTGGCGGAAATCACTTTATCTCCTCGACCTTGGTGATCTTGGTTCCTGGGTACGTGGCGGACACCGCTGTAGTAACAGCGGCGAGAATGGCGGGATCGACCTTGGCCGCTTTCACCGGAAGCACGGCGATCAAGGTTCGCATGACGATCGCCATGGCCCCCAGCAGCAGGAATACTGCGGCGAACGCGGAGAAGCAGATGAGGAGCAGATCATTCGATTGCACGGTCACCTCACCTGTTGAGTACGGACCTGCGGATCGGGATTCGCTCTCGGCTCTGGCTCGAGCAACAATCTGCCGTGGGAGAACGGCTTCTCGAAACCCTCCAGGTAGAGTTCCAGGTCGTCGCCCAGAGCGGTGACCCGGCCCTTGGCGATCACTTCGGGGTCCCCACCCGATGTCTCGGAGCAGATGGCGACATGGCGACCGATCACTAGTGATCGCCGGCGGTACCGCTCGAGCAATACCTCGTAGCGGCCATCTACCAGCAGCCGGTAGTTGTGGTCCAGTGCTTGGATGAGCTTGTCGAACGCCACGCGTTGATTGCAGGTCTTCAGGTCGGGCGCGAAGTCTCGCAGCGAACCGACACGCGGTACGGAGGGTGTGGGCTCGACCGCGGGTGTGGTCTCTACGTTCAAGCCGATGCCGATCACCGCTGCGTTGACGGTCTCGTCCATGGTCTGGGTGTATGCCAATACCCCGCAAACCTTGGCACCATCGATGAGAACGTCGTTCACCCACTTGATCCCGGCTCTGTTCTGGAGGCCGGGTGTTGAGTCCAGGACGTCGATCACCGATACGGCGGCCAGTATCGTGAACGCGACGCCAGCGTGACTGATCGGTCGTGACGGTGCCAGGTGGGCGGACAGGTGAATGTTGCCGGGGGAAGCCGCCCAAGGGCGGTTCTTGAAACCATGGAACTGCTGTCCCGCTCCAGCAAGGCACAGGACCCCGTCAGGGAGTGGGGTTGCTTCACGACTCAATTCGACGAGGAGGTCGTAGTGGGAACGGGGAGCAGATTCGACGACGAATAAATAATCCCATAGCAAATCGCTGGGCACAGTGGACTCATGGAGTGGCTTATCGCCGTACAGATTCACGCTCAGCCGTTGGAGCTCGGCGCTCACTCGGGATCGCGCTGCGGTCCAGTGGCTGGTCGGGTGCGGTATGACCTGCTCGGCGTATTCGATGCTGTCGCTGTAGACAACCATCGCCTCTCCTGACCGCCTCGAACCTGGTGACGCGCTCGCGAGGCGTCGGAATGAGGGCGCGGTGAGTGGCATGCGAGAAGGCCTTTCGTGCGGCGGCTGCCGAATCTCCGGGACCTGTGGCACCGTTGGTTCGTCCAGCATCCCAGCCTACCACTGGACGTCTGAGGATTGCGAAAAGAACTGCTGAAAGCGCCTTAATTCAAGCCACTGGCGGCAGCACGGGCAGCCGCCCTTGCCCGCCTCGCTGCCCGCAGATACCCGCCCCATAGCACCCCCAGCACCATGGCCATGAAGTTGGCGAGCTGATACCACAGCGGTTCACGACTGCTCGCGAGCAAGAAGTTGATCAAGGCCAGCACCGTGGCGAAGACCACCAGAGCCGCCGCGTGTTTGAGTTCCGCCTGGCGGGCTACTAGCCCCGTGATGTAGCCTGCGATGACTGCCGCGACGAACCTCGCGGTGATGTTCAGCAGCATGAAGCCGGTCGAGGAGAGCACTCGCGATGCCTGTGGCCAGAGCACCATGAGGACCATGATGGCGATGCCCATGACGAGATAGCCAGCGATGACGGCGAACACGCTTCTGGCCACGTGGCAACTCCGAATAAGAGCCCTCAGTCGCCTCCCACTAGCGGGCAATTTGCAATTCGCAATTGGCAGTTCATCAAGGTGCTGTGACTAACACGAATTGCGAACTGCGAACCGCAGCGGTGATCAGCTGACGGCAGATGCAGGCCGGGTCTTAGTCCTTAGGCTCCAGTCTCAACGCGACCGAATTGATACAGTACCGCTGCCCGGTAGGCGCCGGCCCGTCCTCGAACACATGCCCAAGATGAGCGTCGCAGGCGTTGCACACGATCTCGATCCGGCGCATGCCCAGGCTGTCATCAGGTTTGGTTCGGACGCTGTCAGGTGCTACGGGAGTCCAGAAACTGGGCCAGCCCGTACCGGACTCGAACTTTGTCTCTGAGCTGAACAGCGGGTTGCCGCAGCAGATGCAGCGGTACACGCCCTCCGTCTTGCAATCGACATACTCTCCGGTGAAGGGGCGCTCCGTGCCCTTCTGTCGCGTCACCGCGTACTGCTCAGGGGTGAGCTGCCGTTTCCACTCCGAATCCGGTTTCTTCATCTCGTCGGCCATTGCGTTCACCGCCGTGTTGGGAGCCTTCACACTTCTGTAGGCGATTTGCAGTTCGCAATTCGTGTCTGCCTCAAGGCCCTCACGAATTGCTAATTGCGAATTGCAAGTTGCTGATCGCCAATTGGCTCATCCCTCGTCTTCGGCCAGCCACCGGATGGGATCGCCCACCGAGATCTCGCAATCGTTGAGCACCTCGCCGTAAGCGCCGCCGCCCCAGTTCGGGCGCATGGCATCCTGCAACCCTGGGCAGGCCTCCTCCATCCGCTCGCACGGCTTGGTCTCGCCCCGAATCAGAATGCGGCAGTCGCCGACCTGCAACACACGATCATGGCTCTCAGCCAGGCGGATGCCGCTCAACATCAGATTGGCGCGGCGCGTTGATGGGTCCAATGACGCCCCAAGCTTCCGCATCAAATCGCTCCACACCTCGCGCTGTATGATCGTCACCTGGCATTCACCGCCCTGGTTCGCGTTGTCCACGATCCCTTGGCCCGATTTCAGCGTTGCGCGGCTCCGGAGGTCCATCGGTCCACGGCGCGCACGCTTGATCCAGATGGCTTCGAGGATGCCACTCATAATCATGCCTTGGCTCGCGTCATGCTCTGACCTGAAGGTGGCGGCAGCCTGATCCCCGCATCCACCCGACCCCTACAGCGGGCCACCCCTCCGGACCTGGTTGGTGGTCGTGTGGTCAGTGGTCGTGTCCGCCCAACTAGAGACCACACCGCCAGGCGATGGCCCAACCACCTACCACAAACCACCGACCGCAAACCACAAACTAGAAAGCCGCCCCTGCCGCTACTGCCGCTTCTCCCCCGTCAGATTGTACAAGCGGATCGACTTCCCGATCTCAGCCACCGGCTCCACAGATTCCAGCCACTCGAATCCGGTCCAGTCTGGGACATGGAGCCCTTTGATGACCGCGACACTCACCGCGAACCAGCCGCTGGGCCGTTCGAAGGGCGCCATAGGACGGACGTTGGCTAGGTGCTGCGAGGGATCCGCGGAGCCGTAGTAGGCCAGGGCCAGGGAGTCGATGCCCCGGGCCCGTACGGCATCGGCCAGTCGCAGCAGGTCCTGCCCCCAATCCAGGTCGGCGTTGACCAGAATCCGGTCCGGCTCCCGGCCTGCTAACTCGTTGAACCAGGGCAGGTAGTCCGGATGGGCCCGCCAGGTGGCTGCCAGCTGCCAGATGAGGAGGACCCCGACAGCGGCACGTTTAGCCAGGCGGCCCCGAATACTCCGCCACAGATGCGCCGCACCATGACCCGCGACCACTGCCGCGAGAGGATATGCCAGCAACACGTGCCTGAGGCCGATGTTCAGACTTGCGGGAAGAGTCACCAACACTACGGCCAGGGCGGCGGCAACCGGAGCCAGGGAGCGCCAGGTCCGCGCCTCACCGATGGCGGCCCGTGCGGCCGTGACCGTCCCCACGGCGGTGAGCAGCATGAACGGGATGGGAGTCTTTACCGCTAGTGTGACCGGGAAGAAATACCACCACCCGGTGGTGGATATCTCACCGAACAGGAATGCCTCGTGACCCACCTTCTGTTTGTCGATGAGATCTGCGAGCCCCCGCCAGAACTCGGGGGCCGGCAGCGGTGGGCCGTTAATCCCGGAGCCGAACGAGAAGCGATACCCCGTCCAGACGACGAGACCTCCAGCCGCCAGGGCCAGGGGGATGGCCTTGGACCAGCCAAGATCGGACTCGGCTGCTTCGGTCGTGGTGCCGCGGCGCCGGCCCGGGAGCCACAGCGCCAGGACGGCGAGCCCGCCTGCTGGCAGGAAGATCAGCGCGGAGAACTTGGCCAGCACCGCGAGGCCCACGGCGAGCCCGAGCCACAGTGACCGCGCCATCGTGCGCTCCTCGAGCCACAGCGTGAAGGCGTACAGCGCCGCGAACGTGGTGGCGGTGACCGGGAAGTCCGTGGTGGCGAGGCCGCTGTGGGCGAGGACCGGTGGGAGCGTGGCGAACAACGCCACCGCGGCGGTCGCCGTCGGGGCGTCGAACAGCCGTCGTGTCCAGAGCCACACCACGGCGGCCGCCAGGATGAAGAACGGCAGCACGCCGAGACGCGCCAAGGCCAGGTTTCGACGATAGGCTCCCTCGGCGTACAGGATGTTGCGTCCCTCACGCCAGCGGTTCGCACTCCCGAACGACCTGATGCCGGCGAGGTAGGGTCCCAGGGCGACGGCTACCCGGGCCAGGGGCGGGTTCATGGGCTCGTAGGTGAACTGCCCCCGGTCGAGCCACTCCATGCCCGCTGCCACATGGGAGGGTTCGTCGAACGCGCCGCTGAACACGGAGTAGGTAGACACGACGGCCAGGACGGCGAACGCCACGAAGGCGCCTGCCACGACCGCGGGGATCCGGTGTCGCTGTGCGGTGAGCAGCTTCATGGGAAGGGACCAAAGGTAAGCCTGGTGGCCGGCCTGGGCGACACCCTGGGTTAACGGGTTGTGTGGGAGTAGCTTACAGAAAGTGAGCGAGCGCACACATACTTCTTGGATCCGTCGTGCGCTGTGCCGCAGGGCTTGCAGCGCGTACCCGGGATGCCAGCTCCGCTTGACAGGCGAGGCCGGAGGGCGCAAGAGCTATCCCTGGCATCTGTTGTTCTGTGCCAGAAGTCCGTTGCCAGGCACGTGCGCTGGTGCGTCCGTTCGGGCGCTGTGCTGCGAGTGGGTACGGTAGCACCGGCGTTCTTGGGTCATGGGGCTCCGGCCGGTCCCGGAGGGTCACCCGCCGGGTCCGCCAGGTACACCCGTACCATAGCA
>WVYX01000181.1 GCA_011772755.1 Gemmatimonadales bacterium
GCGGTCTTTGCGCCGTTCGTGGAGGAGTGCGGTGTAGAGATCGTAGCCGAGGCGACGCGAGATCTGGCGGTGGTGGATGCGCGGGTGCAGAGCGATCCACCGGATTTGTTGTTCTGGCCGTCGACGGCGCCGACGCTGCTGTACACGGACCCGTTGCAGGATCTGGGGCAGTTGGGGGCGAATGCTGGCAACTATGCGAGCTACTGGATCGACCTGGGGACGGTGAGCGGGCGCTGGCTGGCGATACCGGTGAAGGCAGACATCAAATCGATCATCTGGTACAGCCCGGTGCAGTTTGAGGCGTTCGGGTACGAGGTGCCGACGACGTTCGACGAGTTGGATGCGCTGGTGGAGCAGATGGTAGCCGACGGCAATGTGCCGTGGAGTATGGGGTTTGAGAGCGGTGCGGCGACGGGCTGGACGGGGTCGGACTTCGTTCAGGACCTGCTGCTGGTGCAGCAAGGGCCGGAGTACGTGTTGGATTTGATCGACGGGTCAGTTGCGTACGACGACGAGGGGGTGGTGCAGGCGTACGAGACGTACGCGAAGTGGGCGTCGGACGAGACGTACACGGTAGGGGGAGCGACGGGGACGGTGAGCACAGGGTTCCTGGATGCGATCTACAAGGCGTTTTCGGATCCGCCGGAGGCGATGATGGTGAAGCAGTCCGGCTTTGCAGGCGGGGAAGTGGTAGCCCAGTATCCGGATCTGGAGTACGGGGTGGACTTTGACTTCTTTGCCTTCCCCGGTGCACAAGGGATGCAAGGTGGGGCGGACTTCATGATGGCCTTTGGCGACTCGGCGGCGACGCAGGCAATGGTGGCTTTCCTCACCAGCGAGTTGGGGGGTGAGACCTGGGCCAAGGCCGGCTTCGATCTCTCGCCCAACTAAGTGGGCCGTCGGGAAGTACACCGACGAACAGTTGACGAAGAAGGCGGAGGCGTTGGCGGGAGCGGCCGGGTTCACGCCCGATCTGGGCGACACGATACCGGCGCCGTTCGGTGAGGCTGAATGGAAGGCGATCATCGATGTTGTTCAGGGGCTCGACGTCTCCACCGCACTCGCCGGCGCGGCTGCCTCCCAGCGTGAGGGTCTGGCGCTTGCGCCCAAGATCGACTGTGGTGGGGCTTCAGCCGGGGATCA
>WVYX01000274.1:0-281 GCA_011772755.1 Gemmatimonadales bacterium
GGAGGAGTACCAGGAGTTCAGTTCGCGCTGGGCCGCGATCAAGGCCGAGTTGCGGTCGCTTCTGGTCCGCCGCCGTGCTTGATTCTCTTGACATTAATACCAGGCAGCGATATGGTGAGTAATCTTTACAATCGTGACCCCCGCCATCCCGGTTCCCGTTTTCGGTAGTAGCCACGAGTTCCACCATACGCGTTGCGCTCGTCGCAGTCAGGAGAACTTCATGACCGAGAACAGTCCTTCCCCTAAGGAGCTCTCGCGGGATGCCGAATCTGGCCACGAGC
>WVYX01000274.1:392-548 GCA_011772755.1 Gemmatimonadales bacterium
CTCACCCATACCGGGAACGGGAAACACCGGTGGTGGTGGGAGCACGGTCTTTTAGTCAGGCCGGACGCGTGATGTCGCGGGACGTGGGCGCGAAGCGGGGCCTGATGTCGCTGGGCTTCGCGATCACCGAGCACTGCAATCTGCGCTGCCGGCACT
>WVYX01000274.1:646-1280 GCA_011772755.1 Gemmatimonadales bacterium
GAGTCCATCGCCGCGGGGCTCGCCGAGCTTGGGGTACCCTACCGCTTCGTCACCAACGGCTGGCACCTGCAGCGGGTGATGCCGACGCTCGATCGCTGTCCACCGGAATCGGTGCGGCTGAGCCTGTCGGGCGCCGACGAGCGGGTCCACGACGCAGAGCGTGGGCGCGGCAGCTTCAGGCGAGTGCTGCTGAGCGTCGCCCTCCTGACCAGCCGGCGCATCCCGACGTACCTGTCGATGGTCGTTGACCGACGCGATCGCCACCAGCTGCGGGAAGCCGTCGATCTGGCCGAGGGCCTCGGCTGTCTGGGCATCTCGTTCATTCTGCCGCAGCCGACACCGGGAAGCGCAGCCCGGAACAGCGACCTGCCGCCGGCGGAGTGGTGGCGGGTCAGCGAAGAGGTCGCGGCGTTGGCACGAGACCGACAGCGCCGTACGCGCATACTACTCGACTACGGGGCGCCGTTCGCGGGCCCGGAAGAGCCGTGCGACACGTTCGAGCTGCGGCGGATCTACGTGGACACACGGGGGCGACTGTGCACCTGCTGCCAATTGTCGAACTACGGTTTCAACGAGCTGGAAGTCGTGGCGGACCTCCACGAGATGTCTCTGGCTGAAGCGCACGGTCACTACC
>WVYX01000133.1:0-1443 GCA_011772755.1 Gemmatimonadales bacterium
TCGACTGTCCACCGTAGCGTCGATCATCGCCTCGCACGATCAGTCGCGCAGCACCGCCGGCAGCTGCTCCGGCGGGATCAGTGCTTCGTTGGTGACGGCCGCCACCTTCCAGCCCTCCGGTTGCCGGATCATGAGAAAGAAGTCCACGCCCTCCTGCGGCGGGCGCGGCGAGCCCGGAATGTGCGCCGCGTAGCGCACCCACACCTGCGCCATGTCGCGGATCACGGTCGTGTGAATCCGGAGGATCGTCTCGCTGAACCCCGACTGCTGCACGTTCGGCCGCTCGGCGAACCTGATGAAGTCGTTCACGAACCCGTCCACGTCGAACACGCTGGTCGCGTTCGCCCCAGTGCGCAGCACGATCACCGCCTGATCGTGAAACAGCGCTCGGACGTCGTCCCAGTTCGGCGGACTCCCGGGCTCCCAGCTGACGAGGCCGTAGAGCTCCCGGATGACCGCCTCCGGGGCGGTGATCGAGTCTGATGGTGGAACAGCGGGCTCTTGGGCGGACACGGAAACGGCGGTGCTCGCCGCAGCAAGCAGCCCCCCGAAAAGGAACACCAATCCGATGCGGCGCATGCGATCACTCCTGCTGAATGCCGTTTGATATATGCGACCGTACGATGTCAGCAGCGATGCCGCAAGCCCGACTAGAACTTCACCACCAGCGCGATCTTGAAGATGCTGCCTGCGCCATTCAGCAACCCTTCAAGTACTTCAGGCGAGACCGCAGATGTCTGCCGGAATCCATCAGTTGCGGCCTGGTGAAGCGCGTCGCCACACTGCTTCTACCGCCCGTCTTGTGCCCGCCATACCCGTGCGATTCCCACCGGACACGTCGCCACTACGCGCGCAGCGCACGCTCGCGGATCCGGAGACCGAGTTCCTGGAGCTGCTCTTTGGTGTGGCCCTCGAAGCGCCGCGCACACACGGCGCCGTAGGCGGTGCAGAGTGACCGGCAGGCGGGGCCCCGCACCGTCTGGTCGGCCATCTCGAAGAGCACGTGGTCTTCCTTCTGAATGTGGCCGCGGATGAGGTTCACGTAGCCCATGGCCGCGTTGCGCAGGGTCGCCCGGGCTGTAGCGTCGCCGGCGCGCGCGCCGTCCAGAGCCCCCGCCATGTGCCGCGCGAAGGCCCGCCCTTGCTGGTGCTCTTGCAACATGACGGCGATGGGTCCGTGGCCCCGAGGCATGCCCGCTGCCTCCAGCTCGGGAAACAGCAGGTCCTCCTCCTTGCCGTGGTGACAGGCGTCGGCGAAGAGCCGGATGAACGTCACGCAATCGGCGAACGCGTCCACGTCCCACCGGCCTTCCTCCGCGGCGCGGACCAGCACGGCAAGCGCGTTGGCGACCTCGAGGATGTGCTGGTGCTCCTCCCGCAGGCGGGACGTCGCGGTTTCGGATGCGGCATTGGTCATGGCGGATCCTCGGTTTGGAGCAGGGC
>WVYX01000133.1:1479-2273 GCA_011772755.1 Gemmatimonadales bacterium
GGAGACGGCGCGGCTGCGGCCGTGCCCGTCCACGGGAACGGCTTTACCGCTGAACAAGACTGGAATACAATCTAGGGCAGGAACCCCGAACCGCGCCCGCGTCAGGTACAAACGCTGGTTAGACCGCTCGAGCCGCAGTAGCTTAGAGCCCACAATCAAGGGTGCCCGTCTTCTAGCGGTCTTCTGTCTCCGGACAACAGGGAACGGGCCCCTGGAACTTGAGGTGCGATTGCTGGTCGCTGTGACTGCCCTACTTCGTGTCATCCAATGGATTAGGTGGCTCACGGGTTGGGCCAGTCAGACCGCCAAGGAGCCCTCCGCCGCTGTCTCCTCTCGGTCTACCTCTAGCGCGCGGCGCAGCTTGGCCAAAGGGGTCGCCGCCGAGGAGCCGAGCGACCTGGCGATGACCGCTCGTCGAGGCGGTGTCCAGGTGCTCTCGGCTCGAGCCGGCAAGGACCCGGAGGTGGGTTCCGGTTACACCTTCCTTCGAAAACACAAACAGGGTGGGTTGGGAACCATCTGGGTGGTGCGTGATGAAAGCGCCGCACGCGACGTCGCGTTGAAGAAGTTACGGGCCGACGTCCAGCAGAATCCTTACGCCCGAAAGCTCATGCGCGACGAAGCGTTGGTGACGGCCCAGCTCCAACATCCAAACATCGTCCCCGTGTACAATCTGGGAACGGACGAAGCGGGCGATTTCTTCTACACGATGCGCCTTGTTCACGGGCAAACACTCTCGGAACAGATCGATGCCCTCAGAAAGAGCCGACCCTCTGGCCGATTGAGTACCGGCG
>WVYX01000133.1:2331-4028 GCA_011772755.1 Gemmatimonadales bacterium
GTTCGGCGAGGTCATCCTGCTTGATTGGGGATGTGCCAGGCGCCCCCCGGATTTTGCGGAGGCCGACGGCCGCGCCATTTCCGACGACGCGCCTGGTCCGCGGGCCGGTAGAGCGGGCCTGGCGGACCTGGTGTGGGGGACGCCCGCGTACATGGCACCCGAACAGATCCGGGGACGCCACGACGACATCTCTCCGGCAACTGATGTCTACCAGCTTGGCGCCATCCTCTATGAGATCCTGACCGGGCATCCACCGCACAACGACCGCTCGATAAGTAGCGAGCTGCGCGGCGCACGCCGCGAGGCTCCAGAGGTCGACTGGGCGAAGCAGGCCAGGCGGGCAAACCCGCTAGCCTCTCCCGCTCTCGCCGCGATTTGTCGACGCGCGATGTCCGCAAACCCGAAAATGCGTTACAAGAGCGTGAACGAACTTCGTGATGACATTGAGCACTGGATGGCGGACGAGCCCGTGTCCGTGTATCGCAGTGGTCCGGTCTCGAGTTCCTTGCGCTGGGCGCGTCACCATCAGAAGATCGCCACGCTCATCATTGCCAGCGTTGGCCTGCTCGGGACGTTCAATGCGCAGCTGCTTCGACTGGCCATGCAGGAGCAATGCAACAAGCTCGCCCACCTGCTCGTCCGGGAAATGAGGGCGAATGTCGGAGTGATCGAGGCGCTGGAAGGTGCGTTCGAGACCCAAGAAGGGATGTCACGGATCGCGTTCGCAAGGACTGCGAACTTCTACTTGGCACGCCACGACGGAATCGCGGCGCTGGAGTGGATTCCTGCAGTGCGTCACGGGGAGCGGGCTGCTTACGAAGCTGCCGTTCGCGCGTCGGCGTGGCCGTCGCTCGACGTTGCCCGAACGTTCAAGTTCACCGAGCGGTCAGCTGATTCCGGACTCATCAGAGCCAAGCCGCGTCACCTGTACTTCCCCGTGTACTATGTCGAACCGTATCAAGGGAACGAGACGGCCTTCGGGTATGACCTGGGTTCCTCTTCTGATCGCCTGGAGACGCTGCGACGTGCAAACTTTGCCGGTGGTCCGACGATATCCGAACAGATCGACCTCGTGCAAGCGGAGGCGGGGCTTCTCGCAGCTTCACCGGTGACCCACCATGCTGACTCGACCACGGAGGACCCCAAAGGCTACGTCTTGGGTGTCTTCAAGATCTCGGACCTCCTCGACGCGGCGTGGGAAGGTATCGATACGGATCACTTCTCGGTCCAGGTCTACGACGTCACCGACCCCAACAAGCTCCAGCTTCTCTGGAGCAATGCTGCGAACCCCGAGGATGTGCGTTCGACAACCGCGCGCCCAGGACTGTGGGGCGCTCGTCGAGAGCTCTTGTTGTGGAACCGCACGTGGGTCGTCAACGTGAGGCCGAAGCTCTCCTTCCTGTTCCTCTACCCGTTTGCCCTGCTCACGGCAGCGTCCGAGCCCGTGTAGCCTGACCAACGGCACCCCCACCTCCATCTCCTGGTGACCGAGGGGGGCTTCCGGCCCGATGGCCGCTTCGTGCCCCTGCCGTGGCACGACGCGGCCGTGCTCACCGAGGCGTGCCGCCGGGCAGTTCTGCGGCGGTTCGTGCGGGGGGGCTCCTGGAGCCCGAGGCGGCGCAGAGGATGTTGGCGTGGCCGCACGCGGGGTTCCACGTCAACGACGGGGTCTGGGTGCCGGCCCGCGCCTCAAGCCC
>WVYX01000133.1:4080-4235 GCA_011772755.1 Gemmatimonadales bacterium
TGGCCGTGCACCATGCAATGGGCGGGCTCAATCGTCCAGATGTTCCACAGATCGATCTCCAGGGCGTCTGAGAGCCGCTGTGCCGTCCCTTCCAGGTCGCGAACCAGGAAGCAGGTGTGGTTCACTACCCTCCTCGGTCTCCCCGACCCATGTGG
>WVYX01000141.1 GCA_011772755.1 Gemmatimonadales bacterium
TTGTTCTCTGAAGCGAGCCGCTCCGGCTCACTAAACGACCTGCGGCGCCGTATCACCCCCACGATCCACGCCAGGATGCCGCCCACGAAGATCGCCGACGTGGTGTCGAAGTGCAGGTACATGCCGACGGCGATGAGCATCGGCGACGGGGACTTGATCAGCACGAGGGCCAACCCGAAGGCGATGCCGATGCCGATCAGCGCCCAGGGCATGCTGCCACCCACGATGCCGGTGGCGAGCTGGGCCATCAGACCAGCCTGCGGGGCGGCCAGCTCTCTGCCACCGATGCCACCGGGCACGCCCGCGTGGAGAAAGACCATGGGCCACACCAGCACGAACGCCACCAGCACGGTGGAGATCATCTCGGCCACTTCCATCCGCCACGGTGTGCCACCCAGGAGTTGTCCCACCTTGAGATCCTGGATCATGTCGCCGGCCATCGCCGAAACGCAGCAGACCACCGCCGCCACACCCAACACCGCTGCCACCCCCCCACCTCCCTTGACGCCGATGGCCACCATCAGCAGGGCCGCCACGATCAGAGTCGACAAGGCCAGCCCGCTGATTGGTTGGTTCGAGCCACCGATGAGGCCCACCAGATACCCGCCCACCGCGGCGAAGAGGAAACCGGTGATGCTCATGACCACCGCCGCCATGAGTGCGCCGCCAATGTTCCGGGTGAAGAACCAGTACAGCAGCGTCATGGGAACGATGGTGACTACCGCCCCGATGGTGATCCACTTGAGGGAAACGTCCATTTCCAGTCGGGAGCCGGCCTCCTCTGCCGACTCCACGAACGAGGTCTTGCGGAAATCCTGCACCACGCGGAGGAATGCCTGGGTCAGTGAGCCTTTGAGGCTCAACAGGGTATGCACCGCCCCTACCAGCATGGCGCCCACGGCGATGGGCCGCACGTAGTTGCGCCACACCGAATCCGCTACTTCAGCATCCGTGGCATCGCCTACACGCTGGGCCAATTCCGGGTCGATGAAGAGCAACAGTGGAACGAGGAACAGCCAGCCGAACGCGCCTCCAGAAAAGGCCACGGCGGAGAGCCGGGGCCCGATGATGTACCCCACTGCGATCAACGCCGGGGAGGCGGCTGGGCTGGCCAAGAAGGCACCACCCGTGTGCGTCACCTCCCCTAGTGGAGCTTCGGCGCTCCCGTGGGTCACCAGAGAGCNNTGGCGATGATCTCGATGCCGCGGGAGTTCTTGAACAGCTCGAGCAGCGCGCTCAGGCCGATGGCGCCGAACACGTAGCGGGCCCCACTCTCACCCTTTTGCCCGGCCTTCACCAGTTCGGCGCAGGCTGCCGATTCGGGAAACGGCAGCTCGGCGTCCTCCACCAGGGTGCGTCGCAGCAGGATGACGAACAGCACGCCCAGCACCCCGCCCACCAGCATGATCCAGGTGCTGGACCAGTAGTCGAAGCGGTCCCAGACCGGTTCCCCGTTCACCCGGGCGATGAGGAACGCCGGGATGGTGAAGATCGCCCCGGCCACCAGCGCCTCACCCACAGACGCAGCGGTACGGGCAATGTTCTGCTCCAGGACGTTTCCCCGGAAGAACGGCAGGCGAAAGGCGGCAATGGCCACGACCGCCGCGGGGAAGGTGGCGGAGATGGTGAGGCCCGCCTTGAGGCCGAGGTAGGCATTGGCTGCCCCCAGCACCACTGCCATCAAGACGCCGAGTACCAGCGCCTTGAGGGTCAGCTCAGGGAGCGTCGTCTCAGCGGGTACGTAGGGAACGTGGGGCTTCGCGGCCATGGCTCCTCCTGCTGGCACGACAGACTGACATCGTTGGGCGCTTGGCGCAAGCGACCATCGTAGTTCAAGACGCTCGATGACGCAGCCTTCTCACTACCAGTAGTGACGGTCCAGGGTCTTCTCACGGCGCTCGAAGATCCCCCCATGGTGGCCGTGGAGGCGACGCTGCACTGGGCATGGGTGCATGATCAGGAGGCCGCGGCAAGTGTCTGATCCTCTACGGTCCGTCGATTCCCTTCTGGCAGATGAACCATTATATATATTGCAATGAGACATATTGGCACGCCTTATATGGAGGTCGCCTTGTTCAGCCCAGCAATCAAGAAGGGCAGCGTCGAGCTACTGCTGCTCTCGCTCCTGCAGGACGAGCCGCGACACGGCTATGAGATTGGTAAGCTGATCGAGCAGCGCTCCCGCGGCCGCCTGCAATTCCAGATCTCCTCGCTCTACCCGATCCTCTGCCGGATGGAGGAGCGGGGATGGATCAAGGGGCGATGGGTCGAAAAGGCAGGCGAGCGGCGTCGGCGCTTCTACCGGCTCACCGAGAAGGGTGTGGAGGCGCTGGCGGTGCAGCGTAGGACGTGGCAGGAGTTTACCCGCGCGGTGAATCTGGTTCTGGAGCCGAGCAATGCGTGACTGGAAGCGATACGTCCGGGAGCACGTAGCGCTCCCCGACGTCGAGGCACCGACCGAAGACGAGATCATCGAAGAGATCGCCTCGCAGCTCCAGGACGCGTGCCAAGAGGCGCTGGAACGCGGCGCCGCACCGGAAATGGCCGATGCAGAGGCCCGAGCGCTGGTCACCGATTGGAGCCAGCTAGCCAGGGAGATCATGGCCGCGAAACGGGGCATCGCCCAGGGAATGGAGCGACGTGTCGAGGACACGGAGCTCGCCATCCGCAAGCGGGGTCACGTCTGGATTCCGGTGGCCGATCTGGTGCGTGACCTGCGGCTCGCGCTTCGCCGCCTGCGTCGCGCACCCGGGTTCGGCGCGGTGGTGGTCCTGACGCTGGCCGCCGGCATCGGGGCGAACACCGCGATCTTCAGCCTGGTGAAAGGGATACTCCTCGACCCGCTACCCTACGATCAGCCGGATCGTCTGGTCGAGGTGTTGAACACCGCCCCGGGCGTCGGCGAGGACATCTTGCGACAATCCGCCGCAGTTCACTTCACTTACGAGGACGAGGCGCGGCTCCTCGAGTCGGTCGGGTTGTGGAACCTTTTCGATGTGACGCTGCGCGGACAAGGCGAGCCGGTTCGCATCCCGGCCATATACGTCACGGCCGGCACCCTCCCCACGCTCCGTGTTCGCCCGCTGCTGGGCCGCCTGTTCGACGTGGAGGACGACACGCCGGGCACTCCCTTCACTGTGATTCTCAGCTACGCGTACTGGCAGAGTCAGTTCGGCGGAGACCCAGAGGCCATCGGCCGGACGATCGACATCAACGGACAGGTCCGTGAGATCATCGGTGTCATGCCGCGCGGCTTCCGCTTCCTCGGGCGCGATCCGTCGGTGTATTTACCGTATCGAATCGATCGCTCCAGCCTCGTAGTCACCAACTTCACGAATCCCAGCATCGCTCGCTTGAAAGAAGGGGCGACGATCGAGGCCGCGACCGCCGATCTCGCTCGTTTGGTCCCGATAGCGGTGGAGAAGTTTCCCGGCGGCCTGACGCTGGAGTTCCTGGAGGAGGCGCGCGGCGCCCCGCTCCTGCGGCCGTTGAAGGAGACTCTCGTGGGCGACGTGGGTGACGTGCTCTGGGTGCTCTTGGGGACGGTGGGGATCATCCTGCTCATCGCCTGCGCCAACGTGGCCAACCTGTTCCTGGTGCGGGCGGAGGCGCGTGAGCGGGAGCTGGCGGTGCGCACCGCCATCGGAGCGAGGCAGCGCCAGATCACCGGGCAGTATCTGGCGGAGAGCGTCCTGCTGGGCCTGCTGGGCGGCGCCGCCGGGCTGGCCCTGGCCTATGGCGGCCTGCGGCTCTTGGTCGCGATCGCACCTGCCGATCTCCCGCGCCTGGACGAGGTCTCGCTCGACCCGGTCGTCCTCTCCTTTACCCTGGGCATCTCGATCCTCTCGGGTGTCTTCTTCGGGCTGTTCCCCGTCCTGCGCTGGGGGCATGTAAATCTGGTGAACGCGCTCAAGGAAGGGGGGCGCGGGTCGGGCGTCGGTCGCGAGCGTCACCGGACGCGGAACGCACTCGTCGTCGGACAGATCACTCTGGCGCTGGTGCTGCTGATCGGGTCGGGCCTCATGGTCCGGAGCTTCCAGGCAATCCGCCGGGCGAACCCCGGTTTCCGGAATCCCGAGGGGATCCTCATTCTGGGCGTCTCGGTTCCCAGCGACGTGGCGGAGAGCCCGGACGAGATCGTGCAGACTCACGAGGCCATCGCTCACCGACTGGCGGAGGTCCCGGGCGTAACCTCGGTGGGGTCGTCGAGCTCGGTAACGATGGACGGCAGGGCCGGCTGGGACCCGATCTTCGTCGAGGACTTCCCGCTGCCCGAAGGTCAGCTGCCGCCCATCCGCCGCTTCAAGTGGATCGGCGCTGGATACTTTGAGACGATGNNCGCTCACCTGGGCGGACATCTACAACCGCGCCCGAGTGGTACTGGTGACGGAGAATTTCGCCCGCGAGTACTGGAACGATCCGGCAGCGGCCATCGGCAAGCGGATCGGAACGGGGCAGCGACCGGGCAGCTGGCGCGAGATCATCGGCGTCGTAGGCGACGTGCGAGACGACGGCGTCACCCAGGATCCGGTGGCGATCGTCTATTGGCCCATGCTGCTGGAGGATTTCTGGTCCGAGATCCGCGGCGACGAGCCCTTCGTAGCCTCGACCCAGTTCTACGCGATCCGCAGCCCGCGGGTCGGGACCGCCGGTTTCCTGCGCGAGGTCAAACAGGCCGTCTGGTCGATCCTGCCCGACCGGCCGCTCACCAGCGTCCAGACTCTGGATGACGTCCTGCGCGGCCACATGGCCCGTACCTCGTTCACGCTGGTGATGCTGGGCATCGCCGCCGCCGTCGCCCTGCTGCTCGCGACCGTCGGTGTCTACGGCGTGATCTCGTACGTGGTCAGCCAGCGGACCCGCGAGATCGGGGTCCGCATCGCCCTCGGCGCGGCCTCGTCCACGGTGACCGGCATGGTCCTCAGGCAGGGCCTGGTACTGGCCGTGATCGGGGTGGCGCTGGGGCTCGCCGCCGCCTACGGGCTGACCCGCTTGATGACGGGGCTCCTGTTCGGGGTGAGCGCGCTAGACCCGCTAACCTACGCCATGGTCGCCGTGAGCCTGACGGGGGTGGCGCTCATGGCCAGCTACCTGCCGGCGCGGAGAGCCGCGAGCGTCGACCCAATGGAGGCGCTGCGGGCGGAGTAGCAGACGGCGGGACTTCGCAGGCCACTGGTGTTGCGCGGCTTCGTGTTGCCAGACCAGCACAGTTGACCAACCCGCCAGGCACAGGTGCCGGACCACCTAACCGGTTGCCTGGCTTTAGCTTAGAAAGTCGGGACGGCGGGATTTGTTGCGAAGCACGCGAGCAAGGGCGAAGTCCGCGCGCAGCTCACCCGCGGCCTCCTGAACCCCATTTGCTCGAAGCGAGTTGCGCTGAGTTTGGCTGAGTTCGCACACTTTTCGCACACCACAGACTTGTGATATCGCGAAAACAGCCCCGGACGCCGCGTGACGATCGGGATCTTGGCGCAGGTGCTGGGGCCGAGAGGATGCCGCTGACCCGGCAGCTCTAGTTCAACAGATAACGCTCCCAGAACAGCACCACGGCTTGTCGGTAGAAACGGCTGTTGAACCTCTTCCGGAAATAGTGTCCCTCGTCTTTGGCCAGCATGTACCACACCTGGCCTCCGTTCTCACGGATTGTCGCCACCATCTGCTCCGACTCACTAGCTGGCACCCGGGGATCGTTCAGGCCCTGGGCGATGAACATCGGCTTGGTGATCCTGTGAGCGTTGGTGACCGGTGAGATGCTGATGAGGAAGTCCCGCATCTCCGGGTCACGCTCGTCGCCGTACTCCGTGCGCCGCGAGTCACGGCGGTATTCCTGCGTGTTCTCCAAGAAGGTGACGAAATTACTGATGCCTGCAATCTCGACCCCGGCTTTCAATCGGTCGTTGTAGTGGATCATGGAGGCGAGCACCATATAGCCCCCGTAGGAACCTCCGTAGACAGCTACCCGCTCCTCGTCCAACTCCGGCTGGTCTTCGATCCAGTCCAGCAGTGCGCCGATGTCGCGCACCGATCTTTCCCGGTTGACGCCGTCATCCAGCTGCACGTACGTCTTGCCGTAGCCGGTTGAGCCGCGCACGTTGGGTTCCAACAGGGCTACCCCAAGCTCGTTGATCCAGTACTGGTAGGTGGAGGAGAAGTACGGTCGCGCCTGATCCTCGGACCCGTGTATGGAGACAATCACTGGGTAGGGCGGCTCCACTCCGGCCGGCCGGTAGTAGAGGGCTGGGATCATGCGGGGCTGGTCATCTATCTCGTCGAACGTGGGATAGTGAACGAGCTCCGGTACCGTGAAGTTCTCCGTTCTCAAACTGCCCACTTCGCCGTAAGTCCAGCGGGTGAGTATGCGTCCACTGATGTCCACGGTGTAGACGTCGCTGGGCGTCCGGGGCGTATTCAGTGTCAACCCCAGCTGCCGGTCGTCGGGGCTGAACTTCAAGCCGCTCATGAGCCCTACGGGCAGGTCCGGTACCGGGACGGTCCTCCACCCCGTGATCATGCGCAGGTGCAGCCGGTCAATGCCGTCCTCGTTGGTGATGAATGCGATCACGTCCCCCGTGTGGGANNGGCCACTGGCCAGATCGTAGTAGCGCAGACGCTGGAATTCGCTGTTCTCATCGGAGGTGTAGTACACGCCCAGGCCGTCTCGGGACCAGGCCGCATCTCTTCCGTACGCGATCTTCTCATCCGAGGGATTCAGCCGGGTGACTTCACCGCTACTCAGGTCAACCACGTACAGATACGACTCCGTCCACGACACCTGTTGCCGCACCAGCAGGCGGGAATCGTCAGGGGACCATTCCATCGGATAATAGGGACCCTCGGCCTCCAGAACCATGCGGGCGGCACCAGGGTCCTCCACGTCGGCCACATAGATATCCCAGTCGCGACCGTTGCGGGCCGTGCTGTAGTAGACGAAACGGTCACCCCCCTGCGACCAGACAAGGCCTCCTTTCCAGTACTGGCCGTCTGTGAGAACGCTATGCTCACCGGTGGCCAGGTCGAAGTAGAAGATCTGATAGAACTCACTACCCCCTACATCCTTGAGGAACAAGAATCCCGCCGGCTGACCGGCGGGCCGGACAGTGGCTCCAACCACAGGCTCGTTGAAAGACGTGAGCTGCTGCGGCGAGCCACCAGGTCGCTCCACGTAGTAGATCTGCGAACCGGTTGCCACATACAGGCCATGCCCATCAGGATCCCAGTCGGTGAATCTCGCCGAACGGATATTCGTGTACTGACGCATGCGCTGCACCACCTCCAGCGAGATGTCCGGAATGTCCTCCAGGACCAGGTTGCCCACTTCGCGGCGCTCCACCTGGGCCAGAGAGGGGGCTGCCGGCAAGAGCACCAGCGCCAGAAGACTGAGGATACTGAGACCCAATTCCCGCTCGATGGCGTAGCGGTCGGCGAGGGCTGACTTGAGGCGATCCAACTGATCGCTCACGGAGGGGCCTCGGCTGAACCTCGTCTAACGTATGGATCAGTCGCGGGTTAGGCTAGGTGGATCCGTTCAGTGCCGCTCGGAGTTGACCCGGTTAACCCCATTCGGGTCAGGAAAAATGGGAATCACGACATCCCGTCGCTTCTTCGAGGGATTTCGGGCGTCGGTGCCGTACTTTCACGACATTCATGTCGTCCTTTGTCGTGAGAAACACACCCCGAAACACACCCCACCCCCTCACATCGATCTCGCCCGCATCGCTAACCTACCAGGCACTGCAGCTCAGAATCGTCCGCGAAATTCTGGCGGCGGGGCAAAGAGCGAGAGATCGGGGCGCTCACGAGAACCGGTGAGTGACACCATTTCGTAACGAACTCGGCCGCGCCCCGTTACGGCCCACCTCGGAACACGCAGATTCCCGAAGCGTTGCAGTGGGCCAAAGCTGTAGCTGTATTGGGTCGTCGCCCAGACGACCGGCTCCTTCCTGGTGTTGAGCAGAATCCAGCCGTGGATTTCGTCGTCTGGACCGCGGAACTCGAGGGCGGTGGTTCCAGGCATCTCCCTCATGGCACCGAACTGGACATGATAGAAGCTATCGCCTCGAGCAATGGCTCTCGCCAGCCGGTAAATGCTATAGGGGGCGCGTTCCATGGCATTGTCAAAGGCCTGATCGCTGGCGTACGAGAACTCGCCGTTGACGATGTTCCAATATCGGTACTCAGGGCTATACGCCCGGATCCTATTGTAGATCTCGCTCTCCATCGTGACATATGAGCGCGGTCCGGTGAGGTCCAGAATCTCGTTCTCCAGGTAGATGTCAGGACGGTCGAAGATGTCCCACTCGTGTACGAAGTGAACGCTCTCGAGTTCACGCCAGACAGCCAGGCCGCCCATCGCTTCGACCATCTCCTCAGCGTCCGCGATGGCCGCGGGATCTCCGCGAACACCGGTCAGTTGCTGCGCTTCTGGGGACGGTACCGAAGACAATGAGGACCACAGGAGCACGCCGAGGAGGCCCAGAGAATGTTCTGCTCCCCAGTTCCTGAGCACGGTAGAAGACACAGTGCCAATCCTCTTGTCCATAACTACCTCCCTGACCTTACGCACTGCGATGAGATGTGGAACGCACCTGTTCACCTGCAATACGGGACGTTCACGATATGCATGTCGTACTTTGCCGTGAGAAACACACCGCAAGACACGCCCCACCTGACCCTAGTCGGGACGGTGGGATTCATTGCGAAGCCCGCGCGCACTGGCGAACCGCGCGCGACCCCCAGAACCCCATTCACGTGGGCTACCCAACCGCGCCACGTCCCGAGAATCAGGCTTCAGCCTACAGCCTTCAGCGATCAGCCGATTGACCCAGCGATTGGCCAATCGCAGTTCGTTATTCGTCCCTTCGCAGCGCCCCAACGAACTGTTAGTCGCTAATTGCGGGCCTGCCATCGATCCGTCGACCCGACCGCCTCACCTTGCGCGATCAACCACGAGTCGAGTGTCGGGCCTTACGGATCATTGCCCGTTTCTTGCGGGGCGAAGGTCCTCGATAACGCTCGTATCGACCCAGTACATGTTGCCGGGACCTTCGGGGATCGGCGATTCGTTCAGCACCGAGGGCCGGTTGCTGTTGAAGAAGAGATACTTCCCCTCGGGGCTGACGTAGGGAAAGGCGTCTTTCCAAGGCGAGTTGACCCGCTCACCCAGATTGATGGGTCTCGTCCAGGAGCCGTCGTCGGCGCGGAAGCTGACGAACAGATCGCTTCTGCCTTGACTGCGATAGAACGAAGAGAAAAGGATGTAGCTCCCGTCGGGCGCAACGTACGGGGAGTGCTCGGGTTGGTTGCTGTTGATCGGAGGTCCCAGGTTCCTGGGAGTCCCGTACGCTTCCCCTTCACGACGCGCTTCGAAGATGTCTTGGGAGGTCGACGCGACGCGCTGACTGAAATAGAGAGTCCCGTCGCCGGCGAGCGCCGGACCGCCCAAGCGGACCGGAGAATCGACCGCCAGATCGAGGAGGGTGGGTTCCGACCAGCCTGTAGCGGTCCTCTCGACGATCCACAGGTACAGCTGGCGTCCCACCGCTTCCCCACCCGGTTCTAAGGGTCGGTTCGACGAGTAGACGAGGAATCGCCCGTCGGCTGACAGGAACGGATACAGGTCGTTGTTCCCATCCGAGAACGGCGCAACCTCCGGTTCCGTCCAGACCCCGTCCACTTGCCTCATGACATAGATGGCGGCAGGGAACAGCCTCCCGAAGTACAGCTCCATCCCGTCGGGGGTAAACATGGCCGCGCTGTGCTCTTTGCACGTCGACACCACACTCGGTGCGAACAACTCGGCTGTATCGCCCGGCGGCCTCTGGCCCAGATACTCCCCCGCGAGCCCCTGAGCGGACCGCCCCGTCTGATCCCCAACCGGGGGGCAGCCCTGCTCACGGAGCTCGGTTTGTGAATGGATCTGACCTCTTGCCCGACCGGCGACGACTGACTGGACAGCGATCAGTACGATCACCGCAGTCAACGGGACCGCGTTTCTTGTTGGCATCATCCAAATGTTCATTTCTGGGACCGGTTACTGCACCCCGGCGGCGAGTTTGCTGAATTCTCCGTTGCTGAGAGAACACGAAGCCCGAATGCCATCGACCTCCCCGCCCTCGCTCACGTCGAATCGCGATAAGAAATCTCCATCGTCCCCGCCAAGTATTGCCGCGCACATCGCGGCGGTCCAGCGGCCCGGTTCAGATGCCAAGCGCGCTGTTGGCCACCTGCGGTGCGGCGGAGGGATGGCAGGGGGGCGGGGATAAGGCGTGTGAGGGAGCGGAAGGAGGGTGTCGGGTCTCCGGGCACGCGCGACTCTATATATCCTATATTGTTACTACCCGTAGATCAGCTATATCTTTTCCATGTAGATAACTGAGACAAGGGGGAGAGCGATGTCGACGACCCGCAAATGCGCCGCAGCCTTGCTTAGTGGAATCATCCTTGTCGGCGGATGCGCGCCCCAGCCGTGGTGGAGCGATCCGGATGCCACCTGGATCCGGTCCTACGGCGGCGAGGACAGCGATGTGGGTGAGGGAATCGTGCCGGCCGATGACGGCGGGCTGTTCATTGCGGGAACGGCGGATCTGCAATTCGGGCCCGAGCCGCGAGGAGACGTCTACCTCGTCCGAACCGACTCCTCCGGAGAGCTCGTCTGGGAGAAGACCTACGGCGGAGCGGGCATCCAGGCGGGTCGGTCGATCATCCGCGCCCGGGACGGCGGCCTTGTGATCGCAGGGGAGTCATCGTCCACCGGTGACGGAGAACGGGACGCGCTTCTGATCAAGGTGGACCAGGGCGGCAATCTGATCTGGTCCAGGACGTTCGAGGGTCCGCTACAAGAGGCGGCCGTGGCGGTCCGGCAGACGGGGGACGGGGGCTACATCCTGCTGTGCGACAGAGTGGATCCCGAGGACCCCGTGGCCGATGCCGGGCGGGCTGGGTACGGAGGCTACGACGCGCGCAGCAGTCTCTACCTGATCAGGACCGATGGTGAGGGCAACCTGCTCTGGTCAAGGGATTATGACAGCGGTGCCAACACGCTCGCTTCGTCAGGAATCCTGGCGCCTGATGGCGGCTTCCTGATTCTGGCCACGGTCACGCACTACCCGGAGAGCAATGACGACATCCTCCTGCTCAAGGTCGATGAACGGGGGGACGAGGTCTGGTCGCGCACCTGGGAAGAGGGGAGGAGCTACGGGTACGATCTGGTTGGCGGCTCCGATGGCACCTACCTCATCGTGGGCAGCTACGCGCCCCCCGACGACGTGGATCGCTCCGAGGCCGACCACCTCTTCATCAAGGTCGATGCCGAGGGGAACGAGGTCTGGCATCGCAGCTTCGGTGATTCGAGGATGATGGATTGGGGTTATGGAGTCACCGAGTCCAGGGATGGCGGATATCTGGTTCCCGGGACCCGGACGAAGGACCTGTTCAGATCACCCGAGGACATCTCACTGACAAGAATCGACGAGAACGGGGAACTCCTCTGGCAGCAGATCTTCCCCACCGCCACGCACAACATGTTTGGAGGGGTTGTCGAGAGGCCGGATGGAAGCATCGTTGTCGCGGGCTCTACCCTAATGGGTGACGGCACCTTCGACGTTTTCCTGATCGAGACGGATTCGGAGGGCAACGCCAGGTGGTAACCCCGATTCGCCTGGCGCGAATGTCGGCAATGCAATGGGGCCCGAGCGTCTGCCCAGGCCCCATCGCCCCCGCGGATTCGGCCAGGTACCGCTGCCGACCGGCAGCCCCTAGCGCCGAAAGATCTGCCCGCCCCAGCTGCAGCTATTCACTCGGCAACTGTACATGACGGTCTCGAGCCGGTACTGGCCGGTCACGGCAGCCGTTAACTCGAGTACCGGTGTGTCGTCAGGCCGCCTGTCCTGGACCAGTGTCGAGTCGCTGGGGTCTGTGAGCACTAGGTCGATGTCATAGCACTCCTCGTCGCACACGGCCAGGATCGCATACTGCACGCCGGCCTCCAACTCGACAGTCCGATAGTCGCTCGCACGGTGACCGACGGAGCCGCTCAGCAACTCACCATCAGGTTGATAGCCTCGCCCCAGCAAGCCGGTCCGATTGCGAACGAGGTCGTTGCGCACGGCCGGTGCCAAAGACGATGGTAGCGCGTCGGCCTCCTCCGCCCAGAAGTTGTTCTTGCGCATCAAGTCCGGGAACTCGCGCTGGGCGTCGATCTCAACTCGCGTCACGGCATGCCGGCCCGGCACGGTGACAGTCGCCGTCCGCTTCCCGCTCAGCCAAGTCGCCACCGGGATCTCGCGATGCAGCGTGTCCCCGTTCGCCAATGTGATGGTGAGCCGCGTCGGCATCGGCGCATCGCCGCGATCGTACACCACGATCTCCGT
>WVYX01000341.1 GCA_011772755.1 Gemmatimonadales bacterium
TAGACCACGTCATAGCCCTCCCGCCATTTCTCGATCATCTCGGGGATCACTTCCGGCGGATCCTGAAGATCCGCATCGATCACGACGATGCAATCGCCACGGGCGTGATCGACTCCTGCCGTGATCGCGGTTTGATGTCCAAAATTTCGTGAGAACTTCAGCGCCCTGACATTCGCGTCGCGCTTGGCGATGGCCTGCAGCTTCGCGTACGTGTCGTCCGAACTGCCGTCGTCTACGAAGAGAAGCTCGTATACGAAGGAGGGGAGCGAGCGGGCGACCTTCGTGAGCCGCTCGTAACACGCCTCGACGACCTCGGTCTCGTTGAAGACGGGAACGACGATGGAGAGCAGCTGTTTTCCTGGCATGGCTCCGACGTTGGTCAGCACGTTTTCGACTCCCGATGGGGACGCAAGAAGCACACCCGACTTCCGGGCTGAAACCGCAGGCGCTGACGTGAGAATCCCCCGGACTCGACCCGCCCACGCCGGTGGGCCGAAGGCCTGCGGTCACGGTTTTTGGCGGGAGTGTAGCGTGGGGGCAACAATCGCCCACCCAAGATCCGGATGCGGCCCGAACCGCACGAGATCTGACCGCCAGGGCTCGCTACCGGGTACCGACCCGTCGTCGCGCGAGCGCCAGCGGCAAGGAGCCGTCGCTAACCCACTGGTCAGAATGGGCGATAGATGACCCAGCCGCAGTAGAGCAGCCAGAGCACCACGTCCACAACCAGGGCGCGGTCGGTGACCAGGGTCTCGGCGGGGTTGCCGCCGTTCCCCTGGTGGACCAGGTAGAGGTAACGAAAGACGCCGTAGAGCACGAAGACGGTGCTGTAGGCCAGCCGCTCCGAGCCGACCAGGGCCGCCGTTTCAGAACTGAGCGTGTACATGATGTAGGCAACGACGGTCACGGCCAGCAGGACAACGGACATCTGGTCGAGGAAGGGAGCGCTGTACTGTGTCAGAACGCTCCGGTGGGCGGATCGGCCGTCGCCCAGCAGCACGAGCTCGTGTCGCCGTTTGGCGAACCCCAGGTAGAGGGCGAGCAGACCGCCGCAGAGGAGCAACCATACCGAAGGCTCGACCTCGATCGCGGC
>WVYX01000296.1:0-314 GCA_011772755.1 Gemmatimonadales bacterium
CCCGTGCGGAATCAACCGCGTTGCATCGGCCGCACATATCGGCATCCCTGAGCGGATCGTTCTTGTCAAGTGGGAATGTGGGCGCGGTGAAGAAGCCTCGGGTTCCCCGGGGTATTTGCGGTGTTGGGTTAGATCGGGTTGGGTTGGTGTGGGGTCACGGGGGCCTTGCTCCGGGCACCCTGGTGAGGGTGAGGCGGACCGGGTTCGGTTGCCTGGACATCCCTTCGCCACGCACCCACGGGGTGGTGGGCATGGAGCGTTCCGGCCACAGCCGGGCTGAGCTCAATCACATAAGTCGACCCGCCGAGGTGGGG
>WVYX01000296.1:411-592 GCA_011772755.1 Gemmatimonadales bacterium
CACCCGACCGATGTTGCGGCCGCGACGGTCGGCGACCCGCTGGTAGGTGTCACGGATGGGGGCGCCACCGTGATAGCGCGACACTGCTTCGATCGCTGACCAGCGCACCAGAGTGGAGCCCTGTTTGGTGATGCCACCGAGGTAGGTCTTGGTGTCCGATTCCCGTAGCCGGGGTGTCAAG
>WVYX01000296.1:634-1381 GCA_011772755.1 Gemmatimonadales bacterium
CGGCCCGACCCCGTTGAGCTGCTGAATCGTTCGATACCCCACCTGATCGCAGAGCTGGCGATGGATACGTGCGTCGAGGCGGTGAATCTCGTCGTCGTAGACCTCGATCAGGTCCCGCAGCGACTCGAGCCGGTATTGGTAGGCGTCACCGAGCTGGGTGTCGTTCAAGAACGCCTGGCCGGCCGGTCCCCACATCTCGACCAGGTGCGGGATCACCCCCTCTTTGCCCAACACCGCATGCACCTGGCCCTTCAACCCGGTGCGGAGCTGGGACAGCTTGTGCCGATACCGCACCAACTCCCGCAGCTCCCGCACCGATGCAGGCGGGATCCACGACTCCGGGAGCCGTCCCATCCGCAACAGGTCCGCCAACATCGTCGCATCTGCCAGATCGTTCTTCACCCGCCGGTTCTCAAAGCCCTTGATTCCCAACGGATGCGCCAAATGCACCCGACCACCAGCTTCGGTGACCACATCAGCTGCCCAGTACCACCCCCAGGTAGCCTCCAGCACCACCTCCGGGGCCAATCCCGCATCCGTGACCACCTCGGCCATCGTCAACGGCGAGTTCTCGAACCGCCGCCACCACAACCGTTCACCCTCCTCATCGAGGCACACCGCCAACGAACGGCGACGATGCAAATCAATCCCAACATAGGCTGTCATCTGGGGCCTCCTCCCACTCGGTAACAACAGCAACCCGATTCTCGGGTCACCGACGAGCGGGGAGGCCCCGCCCGCTCATCG
>WVYX01000024.1 GCA_011772755.1 Gemmatimonadales bacterium
AGACGAAGCCTGCACCCGGACCCACGTAGGCCACCGCCGGCTCGGGTGTCGCGAGGGTGAGGGCCCCGATCAGCCCCAACACCCGCCAGACATGCCCGGCCAGACTGTCACCACACATGTCGCGTCTCTTGCTCGTCATCTCCGCAGCCACAATCAGTAGAGATTGCGAAAGGGCCAGACCGCTGGGACTGCCGCGCCGGCCCTCTCCACCCTATCAGCAATTGAGGTACCGCCCACCCAGCCGCAGCTTGCCGTCCGACCTGGCCCCGGATCGCTGGATTTCGCTGTGCTCAAGCGCCCTCTGGCAGGCTCGGCGCGGGCTGGAGAGCATGACAGTAAGCCGTGCCCTTTCAGGGTGCCGCATCGGCGCAACAGTCGTTTCCCGGGCGGTCGTCGCAACCTCCCCACGGAGCAGCCAGGCGCTTCCGCGCAAGACGAGGGGCGATGGCGATAGTCTGCCCAATCAGCGGCCGCCAGGCTTGCCACTTCGGCAGGAGGCTCGGAGCGTGCAGACCCGGTGTGCGACCGCGGCGGTCCGTCGCCTGCCACGAGTGGAGGGACCGTCTGGCGCCGCCATGCAGCGTCGGCTCACGCTCGACCCTTTCAACCAGGGCGCCTCCAAACCCGGCGCGAGATACGCGATGAACTTTGCAGCCACACTGACCAATACTTGGCGGAGAGTAAAGAAGGGGCGACCGATCGTGGTGGTTTCGGGGCTGCCGCGCTCTGGCACATCCATGATGATGCAGATGCTCGCGGCAGGCGGACTGGAAGTCGTGACGGACGATCTCAGAGAGGCGGATGAGAGCAATCCCCTAGGCTACTTCGAGCTGGAGCGGGTCAAGGATCTCGACAATGAGAGTGACCTCTCCTGGCTGCGAGACGCTCGCGGCAAGGGGATCAAGATCATCGCGTTTCTTCTCCGATACCTGCCGCAGCAGTACGACTACAAGGTCATCTTCATGCACCGGGATCTCGGCGAGATTCTGGCATCCCAGGCGAAGATGCTGGCCCGGCGCGGCGAACCTGCCGGGACGGACGATGTGCGCATGCGTGAGATCTTCGAAGAGCACATCCGAGAAATCCAGCGGTTGCTGAAATACCGACCCTGCTTTACGGTCCACGACGTGAGCTAC
>WVYX01000339.1 GCA_011772755.1 Gemmatimonadales bacterium
CTGGCCGGGCAGCCTGCTGCGGTAGGTTGCTGGGATGCGTTCTGACGCCGAAGCGCGCGTCAGCCTCATCGGCTTGTCAGCCGATGCTCACGGAAAAACGCCCACATCTGGCTAGTGGCGTCGATGCTGTTGCTGTTGGGTCCGACCCTCCATTCCGGCAGTGGCTTGCCGCCAGGCCAGATGTGGCCTGCTCCTGAGACGGTATAGAGCAGCACAGCGGCGCCATCAGTACAGTCCGGGTATTCCAGACGCATGACATCGGAAGCGACCGCTGACTCGACGGGGCTCGTCGCGCAGCGATTTCTCTCCGCCCAGCTCGCCACAAAGTCGCGCACGGCGGGATACACCGGTTTCACGGGATTGAATGGATCGCCGAGCGGTCCGCCGTCATAAGGCACTATTGGGTCGGCGGCGCCGTGAAATGCTATCACCGGCACCGCTCGTGTGTCGGGGCACCAGCTGAACGAAAGCGACTGCGCGGCTGCCACCACGCCAACGGCCGCGATCCGCTCCGACAAGGCGCAAGACAGGGCGAACGCCATGCCACCGCCCATCGACATTCCATTGGCGTAGATCCGCGCCGGGTCAATGTTGTAGGCCGCCTCCAGCGTGTCGATCAACGCCGAGATGAATTGGACGTCCTTCATCACGTCTTCCGGTGTCGTCCGCCAAATCCTGACCACGTCGAACAGCACCGGGGTACCCGACGGGTACACAACGATGAACCCGTTCTCATCGGCCAGCCGGTTCCAATGGCTGAGGTTCATCTGATGAGCGGGCCATGTCGCCCCGGCGTGCAGGCTGATGACGAGCGGGGTTGGCTCCGCGGGGTCGTAGCTGTCGGGCACGTGGAGCAGGTACTCCCGCGTTTCGCCGGAGGAGACGATGGTGCCGTTGGTCCGGTCGAGGACGGAGATCCACACAATCGCGATCAGAATCACCACCAGCGGGAGGCCGACGACGACCACGGCGGCGCCGAGCATGATCTTCCTGATCTTCATAGACCTCCCCTGAACGAGCCGCCGTCTAACAGTTTGCCGTTCACCTGCGGCCCGCGCAGGGGGCCCTTACGTGCAACGCCGGGTTAGACCGCGCGGCAACCTTCGTCACCGTGTGTGAACGATTACGTGCCGCCACAGCCAACCCAGCTGGACCTCGAGGTAACCATCGGCAAACGGCGCTCGACCTCCACCGGAGTGTCCCTCCCGCATGCGGATGCCGTGCCCAGCTCCCGGGAATACCATGAGCGTCACTCGGTCGTTCCTGGCCTTGCGCAGACCTTCTCGCCACCGCTCGAGGGCGAGCGCTGTCGGATGATCGGTGTCTCGCTCTCCGAATAGAAGCAGAAGGGGACATGTCAGGCGCTCGATGTATGGGGCCGGGTCATGAGTAGCTACCCAGCTCCAATTGGGGCGATTCTCCTCTGACGGCAAGATTCGATCGAGTTGCTCGGCCAGGGGCCCCAATGGACCTGCGCGGATCTCATCAAGACGCGCGATGAGTTCGGCACGCTGCCGGCCCGTCGCCAAATACTCAAAGTAGGCCCTGAGAAGCTCCCTCGCCTGAGACTTTTGCGCCGGTGTCAATTTGGCCCGTTCAAACTGTTGCTCGTAAGAGAACAACTCCGACTCGCGGGGACTCGCACCGCCTCCGGATATCACAATCATGAACGCGATCTCCTCGGATGGAGAGGCCGCAAGGGGCGCGACCCAGCCCGCCTGGCTGACGCCCCAGAACCCGATCCGGTCGGGATCGATTGCCTCCTCAGTCCTGAGATGGTGAACCGCTGCCAGCGCATCTCCCGCAAGATCCTCCAGCGACGCGGTGATCCATGAGCCCCCAGATTCTCCCGAGCCTCGCTTGTCGAAGAACAGGCTCGCCAGTCCGAGCCTGGCGAACTCCTCGGCGTACGGTCTGAATCCTTCACGGGTGTGAGGCCCCGACCCGTGAAGGAAGACGACGGCCGGAAACGGACCACCTGCGGCGGGAAGCATGAGCGTTCCACGCAATTCCACAGCGCCGTTTCGAAAGGTGACTTCACGTTCGGTGAGCGGAGGAGCTTGTCCTGCAGCGTGTCGACACACCGCGACGGTCATGACCACGGCGGCCAGGAGGCGCCACCCTGAATGCTCGCTTCTCACGTGCAACGCCTTATCGCTCCTTTGAACCCTCGCGGTCTAACGGACTTTCAGCTGCGCCGTGAGGAATGAGC
>WVYX01000235.1:0-151 GCA_011772755.1 Gemmatimonadales bacterium
GCGGCGCGGGCCGTACGAGTTCTGGCGCGGAGTGAATTGGATCGCCATGGCCGCCCTCCTGCTGGGTATCGCACCGAATCTGCCGGGATTTCTAGGGGCGCTCGGGATCACCACGGCCTCGCCATTCGCCACCGGGATCTACAACTGGGCG
>WVYX01000235.1:227-1097 GCA_011772755.1 Gemmatimonadales bacterium
CGGAGACATGACGTGACCCTGACGCTATCGACCGAACAACTCGAGCAGAACTTCGCTGATATTGCACCGCCGCTGACGCCGGATGCAGCGCTTCTCGAGGCGGCCACGTGCCTGTTTTGCTACGATGCCCCCTGTACCAAGGCGTGTCCGACGCACATCGACGTACCAGCGTTCATCAAGAAGATCGCGACGGGCAACCTGAGAGGGGCAGCGCGGGTGATTCTCGACGCCAACCCGATGGGGCACTCCTGCGCTCGTGCGTGCCCCGTCGAAGTCTTGTGCGAAGGTGCCTGTGTCTTGAACGACCGTGACGAGCAACCGGTCAAGATCGCGTTGCTTCAGCGCCACGCGACGGACCACGCGCTCGAACAGCGGCTCGCGCTGTTTGAGCCCGGTGCGCCCAATGGGAAGAAGGTCGCCATCGTTGGTGCCGGTCCGGCCGGCCTCTCGTGCGCCCAGGATCTCCGGCGCTGGGGATATGCGGTGACCATCTACGAGGCCAATGACCGGCCTGGTGGGCTCAATACGTACGGCATCGCCGAGTACAAGCTGCGACCGGACACCGCACTCGCCGAGGCACAGATGATCCTCGATCTCGGCGTGACGCTTCATACCGGCGTCTCGGTGGGACACGATATTGGGTTCAACGACGTGGAGCGCGAGTTCGATGCGGTCTTTGTCGGTGTCGGACTCGGCCCGACACGACACCTCGGCATTCCAGGGGAGCACCTCCGGGGTGTGTACGAGGCACTCCAGTTCATCGAGCACCTGAAGACCCACCCGTATGTCGAGACGCGTGTCGGCCGACACGTCGTCGTGATCGGTGCCGGGAACACCGCCATCGATGCCGTGACGCAGGCCAAGCGGTTG
>WVYX01000235.1:1144-1797 GCA_011772755.1 Gemmatimonadales bacterium
GCCCAAGCGGATCCTCGGTGTCGATCACGTGACCGGTATCGAGTGCGTGCGCACCGAACCGGGCGAACCCGACCCTGACGGACGTCGCCGGCCCGTGGAGGTTCCCGACAGCACTCACGTCATCGAGTGCGATACGGTGATCAAGGCGCTGGGGCAGATCGTGCGGGAAGAATTCGCACGTGCCGCGTCCCTCACCGTCGAGGGCGACCGCATGGTGAGCACGCGGCCCGGGGTATTCGTGGGAGGGGACTGTGCAAATGGTGGTGCGGAGATCGTCAACGCGGCCGCAGAAGGCAAAGAAGCCGCAGCGGCGATCCATGAGTATTTGCAGGAACCGGCAGGATAGGAGCGTTCCATGGCCGACCTACGCATCAACTTCGCCGGCATCGAGAGCCCCAATCCCTTCTGGTTGGCATCGGGGCCACCCACCAATACGTACGATCAGGTCGCGCGAGCCTTCGACGAGGGCTGGGGCGGCGCGGTATGGAAGACGATTGGCGAGCCGATCATCAACGTGTTCTCGCGGTACGGCTCGGTGGACGTCGGGGTGACGCGAATGATGGGATTCAACAACATCGAACTCATTACCGATCGGCCGCTGGAGGACAACCTCAAAGAGATAGCGGCGGTGAAACGGAGCTATCCCAAGCATG
>WVYX01000235.1:1832-2188 GCA_011772755.1 Gemmatimonadales bacterium
AACTCAATTTCGGCTGCCCGCACGGCATGAGTGAGCGCGGCATGGGCAGTGCCGTGGGGCAGGTTCCCGACTACACCTGTCAGATCACGGAATGGGTCAAGGAAGTGGCGACCACGCCGGTGATCGTGAAGCTCACCCCGAATGTCACGGACATCACCTACATTGCGCGAGCTGCCGTCAAAGGCGGCGCGGATGCGCTTTCGCTCATCAACACGATCAACTCGATCGTGGGCGTGGATTTGGACACGTTCGCGCCGCTGCCGTCCGTGGGCGGGAAGTCGAGCCACGGTGGCTATTGTGGGCCGGCGGTAAAGCCGATCGCGTTGCACATGGTCTCAGCCGTTGCGCGCGATCCC
>WVYX01000235.1:2281-2424 GCA_011772755.1 Gemmatimonadales bacterium
CATGCACTACGGATTTCGCATCGTGGAGGACCTGCTCGACGGGCTCGGGAATTGGATGGATGATCAGGGTCACAGCAGTTTGGCCGATATATGCGGACGGGCACTACCCAACGTCGTGAGCTGGGAAGAGCTCGACCTCAACT
>WVYX01000211.1:0-85955 GCA_011772755.1 Gemmatimonadales bacterium
AGCGGAGGTGGTTAGCGGGAAGGCGAACCGCCACTGAAAGCCCCGAGCGCCGCTCGACGCTCGGGGCCGCCAGACGCTAGCGCCCGGCGCGGGGCCGGGCGCTTGGCGTCAGCTCCTTCTCGGTCCGATTGAGAGGCTACTTCGGACCCTTCCCCCGGTCGTGCGGCACAGTAACGGTGCCTGTCTCAGTCGCGGTGTTCCCAGCCGCGTCCGTCGCCGTCGCCGTGATGGTGTAGACGCGGCCGTCGCCGGTGCCACTGCGCTCCGCACGTACATACACGTCGAACGTCCCGTCGCTGTTGTCTACGACTTCCCAATCCTCTTCCGTGTCACCGTCACCCACACCGTTCACGTCTTCGTTGCTGGTGACCGTCACCGAGAGGCTCGGAGATGGGTCGAAATCGTCAGTCGCTGAGATGCCGGACGCGACCAAGTGCATCTTGTGGTTGGGCGGCCACAGCATGTCCGGATCGACCACCAAATCGATGGTCGGCGGCGTCACGTCACACGGCACGTTCTCGATGTCGAACGAGAAGTCACAGGTCAGAGGAACGAAATTGTTGTGGGCAACGAGCACGTAGTTGTGGCCGTCGGGTATCGGGAAGCTGAACGGCTGCGTCAGGCTCTCTCCAACGTCGCCCAGGTAGTTCGCCCCCTGATTCGTGGGGTCGTAACTGTCCTTGTAGGCGGCCATGTGCACCTGGACCCCGCACGTGCCTGTGTTGAAGTTGACGGTGGCGCAGGTGTTCGTGCCGCCGTTGATGAAGGGTCCGAAGGTTCTGTAGTGGAACGTGCCCGAATAGAGGCCCGGATACGGCTTGCCGGCGCAGGTACTCGCTACCCCGTTGCGCCACGTGCGGCCCGTCTGCGTCGGCAGACTCGGATCCAGCCCGCTGTTGATAACGCCCTCGGGGGCGCAGGACGCCCCCGTGTTCGCGATGGGCGTGGTCGCCGCTGATAGGGCACGCTGTACCCCCGTCCACGTGCCCTCCATCTGCGGGCCGTGCTCGCCCGGCACGTCCACAGCGAGAGCCTGCTGTGAGGGCGCGAGCTGTTCTGTCGGCCCTTGTTGTTCGTCGCTGCAGGCCACGATGAGCACGACCGTGCTCAATGCCGCGGCAAGCAGCTTTCGAGCTGTCCGCATGGTTCACCTCCGGAAAGTGTGACTTGCACGTTCCCGTCGGTGGTCTGGCGGTCTCGTCGTCGTGGAGAACCCCGCGAAGGGCACACAGGATCCGCTCAGAGGGCGCGGGCCGTCGAGGCCATCGGCGGTTCCTAGGAATGCGGTAATCTGCCGCCAGGGACACACCCCGCAAGGGGGGGGTTCGAAGAGGTCTCATCGGTGTGCTTGGGCAGCAACAAGCCAGCTGGGAAAAGGTGAGCTTCACAGCGGTTGCCATATTTCGTATGTATGAGGCAAAGATCGCAGAAGGGTGGGTAGAGCTCGATGCTCTCGGGCTCATGCAGCAACTCGGTGCGCATCTCACCTCGTCGCCTGATTCCGAAGTTGGCACTGCAGCGGTCAGCCAGGGGACGGCCAACTCGGAATTGGAGCGGACGAGGCCTCTCTCGTTCTAGGTAGAGCGGTAGCATCGTGACGAAGAGCCGCCTTCGTTCAGGGCTGTGCCTTTGTGGTGGGGCTGGCCTCGTTGCTTTGCCCCCGCGATGCCATCAGGCTGGATCAACCTTGATGCCGACCCCACGTGACTCAAGAGAGGGCCTGCCTTGCACCGTGGGGCGCAGCTGGCCCCGAGGAGGACATCATGCAGATGAAGAGTCTAGTACTGCTGTTGACGCTGCCGCTTGCGGCGCTCGTGTTCAGCACCTCTACGCTATGGCAACAGGCGGACGAGACCGAGGCGATCCGCCAGGCAGTACAGTACTACATCGACGGCCATGCTACGGGCGATCCCGAGATCATGGCGAAGGCGTTTCACCCCACGGCCCGGCTGCAGTACATGCGCAACGACGAAGTCACGGTTCGGTCGCTGGAGAGCTATCTGGGCGGCATGCGGGGCGAGCCGGCGGCCGATGAGGCCGAGCGCGAGCGCCGGGTTGTGATGGTGGACTACACGGGTACAGCAGCGGTGGCCAAGATCGAACTCGACTACCCGGGTCTGTTCATCACCGACTACATGCAGCTCCTGAAGCTCGACGGTGAGTGGAAGATCGTGAACAAGATCTACCACGTACAGCGGAAATAGTGTGTGGGCTGCGCAGATCCGCGCGATCCTTGCCCCATCGCGCCGCTAACGGCGCTTCAAGGTGGGACCAGGAAGTCGCATGACGGGACGGGTGACGTCCTGGCCCACGTCAAGCAGGCTATCTCCCACCGCTGCGCCATTTAGCGCGACCTCGGTAGCGGCCTGGGAGCACGGATCGAGTTCCTTGAGTGAGGATAACGACTTACCCGAGCTAGAAGCAGCTAAGAAGAGGGCCTTCCAACTACTGGAAGGCCCTCTGCGTACCAGCGGGCAACAAGATGTCAGACTGATTGTTGCTGGGCTAGCGCGCTCTCCCTTGCTGCCTCCTCCGGCGTGTCTCGACGGCCTTCTTCGCAGCCTCTCGGCGCTTTCTAGTCAGCGCTGCCTTCTTGCGGGCCCTCTTCTCCAACTTCGACCAGTTCGCCACCGCATGGTGATCCCGCATCCGCTTCACAACCTCAGTGGGTATGAGCTCCAGGTCGTACATCCGGTTGCAGGTGGGACAAAGCACCACGAGGTTCTCGAGATCGTTGTTCTGCCGATCCCCGTCGATATGAGCGACATTCAAGACCGCAGGGATGGCAAAGCCGCAGTGGGCGCACATGGGCTCGTAGTGAGCAAAAGCGAGTTTCCGACAATCCATACGCTTTCCCGTGTGACCGCTGTGAGTTCTCGGCTGTACCCCCGCAATGAGCTTGGCGCGGAGGGCGTCGCACGGAAGGCTGGCGTTTCCTACATGAATTCTCGGTGAACCCTCTCTTAATGCGCCGCCAGGTACCATCCAAATGCCGAAACGAGAGACGGAACACCGATCAGATACCCTGCTTGTGGCTGGAACTCCGGCGGGTGTGCCGGGGGACGGCGTACTGCAGCACCGTCCCCAGGGGCGTGCCATGCTACACCCCTACGAGGACGACGGGCTCGGCTGTAGATGCGTCTTGGATGACGCGGAGCCGCACCTTGAGCGCTTTTCAAAGCGCGTCGCGCAAGCGCCGAGCCTGCGTTTTCAACGCGGGAAAACGCGAGCAGGCGCGTTTCATGCTACGCCCCTACTTACGCCCAAGCCCGGTCAGCGGCCCCGCCCCCGGGCCGGTCCGGCGGCGCGCCTGATCCCGGCGACGCTTGATCAGCAGCACCACCAGGCCCACGACCCAGACTGCCACCAGACCCCCCAAGGTCTCAAACGGAAACCGGACGAAGGACCAGAGGATCCCCGCCAGCACGACGAAGAACAGCAGCGCCGCGCCGAGCCCCAGGAGCATTTCTGGAAGGCGCTCGCGCAGGGTCGGCTCTCGGCGTTCCCCATAGTGGCGCAGCCAGGGACCTAGTCGAGGTTTCTCACTCGGCATGAGGATTCGCCAGGGAAGCTTTCTACACAAAGCTGCCTCAAGGAGGCCCTGGTCGGAAGCTCTCGAGCGCCACATCTCTTGTCCGGGTCAGCTCCGCCGCTTAGCGTAGCGCTATGCCACAGCTCGACTCCCAATTCCTCGCCCTGCAAGAGGCCCTCGCCGGGCGTTACTCGCTGCAGGGGGAGATCGGCCGCGGGGGGATGGGAATCGTGTACCTGGCGCACGAGGTGCGCCTCGACCGCCCCGTAGCCCTCAAGGTCCTGCCGCAGGATCTCGCCCTGCGCCCGGAGCTGAGGGAGCGATTCCTCCGGGAGGCACGGACCGCAGCCAAGCTCTCCCAGCCGAACATCGTTCCCATCTTCGCCGTCGACGAGGTCGCCGATTTCGTGTTCTTTGCCATGGCGTTTGTGGCGGGAGGCACTCTCGGGCAGCGGGTGCGGTCTCAAGGTCCGCTGCCGCCTTCGGAAGCAGCACGCATCCTCCGGGAGGTAGGCTGGGCCCTGGCATACGCCCATGCTCAAGCAGTCATTCACCGCGATGTCAAACCAGACAACATCCTGCTTGAGGAAGGCACCGGTCGGGCCTTGGTGACCGATTTCGGGATCGCCGGCTTCATGCAAGGAACCGCCGCCACGGGGTTGGGCGAGATCATAGGTACTGCGGAGTTCATGAGCCCCGAGCAGGCGAGTGGGAAGGGCGTGGACGCCCGCAGTGACATCTACTCCCTGGGTGTCGTTGGGTTCTATGCCCTGTCGGGCAGACTCCCGTTTCAGGGCACGACCGTCGCCGAGACAGTCAGGCAGCTTCTAGAAGACGCACCACCGACCCTCGGCTCGGTTGCGTCTGGGATTCCCAGCCGGCTCGCCCGGGTGGTGGACCGCTGCCTCCAGAAGGATCCCGCAGCCCGGTTTGAGAGCGCGGAACTGCTGGCCGAAGCAGTGGACGCCGCGCTGCGCGCGCGCAGGGACGTCCCGGTGCCGGTGCGGATGTTCGTCTCCGATCCCATCGACCTGCCCGGCGATGGCCCACTGTACTTCACAGCCGGGAGCCTGATGGGCCTGTCGATTCTGGCGACTCTGGAACTCTTCCTTGCGGACATCGGTGGATCCGCCGCCTGGGGATTCATCGCCGGGTACTTGATGCTCATGGTGGGGATTCCCGTCGTGCTGATCTCGAAGCGCGTGCGTCGGCTGCTGGCCTCAGGGCACACCCTCGCGGACGTCGAGATCGCGCTGCGGAGGGAGGTGGAAGAGAAGCGCGAAGAGCTGCTGTACGCCCATGGCGAGAAGGCGGCCCGCTACGAGCGGCTGTCGCGCGTACTGGCATACGCCGGACTCGGCGGCGCCATGGGGGCAGGCGGCCTGGCCATGGCCCTCGCGCCGCTTACGCCAAGCCTGGCCGCCTTGCTGGGACCGGTGTTCGGAGTCTCGTCAGTCGTCGGCGTACTCTCGTCCATCATGGCCCGGGAACAGGCTAAGCAACGAGTGGATATGAAGGCCGAGCGCCGCTTCAAGTTCTGGCGCAGCCGGTTTGGGCACCTGCTGGCCAAGTTGAGCGGGATCGGACTCCGGAGACCAGCGATTGCGCTTGGAGCCACCCATCGACCCACCGAGCTGCAGGTGGGCTTGGCGGTGGAGGCGCTGTTCGAATCGCTCTCCAGGGAGGTGCGCCACAGTGTTGGCGACGTTCCTGCCGTGGTGCACCGCCTCGAGGCGAATGCCCAGAGCCTGCGCCAGACCATCGAGCGGCTGCAGGAAGCCGAGGCCGCGACCCTGGGTGCCGGTGAGGGCATGCCCGAAGATCTCGTGGCTTCCCGCCAGAAGGCCGAGCGCCACCTGGCCGACGCCGTGGCGGGACTTGAGACCATTCGCCTGGGCCTGCTACGGCTCAGCGCCGGCGCAGGCAGTATCGAAGGCCTCACCACCGACCTCCTCGCGGCCGGCGAGATCGGCGACAACATCGATCACATGCTGGAGGGATTAGCCGAAGTAGAGGAGTCCCTCAAGACGCCGGTCTAGCTCTGTTCCTTTGACACGTAGAGTGTCTGCGTGGGGTACGCGAACGCGATCCCGTCCTCTTCAAACCGCGCACAGAGCTGCAGATTGATGGCCTGCTGAATGTCCATGTAGGTCTTGTAGTCGGGCACCTGCACGTAGTACACCGTCTCGAAGTCCAACGAGAAATCACCGAACTTCATGAAGTGCGACCGGTCGAATCGAGTCCCGTCCTGCGCTTCCACGGCCTGCTGGATGATCTGGGGAATCTTCTCGAGCTTCTCCCTCGGCGTCTCGTAGGTCACCCCCACGGTGAAGACCACGCGGCGCTCGCTCATGCGGCCGTAGTTACGGATCCGGCTGCCCAGGAGATCGGTGTTGGAGAAGATCAACTCCTCGCCGGACAAGCTCCTCAGCCTGGTGGTCTTGATGCCGATGTGCTCCACCGTCCCCAGATAGCTGTCGATGACGAGGAAGTCGCCGATCACGAACGGCTTGTCGAGCACAATGGAGAGCGAGGCGAACAGATCCGAAAGCACGTTCTGAACCGCCAGCGCAACCGCGATCCCGCCCACTCCCAACCCGGCCACCAGCGTCGTGACGTCGACTCCCAGATTCTCCAGCGCCAGAAGCAGAACGACCGACCACAGCACCAGCTTGCCGACGAACCCCATCGCCGTGACCGTGGTAACGGCGGCTCGGTCTTCCGGAGCCTGCCGCTTGCGGTAGCGATCCAGCCAGAATGAGATGGCGGCCGTGGCCCAGATGCCGCCCTGCGCGAGCAGCGCAATAACCGTGACACTGGTGAGTAGCTGTCCCACCTCGCTGGGCAGCGTGAGTACCAGGCTCGCCACGAAGATCGCGACGACGACGATGAACACGAGCTTGGTCTTGCGGAGGATGCCGGAAACGAGATCGTCCCACCCCGTCTCGGTGCGCTCGGACAGCGCGGCGAGCTGCTTGACCAGCACTCGGATGATGAACCGGAGAGCGACGAGCGTCACCAGGCCCACCAGTGCGGCGATCCCCCAGTCGCGGATGCTGTTGCCGTAGAACGTGGTATTCAGGAAATCCATGGGACCTAGGTGGTTACTGAGTTAGCCCCGATCCGACAACAGCCTATCGACGGATCATGCATCAAAGAATCCTCCGCCAGCCTCCCAGCCCAACACCCCTGAAATACGTCCAGATTGGCCAAGGGATTCGGCTTCGGGTCGCAGTCAGTCGGCCGGACAACGAACGTTCGTGGGGGGGGTGTTATCGCACGCGATGCTCTCGTCCATCCCCCGGGCCATGACGGCACAGGCCGCGCGCTGAGCTGCCCGCCGAGCGTCTTCCTCCGTGGCACCGGAGCCGCGACGGCAGGTCGTCTGGCCGCGGAACTCCACACAGAGCTCGCATTCCGCCTGGACCACCGATATGCTGCCGTAGATCAAGGCACCACCGAAAACAGCGAGTGCCACGATCAGGGCCCAAACCCGGGCGCGCTTCTTCGTCGACGTGCCACCTGCCATCAGACACTCCTGGTCCCGCCAGCAGCGTCTCCACTTGTGCGCCGGAAGATCCGCTGCAGGCCGTTGTCAGCAGCTAAGTAGCTACTCTAATTACCGGATTCCACCCGCGGAGGCAATCGGTACCGGATGGTAGCCGTGTTCATCCGCACCACGATCCGCGTTGATCGGCGTTTCTTGCCGGTCATGTGCGGCTGCGCTTCCTTCCTCGGCCCATCCGCGGCCGGCGTTCATCGGCAGCAGAAACCGAGCTACCTGCGGCTCCGTAGTTACAGCAGCACAGCCATGGAGACCGCAACCCTTTCCTCTACCCGGACCGTAGCGGCCCGCCCTCGGGCTCGGCGGCTAGTCGGGGCGCTGTTCTTCTTCATTGCCAAAGCGGTGGCGATCGTCGTATTGCCGTTCCTGGTGCTGCTACGCAGCTCCGTGTACCTCTATCAGGACCGGGGCATCCCGACCTGGCTCGCCCTCGCTGCCGCTGCTGCGCTCACACTCGGGGTTGTTACGGCATACGGCGCCTGGATATCCAAGAGGCTCACCGGAAAGGCCAGAGTCGCCCTCATCACCAAGTGGGTGGCGCTTCCGTTGGTCCTATTCTACTGCGGTTACTCGCTGCTCTACCTTGCCCGCGTCAATGCGAAGACCGAGGGGGTACGGGAGTACTATACCTCGGTGCACCCGCTGCTGCGGATTGCCGTCAGCACGCTCATTCTCGTGGACGACGAGATCCTCATCACCGACCTGGGCCGCACGCCGGCTGACTACGTCGCCATGGGACTGCGCGTGTACGAGGCATCCCTCCATTACCGGCAGGATGACGGCTACGTCCATGCGATGGACCTACGAACCATCGGCCGCGGCAGCGTGAGGAACTGGTTCACCCAGTTGTACTTCCGGCTGCTGGGGTTCCGCACCTTGCGCCACGTGGGCACGGCCGACCACCTCCATGTGTCGCTGCCGCCGCCCTGAGCGGCCGGCCCCTAGCAGAGACTCAACGCTCATGTAGCTTTGATAGGGTAGGCCACGCCACCGCAGTAATCGCGGTGTTGATCCACGGACGCCCTTGGCGGCCACACCAGCGCCCATTCATGCTGTCATCCCCAGGGCCCAGTACGGAGAGTCGCCCGAAGCGCCAGATGGCGGACGTACGCGGCACGGCAGGTTCGCAAGGTCACGGGAGCCACCAGCCCTACACCCTGACGGATTGGGAGGAGGAAGCCTTCGCGACATTCGGCGAAGGCCAGGCGCCAGGGCCGTGCCCCGAGTGTGGCAGGACGGGTTTCTACGGTCCCCGGGTCGCCGATCCCGAGCGGCGTTACCGACAGTGCCGCTTCTGTGGGTTCACCCAGGACGTGGGCCAACCCCCCACCCAGTACCGTCCGACCGCTCACTCGTGCGGCGAGTGGCCCCAGTGTGCTCGGGCATCCTATATCTGGTGGGTCCCTCCCGGGCTGGGGTCCTATCGCTGCCCATTCTGCGGCGAGGACGTCAAGGTCTCGGAGGCACTCGTGGCACGGCCCGTGGACGATCCGGACCATCCCTGGTGGAGAGTGCCACAGCGCCGCAAGCGGTTCTACTACCTGCGCTTCTGGGAGAACTGGGAGTACACCAAGGGCCGGGTGCATCTGTAGGCCGGATGCCGATCGAGAGCCGCTGAACAGCACGTGACCGAGCCCTCAGCGCGACGAGGAGCACGAAGAGCCCGGCCGGATACGGCGCGGGCTCTTCAGATTCTGAGGAGGGCGTGGCCCGCTATGCCTCTGGGAGTCGCGGCGTCAGGTTACCAGCCTCTCTTGTGCCAGCGCACGCCAAGGCTGAACTGGATCATCTCGAAGTCGAGCTTGCCGAAGAGGATCTGCCGATTGCGCTTCACTTCCTGATTGGGAGAGCGGACGTATTGCACCAGCAGGCCGAGCAGGATCTTCTCGGATAGCCGGTAGTCACCGCCCACACCCGCGTGAAAGGCGAAACCGTACGCCCGGAACGCATCTTGGCTCGCATTCTCGGCATAGAACGCGGCGCCGAACCCGGCCTTTACGAAGAAGAAGTCCTTGTCAGCCAGCGGGTACAGCGAGACGACGGCGCTGAGCATGCCCAGTTGGCGCGTGGTATCGGGATCGCTGCGGAGCCACCCGATGCCTTCGACACCCAGCAACACGGCCGGTCTGACGGTACCGCCGATGTTGACGTAGCCGGACAGGCCAAGCTTCCCCACGTCGCCCACCGCTGGAATATCGATCCCGGCGGCACCGCCGCCGAGACCAGCGCCAACCCAAAACCCGCGGCGCTGCTCAGCCTGTGCTGCTAGGGGTACGGTGCACGCAGCGAGTGCGGTGAGCACCAGTAGACACGACCGCCAAGCAATCATTTCCCGACCTCGCTCCGCTTGCTCAAGAGAACGAACGCCCGCGCTCCAAAGCTGCACCACAGCATAGCGCTCCAAAGATATGCCGGCGGGCATGCGAACCCCAACTTGCCGTGGCCATGGCGTTTCACTAACCTTAGGCCGGAGCGGCGCCATAATGCGCTACGTCGCCCCCCTTCCTGAACGCGTTGGACAACACATGACAGCTGGAAGACCACGTGTCTGGGCGAGACAAGGCAGGCGCGGCGGCCACTGCCCGCTGTTCGACGAGTATGCCCGTATCCGGCTGCGCTGACCTACTGCCAATCAGCGAATCGTAATCTGACAGGATCGAGAGCCACGTGAAATCGTCCGTCAAAGTCGTTCCATTGGACCGGGTGACGTCACCGCTCCTGGCGGTGGCGATCGGCGAACTGGGCAGCAGGAAGATCCCCAGCTCGTTGCTCGGCCTGGATGCCGCTACCGACGGCGAGCTGTCCCGCCTGATCACCAGCGGCGACTTCAACGGCAAGCGGGACGAGATGGCGGTCGTCTACCCCAAGAAGCGACCCAAGCGGGTTCTCCTCGTGGGGCTGGGGACCCCTGGGGAGATCACGCGGGGCGCAATCCGCCGAGGTGCCGCCGTCGCGGCCCGCAAGGCTCTCGAACTCGACGCGGAGATCATGGCGTTCCACTTGCCCCACGAGACCCACGGCGGCGTGCCGCCCCAACACGTGGGACAGGTGATCGTTGAGGGCGTGGCGCAGGGTGCCTGGCAGTTCAGCGACCTCAAGGCCACGGAGAAGAAGAAGCGGCTCACCGAGCTGGATATCATCGCTACGCGGGAGGAACGGGCGGACATTGAGCGCGGACGGCGGGTCGGTGCCGCCATGGCAACCGGCCATGCGCTCGCCCGCAATCTCCAGGCCCTCCCTGGGAACATCTGCACGCCGGCCTACCTCGCCGACATCGCCCGCAGGCTTGGCAGGGCGTATCAGTACAAGGTGACCGTGCTGAGCCGGGCCCAGATGGAGAAACTAGAGATGGGCGGGCTGCTGGCGGTGGCGCAGGGCACACGGCAGGAACCCCGGTTCATCGTAATCGAGTACAAGGGGGCGGGTCGCAGTCCTCCACTGTGCTTCGTCGGCAAGGGCATCACCTTCGACTCCGGCGGCATCTCCATCAAGCCGGCCGAGAAGATGGAGGAGATGAAGTACGACATGTCGGGGGCGGCAGCCGTCCTGGGCCTGTTCGAGACACTAGCTCACCTGAAGCCCAAGGCAAACGTTGTCGGGCTCATCCCGACGACGGAGAACCTTCCCTCCGGAACGGCCGTCAAGCCCGGCGACGTGGTCCGCAGTCAGCTCGGGAAGACCGTTGAGATCGTCAACACTGACGCCGAGGGTCGGCTGGTCTTGAGCGACGCCCTGGGCTATGCGCGCCGCTTCAAGCCGGCGTGCGTGATCGACATCGCCACCCTAACTGGTGCTGTTGTCATCGGCCTCGGTCACCACGCCACGGCCCTGATGAGCAATGACGACCAGCTCATGGAGGAGGTGCGGCACGCCGGCGATATGGCAGGCGAGCGTTGCTGGCCGCTACCGCTATGGGACGAGTATCGGGAGCAACTCAAGTCGGATATCGCCGACGTGAAGAACGTTGGCGGACGACCGGCTGGCACGATCACGGCAGGCTGGTTCCTGCGGGAATTCGTGGCCGGGTTCCCATGGGTACACCTCGACATCGCGGGAACCGCATACACCGACTCAGATCAGCCTGATATGGCCAAGGGCCCGACAGGAGTCGGTGTGCGGCTGTTCGCTGAGTTCGTGCGAGGACGCACTCGGGGGTGAGTCCACTCGGGCGGGCGGCCGCCTTCGCCGTCGCACTCATCACATCCATCCACGTTGGAGCCCCAGTGGCGGTCGGGCAGGACACTGCCCAAGTCCGCACCGATTCGCTTGCCGTCCCTGAACAAGCACCCGAGTCCCTTCCGCCAAAGACGGTGCTGCCGGTGGAGGCACCGCGCACACCCCCTGGCCCCCTCCCACCGGGCTCCCGCTACACCTTCACCCGAGACTCGATACTGTGGTCCAGCGCCCACACCCTCGCCGATCTCCTGGGCGCAATCCCAGGCGTGTATGTCGCCCGCGGTGGCTTCGTCGGCCAACCGGAGTACGTCCAATACGGGGGGCGCGGCGGGCAGGCGGTGGAGCTCTATTGGGACGGGCTACCTTGGGAGCCCCTGGGCAGCGACAGCCTGTTCAACGACCCCGGTCGGATACCTTTGACCTACCTCCGCCGGATCGACGTGGAGGTACTGCCCGCCGCACTTCGGATCAACCTCGTGTCGGAGCGCCATGAGTCCCGCGCCGTGCGCTCCCTGGTCCGAGTCGTCTCCGGAGCCTTCAAGACGGCGGCGTACACCGGCCTGTTCCAAAAACGCTGGTCCAGCGGACTCGGCCTCAACCTAGCTGCGGATTTCCTCGGCACCGACGGGGCCAGCGGCCCCGGCCGTGGTGACCAGACGTTCGACGTCTGGGCAAAGATTAGCTGGATGCCCAGCGGCAAGGTCGGCGCCACATACCAGATCAGGCGCCAAGATCACGAACGAGACCCGGTAAGCTCCATCGCTGGGGCACTCGGGGTCCCCGAGCGCATGGGGGCGCGCACAGACTTCCTGTTCACCCTGTTCGGGGGCACGAGAGCAGATGGACTGGGATTCCAGGCCCAGGGCGGCCTGGCCGCCAGCTCTTGGAGCGCAGACTCCGCATCCGCCATCCCGGACCAATCGCTGCGCAACGCGTACGTGGACCTGCGTTACGTTCGCCCGTCCTGGACCGCCGCCTTGCGGAGTCGGGTGGGCGATGCCCGGACCACGTTGGAAGTGGAGGGCCGTCTCGGCTGGGTCCCGCTGCCGGGCATCGTCCTGGCGGCCGACGCCCGCTGGCGCCAGCACGTGGGCGACCGGGTGTCCCGCGGCGTGCACCTGTCGGGAGGCCTCTACCGGGGCCCCGTCTCCCTGGTGGGCGACATTCACTTTCAGCACGCCGTTCAAGCTCCCGCACTCCTGGCGGATACGGCGATCCGCAGCGTGGATCGCTCGCTTCGGGCGGAACTGCGGACCCGCCTCCTGGCTGGACACATCGGCGTCGTTCGACGGGATGCGTACGAGCCGCTGCCGTATCCGGATCTCAGCGTGATTGCGGGGCTGGCTCCCTCGCCGGCTGCCACGTATTTGCTCACCGACATACAGTTGCGACCGACTTCGGCCATCACGCTGTCCGGATGGTACTCCAATGCGATTTCCGGTACACCCGCCGACCTGCAGCCACCCCATCACGGGAGAGTGGCCGCCACGCTGCGCTCCAAGTTCTGGCGCACGTTTCGCAGCGGGGCGTTCGATCTGAAGCTGCAGCTGGCCATGGAGTCGTGGAGCACAGGAACCGCCGGATTGGACGCTCAGGGCGGGCCCATCACGCTCTCCGGAGCCACCTTCTACGAGGTTCACATCGAGTTCCAGATCGCTAGCTTCACGGGCTTCTGGAACATGCGGAACTTCCGGCTGACGGAGGCGCAGTACGTGCCGGATCTCCAGTACCCCCGCAACGCCCAGACGTTCGGGGTGACCTGGGTGTTCGGCAACTAGGGTGGAAGGGCGGAACGGCGGAACGATGGAACGGCGGAAGGACGGAACGACGGAACGATTCGCGGCAGTTTGATCCGCGTTCAGAGAATGATCCGCGGCAGAACCACCGGCGTGCACCGTCGGCAGACGAACTTCTGACACACTACATTAGTTGCCAATTGCTTATTGCTCACATTCCGCTACGTTGTTGACCCGAGAAACGAGGGGGTGGCGTCCAGGGCGTGTTGAAATCCATGACCGGTTACGGCACAGCGGAGGGGCCGCTGAGCGGCGGTCGGATCGTCATACAGGTGAGGACCGTGAACCACCGCCATATGTCCGTGCAGTTCAGGCTGCCTGCGGAGCTCCAGCCGCTGGAGAACGAGCTGCGTAGCCGACTGCGGGAGCGTATGGAGCGGGGCCACGTCGTGGTCTCCGCCCGCTGGGTGGAGGAGCCACCCCACTCTGCCTCGATAAGGCTGAACGTCGAGCGGGCGCGGGAGGTGGTGGAAGCCCTCACACGCCTCAAGTCCGCCCTCAACCTGGGCGGTGAGATCGACGTGGGCTTCGTGGCTCGCCAGCCCGACGTACTCACCTATGGCGAGGCAGAGCAAGCGGAGATCAACAGGGCGGAGCTGATGGCCGTGCTCGATCAGGCCCTTGACGAGGTCGTGAAGATGCGGACCCGAGAGGGTGCGGCGCTGGCCGACGATCTGGAGGGGCGACTCGGGGAGTTGGACGCCGCCCTAGCCCGGATCGCCGCTCGCACCCCGCAACGCCTCACGGCTGAGCGTGATCGCCTGCAAGAGGCGGTGCAGGAGTTGCTGGACGGGAAGCTGCTGGACCCCGACCGGCTGAACCAAGAGATCGCGCTGCTGGCCGACAAGCTCGATATCACGGAAGAACTGGTACGCATACGGACGCACCTCCAGGCCTGCGGGGAGGCTCTGGCAACGGACGCGGCCGTGGGGCGCCGGCTAGCGTTCCTCGGCCAGGAGATGCTGCGAGAAGTCAACACGATCGGTTCCAAGGCCAACGACGCCGAGATTGCTCAGACGGTGATCGGCATGAAGGGCGAGCTCGAGAGGATTCGCGAGCAGGTGGAGAACATCGAATGAGCCCGTGCCTGGTGATTCTGTCCGCACCCTCGGGTGGAGGAAAGACCACTATCGCCAAGGAGCTCTTGGCAGGGCGTCATGATCTGGGCTACAGCATCTCTGCGACGACTAGGCCACCGCGTCCCGACGAGCGGGAGGGTGTAGATTATTATTTTGTCTCGCGGGACGAATTCCTCCGACAGCAGCAGTCTGGCGAACTCCTGGAATCGGCGGAATACGGCGGGCACCTCTACGGCACACTGGTGTCCGAGGTCGACCGAGTGTTGGCACAGGGACGCCATGTCATACTCGTCATCGACGTGCAAGGAGCGCGCCAGATCAGGGAGCGTCGGTCGGACGTCGTTAGTATCTTCATCTTGCCGCCGTCGGCAGACGTGCTGGTAGGTCGGCTGAGAGGCCGCGCGTCGGACGGCGCTGAGGATCTGTCTCACCGCCTGGAACGGGCGGACCGCGAACTGCAACAGGCGGCGACATACGACTATGTTGTCGTCAACGATGATGTGAGCCAGGCCGTGGCGGAGGTGTCCGCCATCATCGACGCCGAGACACGCCGGACGGCCCGGCGGTCAGGGCTGCGCGAGATGATCGCTGCGCTGCGCCAGGAGCTGGAAGCAATAGCCAAGAACCCAACGCCATAAGCCGCAAACCAAGTACGCACGATTCGAGAAGGACAGGAGTAGGTGAATGCAGATCCATACCCCGACCGAAGTAGCACAGCGAGCCGGCAACAAGTACCTAGGGGTCCTGGTGGCGGCCAAGTTCGCCCGCTACGTCAACGACTTCCCACGCGACCGGTCCCTGGAGGAGAAGAAGCTGACCACCCGGTCGCTGGAGAGCCTGGTATCGGGTGAGCTTGCCTACCGACTCGTGCGGCGGCGGCGGCAGGAAACGTGACCCTCGCCGGCCGACGCGTCGTTCTGGGCGTGTCGGGCGGGATTGCAAGCTACAAGTCCTGCACGATTGCCCGGCGACTGACCGACGCGGGCGTGGCCGTCGATGTGGTACTCACGGCATCTGCGGCTGAGTTCGTCAGGCCCGTCACCTTCGAGGCACTCACCAGGCGCCCGGTCCTGACCTCCCTTTGGGAGCGGGGCCGGGCGCTGACACATATCGACCTGGCCCGAGACCCAGACCTCATCGTCATTGCTCCTGCCACCGCGAATCTCCTGGCCCGAGCAGCTCAGGGCATGGCCGACGACCTCCTAACCGCCATCTTGTTGGCTGCAACGGTGCCGGTGATGGTGGCGCCGGGGATGAATGATGAGATGTTCGCGCACCCGGCCACCCAGTGGAACCTGTCGATCCTGCGGCAGCGGGGCTGGACCATAGTGGGGCCGGCGGTGGGACCATTGGCCGAGGGACCAAGCGAGCGCCCCGGGAGGATGGCCGAGCCCGAGGAGATCATGGTCCACATCGAGCGGCTTCTGAGGGCGCCCGACAGCGGTCTCCAAGGCAAGCGCGTCCTCGTGACAGCGGGCCCCACACGTGAGCACCTAGATCCCGTACGGGTCATCACCAACCCGTCCAGCGGCCGCATGGGTTACAGCATTGCCGAGGCCGCCTTTGCCCGCGGAGCGGACGTCGTGCTCGTCTCTGGCCCCACCACGCTGCCGCCACCCACCGGCGCCGAGATGGTTCATGTGACGACGACCAATGATCTGTTGGCGGCTGTCGAACAGCAGTTGCCCAATGCTGACATCCTGGTGATGGCAGCTGCCCCGGCGGACTTCCGACCCATCGAGCGAAATGAGGAAAAGCGGCCGCGGGACGCGGGCCAAGTGCAGGTCACCCTGGAGCCGACCCAGGACGTCCTGGAGAGCACTCTCAACGCTCGGCGAGAGGGTAGCATCGCCGTGGGGTTCGCTCTCGAAGTGGCTGACGGCGTGCGCCGGGCGAGGCAAAAGCTGGAGCGCAAGTGTCTCGATCTCGTCGTGCTGAACCAACTCGCCGAGCCGGGCAGCGGCTTTGAGGCAGAGACCAACCGCATCACATTGATCACCAAGACAGACACCCGGGAGCTCGAGCTCATGGCAAAGCGGCAGGCGGCCGAGCGCGTCCTGGACGAAGTCGAGCGATTACTGTGACCTCTAGCGGCGACCCCCTGGCCCGCTACCTGGAGCAGCGGTCTGAGCTGAACGAGGGTTTCGTCATCCTCCCCACACCCTCGCCCTCGGCGGTCAGGCGGACAGGCCGCCAGGCGGACGGAGAATCAGACCGCCGAACCGCCGAACCGCCGAACCGCCGCATGCCTCGTTCCGAAGTCGACAAGCGCGGCGAAGGCGATCCCCGTTGGAAGCGCGACTTACCACCCATCCCGCGTCGCGGGATCGTCGTGTCCACACCCTCCAGCGATCTCTTCAGCGAGGATCCCTTCGCCGGGACCGGGCTCGACGCCCTGAGTCAGACGATCCGGGACTGTACGGAGTGTCGCCTGTGCGAGAGCCGGACTCAGGCTGTGCCCGGCGAGGGGCCGGCGGAGGCCCGACTAGTGGTAGTGGGTGAGGGACCCGGCGCCAGAGAGGACGAGACCGGCCGGCCATTCGTCGGGAGGGCAGGGGAGCTGCTCACCGAGATCCTGGCAGCGATCGACTTGCCGCGGGAGCGAGTGTTCATCTGCAACGTTGTGAAGTGCCGGCCACCCAACAATCGCAAGCCGCAGCAAGACGAGATTGATGTTTGTGCCCCCTACCTGTTCCGGCAGCTTGAAATCATTCGGCCGGCCGTCATACTAGCTATGGGCGCAACAGCCGCGGAGACGCTACTCAACACGAGGCAGTCTCTGGGTGGACTGCGCAACCGGGTGCACGAGTTTCGCGGTATGCCGCTGGTGGTCACCTATCACCCGGCGGCGCTCCTCCGGAACCCTCAATGGAAGAAGCCGACCTGGGATGACGTCCGTATCGCACGCCAGCTCGTCGACCGCCGGGGCTGATCCCCTCTCGGCCCGCCAAACGCCGTGGAGTGAGGAAGCCGAGCAGGCCGTCCTGGGGGCGATGCTGCTCGACCCCGACGCGGGACTCAAAGCCGTGGAGTTGCTCGACGACACCGCGTTCCATCGGGACGCGCACCGCCGCGTGTTCCGTACCATGGCAAAGATCGTGGAGCGAGGCGACGTAGTGGACCCGGTGGTCCTGCGTGACGAACTCGCCCGCACAGGCGATCTAGAAGCTGCTGGCGGCACGGACTACATCGCGGAGCTGCTGGATGTGGTGCCGACGGCGGCGAACGTCGAGTATCACTGCCGGATCGTCAAGGACAAGGCCCTTCGTCGGCGGCTGATCGAGGCGGGCACCGACATCGTCCAGGCAGCCTACGAGGGGCCGCTGGAAGTCGACACCCTGTTGGACGAAGCAGAACACCGGATCTTCGAGGTCTCCTTCCAGCGGGGCACGCGGGAAGTCGTCCGCATCAAAGAGCTCATGTGGCGAACGATGGAGCGCATAGAAGCGCGCCACCGGGGCGACGAATCAGTGCAGGGTGTTCCCAGCGGGTACGCGGATTTGGACGAAAAGACCAACGGATTTCAGGGCAGCGACCTCATTATCGTGGCGGCCCGGCCCGCCATGGGGAAGACGGCCTTCTGCCTCAACGTGGCGGTGAACGCGGCGCTAGAGGGGAACGTGCCCACAGCCATCTTCTCCCTGGAGATGTCTCGGGACCAGCTGCTGGAGCGGCTGCTGGCGGCGGAGAGCTTCGTGGACCTGTCTCGCCTCCGGAGCGGGAAGCTGCGGGACGACGACTATCCCAAGATGTCCCGGGCGGCCGGCCTGCTGGGCACGGCGCCGATCTGGGTGGACGATACCCCGGCCCTGACCCTGTTGGAGCTTCGCTCCAAGGCGCGCCGTCTCAAGGCCGAACACCACATCGGTCTGATGATCGTCGACTACCTGCAGCTGCTCCGAGGTCCCACCAGGGCAGAGAGCCGGCAGGAGGAAATCAGTTTCATCTCCCGTTCGCTCAAAGCCCTGGCCCGAGAGCTCGCCACGCCGTTGATCGCGCTGTCGCAGCTTTCCCGAGCGCCGGAGCAGCGGGGCGGCGACCGGCGCCCCATGCTGTCGGACCTCCGGGACTCCGGCGCCATCGAACAGGACGCCGACCTGGTCATGTTCATCTACCGGCCGGAGATGTATCCCAGCTTGATCGAGCGTGACGGCGCGGCCCGGGAAGGCATGGCGGAGCTCATTCTAGCCAAGCATCGCAACGGGCCAACAGGCACCATCAAGCTCGCCTTCCACAAGCAGTACACCCGCTTCGAGAGCTACGCGGATCGGGAGCCAGAGGGGTTGGATGGCCCGTAAGCCCCGGTCGGTGTACCGGTGCGCCGAATGCGGCGCCGAACATCCCAAATGGGCCGGCCGGTGCGACGCCTGCGGGACGTGGAACACCCTGGTTGAAGAGGCGGTCGGGCGGTCGGGCGCTCGGGCGGTCAGGCCATTCGACCCGGCGACCGACCGACCGCCCGTCCGCCTGTCCGACGTGGCGGCGCAAGGCACAGCGCGCTGGCACACCGGGCTTGATGAGTTCGACTTCGTCCTGGGCGGGGGGATCGTTCCCGGCTCGGTGAGCCTGGTTGGCGGGGAACCGGGCATCGGCAAGTCCACCCTCTTGCTCCAATGCGCCGCGAGGCTCGAGGCGGGCAACATCCGCACCCTGTACGTGTCGGGAGAGGAGTCGGTGGATCAGCTACGCCTCCGTGCGGACCGGCTGATGGAGGATGCCGGACCGGTACATGTCATCCCGGAAGTCCGGCTCGAAGCCATCACTGCCCAGGCCGCCATGTTACAGGCTCAGGTCATCGTGGTGGACTCCATCCAGACCACCTACAGCGACGAGCTCGAAGGCGCCCCGGGGAACGTCGGGCAGCTGCGGGAANNACCCTTGAGCACGTGGTGGACACGGTACTCTACTTCGAGGGCGAATCCAGCGGGGACTTCCGCGTCCTGCGGGCGGTGAAGAACCGGTTCGGCTCCGTCGACGAGGTTGGAATCTTCGAGATGACCGTGGGCGGGCTGCGCCCGGTGGCCAATCCATCGGGCGCCTTCCTTGCCGGACGCACTGCCGAGACCGCCGGATCCGCTGTGACGGCCCTGATGGAAGGCACGCGCCCGGTGCTCGTTGAGATCCAGGCCCTCGCTGCTCGGAGCGGATACGGCACGCCGCAGCGCGTCGCCACCGGACTCGATCAGCGGCGGCTCGCCGTGCTCCTGGCGGTGCTCGAACGCCGCGCCGGTCTCTCGTTTCACGATCTCGACGTGTTCGTGAACGTGACCGGTGGTGTACGCCTGGTCGAGCCGGCATCCGACCTCGCCGTGGCCGCCGCGCTCTGTTCCAGCGTACGGGACCGGCCCGTGCCCGCAGACGCTCTATTCCTAGGCGAAGTCGGCCTGGGCGGTGAGGTGCGGCCAATCGCGGCGGTGGAACGTCGGCTGGCGGAAGCCGATCGACTCGGCTTCCGCACCGCCTTCGTCTCCTCCCGGAGCAGAGTGAGCGGCCCCGTGAGCACAGTCCCAGTCGCGCATGTCGCCGACCTCGCCAGTCGACTCGCTGCCTGACGTCGGCGTCCTGATTGCCGCGGCAGGAAGCGGTGACCGGGCCGGTGGGGGCGAGCCGAAACAGTTCCGCACCATCGCCGGCGTTCCTATGCTGCTCAGAGCAGTACGCCCCTTCGCCATGCACCCCCGGGTCCGTCGCATCGTGGTGGCGTTGCCACCCCGCTTCGCTGCGGAGCCACCCCCCTGGCTGGCCACGGTCGCCGGCGAGAGACTGCTGGTCGTGGAAGGGGGAGCCACGCGGGCAGCGTCGGTCCGGGCCGCCCTCGCGGCACTGGAACAGGGCTGTCGCATCGTGCTGGTCCACGATGCCGCTCGCCCGTTCGTGTCGTTGGAGACGGTGGATGCCGTCATCGCGACGGCGGCCGGTGGCGTCGCAGCCGTGCCGGCAGTACCCGTGTCCGACACACTCAAGCGTGCGGATCCGAGCACATCCCGCATCGTCGAGACCGTTGACCGAACGGGACTGTGGCATGCTCAGACACCGCAAGGGTTTCCCCGCGATATGCTGGAAGAGGCCTACCGGCATGTGGAAGGGGGGGACCTTGGCTCGTTCACTGACGAGGCGGCCGTCGTCGAAGCCGCCGGCCACCCGGTGGAGATCGTGCCGGATCAGACCTCCAACGTGAAACTGACGACGGCGGCCGACTTTGCCCTCGCCGAAGCCATGATCGGCCCATGACCGTACTCGCATTCGTTAGTGAAGCAGAGGTCCGGGCCGCCATTCCGCAGGTAGCACGGCACCTGGAAGGTGGCGGGCTGCTGGCCCATCCCACCGAGACCATCTACGGGCTGGGATCACGCCCTCGAGAGCAAGACGTCAGTCTGTTAGCGCGCCTGAAAGGCCGCCCACAAGCAAAGCCCTTCCTCCTCCTGGTGTCGAGCCGGTCGATGGCAGAACGGTATGGGCTTGTGTTCACCAGCTGTGCCAGCACTCTAGCGCGCCGATTCTGGCCGGGGCCGCTCACGCTCGTGTTGGCAGGGGGCAAGGGGAAACTCCCGGAGGCTCTTCGCGGCCCCGAAGCAGGGATCGCTGTTCGTTGGACGTCCCATCGGGGCATGATGACGCTGATCGGAGCCATCGAGACGCCGATCACCTCCACATCCGCCAACCGGCCGGGCGAGGCCACGGCGCCGGGAGCCGATGCGATAGTCGAGGCGTTTCGGGGTGCCGTGGACGACGCCACTCTCCTCGTCTTGGACGGCGGCATGCTGGGCAGCCTCCCACCATCGACGGTGGTAGACTGCACCGGAGCCCGCCCTCGTCTCGTCCGCGAGGGAGCCATTCCCTTCAGCGAGCTCCATGCCACGGCGGAGAGTCTCACACGATGACACGTGTACTGCTGGTTTGCACGGGCAACATCTGCCGTAGTCCGCTCGCCGAGGCGCTGCTACGCCGTGAGCTGGAGTTGCGTGGGGAAGATGGCATGGGGGTTTCCTCGGCCGGCACCGGTGCGTGGGAGGGAGCGCCCGCGTCCGAGGGGGCATATCTCGTTGGCCTCGAGCACGGTCTGGATCTGTCGACCCACCGCGCCAGGCTCCTCACCAGGGACGTCGTGCGGGACGCCGACATCATTCTCACCATGGCGCGGCACCACCGGGCCCGAGTGCAGGAACTCGGCGGAGAGGGCCGCACCTACGTGCTCGGAGAGTATGTGGGAATCACGGGACCCGATGCCGAAGTGGCTGACCCGTTCGGCAGCGACCTCGAGGTGTACCGGGATACCTGCGAGCAGCTCGAAAAGCTGACGCAGAAGGCCGTGGAACGGCTGATGGAAGAAGAATCTGATGCGGATCGCCGCGAGTAGTCGGCTGCTGGCCGTCGTTGGTGACCCGATCCATCACTCGCTCTCCCCGGTCATGCAGAATGCCGCGATAACCGCGCAGGGGCTGGACGCGGTCTACGTCGCAATTCGCGCGGAGTCCGGTGTCATCGCCCACGTCATTCGCGCCTTCGAGGCAGTAGGCGTCGCGGGGAACGTCACCGTGCCGCATAAAATGGATGTTGCCAACCTGCTCATTCGGCTTACCAATACTGCGAAAGAACTCGGCGCCGTGAACACCTTCTGGCCCGAAGGCGGCCGCCTGATCGGGGACAACACCGACGTGCACGGAGTGCTCGATGCTCTCGCGGCACTCAAGGCGGAGGGACCCTGGCTCGTGGCTGGAACGGGCGGAGCCGCACGGGCGGTCGCGGCGGCAGCGCGGGAAAGAGACATGACGCTTGTGGTGCGGTCCAGAAGCCCGAAACGGGCGCGGGACTTTGTCGCCTGGGCCCGAGAGCTGGGAGTGTCGCAAGTGCACACGGACGACGGTCGCACGGTGGCAACGGCGATCAACGCGACGCCGCTGGGTCTGGCACCCGACCACCCGCGACCAATTCCTGAAGAGCGGCTGGACGGGTGCAAGGCAGCCCTCGACCTGGTGTATGCTCCCGGGGCCACCAGGTGGATCCGTGATTGCCGCGCCCGGGGCATCCGCGCGGCAGACGGACGCACCATGCTGGTGGCCCAAGGCGCACGCGCTTTCGAGCGATTCTTCCCCCAAGTGACTGCTCCCCGTGAGGTGATGGCTGCGGCCGTGGAGCGGGCACTGGAGTCATGATCCCCGGGGCTCTCCGGGCGCTCGAACGATTCCTGCTCCCCAACGCCTGCGTCTCATGTGACCGGACCGTCGAGCGAGTCGCTCCGGAGAGTCTGGTGTGCGGGATGTGTCGCAGCCGCTTGCGCTTCCTCAGCTGGGGGTGTGCCCGCTGCCAGCAACCGCTCCCGCCAGTCGGTCCGTGCCGCTTCTGTGCTGGGTGGCCGCTCGCACTCGGCCGAGTGTGCAGTGCCGTCTGGCTGGGTGACGAGGCCCGCGAGATCATCCACCACCTGAAGTACGAAGGCTTCGTGACGCTGGGGCAGACCGTGGCTGCTCTCATCGCCCGACGGGTACCGCGGCCGTCAGCCAACTACCTGGTTCCGGTGCCCCTTGGCACCCAGCGATACCGCAGCCGGGGATACAACCAGGCGACGGCCATCGCTCGCGGACTCTCCCAGAGGTGGGGACTCCCGGTCGCGGAAAAGCTGCTCACGCGAAAACGAGAGACAAAGTCACAGACTGCCCTGACGCCTGAGGAGCGGCAGGAGAATGTGGCGGGAGCGTTTGCAGCCACCCCGCCGCCCACCGCCCGGTGGCAGGGGCGGCAGCCCCTCCCGGCCCGGACAACCCCCCAGCAGGTGCGGCAGGAGCAGTCAGCCCAACCAGGACGGCTGAGTGCTTACAACGCTGCCGCTTCTGCCACCACGGAGAGGAGGGGGGGCGGCAGGGCTGCCGCCTCTGCCCCTGGTGGCTGGGTGGGGAAGGGCAGGGCTGCCCCCTCTCCCTTGGGGAATGACGGGGGCGCGGAGATTATATTGGTGGACGACGTGCTCACGACCGGTGCGACAGTGGCGGCGGCGGCGCAGGCGCTTGAGGCCGCCGGATGGAGTCAGGTTAGTGCCGTGACCTTCGCTCGGGCACTTCCCTACGCCGACCGCGCCACCGGCGCCTAACAGCACGCGGGGCGCGCCGCGTGCGGCGCGACGAGGAGTCGCGGGACAGATGCAGCTGATCCTCGACCTATGGCGACGCGGCTTGCGCGGGCACTACATCTCTCGAGGTGTCGGGTGGGGCGGGGCACTCCCCCTAGCAGCTTCCCGCAGCGGTCTTCTGGCTTCCTGTCCAAAGCGCTTAACTTGTGACATCTACCGGGGAACGAGGTAACGATGGCCACCAAACTGGGGATCAATGGATTCGGTCGGATTGGCCGCAACCTGTTGCGGGCTGCGATTCGGAATGGGGCCGATCTCGACATCGTCGCGGTGAACGACATCACCGACGCGCCAACTCTGGCCCACCTGCTGAAGTACGACTCAGTGCATGGGCGGTTCCCGGCACCCGTCGAAGCGGGAGATGGCGAGCTGGTGGTCAATGGAAAGGCAATAAAGGCCCTCTCGGAGAAGGACCCGGCCAAGCTTCCGTGGAAGGACCTGGGCGTCGACATAGTGCTGGAGTCCACCGGCCTGTTTCGGACCCGGGACAAGGCCGGTGCCCACCTGACCGCTGGCGCCAAGAAGGTGGTCATCAGTGCGCCGGGCAAGAACGAAGACCTGACCGTCGTCGTGGGGGTCAACCACCACGAGTACGATCCAAAGAAGCACCACGTGATCTCCGCCGCCTCGTGCACCACGAACTGCCTGGTCCCCGTCGTCAAGGTGATCCTGGATTCCTTCGGGTTCGAGCGGGGGTTCATGACGACCATTCACAGCTACACCAATGATCAACGGATCCTCGACCTCCCGCACAAGGACCTGCGGCGGGCCCGGGCGGCTGCCACCAATATCATCCCGACCACTACGGGGGCGGCGAAGGCCACCGGACTGGTGATTCCGCAACTCGCCGGGAAGATCGACGGCGTGGCATTGCGGGTCCCCACCGCGAATGTGTCGCTGGTCGACCTCACCTGCGTGGTGGAACAGGCCACAACCAGCGAAGCAGTGAACCAGGCCTTCCGCGCCGCGGCCACTGGACCTTTGAACGGGATCCTGGCCGTCAGCGACGAGCCGCTCGTGTCCGGCGACTACATCGGTGACCTGTCATCGAGCACGGTGGACGCCCTCAGCACCAACGTCATCGACGGCACGCTGGTCCACGTCTCGTCGTGGTACGACAACGAAATGGGCTACTCCGCCCGCTGCGTTGACCTCATCCAGTACCTGGCCGAGCGGCTGTCTTGAAGCGAACCCTGGAGTCCCTGGAAGGACAGCCGCTGGAGGGACAGCGGGTGTTTGTGCGCGTGGACTTCAACGTCCCTCTCAGAGAGGGTGTGGTCACCGACACCACACGCATCGAGGCATCACTCCCGACCATTCGCTGGCTGAGGGATAGGGGCTGCCGCGTTCTGCTCGCGTCCCACCTCGGCCGGCCCAAAGGGCAACCGAAGCCGGAGTACTCGCTGCGGCCGGTTGTCCCCGAGCTGGAGCGGGCACTGGGAATCCCGGTGGCGTTCCTCGAGGACCCCCTTGCCGATGACGCCCCCAGGCAGACGCGCCAGATGAAGCGTGGCGATGTCATGCTCCTGGAGAATACTCGCTTCCACCCGGGCGAGGAGAAGAACGACCCCGCGTTGGCCGACGCCTTCGCCCGCCTGGCAGACTTCTACGTGGATGACGCCTTCGGCTCGGCGCACCGGGCGCACGCCTCCACCGAAGGTGTAGCGCGAAGACTCAAGCCGGCAGTGGCCGGGTTCCTCATGGCCCGGGAGCTGGAGTATCTGCACGGGGCACTCAGCGAACCGGCTCGTCCCTTCCTCGCCGTCCTGGGCGGGGCGAAGATCTCGGGAAAAATCGACGTCATCGAGGCCCTGCTCCCCAAGGTGGACGAGATTCTGATTGGCGGGGCCATGGCTTGTACGTTCTTCGCCGCTTGCGGGCTGGAGATCGGCGGTTCACTGGTGGAGCCTGACAGAATCGAGCTCGCCAAGCAGCTACTGGATCGTGCCGGCAACAAGATCGTGCTGCCGCAGATGGTGACGGTCGCCAGCAAACTCTCGGGTGATGCCGAGATCAGGAGCGTGCCACGCGACGCGATACCAAGGGACTGGTCTGTCTATGACATTGCTCAGGAGGCCGCCGAGGAGTTCGTCCGGCGGATCACGTCAGCCAAGACGATCGTGTGGAACGGTCCCATGGGAATCTTCGAGACGCCGCCGTTCGATGCCGGGACCGTGGCGGTGGCTCGCGGGCTGGCAGCGGCGACGGACCGGGGGGCGACCACCATCGTCGGGGGCGGCGACTCCGCGGCCGCTCTGGCCCAGACCGGGCTGAGCAGCAAGATCACTCACGTCTCCACAGGTGGTGGTGCGGCGCTAGAGTTGCTCGAAGGAAAGGAGCTGCCGGGCGTGGCAGCGCTGGACGGTGCATGAAGCAGCTGATCTTTGCCGCTAACTGGAAGATGCACTTGGGGCCCGATGGGGCGCGGGCCTTTCTCACGGCCTTTCTCGAGGGTCACAGGCGCCTCCCTGACCGTGAGGTGTGGTTCTTCCCCTCGGCCGTGGCTCTGGAAGCCGTGGTCTCCCTCACTCGCGGTCACCCCGACATCAGAGTGGGGGTTCAGAACGTCTACTGGGAGCCGAAGGGCGCCTTTACGGGTGAACTGGGGATCCCGATGGCTCGGGAGGGCGGGGCGGAAGCATCCCTGGTGGGACACTCGGAGCGGCGCCACATCTTCGGGGAGACCGACGCAGAGACGGGAAACAAGGTGCGCGCGCTCCTGGAGCACGAACTGATCCCCATGCTGTGCGTCGGTGAGAAGATCGACGAGCGGGAGGCTGGTGAAACCTTGGCAGTAGTGGAGCGCCAGCTCGGTGTGCTACAGCAGCACGACGCCGCCGCGCTTGCGAAGGTGGTCATTGCCTACGAGCCGGTGTGGGCGATCGGCACCGGCAAGACGGCAACGCCCAGCGATGCGTCGCAAGTCCACGCGTTCATCCGGGGGTGGTTTGCCGACCGGGGGGTCGCGCCGCAGGACGCTCGCATCCTGTACGGGGGAAGCGTCAAGCCCGCCAACATCCAGGCCCTGGTTTCGGACGCGGAGATCGACGGGGTGCTGGTGGGGGGAGCATCTCTCGACCCCGGTGCGTGGTCGGAGATCGTAGGCACCAAGCTCGATTGACTTCGCCGCAGGGCCCCCGCTATCTTGCGCCGCGACGCAGGATTACGACGATGTACACACTTCTTCTTGCAGTTCTGGTTCTGACCGCGGTGCTGCTGGTGGGCGCCGTTCTGCTCCAGGCCGGCACCGGCGGTGGCCTTGCCGCGATGGGCGGGGGAGCGTCTACCGACACGTTCCTCGGCGGGCGGCAAGCGGCTACCATCCTCACCAAGTCCACGTGGTGGCTCGGCGGGATATTCCTCGGGCTGTCGCTCATCTTGGCCGGCCTGAGCACTCGAAGCTCGGCACCACGGTCGGTGCTCGAGGGTGAGCAGACCGTACCGGTGCCGATCGCGCCGCCGCCACAGCTGCCGCTGGACGTCGAGCCAGCCGAACAGCCGCCACCCCAGCCGAACTAGCGAGTGACGACGCACCACCCAGCCTACGTTCTTCTCGAAGACGGCGCGTGGTTCCAGGGGACGGCGCGCCGTTCGTTTTCGGCAACCCCCGGTGAGGTCGTGTTCACCACCAACCTGTCCGGCTATCAGGAGGTGTTCACCGATCCCTCGTACCTCGGCCAGATCGTGGTCATGACGGCTCCCATGATCGGCAACTACGGCATCAACGAGGAAGATCTGGAATCCGGCCAGCCCCAGGTCAGGGCGGTCGTGGTGCGTGAGCTCTCCCGGGAGTACTCCAATTGGCGTGCCAGCGGCGCGTTGGACGAGTGGCTGGCGGGGCGGGGGATTCCCGCTATTGAGGGAGTGGACACCCGGAGGCTAGCGCGCCACATCCGATCCGCCGGAGCCATGCGTGGAATCGTCAGCCTCGGCGAGGCTCCCTGCGACGAAGTCCGGGCCCAGTTGGAGGCCAGCCCCCACATGTTGGGGCTGGATCTCGCGTCGCTGGCCACTGTCGATGCCGAGCGCGGCGTAGGTGGGCAGGATGCTGATCATCATGTCGTCGCCTTCGACTTCGGGATGAAGCGAAACATCCTGCGCATCCTCACCTCGCTAGGCTGCCGCGTCACCGTGGTGCCTGCCACGACCCCGGCAGCCCGCGTGCGTGAGCTCGCTCCCGATGGCCTGTTTCTCTCCAACGGGCCCGGCGATCCCGCTGCCGTCCGCTACGCACTGCCGGTGATCCGGGAGCTGGCGGAGTCGGGCCTGCCGACCTTTGGCATCTGCCTGGGACACCAGCTGGTCAGCCTGGCCTTCGGGGGGGAGACGGCGAAGCTGCCGTACGGCCACCGGGGGGGAAATCACCCCGTCAGAGAGTTCGACTCCGGGCGGGTGCTGATCACCACCCAGAATCACGGATTTGCAGTCAAGGGAAGCAGTAAGACCGTCTCAGGTGCCAAAGGACTTGAGGTCACGCACCGTAACCTCAATGATGACACCATAGAAGGCGTGAGACACCGGGAACTGCCCCTGTTCGCTGTCCAGTACCATCCGGAGGCCTCCCCGGGCCCCCACGATGCCCGTGGGCACTTCTACGAATTCGTCCAAGCCCTTGACAGTCAACAGGTAAGCCGGTATTAATAGCGGCCCAACTGCGCACCTCTGGGGTGCCATTTTCCGCCAATCCCGGGGCCTAATCAGAGAGGACCTATGACCAAGGCGGATCTCGTCGAGAAAGTCACGGCCAGCATCGCCCGGACGGCCGGTCCGATGATCTCGAAAAAGGACTGCGCACGGGTGGTTGACGCGTTCCTCGATGCAATCAAGGGAGCCCTGGCAGACCAGAACAACATCGAGGTCCGAGGGTTCGGCACCTTCAAGATCCGCATGCGGAAGACTCGGATGGCTCGCAATCCCCGCACTGGCGAGCCAGTGGAGGTGGCTGCCCGACCGGTACCGGTGTTCAAGCCCTCGAAGGAGCTCCGGGGGATCGTAGCGGCGGAACGGGCTGTAACGGAGGAAGTGAGCCAGCAGCCCTAGGAAGGGGCGTGCCACAGGAAGTCCCGCACGGACGACGGGGCGGCCGCTCTGGCAGGTGGCCGCCCCGCGTGTGTGGGGGGAAGCCTTCAGCCTTCAGTTGTCGGGAGCAGACCGCAATTCGCAGTTCGCAATTCGTGTACCAGAGCTCCGCGCTTGCACCTCACGAATCGCGAATCGCGAATCGCGATGTGCTATTGCTCCTGACGGCTGAAGGCTGATGGCTTCTCAGTGCCTATCCCTGAACGCCTTCCACAGCCGGGTATGCTTGCTCTCCAGGGACACCTCCTCGCCCCCGATGAACGCGCGCTCGACTTGGGTGACGATCTGGAGCGGATCTCCAGTGGTGACGATCAAGTCGGCCCGCTTGCCAACATCGATGCTGCCCATCTCGTCGCCAAGGCCGAGAATCTCGGCTGGGGTGAGGGTCACCCCCCGCAGAGCCACGTCCTTCGGTAGCCCGTATGCCGCCGACCGGGCTGCATGATACGGGAGATTCCGAGCCTGCTGCACGTCGTTGGTGCCAAACGCCACCGTCACGCCGGCGGAATGGAGGATTGCCGCGTTCTCCCATGCCGCCGAGATGGGATCCTCTCGATCTGCGGTCAGGCTGATGGCTGATCCCACGATGACGGGGATCTCGCGCTGGGCGAGCTCGTTGGCTACCCGGAATGCCTGGTCGGCCCCCACGAGCACGGGGCGCACGTCCGGGAACTTGTCGAGGAACAGCAACAGCGTCCGGATGTCCCGCTCCCGCCACGCCCGAAACAACACGGGCACCTCGCCCGTGACGACGGGCACCAGCGCCTGGAGCATCATCGCATCGCGGTTCGTCACGTTAGGGTCGAATGGGGCAGTGGGATCGTCGTTGGTGCTGGGATGCTGGGCGTACAGCACAGCCCGTTCGAACAGCTGAACCAACTCTTCCAGGCGGCCGCCTTCCAGTTTCGGTTCGTCCCACGCCTCTCCCTTCGGCCGCGGGAAGTTGATCACCAACGCGACGCGATCCGCGACGGCCATCCGCTCGGGCGTATCGCCCTTCAGCTGAATCACCGATCCCATCCCCTGAATGATCCCGCTCGCCGGGGCGGTGAGCGCTGTTGTGATGCCGTTCGCCCGCGCAACGGGTATGGCCTCACTGTGGGGATGCACACCGGTCAAAGCACGGATGTGCGGATTGTACCGACCGACCTCCCGGTCATCGCGGCTGGCTGCCACCTGACCGATCTCCACCATGCCGAGTTGCGTGATGGGGTTGACGAGTCCGGGATAGAGGTGCTTGCCGGCGAGGTTGACCACCGTGGCACCCGCCGGAACCTGCACCGCGCTCGCGGGCCCTACCGCCGCGATCCGCCCGCCCTCGATCAGCACGATCCCGTTCGATATCGGGGGGCGGGAGACCGGATGAACCGTGGCACCGACCAGGGCGGTAACCGACACCTGCACCGCGGTGGCGTCCGCCATGGCATCGGTGGCTCGGCTGAACAGATCGGCGGACCCCGTGGTGGTCGGCGTGGTTACCTCAGGCACGACCTCCACCAGGGGGAACGTCCGTACCGGCTCGCCGCGCAACTCCGCTTCCCGTTCCGTATCGTAGTAGACGATCCCGTCTATGATCGTCTTCATGACCTTGGTGTACACGTCGAACGGGTCACCCGAGAGGAGCGCGATATCGGCTTGCTTGCCCACCTCGATGGTGCCCACCTTGTCGTCGATGTGGAGAATCTCCGCCGGATTGCGCGTAAGCATCCGGAGCGCGTCCTCTCGCGACACGCCGCCGTACTTGACCGGCTTGTTGAACTCGTAGAGGAAGAACGTCTGGAGTAGCTGACTATCGGAATTGAGGCTCGTCTTCACGCCGTGCTGATGCATGATCGAGGGGTTGTAGGGAATCGCGTCGTACGCCTCGAGCTTGTACATCCACCAGTCGGAGAAGGTGGATCCGGCCGCGCCGTGCGCCGCCATCTCATCGGCGACCTTGTAGCCCTCCAGCACGTGCGTGAACGTATTGATCTTGAACCCGAAGCGCTCCGCCACACGCATCAGCATGAGGATCTCGTCGCTCCGGTAGGAGTGCGCGGTCACCAGGATCCGTCCCTCCATGATCTCCACCAGCGCTTCGAGCCGCAGATCGCGGCGCGGCGGGACCCGGTACGCTCGACGGTTCCGCCGATAGTCATCCCACGCCTTCTTGTATTCCTGGGCCGCGGTGAAGGCCTGTACGTACACGGCCTCCACCCCCTCCCGTGATGCCGGAAACCGCTGAAGCCCCTCGCTCCCGAAGTTCTTCCGCGTCACGTTCTCCCCGAGGGCGAATTTGACGGTCTGCGGGGCTCCCTGCACGAGCAGCCCGAGGGGATCGTCCGTCCCCCAGCGCAGCTTGATGATCGCGCTCTGTCCGCCAATCGGGTTGCAGCTGCCATGGAGCACGTGTGCCACCGTCACGCCGCCCGACAGCGCCCGGTAGATGCCGTAAGCCTCGGGGTCGAGAGCGTCGATGACGCGGACTTCGGGCACCACGGGCCCAGTACACTCGTTGATCGAGCGGGCCGCGATATGCGAGTGCTCGTCCACCAGGCCTGGAATGGCCGTGTGGCCCGTGCCCTCAACCACGGTGACGCCGGCGGGCGCGGTCAGGTCGGGCCCAATGGCCCGAATGACCCCGTCCTCGATCAGGATCGAGACGTTGCGATAGACGGTGTCGTTGGCCGTCCACACGGCGTCCAGGTTCTCGATGAAGAGATCGCCTCGCGGCACCGGCACCGCGCCCGCCTCGATCTGCACCTTCCACTGTGCCTCGATCGCGGCGAACGGCCCGGCCGCGAGAATCGAAGCCGCAACAAGAGTTCGCAACTGTCGCATCGCTATTCTCCCCGGTCCGGTGTGCCGGTCCGCTTCGCTGTCCAGGTAAAGGATCCCATCGGAGAGCTGCCGGATCCTGATGCCTCATCCTCCTCTACGGTGCCGGTAACCTCAACCGTTATGGACTCACCACCCTCCGAGATCAGGATCTCGAACGTGATCTCGTCCCCCGACACGATGCCGTTCTGGATCCGTCCCGTTCCCACGTCCAGCTCCATGGTGCCTATGAACTCGGCTCCCTCTTGTTCCAAGGTCATCTTGCCACCGATGGTTTCGCCCTCCGCGTCGATCTTCACCTCCCACGTGCCGGTTACGTCGACTGCGGGCTCCTCCTCAGCCGCCTTCGCCTCCTTCTTCGGCTTGCCCTTCTCGAGCTCGCCTTCGACGAAGGTGTAACGGATCTCGGATTCCTCATCGAATAGGGAACCGTCGACGACAACGAACGTCGCAGGCATTCCCTCTTCCACCCGCGACAGGTATGGGACGTCCAAGATCTCAGCCGGCGCGCTCGTCACCGCGGCCAGCGCCTGGTCCTCGCCGAGCCCATACTCGATGGCCTTGCGGGCGCCCTCACGAAGGTCTGCCTTCCCTCCGCCGCTGGTGAGGGCAAACCGGACGCCGGCACCCGCCAGCCGGCCCGCGTTGGAGTAGATGTCCTCCAGCCGCTGCTTCTCCCTCTGCTCGGCCGCATCGAGGGGCTCTGGTGCTTCTTCTTGCTCGGGCTCCTCCACAGCCGCAGTGTCCGGAACTTCGGCTTCTTCCTCTTTCTCCTTCTCCGGCTTCCAGCGTTCCGGCTTCGGGAAATCCAGGGACACCAACACCGCGACGTCACGCTCCTTGAGGAGATCCGCGACCTTCCAAGCTTCGTCACCGCCAACGATGACCGGCTGGAAGCCGTACTCAGTCGCCAGTCCGAGCACCCGCCTGATGTCCTGTGCCCGATCCGCCGCGAAGAACACCGGCGTCCGACCCTGCAACACATCCCGCAGCACGGCGTAGTCGGGATCCCACGACGGGGCCTTGAGCCCCCTGGGATCTCGCTGGTGAGCGGCGAGCTTCAAGCCATCGTGCCGAGCATCTTCCAGACTCTGACGAATGAATGCGACCACACCGAAGTAGGCTCCCGGGTACATCCCCCGGGCGCCCCGGAACGACATGACGGGCCCGAGCTCGGGATCGACCACAAGGTCGGCGGGTGTTTCGGCCCCCTTGCGGAACAGGAGCACCGCACCGCGACCAGGCATCACCGGACCGTCAGGGTGAACAGCGGCGGCTACCACGCCCTTGGTGCGCTGTGATTCGAGATCACTGCCTGTACTGGTCAGGTGGTCTACGACCCGGCGGTGCGGCAGGAATCCCTGGGCGTCGCGCGGCGGCGCCCAGAACGCCAGCTCCTCTCGGTCGACTTCGATCTCTGGGAAGTCGACATCGGCCTTGCCCTCGGCGTCGATCAGCCCCGGATACACCATCAGGGAGTCGCCCTCCAGCAGTTCCGCGTCCGGAGGAATGTCGATGTTACCGATGGCTTCGATAAAGCCACGACGCACGACAATAGTCACGTCCGATCGCCTGCTGCCATCGGGCCCGACCAGCGTCACCCCCTGTAGCACGTAGGCTGCCGGGGCGGGCGGCTTGACGAATTGTGCGTTCGCCACCGCGGGCCAAACGGCTCCTCCCGCGAGTCCCACGGCGACCGTTAGGGTGGGAAGTGCGCGAGCAAGAGACATTGTGATGAGATCCTTCTTTGCTTGAAAGTTGGAAGACGTTGACCTTGGACGAGAGGAGGCTGCGGCTCCCTCCAATGTCAAATGGACTTTGCAGGCAAGTCGGCTCAAACTCACCCGGGGAAGGCGGCGTGTCAACCGCATTGGAGAGCTACGTCACGCGGTGCAACGAGAGCGCAAGCGGTGAGCGGTGCGCGGTACGCAGTGCACATTGGCGGGGGGTGAACCCAAGGTGCGGCGTGGGTGGCCAGTGCTTGGTGGTTTGTGATGGCGGGGAGCAGGGAGCGATGCGCGCGACCTGCAAGGTGTGGGGATTGGTAGCCGTTCGGCATCGGGCTATATTCACTGCCGATATGGACTTGCGCGAAGATCGCATGGTGGCACCAGCCAAGACGCTCACGGTCCAGTGCCGGTTCTTTGCCCGGTACGCCGATACACTGGGGCGCGACTCCGTGGCGCTGGAACTGCCCGATCCCGCCACTGTGGCTGACGCAGTGCAGGCGATTCGCACCGAGCTGGCAAGCGGAAACCTCTTGCCGGAGCGTCCCCTGGTTGCCGTCAATCGGGAGCACGCGTTGCCAAGCCGTTCCCTGGCGGACGGTGACGAGGTTGCGTTTCTGCCACCGCTGGCCGGAGGCTAGCGATGGGGTATCTCACTCGGGAGCCCATCGACGTGGGTACTCTCGTGGCAGAATTGGCCGACAGTGGACGAGGTGGTACCGTCGCATTTGTCGGCTCGGTGCGCCGTAGCGAAGCCGACGGTCCGGTCACCGCGATTGACTACTCCGCATACGAGCCCATGGCAGCGGAGGAATGCGATCGCATAGTGGCAGAGGCGCTGGCCCGCTGGCCCGACGCCGGGGTTCGGGTACAGCACCGGCTGGGCCGGGTGCCGGTGGGAGAGCCGAGTATCGCGGTCGTCGCGGCGGCGCCGCATCGTGCGGAGGCGTTCGCCGCCTGTCGCCACGTTATCGAGGAGGCCAAGAAGCGGTTGCCAGTCTGGAAGCGGGAACTCCTCGAGGACGGTGCGGCACGCTGGAGGGAGGAGTAGGCAGCTGCTCTGACGCGTGGGCACGCTGCCATCGACGAGGGCTGAGGGTGTGAGGAAGGGCGCCTAATGAGTCTCGCAATCGCGCTCATCGAACCAGAGATCCCCCCCAACACCGGCAATATCGCCCGGCTGTGCGCGGCGACGGATACCTCGCTTCACCTGATCAAGCCACTGGGATTCACCCTGGATGACCCGGCGCTACAGCGGGCGGGGCTGGACTACTGGGACGCTGTTGACCTCTGGGTACATCCCAACTGGGCAGCCTTCCGGACGGCCGTGTCACGGGAGCGATGCCTGTATTTTTCGGCTCACGGGACTCGCTCGCACTTCGACGCGCCCTACGCGCCGAATTCGGTTCTCGTCTTCGGCAACGAGAGCCAGGGCATGCCCGAGCGCATCCGTGAGAAACACCCGGAAAGCATCTTCCGCATTCCAATGCTCCCCACGGTGCGGAGTCTCAACCTCGCGAGTGCAGCCGGGATCGTCCTTTACGAGGCGATTCGCCAGCTCGGCATCCCGGTGCAAGCCGCGACGGTGGACGATCTCGCCGGAGCACCTGCCATCACTCACGAACCGAACAGGACACGACAATGAACAGGATGACGGTAGTAGGCGCAGGCCACGTCGGTGCGACCACGGCCCTCCGCCTGGCGGAGAAGGAGTTGGCACGGGAAGTGGTGCTGGTGGATATCCTCGAGGGCATCCCGCAAGGCAAGGGCCTCGACCAGTGGCAGACAGGGCCGATCGAAGGGTTTGACACGCGCGTGGTCGGGGCGAGCGACTACGGCCCGACGAAAGGCAGCGAACTCTTCGTGGTCACCGCCGGGGTGCCACGCAAGCCAGGCATGAGCCGCGACGACCTGGTGAAGACCAACACCGATATCGTCAAGTCAGTGAGCCAAGAGATCAAGAAACGCGCTCCAAAGGCCATCATCATCATGGTCTCCAATCCCCTCGACGTGATGACGTGGGTGGCGAAAGAGGTGACCGGCTTCCCCCGCGAGCGGGTCATCGGGATGGCCGGCATCCTCGACACGGCTCGCTACCGCACGTTCTTGGCGGACGCGCTGGACGTGTCCGTGGAGGACATCCAGGCCATGGTGCTGGGCGGCCACGGAGATACGATGGTTCCGCTGATCTCGTACACCACCGTGTCGGGAATACCGGTCACGCAGCTCATTGAACGGAAGAAGCTGGATGCAATCGTGGAACGCACCCGCAAGGGCGGCGGCGAGATCGTCAGCCATCTCAAGACTGGCTCGGCTTACTACGCCCCATCCTCCGCTGCGGTCCAGATAGTCGAGGCCATCGTCAAGGACAAGAAGCGGATTCTGCCCTGCGCCGCCTGGCTCGAAGGGGAATACGGCATCACTGGGCAATACCTCGGTGTGCCCTGCAAGCTGGGGACAAAGGGCCTGGAGCAGGTCATCGAGGTCGAGCTGACCGACGAGGAGAAGGCCGCGTTGCAGAAGTCGGCCGAGGCAGTGAAGAAGACCTGGGAGGTGGTGCAGCTGTAGCGTCAGCCAAAGCCGTGCCTGTAGATCTCCGAACTACGGCCTGGCCCCCGAACGGCCAGGCCGTACTTTGTGGGCGTTCCCCAACGCTGGAGGCCGGCTACGGTCGTGATCTCGGAGCTGTGGCTGTCGATCCTGCTGTCAGCAGCACTGGTGTGGATCGCCAGCGCCATCGTGTGGATGGTTCTACCCCGTCACAAGAAAGACTGGAAGGGCCTGCCCGATGAGGAGGCGGTCCGGAACGCCCTGAAGGCGCAGAACGCCGGACCTGGTCAGTACCGGGTGCCCTGGGCTCAGGGCTCACAGGCCATGAAGACCCCGAGGTAGTGAGGTGGGAGGAGGGAGGAGTAAACACAGTCGGCAACGCAGAACGTACTCTGCTCCTCCCTCCTCCCACCAACACCTCCCTCACTCCTCACTTTCCTTCGTAGACCACATAGTTCCGCGGCGTCTCCCAGAGAACGAGCCTCGCAAGCCGCCCTGGGAGATGCCCATCCAGTAGCCGCCAGATCGCCACGACCAGATTCTCAGTGGTGGGATTCAGCTCACGAAACTCCGCCACGTCCAGATTCAAGTTCTTGTGGTCGAGATAGGCCACAACCCGCTCCTCGACGAGCCGTTTGACGCTATCGAGGTTCGCCACGAAGCCCGTGACCGGATCAATCTTGCCCTCTACCGAGACATCGAGCTCGTAATTGTGGCCATGGTAGTTCGGGTTATTGCAGGGCCCGAACAGCTCTCGGTTCTCCGCCTCCGACAGCGTGGGGACGTGTAGCCGGTGCGCGGCGTTGAAGTGGACACGACGGGTTACCGTGACAGTTGGCATGGGGGGTAGTTACCCAGGTGCGACAACGGAGGTCAAGCGGCCAACGCAGACCAGGGGTGGCCTGGCCCGACTGCGCTGGTCGCTGCCATAGGCCAAACAGTATTGCCCTCGCGCCAGGGACCCACCGTGCGTCGCTGCCGAAAGCTCGAGCATCGGCCGCAGTGCTCCCCTAACCAGCAGGGGGAGGCAATCGCTCCCGTATATGGCTCAGGGTGACCGGTGACGTCTGCCTACGGCTGCAACCGAATGTCCAGAGATTCACGTTGACCTGCTTCTATTTCGTTGCTACTATTGGGGTTACAGCCCGTGCCGTCAACCTGGTCATTGCGGAGCGCCGCGCTTGCTGCAGCGCTTGCGCTCCCGGGGGCCCTCATGGCCCAAGGGAGCGGCTTCGACATCGCCTACGGCCGCTGGTGGCATGAGGAGCCCGCCGAGACCTACACGGCTTCCTACTACCATCGGCTATTCGGAGCGTTCCACTACGGATTGGGGCTGTTCCACCTCGACGATAGTCGCTCCACGCTAGACCGCACGCAGACGGGCGGCGAGATCTCCCTGGCGCTCGGCCGCAGCGGTGGCGGCCTGTACCTGGTGGCGGCCGCTGGTCTGGGGATGCGACGTGGCGACGGCAACTGGGATGCCCACTGGAGTGCGGGCGCTGGTTACGGGCTCTCCCTCTTGTCATTCCTCTCCGTGGGCGTCGAGGCACGATACCGTGTGGAGGACCGTGACGTGCGGGGATTCTGGAGGCTTAGTCCGTCCGATCGCCGCGGTATGGTGCTCCAGGGAAGGCTAGCCATCGGGTTCGGCAGTTCGGGTCCCCCGAGAACCGGCCGGCCCGGCGCCGAGCGGTTCGACCCGCCGTCCGATGGTGACATCGCCGCCGCGGCGGGGGGGGACGGTGTTTCGCGGGAATCCGCCGAGCTGGCAGTTCGCGTGGTGCAGACCGCCCTCGACGCCATGGGCACGCCATATCGGTGGGGCGGAAACGACGAGAACGGCTACGACTGTTCCGGCCTGGTGCAGTACGCCTACGGCGAGCACGGCATACTGTTGCCCCGGGTGAGCCGCGACCAGGCGCGGCTCGGCATGCTGGTGGACCGCAGGCTGGAGGCGCTCCGACCCGGGGATATCCTCGCGTTCTCGGCTAGCGGCAATGGTGTGAGCCACGTCGGCCTCTACGTGGGAGACGGAACGTTCATCCACAGCGCTTCGTCCGGTGTCAGGCTCTCGCGCCTGACCGCCAGCGACCCGGAGGGCCGCTGGTGGCGACAGCGTTGGGTGGAGGCGCGGAGAATCCTCAATTGAGGGGAGGCGCCGCCACACTTCTCGTAGCCGCTGTCACTCTTCTCTGCGGGGTCCGCGTGGCCTGGAGCCAGGACGTGCCGACCCGCGAGCCGCGGGTCATCCCCGTGTACCTGATCCCGAAGGACCTCTCCTTCGACCTGCGTCGCCTCCGGTTGAACGTTCAGGCGCTGGAGGATGTGCGACAGTGGTACAGCGCAGCTCTCGCAGGACCGACCTTCGAGTCGGACCCATTCATCGTCCACCACAGCCGCCACACGTTCGAGGAGTTTGCCGCCCACGACTTTCAGGACTGGTGGCCGCTGCTGCAAGATGAATTCCGCGATCGGGACCTGGCGTGGAACGACAGCGCTGACTTCAAGCTGCTGTTTCTGGCCCAGGGAGCAGGCGGCTGGGCAGGGGCAGACTCTGAGAACGGCGGAATCGACTCGGTGGCCGATGCGGCCAAGCTCCCGAAAGGGGAGTACGGCGGGCTCGTCGTCATCGGTGACTCTTCCGTCAGCGGCATCTTGGCCGGGGTGTGTCCCATGGATGGGGTCGAGAGCGGGACCATCTGGTGGTGCAACTGGAATACCTACCGGGGGACGATCGCCCACGAGCTCGGCCACACATGGGGCATCCCGCACCCCGATGCGTTCAAGCCACCTGGTCCCGACGGACGACCCGCCCGCTGGGACTGCGCCATCGATGGCAACACGGTGATGCAGTGCCACCGGAACTTCCCCTACGACTCACTGTTGACCTACGAGGCTGCTCACTTTCGCTCGCTGCGCTTCTTTCAGGGGACCGCAGATCGGCAGTACCATCTCCTCAGCGACATGCTTCCCAGCGCCATCGAGGGTGAGGTCCGACTTCACCGCTTGAGTGCCGCGACCGACCACTCCGGTGGCGTGGTATGGGTCGACGATCCGGGGCAGGGAAGCGCCACTGGTTTTTCCTGGGCTGTAGTCGTCACTGCAGGTGGACGTGTCGAGTGGCGGCTCCCGGAGGGGTGCGCAACCGTCGTCGCGGACGTGGGACGGGAACGGGGGGCGGAGGGCGACGGAGCTGTCGAGGTGGTGGCCGGCGGCTCGCCGCTCGCTGTCATGCCCGTGGCAACCGGCTGGCCACGGGAGTTGGTGGTCCGTTATTGCGGGGCGAAGACACTCGAACTGCGGAGTACGGGAGAAAGCACCTTTCGAGCCGTATTCGGGAATGCGCGTCTATATCGGACGCGGGGCAGGGAACCGGAGATTCGCTGATGGCCTGGATCGAGTGGATCGCCCAAGATGAGGCAACGGGCCGCTTGCAGGAGATCTACCGCTGAAACTCGGGACGGTACGGGATCGACCACATCCTCAAGGTCCATTCCCTCAACCCCGAGTCACTGCAGGGCCACGCCCGCTACTACGAGCAGCTCATGCGGGGACCATCAGGGCTGTCGCGAGCGGAGCGGGAGATGATCGCGGTCGCCGTGTCGGTCGCCAATCGGTGCTTCTACTGAATTCGCCACCACGGGGCGCGACTCCGTCGGCTGATCAAGGACGAAGAGAAGGCGCGAGCCATCGAGTCAGATTACCGTGCGGCGGCGCTGCCGCAGCGTGAGCGCGCGATCCTCGATTACGCTGTCAAACTGACTAAGAGGCCGCATGAGATGCGGCAAGAGGACGTCGAGACTCTGCGGAGTGCCGGGTTGAGCGACGCAGAGATCCTGGACGTGTGTCAGGTCGCGGCGTACTACAACTTCGTCAACCGGCTGGCCGACGGTCTGGGTGTGGAGCTGGAGGCCCGCTGGAACGAGCAGGGCTGACACGTGCAGGGCACCCGGTGGCTACGGCGACGGTGGCGCGAACGCGCTCTCGTCCACCTCGGTTGCGATCACGGCCTGCGGGAAGTAGATCCGGGCGCCACCCCCCAAGAAGGGCCGGTCGAGGGACACCTTGATCGGCCCCCGCTGCTCCCAGGCCAGCCACTGGCACCGGACTCCCGGAATGGAATCGGCCCGCTGCCTGAAGTGCTCCCACCATCCCATCAGCCACGTCTCCGGGTCGAGATAGGCGTGGTACCGGTTGTCCGGCGTGAGCCCCACGTTCTCGAACGTGAGCTGGATCTTCTCCCACTGTTTGCCGGTGGAATCCGTCACCAGGCCGAGGTACTCGAGGTTCACTCCCGGGTCCAGCCATTTGAACGGCATGATGAGCCAGTAGGAATCGTTGATGTGGACGGCGTAGGCACGGTCCAGCAGGGTTTGTACCGAGTCACCCGTCAACTTGGAGTTGTCGATCCAGACATCGCCCGCCTTGGTGTTGGCATTGAAGATGGCCACCATGTGGCGTCCATCGCGGAGGGGCATCTCGAGCTTGTAGCGCCCCGTCCAGCGGTCCCACACGTGGCGGCGCTCCGTCGGGGGCCGCCCGGGGCGCTCCACCGCCCACACGAAGTCGAAGAACCGCGCTGACTCCCAGGCCCGTCTACCACCCATCGCTTCCACCATTCGCGCCTCGGCTGCCAACGCCCGCTCATCCGCACGTATCTGAGCCGGGAGGCGTGGAGCGACACCCAACGCGCACGCAAGGGTGAGTCCGAGCCTTGTGAGCTGCAACTTCATGCGGAACCTCCGGAGTGAGGCGAGAGTCTCGGGGAAGGACAGCAATATCAGGCGCATGCGGTCACTCCACCAGGGGAACCCGGCCACGGGCGCACACGTCTGAGGGCGGAAGATACGGTAGCGGTCCGACGCCCGGTGCTTGCCCAGTCACCCGCTTCGTGGCCAAACTACTACGAGCCCCTTGAACGGAAAGGCAATCACATGCCCGAGATTTGCACTAACCGGCTGAGAGCCGTCCTGCTCATCCTTGCCGCGGTGGTAGTGACCGCTTGCCTCGGGGAGCCGGGGGGGCCCGATGTCATTCCCCAGGACACCGTGGCCTACAGCACCGTCCATGTAGGAGGCTTTCATGCGTGCGGGCTGACGGCGGAGGGCCAGGCCTACTGCTGGGGCTCCAACACTGCTGGCCAGCTCGGAATCGGCAGCTTCGAGGATCGACCGATCCCCCATCGGGTCTCTCAGGAGGGGGCATACATCGGAGTTGCTCTCGGGGCTGCCCATAGCTGCGGCGTCACTAGCAGCGACCAACTCGAGTGCTGGGGCATCAATGACTGGGGCCAGCTAGGGGTGGGGTCACGGCCCGAGCCAGAGGTGGTGCCCACCCCGGTCTTAGGTGGCCTCCAGTTCACTGTTGCCGCGTCTGGTGGTCAGCACACGTGCGGGCTCACATCTGGGGGCGAGGCTTGGTGCTGGGGACTCGGCGAATCCGGTCAACTGGGCGACGGCACAACCGGGGTGGGGTGGTTCCGCGCCTTGCCCGACTCGGTGCGGGGTGGGGTCACGTTCGATTCGCTCACGGCTGGCAGCCAGCATACGTGCGCCCTCACCCCCGACTCCAGGGCGTACTGTTGGGGTGCCGGGAGCAGCGGTCAGCTCGGCATCGGCGAAACCAGTAGCCGCGACCTCCCAACACCCGTGGCCGGGAACCTGTTCTTCTTCCAGATCGATGGGGGCGGCGCGCATACTTGCGGACTGACCTTCGACGGAGAGGCATACTGCTGGGGCAATGGCGAGAGCGGGCAGCTCGGAGACGGCTCGATCTCGAACCGCGATTCCCCGACGCTGGTCACGGAGAGCCTGACGTTCGTGTCGATCAGCACGGGTGCCAGCCACACCTGCGGCGTGACCGGCAACAGCAGGCTGTACTGCTGGGGTGCCAACGAGTTCGGACAGCTCGGCGATGGCACACTGTTGCTCCGTCTGCAGCCCACGGAAGTCAGCAGCGACGACATCGGCTTTGTGAGGGTCGAGGCCGGTGTGGTCCACACTTGCGGCCTCGGCACTGACGGGATCGTGTACTGCTGGGGGTTCGGGGGTGGCGGCCAAATCGGCCACGGGGAGTACGAGAACGCTCTCACACCTACACGCGTCGCCGGCCAGCTGGATCCGATTGGACCCTAGCTCTTCCGGTCTTGACACTGCCAGGAGCCGGTCTATCTTACTGTCCACTAGCACTCACCACCGGTGAGTGCTAGGTGTCTGTACCTCATTCACTCTCAACCAGTTACATCAACGGAGGCACGCTTATGGCCACTGCCACCAAGGGCAAGGCGAAGCTGAAGATTCACCCCCTCGGCGACCGCGTAGTGGTTCGCCCTCTGGAGGAAACCGAGGAGATGCGGGGTGGCCTGTACATCCCCGACACCGCCAAGGAGAAGCCCCTGCAGGGGGAGATCATCGCAGTGGGGCCGGGTCGTTTCGAGAAGGGTGACCGGGTGCCCATGGAGCTCAAGGCCGGTCTGAAAGTGCTCTACAGCAAGTACGCCGGCACCGAAGTCCGGGTAGGCGACGACGAGCTCCTCATTGTCAAAGAGTCCGACGTTCTCGCGGTCATCGAGTGAGACAGAGGAGGTAGAACTGAGATATGGCTAACGCGAAGGAACTTCATTTCGACGTCGATGCCCGCGGGCATCTCATCAGCGGTGTGAATCAGCTGGCCGAGGCCGTCAAGGTGACCCTTGGCCCCAAGGGTAGGAACGTCGTCATCGACAAGAAGTTCGGCAGCCCCACCGTTACCAAGGACGGTGTCACGGTGGCGAAGGAGGTTGAGCTGCCCGACGGCGTGGAGAACATGGGCGCCCAGATGGTGAAGGAAGTAGCGACCAAGACCTCCGACGTGGCCGGTGACGGTACCACCACCGCCACCGTATTGGCCCAGGCGATCTTCCGCGAGGGGTTGAAGAGCGTCACGTCGGGCGTGAACCCCATGGCCATCAAGCGCGGGATCGAAAAGGCCGTCGAGGCCACCGTCGCCGAGCTGAAGAAGCTGTCGGTGCCCACCGCGGGCAAGAAGGAGATCGCCCAGGTTGGCGCCATCTCGGCGAACAACGATGAGGAGATCGGCAACCTCATCGCCGACGCGATGGAGAAGGTCGGGAAGGACGGAGTGATCACCGTGGAGGAGGCCAAGGGTCTCGAAACGACGCTCGAGACAGTGGACGGCATGCAGTTTGACCGTGGTTACCTGTCACCCTACTTCGTGACCGATCCCGAGAAGATGGAGGCCGCCCTGGAAGACGCCTACATCCTCATTCACGACAAGAAGATCTCGGCCATGAAGGATCTCTTGCCCGTGCTCGAGAAGGTGGCTCAGACAGGGAAGCCGCTGCTCATCATTGCCGAGGACATTGAAGGTGAGGCCCTGGCCACGCTGGTGGTGAACAAGCTGCGTGGCACGCTCAAGGTCTGTGCCGTGAAGGCTCCGGGCTTCGGCGACCGGCGCAAGGCCATGCTGCAGGACATCGCAGTGCTCACCGGCGCTCCCAGCGTGATCTCCGAGGAGCTGGGCTTCAAGCTCGAGAACGCGGTGCTCAACGATCTCGGCCGTGCCAAGCGGATCGTTATCGACAAAGACAACACCACGATCGTGGACGGCGCCGGTAGCCAGGACAAGATTCAGGGCCGGATCCAGGAGATCAAAGCCGCCGTGGACAAGAGCACTTCCGACTACGACCGCGAGAAGTTGCAGGAGCGGTTGGCCAAGCTCGCCGGCGGCGTGGCAGTGATCAACGTGGGTGCCGCCACCGAGACCGAGATGAAGGAGAAGAAGGCTCGGGTGGAGGACGCGCTGCACGCCACACGTGCCGCGGTCGAGGAGGGCATCGTGCCGGGTGGCGGCGTCGCGCTGCTCCGGGCGCAGACCAGGCTCGACAAGCTGACGCTCGAAGATCCGGACGCGCAGGTCGGTGTGGCCATCGTCCGCAGGGCACTGGAAGACCCGACGCGCATCATTGCCAACAACGCGGGCGTCGAGGGCTCCATTGTAGTCGACAAGATCAAGAACGCTAAGCAGAAGAACTACGGCTACAATGCTCAGACGGACACGTTCGAGGACCTGATGGAGGCTGGGGTCATCGACCCGACCAAGGTCACGCGTACGGCGCTACAAAACGCCGCGTCAGTCGCCGGCCTGCTCCTGACCACGGAGTGCGTGGTGGTCGAGAAGAAGGAGGAGGAAAAGGCGCCCCCCATGCCGCCTGGCGGAGGCATGGGAGGGATGTACTGATCTGACACTCGGACGCCGAAACACCCTCGTGAGGTATCGGGTGTCAGGCGTCAGGTGCTGGCCCAGAACGCCCCAGGATAACCTGGGGCGTTCTGTCATCACCCGACGAGGTGCGCCTGACATCCGACACCTTTCACCCTCATCTCCTCGCCTGCCGCACGATGCTGGCTATCGTGGTCGAGTCCGCCCTCAGCAACCCCACTCGCGGCAGCCGCCAGAGAAGCTCTACCCAGCTCCGGTCCTGGGCAAAGGCTCTCCGAAACAGAGGGACAGCCTCCTGCACCCGGCCCAAATCGGCGAGCGTCACAGCCTGCCAGTACACTAGCTCGCCGTTGGTGGCGCTGTCGGGAAGCGAGGCCGCCGCCCGACTGTACGCTGCCAACGCCGAATCGACATTACCGACGGTCAGATAGTTGTCGCCTTCCGTCGCAGCCCGGTACGCCCGGGCTACCCGGAGCAGGCGAGCCAGCTCACCCAGGGGGTCAGCGGAGTCCTCCACCCGCAAGTCGTAGATCTTCTCCCACGGCCGGGCCGTTGGGTCGCCACTGACCACCACGAGAGCCGCCGATTGCCTCCCCCTGATGTCGCCACCAGCCTGTTCGGCGGCCTGGAGGGCTGCCAACATCCGCGCCGCCAAGTCGCCCTCCGCCGACTCGAACGCCCGGGCCATCGCGGGCCAGACGGCATCATTCCGCATCAGGTTCGCCTGCACGGAATAGCCGGCACCCACGTGGTAGCCTGCGGCCGGGATGTTCCGCGATCCGGTGTGGGCGGCCACTCGACCGTGCGCGTCGATCATCGCCACCTGACGCACCTGACTGTCGGGATCCGCTCGGAGCAGGGCCGCGAGAGCCTCGGGAGCTGGCACGCCGGTGCGCATCAAGTACAAGCCCCGGGGACCATACGATGGGTCGACAAAAGACTGGGTGGCGACGGCCCCGACGCCTGGTTCGGCCCATGGCACCACGCTCCCGACACTAAACCAGTGAGACTGCACCGCCGCGCCGATCTCACCGCTTGCAGGGTCGACAGCCACGATCGAGTACGTGTGCGCCGGGCGAACCGGCCGTGCTTGCTGCGCGCTGGCCGGGGCGCTCATCAGAACCAAGGCTACCACTCCGGAGATCCGCATCAGCCTACTCCTCCGCGGGGTATAAGGAGACATCATGGCGTCCCCAGCGCGGGCGCCTCTATATTGTCGAGGACTACCGTGGGGAGCATCACCATTCGTTCGCTTGCAATCATCGTGGCAGCGGTACTGGCCGCGCCGACTCCAGCCCAAGGGCAGAGCAGCTCCCGCGACAAGCTGCCGGATCTGTCGGGTACCTGGCAAGTCGAAACGCCCGAAGGACCTCAAGAGGTCGTGATACGACCTGACTCGTCCGCCAGCTTCGGTGACGAGACGGTCCGGTGGCGCCTGGTGCCGGACACCATCTATCTAGTCCTCGGCGGCGAATGGATGGGGTACAACTTCGCCCGCAAGGGACGCGTTCTCACGCTGTGGGGTGGTGATCTCGAGGAACCGGTGGAGTTGAAACGGATCGGCCCACCCACGCCCCGTCCAGAGGGAGTGCCGGTGCCGCCGATTCCGTCGGCCAGCGCCCCGGGCGGCTAGCCCTCCGGCACCAACGTCAGTCAGCGCCCTCGAAGGATCATTCTCGGATCGGGGCTAGCCGAAGGCGTCGAACGAATACTGCTCCGCCGCGACCTGGAACGACGCCAGCGGCGTCTCTTGCCCAGCCACCAGAAGTCGCCCACGAAACCCCCGCCGACGCAGGCCATTCCCGACGGCACGCCGCGCCAGGTCAATCCGGTTGCAGTGATCACTCAGGTGCGCCAGCACCACGGTGTGCAGTCGCTGGTGACAGAGCCCCTCGACCAGCTCCACAGCGGCCCGATTGGACAGATGCCCACCCGGTCCAGCAATCCGCTCTCGCACCACGGGGGGATACGGACCCGTGCGGAGTAGGGAATCGTCGTGGTTCGCTTCGATGATGAGGCAACTGCAGTCTCGCAATAGGCGCCGAACCCCAGGCGTGGGTCGCCCGAGATCGTAGGCGATGCCGACGCGCTCGCCGGAGCATGTCTCGGTTACCGTAAGAGCAAGCGGCTCAACTGCATCATGGCTCGTCGGGCAGGTGGACACCGTGAACGGTCCGATCTCCGCCGTGCCGTGAGCTGGGAGTTCGCGCGTCCGCAGGTCCACCAGCCGGGGTGCGAGGGCAGCCAGGGTTCCCGGCGAGGCATAGATGGGACAGCTCAGCTGCTGCGCCAAGGGTGAGACGCCGCGGGCATGATCGCTGTGCTCGTGTGTGAGCAGGACCGCCCTGACCGTCCTTAGATCGACGGCGGCTGCCCTCGCCCGGCGCTGCAGGGCGCGGATCCCGAACCCAACGTCTACCAGCACCGCGAACCCGTCGGCCTCCAACACGATGGCGTTGCCGCGGCTGCCGGAGCCGAGTACAGCCACCCTCATTGCGCGGTAGCGCGATCGTAAATCCGGCCGAGGCTGGCCCGAACGGCGTCGCTGACCTGGACCTGCCGTCTCGGCATCACCCGGCTTGCCACCGTGAGAAAACCGTCACGGCTCATTGTCTCGCCTTCGCAGCCCCAGGCGAACGGTGCTACGTACTTCGGCGGGCGCACCGCGCCGAACACGTTGGCGCCAACGCCGACCACCGTACCCGTGTCCAAGAACGTTCCAATGGCGATCTTTGCGTGATCGCCAAATAGGCTTCCCAGGTTCCGGCGCCCTGTATCGATCCGCTCGCCGGCCACGTTCAAGCGCACCGACCCGTACGTGTTCTTCAGGTTGGAGGTCGTCGTACCGGCCCCGACATTCACCCATCTGCCAAGCACCGAATGCCCGACGTACCCGTCGTGCGCCTTGTTGGCGTACCCCACCAGCACACTATCGGCGATCTCGCCGCGGACCTTGCACCGGGGCCCGATGCTGCAGCGGCTGACCTGACCACCCAGGATCTCGCAGCCCGGACCCACGTAGACGGGCCCTTCGAACCGCGTGCCCCCCTTCACGTAGCCGTGTTGCTCAATCACCACAGCTCCGGACCGGAGGTCAAACACGACCCCGGGTTCCACCACCGCCCCGAGGATCACCACGTCCGCCGGGTCGCCGATCACCACGACACCCTGCGGCAACGGGTCGCCGGGCTCGTGGGTGAAATCCGCCGTATCGGCCACCAGCAGGTGCTCCAACGCCGTGATGAGATCGTAGCTCCCGTGCAGCAGGAGGCCCTCGATCTCTACCCCGGTGGCCAACTCGACGCCCGGCTCCCAGTGCTCGCCCTGCGGCACCCACCACCCCACGGTGTTGCCCTCGTTCTCCAGGCGAGCCGGCTCGGCGGGGAGGTCGGGGCGCACACCGGACGGCGCAAACGTGGAGTGGCCGATGATGGCCGGACCGTCCACGCGCCCAGGCGCCGTCACCGCTGGAACGCCGTCCTCTGCGAACTCCACAAGGTGCTCCGCGGCGTGGACCGCACGGGTTTCACCCTCGGCGATCGCTTCCCAGCGCTCTCTAATCAGCCAGGCCCCCGCCCGCAGCTCGGCGATCGGTCGGCAATCAGCGAAGGGGAGCCAGGCAGGGGATGGCGTTGGGTCATGCAGGTAGAGGTCAGTCACGAGGCTCCGTCCCGAATGTGATCCGGTACCGTATCCAGCAAGCTCTTGAGCTCGGCAGCACGTTCCCGAGTGGTGACGAGGGTCACTCCGTTCGCCCGAACCACGACGAGGTCACAGACACCATCCACCACCACGGGACCATCCTCCGCCCATATGATGCAGCCTTCCGTTTCTCTGGAGATGGCGTTGCCCACGATCACGTTCCCGTCCGCGTCCACCATCCGCACCCGCGTGAGCGCGCTCCATGTCCCCACGTCATCCCATGGGAACGCACCGGGCACAACGGCGACTCGGGTGCTCCGCTCGAAGTGAGAGATGTCCACGGCAATCGGCGTGACCGCCGCAAAGAATCCGGCCACGTCGCCAGTGGCAAGCAGGGGAAGGTGTGGCGCGATCTCGGGAGCAACCGCCTCCGTTTCGGCAAAGAACCGGGTAGCGGTCCAGGCGAATAGCCCACTGTTCCACAGCGCGCCTCCCTCGATGAGCTGGTGAGCCCGCTCGGCATCGGGCTTCTCAACGAACCGGTCCACCCGCCGGGCGTCACCGGCCAGCCGATCCCCCGGTTGAATGTAGCCGTAACCTTGCTCGGGCCGGCTAGGAACTATCCCGACCGTGACAAGCACGTCGTGTTCTTCGGCGACGTCGAGGGCCCGCGCACCCGTCTCACGAAACGCGGCGGCGTCACCCACATACCAGTCAGCATGCAGCGAGAGGACCGATGCTCCCGGATCCTTGGCTCTGGCCACCGCCGTCGCCCACGCTAGGGCCGGGCTGGTAGACGCAGGGCGCGGTTCGCCAAGCACATTCTCAGGCGGGACATCGGGGAGCAGGCGGCGCGTTTCTTCGACTAGCGGTGCGCCCGTGACTACCAAGATCCGTTCCCCAGGAATGAGGCCCGCCAAACGGGCAACCGACGCTGCCAGCAACGGACGGTCACCGGCTAGCGGGAGGAACTGCTTCGGTTTGCTCCGTGTCGACAGTGGCCAGAAGCGCGTTCCGGAGCCACCTGCCAGCACCGCAGCCCAGCGAGACATGGATGCGGCAGCCTTCAGCCGTCAGGTGCAGTTAGCAGCTCGCAATTTGCAGTTCGTGAGGGACAGGCTTGAGGCAGCAGTTTACGAACTGCGAACTGCGAATTGCCAGTTACCCCGGATGGCTGTCGGCAGAAGGCGTCCTTCACAACAGTGCCGCGATCGCCCGGCGGTGGCGCCGAAGCTCGTACAGATGGCCTCCCACATTTGTGCCGGGCTTGAAGAACATGGCGAGCAGCGTCTCAGACGTCAGCTCGGCAACCAGGGCCATACCTTCTTCGTACTCGACCAGTCCGGTGCCAAACCCGCCGCGGCCCGCAGCAGCTCCCAGGTGATTGCACGCCGCCACGACCGAGGGTACCAGTGCCGCCAGACCATCCGCGTCGAGGCCATCACCGGCGTGCGCATCGATGGTCAGCCCGTCACGCCCGAGGACAATAACCGCGTCCACACCCTCCCGCTTGCCCAACATCTGCACCACGTCGCGGATTGTCGACATGGGCGCCAAGCTAGGTGGCCCATCGAACGAAGTCAAGCGAGATCAATGGCTTGACCGGGTTCACAGGCCTGCGTACTGTTCCACGATCTGGATGACGCGTATATCCTTGTCCCAGTTTCGCTTGGGTGCCGTCGCTGCATCGCTGCTCACAGCTGCCACAGCATGCGGCGGCGGCCTGGGTCTCCCCTCACCCGTGTTCGAGAATATCGTTGACACGACTACCCTGTTCGCGCTCCAGGGCACAGCCATTACCTCGCCAAGCGCGTTCGACGTGGTCAGCGGGAGACGCACTCGCACGCAACTTGCGGAGCCCTTTGACTTCGCGTTCGACATCGACGAAACAGGCAAGCCGATTCTCCTTCCACGGGAGGTGCTGGGTCTGCGCACCGCAGCAGGCATCCTGTTAGCGGATACCCCGTTCAACTCCGTGCTACGCGCGCCCACCGAGGATTACATCACGGATAGCGCGATCCCGATCGAGGAAGAGACCACGTTCGTGGCCCGCTCACGCGCGGCCTCACAGACCTGCTCGTTCCTCGGCGCGCTGCCGCGGTACGGCAAATTCCGTGTGCTCACGCTGGATCCTCAACAGCGCACCGTGACACTGGAACTGCTGGTCAATAGGAATTGTGGGTACCGGGACCTGGAACCCGGCCTCCCAACGTCCTGACTGCGTGATCGACATTCGACTGCTTCGTGAGTCGCCCGACAACGTGCGGGCGGCGCTTGCGCGTCGCGGTGCAGATCTGAGCGACGCACTCGACGCCACGTTGCAGGCCGACGAGCGCCGACGAATCCTACTACAGACCGCCGAGAAGCTGAAAGCGCGACGGAACCGCGCCACGGAAGAAGTGGCGCGCTTGAAACGGGAGAAGGCCGACGCATCTGAGCTCATCGCGGAGCTCAAGAGCGTCAGCGAGGAGATCAAGCAGCTCGATCGCAAGACTCGCGACATCGAGAGCGAGCTGGAAGAGAACCTGCTCCGCCTCCCGAATCTGCCCCTCGCGGACCTGCCGGCCGGCGACGCCTCGGCCAATCTGGTGGTGCGGTCGTGGGGGACAGCACCGCAACTCACCTTCGAGCCCAAGGCCCACTGGCAGCTCGGGCAGGATCTCGGGCTGCTCGATCTGCTGCGGGGCGCCAAGGTCGCCGGGAGCGGCTTTCCCCTGTTTACGGCGATGGGCGCGCGCCTGGTGCGAGGGCTCGTCAACTTCATGATCGATCTCCACACCATCGAGCACGACTACGTCGAGGTGGCACCGCCGTTCCTGGTGAACCGGGAGGCGGCCCTGGGCACCGGGCAGCTCCCGGACCTCCACCAGGACATGTACGTCACTGAGGATGGCTTGTACCTGATCCCTACGGCTGAAGTCCCNNCCTACGGCTGAAGTCCCGGTGACTAACCTCCACCGGGAGGAAATCCTCGCCGCCGATGAGCTCCCCCGGGGCTACGTAGCCTATTCGCCGTGTTTTCGCCGGGAGGCGGGTGCCCACGGCAAGGACACGCGCGGTCTCATCCGGGTACATCAGTTCGACAAGGTGGAGCTGGTGCGTTTCTCTCGACCCGAGGACTCGCCCGCCGAGCACGAGAAGATGCTCGGCCACGCGGAGGAGGTCCTCCGGCGACTGGAGCTGCCGTACCGGGTCGTGTTGCTCGCGGCCGGAGACCTCGGGTTCGCGAGCGCCAAGACGTACGATCTCGAGGTATGGGCGCCGGGCGTGGCCAAGTGGCTCGAGGCGTCGAGCGCCAGCACGTTCACCGATTTTCAGGCCCGGCGGGCAAACATTCGGTACCGCCCCCGGGCCGGCGCCAAGCCAGAATTCGTGCACACGCTGAACGCGTCGGGAGTTGCCCTCCCACGCACGATCATCGCGCTGCTCGAGAACAATCAGGAGGAAGACGGAAGTGTACGGCTTCCCGAAGCACTCGTCCCCTATCTGGGCACGGAGCGCCTGACGCCCCGTGGACGTGCGTAGGCTCCTCCGGCAGCTCAGGCGCGCCGGCCCGGAAATCGTTCTTGCGCTCGTGGTGATCGTTGCCGGGGTCACCGTCTGGCAGGCCTGGGCAGTATCGAACCAGCTCCGCAACGAAGCACGGAACACGTCCCGCATCTACGGGCGCATCACTGCGGGACTGGCCGATCCGACGCCCGGAGCTGATACCGAGACGCTCTTCACCCTGACGTTGGACATCCGGGCCAGCGGCATCCCCTTAGTCGTGACCGACACGGCCGGAAACCCGACACAGTGGGACAACCTCCCGTTCGACGCGGAGTTCGGAGACCCTAGGGTCGCGGAATTCGTCAGAGAGCTGGACCGTACCAACGCACCCATCACGGTCCCAGACATCGGTCAGATCCACTTTGGGGCGTTGCCGGCCGCCCGACGGCTCACCTGGCTGGCCATCCTGCAGCTCAGCCTCCTCGGTACCGCCGTCGCAGTGGGCATCTGGGCATACCGCAGCGCCGTCACTCGGGATCGCGACCGAGTGTGGGTCGCCATGGCCCGTGAATCGGCCCACCAGCTGGGCACGCCCCTGATGAGTGCCGGCGCTTGGGTGGACCGTCTGGGAAGCACCAGCACGCCAGCAGAGGAGATCGCCTCACATCTCAAGGGGGACCTGGATCGCCTCCACCGGGTAGCCCAGCGATTTGAGCGGATCGGGAGGCCGGCCCGGAGGGATCACGTTGCTCTGGGCAGTGTAGCCGAGCGGGTGGCCTCCTACTTCCGGCCGCGGCTACCGCGTCACGCCCACCCCGTAAGCCTGACGGTAGATGCGCCAGCGGCGGGTCCGGTGATTGACGGCGACGCGGTGCTCATTGAATGGGCCGTGGAAGCGCTGGTGCGGAACGCAGTGGATGCCCTCAGTGGCCGCGGCGGCGCCATTGAGATCACGGTGGCCGACGAAGGCGAACGCGCCTCGATCCGGGTCGCTGATAACGGTCCGGGTATCCCGTCGGAGGTACGGGCAAGCCTGTTCGAGCCGGGAGTCTCAACCAAGCCTGGCGGCTGGGGCATCGGCCTGGCCCTGGCGCAGCGGATCGTGGAAGGCGTCCACCGAGGCCGCCTGCAAGCGGTGCCTGCCTCGGAGGGCGCCGTGTTCGTGGCAGAACTGCCCGTAGTGGCCAAAGGCGCCGAAGAAGATGTCTGACATCGCCCTCAACCAGGAGCAGCGGACGGCAGTGGAGTACCGAGGAGGCCCACTGCTGGTCCTCGCGGGTGCGGGATCGGGAAAGACCCGCGTGCTCACGGCGCGGATCGCCCATCTCGTGCGCCATCACGGCATCCCCCCCGAGCGGATTCTCGCCGTCACGTTCACCAACAAGGCGGCCGGCGAGATGCGACGCCGCGTCGCCGCTCTGCTGGAACGGGAACCCACAGGCCTATGGATCGGCACCTTCCACTCGCTGTCAGCTCGGCTCTTGCGTCGCGAGGCGCCGCGCCTGGGCTTCACGCCACAGTTCACGATCTACGATGAAGACGATCGGCTGACGCTCATCAAGCGGCTGCTGGAACGGGGCGGGTACTCGCAGCGCACCTTCCCGCCGCGCCAACTCCAATCCAGAATCTCGGCGGCCAAGAACCGGCTCGAGACCGCTGAAGAGATGGGTGCGGCCGCCGAGGACAAGTTCACCCGCGTCGCTGCAGAGATGTACCACGAGCTGGACCGAGCACTCGCCATCGCGAACGCGATGGACTTCGACGACCTGCTACTCCATCCGCTGACCCTCTTCCGGAGGCATCCCGACCGCCTCGCGTACTGGCAGCGCCGCTTTGACTCCATCTTGGTCGACGAGTTCCAGGATACAAACCGCGCACAATATCTGCTGGTGCGTATGCTCGGCGAGAAGCACCGCGACGTGTGCGTCGTCGGCGACGACGACCAGTCGATCTACTCGTGGCGGGGGGCTGACATCCGGAACATGCTGGACTTCCAAACCGACTTCGCCGACGCGGGCCTGGTGCGACTGGAAGAGAACTACCGATCCACTCAGGTCATTCTGGATGCCGCCAACGGCATCATCAACGAGAATCGGAACCGTCTCGGAAAGACCTTGTTCACGTCCCGTGGAGGCGGCCCTCTGGTGGTGCAGGTATCCGCCGCCGACGAACGTGACGAAGCCGAATGGGCCGCGCGTGAGTTCCGCGAACGGACAGCAACCGATCACTCCGTGTACGCCGACATGGCGGTGCTGTATCGCACAAACGCCCAATCCCGGGCGTTCGAAGACGCCTTTCGGCGGACCGCCATTCCCTACCGCGTGGTGGGAGCGGTGAGCTTCTACGAGCGCCGCGAAGTGAAGGACCTCCTCGCCTACCTCAGACTCGTAGTCAACCCGGCCGACGACGAGGCCTTCATCCGGGCGGTCCAGGTTCCCAGGCGGGGCATCGGCGCGGGCAGCCTGCGCACCCTGCAGGAGGCGGCTACACGGTGGGGCAGGCCATTGCTCGCCACAGCCGCCATTGCCGATCGAATCGTGGACCTGCGACCCCTCACGAAGCAGGCATTCCAAGATTTTGCCGCACTATTCGAGCGTCTCCGGGAGCAGCTCGCGGGCGGCACACCCGCTGAGCTTCTCGAGCGGATCTTGGAGCTGACGGAGTACGAGGACTACCTCGCCGCTGAGGGCCCCGAAGGGGTGGAGCGGACGGAGAACGTACGGGAGCTGCTTGCCGCGGCGGCGGAGTGGTCTGAGGAACTCGACGCAGCGGAGTCGTCCACGCTGGTCGAGCGGTTCCTCCAGAGTACGGCGCTCCTATCACCCGACGATAGCACGGCCGGAGATTCCGAGGGCGTGACCTTCATGACGGTGCACACTGCCAAGGGGCTCGAGTGGCCGATCGTATTGCTGGCGGGAATGGAGGATGGCCTCTTCCCACTCAGCCGTGCCGTCGAGACGCCGGACGGGCTGGAGGAGGAGCGGCGATTGGCGTACGTCGCCGTCACCCGGGCGCAGGACAGGGTTTACCTGGCCTGGGCGCGAGCGCGGCGCCGTGGCGGCCAGTTGATGCCCAGCTTCCCGTCGCGGTTTCTGGACACCCTTCCGCCCGATGTGGTGGAGGAGCGCAGAACGAGCGGCGTCTTCGGAGGTGAGTGGTACCGCAAGCCATCCGTGGCCAAATCATGGCTCGCGCTGGAGCAAACCGAGCCCGCAATGGAATCGCAGGACACACCGCGATACGTCAAGGGCGAGCGGGTGCACCATCGTCGGTTCGGTTCCGGCGTGATCCGGGCATTGTCCGGACAAGGGCGGAATCTAAAGGTGACCGTCGATTTCGATGACGAGGAGGTCGGGTCCAAAGAGTTGCTGGCGGCGTACGCCGGTCTCGAACGGGACGTGGAGAGCGTCTGACCGGTGTCTTGCACTAGAACATCGAGCGCCTCGCCCGACTCGCTGCCCTGAACCCCGATCCCGAAGCCCTTCCGGCGGTCACCGATCGGATCCCCCGGGAGGGCAGCTCTCTATCCCCGCACCACGCTCCGCCACCACGGACGGCAGTGGTGGCAAGGCCTCCTGCGGCTAGACTGCCGCTGCCACCGCCGCAGTGCTGGGGTGGAATGGGTAAGCTGCCGCATCCGGCGCCGGAGGGGTTGGGCCACAGCGGGCGTTAGGCACCATTCGCCCCCCGGTCCCGCCAGGGTCGCTGGGCGTCGGAGGTCTCCCAGTATGACAAGTGGTAGGGCGGCAACCCGAAGTGCTCTCCGGCTAAGCTAGTGAGGCTCTCGTAGTCGGCAGGGAGGCGGCTCCGAACCACGTCAAGCCGCATGCGCTTCGCCAGGCCGAGAGAGGCCCGCCCCGCGGGGTCCAGCCTGCGGACGCTACCTTCCTCCTGGCTCAGGAGCTGCATGATCAGCTGAAACGCCACCCCCATGTGGCCTTCTACCATGTCATCCGTCAGATCCCAGCGGCTTCTTTCCGCCATGACCTGGAAGGCTCGCTGCCAGCTCTGGGTCTCGATCAGTCCCACCATGCCCCGGAATAGCCTGCGGCTGGTGCGCACGGAAAAGATGGTTGGTGCCAGGATCCGGTCCAGGTGCGCGTCGGAGCTGGTGTGGTCCAGGCGAATGATATCCATGGCTGTGCGGGCGTAGTGCTCGCCTAGATGGGTCTCAAATCGGCTCTCCCAGTACGAATGACCGAGGGCGATGGTGGACGATGTCACGACCAGCTGCCGCGGCACAAAGAAGTTGTGGGCCACCGTGTCCGCTGCAAGGTGGGAGAGGTAACCCAGGCCGAACACCCGGAGGGCGTCGCTCTCGGCGCGGTCCAAGATCTCCTGGCCGACGTGCCAGGAATGGCAATGGCGGCCAACGGGGGCGTATTTCTTCGCGATTGAAGTATCGGCAGCGATGTTGCCGTACAGGAAGTCGTACGGAAAAGCCCGCAGCAGATCAGCTATGGCTGTGGGAAGCTGCGACAGGTTCGCGAGCACCGACTCGCCCAAGAAGACGTGCGTACCGGGCGTCCAGGCGTGAGCGACGGACGGCCACAGCACGAGACCCAGTACGACGATTGCGCCCGCGACGGCGAGCCGGCGCAGGTGCACCCGCTACCGACCCCTACCCAGAAAGGCCCGCTTCATTGCCCGTGCAATCGACGTCCCCCGGCGCGTAGTCCGCAGTGCCGCAGCTACGTCCAAAGCGGTCTCCTCGACTTCGTACTGAACAACGTCCACCAGGGCATCGAGGTCCTGAAGGCGCTCCTCAGCCCGGCGCACCAGCCGGTTCAGCCGCCCCCGCACGTCCTCCGACGTCTCAGCTAGGCCGTCCACCTCGGCTCGAACCGCCGCGACTACCTTCCCAGCATCCTCCGCCATTGTCCGGGCGGACTGAAGCGCCGGTCTCGCATCCCTATCCAGAACGTCCACCAGGCGCTCCATCGTTCCCATGAGCGCCCTGACCTCCCGCATCAGCATGAGCCCTGCGACGGCAAACGCCAGGACGACGCCAGCGATGACGGCGGTTGATATGGCGGTCACTACCTCCGCCCATCCCATTAGCTCGCCCTCCTATCGCACACCATCGGTCACACTCCTTCGGAACGGCCCGGACCTAGCGCGGTGACCAGGCCGTGCTCCTAGGCTCGCTCAGACCCGAGTTCGGGCGCCAGTCCTACTACTTGGCTCACGGGCACTGTGAAAACGATGCCCGTGCCGGGACTCCCCAGGTCCCCGCACGTGTCTCGAATCAGCTTGACCGCGGCTTCGAGCTTCTCTTTGCTCTCGATCACCGAGAAGATCGTCGTGTTGTGCGGCCGCGTTCCGGAGAGCACGGTCTGTAGCCCCGCGAAGACCGGTAGATCCTTCTTGACGAGGCGCCCCATGCCCTCGCTGCTGATGACCGTCGCGCCCGTCACCCCGAGCTCGAGAAACCCCGAGAGTATGTCGGCGAGCTTCTCCTCGCGGTTGATGACGCAGACAAGTAGCTCCATAGGCAAGTCAGTGTCGTTTTCGGAGCGGCGCGGCCACAGTGCCGGCGCCGCGTGCCCCACATAATCCCCGGAGCCGAGCAGGGTGTCAAGCGATCGCGCTTGCGCGCCGCAGAAGCGTCCCATATGGTACGCCGCAGCATGTCTGAATGCTTCCGCGTCACGGGTGGAGCGCCCCTGCGGGGTACGGTGCGGCCAGCGGGTAACAAGAACGCCGCACTCCCGATCGTGGCGGCGACACTTCTCGCCGACAGCCCCAGCGAGATCCTCAACGTCCCGCGGATCCGTGACGTCGAAGCGCTGCTGGCACTGCTGTCGGATCTGGGAGCCGAAACGACCTGGACCGACGAGCACACACTGAGGATCGACCCCTCAGACGTGGAGCCAAAGCGCCTCGACCCGGAGTTGTGCTCCAGTATCCGGGCGTCCGTGCTCCTGGCAGGGCCCCTCCTGGCCCGATTCGGTCAAGTTATCCTCCCACCGCCCGGGGGGGACGTGATCGGCCGTCGCCGCCTGGACACCCACTTTCTTGCGTTGGAGCAGCTCGGTGCCAAGGTCGACATCGGCGCTGACTACCAGCTCCAGGCAAAGGCCCTAGAAGGAGCCGACATCTTCTTGGACGAACCCAGCGTGACTGCGACCGAGAACGCCTTGATGGCGGCGGTGCTGGCGCAGGGGCGTACCGTGCTGCAGAACGCGGCATCCGAGCCCCACGTGCAGGATCTGGCGCGTGCCTTGGCGGTCATGGGGGCTCACATCGAGGGGATCGGCACCAACATGTTGACCGTGGAGGGGGGACGTGCCCTCCAAGGGGGGCGCCTCGAAGTCGGGCCGGATCATGTGGAGATCGGGTCCTTCATCGGCCTCGCGGCCGTCACCAACGGCGAGATCGAGATCGAGGACACGCGACCGGACGACCTCCGCAGCATTCTGCAGACTTTCGAGCGGCTGGGCGTGCGGCCTCGGCTTGACGGAAGCCGGCTCATCGTGGACGCGCCTCAGGAGCGCCGCATCAGACCGGACCTGGGCGGTCACATTCCAAAGATCGAGGACGGCCCGTGGCCGGCATTCCCAGCCGATCTCACCTCGATTGCCGTGGTTGTCGCCACGCAATGCGAGGGCATGATCCTGGTGTTCGAGAAGATGTTCGAGTCGCGGCTGTTCTTCGTGGACAAGCTGGTGGGGTTCGGTGCGCGGCTGCTGCTGTGCGATCCCCACCGGGTGGTGATCTCGGGCCCCACCCAGCTCCAGGGGGGAGTAGTGGAAAGTCCCGACATCCGCGCGGGGATGGCAATGCTCCTCGCCGCCCTGGCGGCGGAAGGGGAGAGCATCATTCACAACATCGGTCAGATCGACCGGGGGTACGAACGAATTGACGAGCGGCTCCGTGCGCTGGGTGCGGCGGTCGAGCGGGTAGAGCGTAAATGGATGCGGTGAGGGACGCCGCAGCTGAGCAGTTCACGTCGGCCGGAGGGATGCCCCGGTACGAACTCGCCGAGTGGCACGTGGAGTACGGCGTGGTAGCTGGAATCACGGCCCGTGACGGTGAGCTGGACTTCAACCTCGGACCCGGTCCTCCGGACAGTACCGCGATGGCGCGCTGGCAGAGCCTTCCCGGGGGGGTTGGCAGCGGTTTCAGTGGCGTGGTCGTGGGCCGCCAAACTCATGGAACTGGACTCGGCACGCACAAGCGCTGCAGCGGCAGGGTCCTCATTAGAGAGAGCTTGGACGGACACCTCACCAGCGAGCCGGGGCTGCTGCTGGCTGTCACCGTTGCCGACTGCGTCCCGATCTACCTCTTGGAACCCCGCAGCACTACCATGGCGCTGCTCCACGCGGGCTGGCGGGGAATCGCTGCAGGAATCCTGGAGGCCGGGGTTCAGCACTTGTGTGAGCTCGCGAAAGTACCACCGAGCGACCTCGTAATGCATTGTGGTGTGGGAATTTGTGGGTCATGCTATGAAGTGGGTCCTGAGGTTTTCGAGGCGGTTCGGGGGCAGCGGCCGAAGGGGTTGGCACAGCTGGACCTGCGGGAAGACCTTGCGGCGCGGGCACGAGGAGTGGGGCTTCGCTGCATCACGCTGAGCCCTTGGTGTAGCTGTCACGACGGGGAGCGGTTCTTCTCGCACCGTCGCTCGGGAGGCACCGACGGTCGCATGGTGGCGTACTTGGGACGGCCAGCAGCTTGAACCCGTAGGTGGGATGCTGTAGATTCTGACCGGTGCAGAGCGGGCGCAGTTGGCCCGCGCTTTTTTTTGAAATCATGAGCGACGCGCTGGCCGAACTCACGACCGAGATTCGAGCCCGGGTGGGGGCTCTCGGCTACGACCTGGTGGATCTCCGCAAGCGCGGGTCTGGGCGCCGCGTCTGGCTCCAAATCCGCGTCGATCGACGGGATTCCCAGCCGGGGCAAGGCATTACCGTGGAGGAGTGCGCCGCCGTCAGCCGGTCGCTGGAGGCGTGGCTCGACAGTGAGCAGATCCTCGGCCCCCGGTACGTTCTAGAGGTGTCGTCTCCGGGCATCGAACGGCCGGTCCGCTGGCGCGAGCACTGGGAGCGCTTCATCGGACGACAGGTCAACGTGCAGGTGGAGGGCCGGCACCGGATGCGGGCCACCATCGTGCGTGTAGCAGACGACGACGTCGTCACACTGCGCCCGGAGGGCGCCGACGAGGACTTACCGGTCCCGCTGGACCGGATTCGCGAGGCGACGCTGGTCGTGGACTGGTCATCCGTCGGGCGTGCAACGTCGGAACGAACGAGTCACTAGAAGCCAAAGGAGTGGCGAATGACGAGTCCCGCCGAGGTGATGGCGGCGCTCAAGGAGCTGGCCAACGTCAAGCAGCTCGATCGGGACGAACTGATCGACTTGCTGCGCGACGGCATCCAAGCTGCCCTGGTGAAACGTTTCGGCCCCAATGTGCGCGCCGAAATCGAGATTGACGACCTCAAGGGCGCGATCAACACGACGGTCCTCAGGCACGTGGTCGAGGCCGTCGAAGATTCGAGCTCGCAGATCTCGCTCGAGGAAGCCCAGTGGGAAGACCCCGAGTTCGAGGTCGGCGATGTCCTGGAGGAGGAAGTCCCGTTCGAGGAGTTCGGGCGCCTCGCCGTGCAGGCCGCCAAGCAGCGGATCATCCAGCGCGTGCGCGAGGGGGAGCGGAGCCGAATTCGGGAGGAGTTCGGAACCAGGGTTGGCGAACTGGTGTCTGGTGAGGTTCAGCAGATCGAGCGGGGCCGGCTGGTGATCATGCTGAACAAGTTCCGCGAGGCTGAGGCCATCATCCCCTACCGGGAGCAGAACCCGCGGGAGCATTTCCACCAGGGCGATTCGATTCGGGCGGTGCTCAAGCGCCTGGAGGAGACACCGAAGGGCCCGCGGCTCATCCTGTCTCGGGCGGACCCGTTGTTCGTCGTGGCCCTGTTCAAACTGGAGGTGCCGGAGATCCAGCAGAACATCGTGGACATCCGCACGGCCGCCCGGGAGGTGGCCAGCCGCACAAAGATCGCCGTCACGAGCCGGGACGACTCCATCGACCCGGTAGGCGCCTGTGTTGGCATGAAGGGCAGCCGGGTTCAGGCGGTGGTCAATGAGCTAGGCGGTGAGCGGATCGACATCGTACCTTGGTCACCGGACCCCGAGCGGTTCGCAAAGCTGGCCCTCGCCCCGGCGCGGGTGTCACGAGTGTTTTCCGACCAGGAGAGCAAGACGATCCAGGCCATCGTTGATGAGGATCAACTCTCACTGGCCATCGGACGAAACGGCCAGAACGTGCGGCTCGCTTCAGAGCTCACTGGTTGGAAGATCGACCTCTACTCCAGCCGTGAGTGGCTCGAACGCGGCGGTGAGGGGCCGCTGTTCGCCCCGCTGCCACCTGAGGATGAGCTCGCCGCCGACGTCCTGCTGAACGAGCTCAAAGGAATGCCGGCTGACCTGGTGGCGACGCTGGAGGCCACCGGGATGCAAACGTTGCGGGACATCCTGGATCTGGAGCGGGAGGACGTGCTCAAGATCGAGGGTATAACCACAGAGCAGGCAGATGTCTTGATGGCGTTCCTCAGCGAGCTGACTGAGGAAAACGCGGAATCCGAACCCCAGCCAGCCGAGGTTGAGGGGGATCAGGACACCGGTTCGGAGGCGACGCCTGCGGCGTGATGACGGAGCGGGAGCTGGGCCTGCTCGGCCTCGGCAGCCGGTCCGGGGCGCTGGTGGTAGGGACAGCAGGCGTCCGCGCCGCGCTCAAGCGTGATGAGTTAGCGCTGGTAGTCGTCGCCAGCGACCACAGCGCCCGGACCGGGGACAAGGTGCTTCGCCTGGCGCGAGCCAAGGGCGTGGGCACGGTGATCGGGCCGGCGGCAGCGCAGCTGGGGCGGCGTTTGGGACGCCCGGCTGTCCAAACGGTGGGCGTGCGAGACGAGCAGCTCGCTGCCGGGTTCGGCGGCGTTCGACAGCAGAAGGACGCGAGGAGGCCGTAGTGGGTAAGACGCGGATCCACGATCTTGCAGCCGAGTTCGGGATCGAGAGCGGGCAGCTCATCACGCTGCTGGCGGACATGGGGATTCACGTCCGCAGTCACCTCTCCGGGCTGGACGATGGCCAGGTGGCCCGGGTACGCACGCGCTGGGAGCGGGAGAAGCGCCGGACGGCGGAACCCGAGGCCAAGACGCGGGGCCGTCGCAGGAAGAAGGCGACCGGGAAAGCCGCGGCGAAAACTGCTTCAGCCCGAGCAACCGAAGCGCGGCCGCGCCGGCGCCGACGAACCGCAGCCCAGGTTGCCGCCATGGCGGCGGCCGAAGAAGAGGCCCAGCGGGAGGCCGAAGAAGCTGCGGAGCGGGCGGCGGCAGAAGCTGTAGCCGAAGAGGCAGCGGCAGAGGAGAAACCCTCCATCGAGGAGCGGGCTGCCGCGCTCTTCAAGGAGCCGGCCGAGGCGGAGGTTGCCGCCATGCAGCCCGCTGAGCCACCTGCCCCCGAGCCCGAGCCGGTGGTGGAAGTTGCAGCACCTCCGGAGCCGCCGAAGGAGGAGGCTCCGCCCCCACCTGAAGCGGCCGCTGAAGCCCCAGAGGCAGAACCGGTCAAGCCGACGCCGGTGGAGCGGGTGGCAACTCCCAGCCGACTACGGCCTGTGGCGTCGTCCGGGCCGCGCCCGGTAGCCTCCGCAGTCCCCGGGGAGATAGCTGAAGAGCGGCGCCGCGAGAAGAAGCGGCGGCGCAAGGGTAAGCGCTCCCAAGTCGACAAGGTGGCCGTGCAGGCCAACATCAGCCGCACCCTCGCCTCGCTCAAAGGCACCGCTGTCCGAAAACCGACACGGCGACGGGACGACGAGCCCAGTGCCCGGGAGCTCGCTGAGCAGCAGCGGGCCGAGGAGCGTGAGCGAGAGAAGACCCTGGTCCGAGTCAACGAGTTCATCACCGTTTCCGAGCTCGCCAGCGTCCTGAACACGACGCCCACCGAGATCGTCACGTTCTGCTTCAAGGAGCTGGGCATGATGGTCACGGTCAACCAGCGCCTCGACTTTGACCAGATCGACTTGATCGCAGGCGCGTTCGGGTTCAAGGCGGTGCAGGAGGAGGAATACGTGCCCGCCGAAACGATCATGGAAGAGGTCGCGGACACGCCCGACAATCTCTCGCCGCGGGCCCCGGTGGTGACTGTCATGGGACACGTTGACCACGGCAAGACGTCGCTCCTCGACTACGTGCGCAAGACCAACGTCATCGCCGGCGAGTCGGGTGGAATCACCCAGCACATCGGCGCATATCACGCCGTGCTACCTGCAGGGAGGGTCATCACGTTCCTGGACACTCCGGGGCATGAGGCATTCACCGCCATGCGGGCACGGGGTGCCCAGGTCACGGACATCGTCGTGCTGGTGGTTGCCGCCGACGACCGCGTCATGCCCCAGACGGTCGAAGCAATCAGCCACGCGAAGAATGCCGGTGTGCCAATGGTGGTAGCCATCAATAAGATCGACCTGCCCGATGCCAGGCCCGAGCAGGTGAAGCAGGATCTCTTGAAGCACGATGTGGTGCTGGAGGAGTACGGCGGGGAGACCATGGGCCAGGCGATTTCGGCGAAGTCGGGAGACGGCATCGACGAGCTGCTGGAGAAGATCCTGCTCCAGGCAGAGTTGCTGGACAAGAAGGCCAACCCCAAACGACTGGCCCGGGGCACCGTCATCGAGAGCGCTCTGGATCCCGGGAAAGGTCCGGTGGCCACCGTCCTGGTCCAAAACGGCACCCTCAACGTGGGAGACAACTTCATTTGCGGGAACCTGGCGGGACGCGTTCGGGCGATGCATGACGAGCGCAGCCAACGTGCAGCGTCCGCTGGGCCATCCGTCCCCGTGCAAGTGCTGGGCTTCGACGGCGTCGCCCAGGCCGGCGACACGTTCATGGTGGTGCCGGAACACGCTGACGCCCGGGATATCGCCCAGAAACGCCAGCGGCTCGACCGCGAGGCCTCGCACCGGCGTAGCCTGCGTGGCATCTCGCTGGAGGAGGTGTCGAAGCAGATCGAGGAAGGTGCGGTGAAGTCCCTCGACATCATCATCAAGGCTGACCAGGCTGGGCCCGCGGAGGCCCTGGCGGATGCGTTCGCCCAACTCTCGACGGCTGAGGTGAAGGTCGAGGTGATCCACCGGGGCGTCGGCGCCATCACCGAAAGCGATGTGGTCCTGGCCAAGGCCTCCCACGCGATCATTGTGGGCTTCAACGTCCGGCCGGATGGCAACGCGCGAGCCGCCGCCGAGCGCGAACGAGTGGACATCCGCACCTACCGGGTCATCTACGACGCGTTGGAAGACGTCCGGGCAGCGCTCGAAGGCATGCTTGCACCTGAGGAGAAGGAAGTGGTGCTGGGCGAGGCCGAAGTGCGGCAGCTCTTCAAGATCTCGGGCGTGGGAACCATCGCTGGCTGTTTCGTGCGCAATGGCGTCATCCGCCGCGACGCGAGCATCCGGGTAATCCGTGATGGCGTCGAGGTGTACGACGGCGTTACCGCTAGCCTCAGGCGCTTCAAGGACGACGTGCGCGAGGTCAAGGAAGGCTTCGAGTGCGGCATCGGCATCGAGAACTTCAACGACGTCAAGGTCGGCGACGTCCTGGAAGCATACCAAATCGAGGAGATCGCCCGCTCGCTGGAAACAGCCGGAGCGGTGAAAGACGCTTGAAGTGGTTGTCGCCATCGTTACCTGGGAGCTGCACCTCAACGGGTGCCAGTCTCTCAAGGACAAGCGGCGAATCCTGAAGAGCCTGAAGGACCGCCTGCACCAGCGCTTCAACGTATCCGTCGCAGAAACCGACCACCACGAGCTCTGGCAACGGGCTGAGCTCACGTGTGGTGTGGTCGCCCGCGATCGGAAGCAGGCGTCCGCCGTGCTGAGTGCCGCCGACGGCCTCGTCGCCAGCAACGGCTTCATCCGAATCATCGACTCGGCTACCAGCTTCCTATGACCGCCACCCGCAAGCACCGTCCGGAGCGAATCGCAGCCCTGGTGCAGGAGACCCTGGCCGACGCACTGGCCACGCAGCTCAAGGATCCCCGAGTCGGATTCGTCACTGTCATGGACGTGACGGTGTCTCCAGACTGCGCCCACGCCAACATCCGGGTCAGCGTCATGGGGAGCGATGAAGAGAAGGCAAAGGCAATGGAGGGTCTGGCGAGCGCCCGGGGCTACCTGCGCACGTACCTGGCGCGGTCGTTGTCGCTGCGCACGACGCCCGAGATTCATTTCATGCTGGATCGCGGGATCGAGCACGCAGCACGCATCAACCAGATTCTCGACCAGCTGAGAAACGAGGCGGAGTCCTGACGCACGGATTCCTGCTACTCGACAAGCCCGCGGGACCAACCTCGCACGATGTCGTCGATGTCGTGCGGCGCGCCCTTGGCACCCGACGCGTCGGGCATACCGGCACGCTGGACCCCTTCGCGTCGGGGCTCCTCATCGTCTTGGTGGGCCGGGCGACGCGCCTCGCCCGGTTTCTCGTGGGACTGCCCAAATGCTACACCGGTACCATCCAGCTCGGCGTGGAGACGGACACCGACGATCGCACAGGTACCGTCACCGCTAACAGCGACGACTGGCGCTCCGTCAGCGACACGGCCATCAGCGACGCGATGACCGCGCTCAAGGGACGCGTGCAGCAGCAGCCCCCGCCGTTTTCCGCGAAGAAGCTCGCCGGGGAACGGGCCCATCGCCTGGCGCGACGGGGCAAACCGGTGGATCTGCAACCTCGGGAAGTCGAGGTCGGTGAGTTCGCGCTAATGGGCCGCGAGGGCCCGCTGATGCACTTCGCCGCGCAAGTGAGCAGCGGCACCTATCTCCGGGCCTTGGCCCGGGACCTGGGTGCGGCCCTCCGGTGCGGCGCGCACCTTCACCAACTGCGCCGCACCGCCGTGGGGCCGTTTCGCGTGGAAGATGCGGTTGCCCCGGAAGCCGTGGACCGGCAGCGCACGCCAATCCATGCCCCGCGAGAGGCCGTGCAGCACCTACCCACCTTCGAGTTGAACGATGAGCTGCGGGGGAAGGTGGTGCATGGCCAGCCCGTTCCCGCTGCCGACGCAGTGGATGACCCGGTGGCGCTCGTGGCCCACGGTCGGCTGGTTGCGGTGGCAGAGCGGCAAGGGGATCTGTTCAAGCCCCGGGTGGTGCTGGAAGCATGATTGCGACGCCACCCCTGCCGAACGACGGCCGCGGCACCGTGATCACCGTCGGCACATTTGACGGCGTGCATCTCGGGCACCGCCAGGTGATTGAGGAGATCGCGATCCGGGGGCGGCGCGCCAATCGTCGCAGCCTACTGGTGACCTTCGAGCCCCACCCGCTTGAGATCGTGAACCCCCCGGCCGCGCCGTCGCTGCTCACCCTTGCCGACGAGCGTCGGGAGTACCTTGCCCAGTGCGAACTGGACGTGGTGGTCTTCCTGGGATTCTCTCGCGAGCTGTCCCAATACTCGCCGGAAGCCTTCGTACGCCTGCTGTTGGACCGGTTCCACCTGAAGGAACTCGTCATCGGGCACGACCACGGGTTTGGCCGAGGCAGGACAGGGAACGTAGATCTGCTGCGGAAGCTCGGCGAGGAGTTGGGCTTCGCCGTGGATGTGGTGGAGGAAGTCGGCATGGGCGGACGGCCAGTCTCCTCCACCCTGGTACGCCGCGCCGTCGCCGGTGGGGATCTGGACATGGCAGCGCAGCTCCTCGGTCGACCATATTCCCTCACCGCCCGGGTGATTCGGGGGGTGGGACGCGGCCGCAACATGGGTTACCCGACAATCAACCTCGCCATTCCGGATCGGCGCAAGCTCCTGCCGCCGGACGGAGTCTATGCCGTGCGGGTCGAGTGGGCGGCCGGAAGCTCTGGCGCGATGATGCACCAGGGACCGCGACCGACCTTCGGCGAGACGGAGCGGAGCCTCGAAGCACACGTCTTCGAGGTGGATCACGACCTCTATGGTGAGGAGATCAAAGTCTCCTGGCGCGCACGGCTGCGCGACGTGATGCGGTTCCCGTCGTCCGAAGCCCTTAAGAAACAGTTGGACAAGGACTTCGCCGCAGCCGCCGCGTTGACAGGGTAGGGATGCCTCACTAGTCATTAACGCCCGCTGACATCATTTGCCATCATGCTTTCGAATATTCGCAACCGCCTAATCCTCATCGCCATCCTCGTGGTAGCGAGCGTCTGGTCGCTGGTACCCAAGAACATCACCATTCGGGAACGGGGCCCGGACGGCAGGATGCGGGACACCACTGTAAGACGCGTGCCCCTCAAGCGCGGGCTGGACCTCCAGGGCGGCATCCACCTTGCGCTCGAGATCGATCAGAGCTTGGGTCCCGTTGCTGACCCCGCGGGGGCCCTGGAACGGGCCCTCACCGTCATTCGGTCGCGGGTGGATGAGTTTGGGGTCGAGGAACCCCTCATCCAGAAGGTCGGCAACGAGCGCATCGTGGTGGAATTGGCCGGCGTGGATGATACCGAGCGGGCGAAGGGTATCACTCGGCGGACGGCCTTCCTCGAATGGCGCATCACGGACATGCAGAACCTGTTCCGCGATGCCTTGCCCACCATCGACGCCGCACTGGCCCGCGCGGGCGTGCAGACGACTACCGGCGCGGCGACGCCCGCGGCGCTGGAGACCCTCCTGGGCGCCGACACCGCTGGGCAAGTTGCCGACACCGGGGCGGCGGATACCACGTTCACACCGGGCCAGCCCGGGCCGCTCAGCTCACTGCTGTTCCAGGGTCAGATCCCGGGAGAGTTCCGCGTCCGAGAGGAAGACTTCCCCAGGGTCGACAGCCTAATCCAGATCGCCGAGGTGGAACGTGCCCTCCCACGGGGGCGGGAGCTGCTGTGGGCATCTGAACCCGTCTCCCTGGGTGGCCGCTCCTACCGGCCGCTCTACTCAGTGGAGCGCCGCGCGGTGCTGACCGGCGAGCAACTCACCGATGCTCGGGCCACCATTGACCCCACCAACAACCAGCGGATCGTGCGGTTCGATCTCACCCGCTCGGGTGGCCGGAGGTTCCGCAACGAGACCCGGCAGCATGTAGGCGACTACATGGCCATCATCTTGGACGGGCGAGTGTTCCGGCAGCCGCCCGTCATCCGGTCGGAGATCGGGCGCACCGGCCAGATCGAGCTGGGGACCGGCAGCCTCCAGGAAGCACAAGATCTGGCCCTCGTGCTGCGGGCCGGTGCATTGCCAGCGCCGCTCAGGATCGTCGAAGAGCGGATGGTGGGGCCCAGCCTCGGCAGGGACTCCATCCGACAGGGCCAACGCGCCGCCTTGGTCGCTGCGCTGATGGTCATTGGCATCATGGTGATCTACTATCGTCTCGCCGGCCTCCTCGCCATCACGGCGCTGGCCTTTTACATCCTGTTCACGCTGGGGGGCCTGGCCAGCTTCGGCGCCACGCTGACGCTCCCCGGCCTGGCAGGGTTCGTGCTCTCTCTGGGCATGGCGGTGGACGCCAACGTGCTCATCTTCGAGCGCATACGAGAGGAGCTGAAGCTGGGCAAGACGCCGCGATCCGCGGTGGACTCCGGATTCCAGAATGCCATGCCGGCGATCATTGACGCGAACGTCACAACGGTGATAACCGCGGCATTCCTGTTCCAGTTTGGGACCGGGCCGGTGAAGGGGTTCGCAGTCACGCTGATTGTAGGTATCATCGCTTCGCTCATCACGGCGGTGTTCGTGACCAAGACGCTGTTCCTCGTCTGGCTACAGCGGCGCGCCGCCGCGAAGGAGCTTTCCATCTGATGTTTCGCCTCTTCGACCAAGCTCAGTACGATCTCCTGCGTATCTGGAAGACCGCGTTCGCGGCAACCGCGGCATTCACGATACCCGGCATCCTGTTGCTGGCCATCCGGGGATTGAACCAGAGCATCGAGTTTACCGGTGGTACACTCATCCAGGTTCAGGTGGCCAACCCGGACATCCGCACCGCCGAGCTCCGTGCCGCCCTCACCGCCGGCGGCATCACCGGCGCGGAGATCCAGACTTTCGGACAGCGGTTCGGCACCCCCGACGAGTTCGTCATCCGCGCGCGGCTCGACCCCCGCGCCGAGGTGACCGGCGAGGCAACCCAGGAGACGAGGGCTGCCGTCGACAGCGCACTAGCCGCGGCATTCGGGCCTGACAGCTACGAGATTCAGCGAACCGAGGCGGTGGGGCCCAAGGTGGGCGGCGAGCTGCGGGCGCGGGCACAGGCCGCCCTGCTCATGGCCCTCGGTGCGATCTTCCTGGTGATCTGGTTCCGGTACGAATGGCGCTTCAGCATGGCGGCCGTGCTGGCAACGGTTCACGACGTCATCAGCACGCTGGCGTTCATCTCGTACCTCAATCTTGAGGTAACGCTGGTGGTAGTTGCCGCCTTGCTGACGATCATCGGGTACTCCCTGAACGACACCATCGTGACGTTCGACCGCGTCCGCGAGAACCTCCGGAAGTTCAAGCGGCAGAACATCTACGAGATTCTCAATCGCAGCATCAACGAGACCCTGCCACGGACCATCCTCACCTCGGGCACGACCCTCGGTGCGACGCTGGCGCTCCTGATCCTGGGTGGCGGGGTGATTCGTGGATTCGCCTGGGTGATGACTTTCGGGATCATCACGGGGACCTTCTCCTCGATCTTCATTGCGTCGCCAGTGCTGCTGGTGATCGAGCGCCGTTGGCCCGGCGAAGACGTCCGGGGGGCGAAGCCCATCACACCCAGAGCCGCGCCAATCGTTACCTGAGGATCGGGATGGGGGGAGTGGATGCTGGTAGACACCCATTGCCACCTCGGCGACGAGCGCTTCGACCCTGACCGGCCAGCCGTCGTCGCCCGCGCGCGCCAGGCGGGCGTGGGTCACGTTCTGGTCATCGCGGACTCGGCACCTGCCACCGAGCATGCCATCCAGCTCGCACGACAGTTCGACCTCTCGGCCACGGCCGGCGTCCACCCGCACGGAGCCTCGAGCTGGTCGGACGAGGTCGCCGCACGCATCGACGCGGCCCTCGCTGATCCCACAGTAGTGGCTCTCGGCGAGACCGGCCTTGACTATCACTACGATCACTCACCTCGAGATGTACAGCGTCGGGTGTTCGAGGCACAGCTTGCATTGGCAGCGGCACGCCAAAGACCCGTAGTAGTCCATGCACGGGAGGCCGACCAAGACGTGGCGGCAATCCTGCAGGAATGGGGCCGGAGGGTACCCGCCGTCGTTCTCCACTCGTTCAGCTCGGGAGTGCCGGTGTTCGACGCTGGCATGGCCATCGGCGCGTACTTTTCATTCAGCGGGATGGTCACCTTCAAGGATTGGGACCAGGCAGACTACCTCACCGCCTGCCCGTCTGACCGTCTCCTGCTGGAGACGGACGCACCGTATCTTTCGCCAGTCCCACACCGTGGGAAGCGGAACGAACCAGCATTCGTGACTCTCGTCGCCCAGCGGGTTGCCGCATTGCTGCGAGTACCGCTGGAGCAACTGGCGACAGAAACCACTGCCAACGCCGGCCGATGTTTCGGGGCCCGCGCGGCTGAACCACAAAGCCAGCGGTCATGACCACGACAAGTGTCCCTTCAGATATCGCAATCGCCCAGGCAGCAAAGCTTCGTCCCATCATTGATGTGGCAGCCGACCTCGACCTGGGAGCCAGCGAGCTCATTCTCTACGGTGAGCACAAGGCCAAAGTCCGGCTCGACAGAGTGCAGGATCGGCCGCGCAAGGGATGCCTGGTACTCGTCACGGCCATGAACCCGACCCCAGCTGGGGAAGGGAAGTCCACGGTCACCGTCGGCGTGACGCAAGCGCTGCGCAAGCTGGGGCACAACGCGGTGCTGTGCATGCGTGAGCCGAGCCTCGGACCAGTGTTTGGCATCAAGGGGGGCGCGGCGGGCGGCGGGTACGCCCAGGTCGTGCCGATGGAGGACATCAACCTCCATTTCACCGGGGACTTCCACGCCATCACCAGCGCGCACAACCTGCTATCAGCCCTGCTGGACAATCACCTGCACCAGGGCAACGGCCTTGGGATCGACCCTCGACGCATCACGTGGCCCCGCACCATCGACATGAATGACCGGGTGCTCCGGAACATCGCTATTGGCCTGGGAGGAGTGCTTGGCGGCGTGCCCCGGGAGGAACGGTTTGTAATAGCGCCGGCCAGCGAGATCATGGCCATCATGGCCCTGGCCCGGGACCTCGATGACCTCGAGCAGCGACTCGCCAGGATAGTGGTGGGCATGACGCGGGATCGGGAGCCCGTCCGGGCCCGCGAGCTTAAGGCACAAGGCGCAATGACGCTCCTTCTCAAGGACGCACTGTTCCCGAACCTGGTGCAGACCCTCGAGGGCGGACCGGCCTTCGTCCACTGCGGCCCCTTTGGCAACATCGCCCACGGCTGCAATTCCGTGGTCGCTACCGACACAGCATTGCGCCTCGCCGATATCGTCATCACCGAGGCGGGCTTCGGCGCCGACCTCGGAGCGGAGAAGTTCTTCGACATCAAGTGCCGGGTAGGGGAGTTCCAGCCAGAAGCGGCTGTCGTCGTGGCCACGGTGCGAGCCCTGAAGCTCCACGGTGGTGCGTCAAAGAAGCAGCTCTCCGAGCCCAATGCCGGCGCGGTCGAGCGGGGGTTCGCCAATCTGGCACAACACCTGGAAAACATCGCCAAGTTTGGTGTTCCGAGCGTGGTCGCCCTCAACCGATTCGTTAGCGATAGCGACGAAGAGCTGCAAGCGATCAAGAACGGTTGTGATGACGTCCGGGCGAAGGTGGTGCTGTGTGAAGTGTGGGAGAGAGGTGGCGACGGCGGCGTGCAGCTTGCTGAAGCGGTGCTTGAGCTACTCAAGGCGGGTGGAGCGCGATTCAGGCCCCTGTACGATGCCGGGCTATCCATCCGGGAGAAGATCGAGAAGATCGCCAGGGAGATCTATCGAGCGGACGGGGTGACGTACCTGCCACCGGCGCTGCGCGCCATCGACCGACTCGAGGGCTTCGGTCTGGGAGACACGCCGGTATGTGTGGCCAAGACCCAGTACTCGTTCGCCGATGACGCGTCGCTAATGGGTGCCCCTCGCGGTTTCACGGCGACGGTCCGGGACGTGTATCCCTCCGCTGGCGCCGGATTCGTCGTAGCGCTCACCGGCGACATCATGACGATGCCGGGACTGGGCAAGACGCCTGCAGCCGAGAGAATGCGGGTCAACAAGGACGGTACCATCGAAGGGCTCTTCTGAGCAGGAGAACTCCAGATGGAGAACGTAGCAACGGACAAGGCTCCCCAGGCGATCGGCCCCTACAGCCAGGCGATCATCGTGGGAGATCACGTGTTCACGGCAGGGCAGATCCCCCTCGACCCCGCAACCATGGAGATGACCGGAGGCAACGTCGCGGAGCAAACCGACCGTGTGCTGCGGAATCTGGCGGCAGTGCTCGAGGCTGCTGGCAGCGATCTTTCCCGGGTGATCAAGACGACGGTGTACTTGGCCGATATGGCGGACTTCGCGGCGATGAACGAGGTGTATGCCAAGCACTTCGGCAGCCACAAACCGGCCCGGGCGGCCATCCAAGCTGCCGCGCTGCCGAAGAACGCCAGCGTCGAGATCGACGCCATCGCGCTTCGACGATAGCGATGTTGGGGGCGGATCGGGCCTGGTGGCCCGCACGGTCTTCAAAACCGCTGGGAGGCGCCTGAGGCGGCTCCGGTGGGTTCGATTCCCACACGCTCCCGCCAGCCATTGCACGGGTGCGTCGCTCGCAGGGTGGAACCGCTCCGGTTCCTCCGGCACGCTCCCGGGTGACCCGGGGAACTCATGGCACCCTTCCGCCGGTATCAGTAATTCGGACTGCACGAGTCGGCGTGACCGTGGCATCCCCTCCGCTAGTCGCGCAACTGGAGGGGGAAATGCGAGGCCTTGCTCAGGAGCCGATCGAGGTGGAAACCGTTCCCCAATGCTGCCAGGCGCTATGCGCTCCCTAGTTCTTGCCAGCGCGGTACTGGCGCTGACGGCGTCGCCGGGTGCGGCGCAGGTGATCCCTCAACCGCCGCCTCAGCGGGAACCCCAACCCAGCGACACCATCAAGGTGCCGCAGTTCCGGGAGGAGCCACCCATCTCCCCACTGGGCGCCATGTGGCGATCGCTGCTCCTTCCGGGGTGGGGGCAGGCAGTGCTCAACAGACGGGTCACGGGTGCGGTTTTCATCTTCTGGGAGGGCGTCACGCTGACCATGACCGTCAAGTCGGCGCACCAGCTCGACTATCAGGAGCGGATCGGTGCCGAGGCCGAGACGGTAGAAGGAAAGCGGCAGGAAGTGCAGGACTGGGCGGTGCTCATGGCCTTTAATCACCTGCTCGCGGCCGCCGAAGCCTTCGTGTCCGCCCAACTGTGGGACTTTCCCGCCGACCTCGAGATGCAGCGGCTGCAAAATGGGGATGTGGGGGCAGGGGTGCGGGTGTACTGGCGGCGATGAACCATACAGTAAGGGGTGAGGAGTAAGGGGTGAGGAGTCGGGGATACTCCTCACTCCTCACCCCTCACTCCTCACTTAGTAGTGCCTGCAGTTTCGAACCGTTCCAGCGTCGGCCCCTCCGGTGTGATCATGGCGTAGCAGTACCCATCCATCCAGGCACCGGGATTCAGGTACCACCGCCGCTCGCCAACCGGTATCAGGGCGCTGCGGTGCGTGTGGCCCAGCACTACGAGGTCGAGGTCCGGCCGCCTCGCCAGGAGTCGGCGGGCATAGTCGGCCTGCTGCTCCGCAAACCGTTGAATCACCGCCTGATCTCGGGTCTTGCCCGCCATGAAGGGTGACATGCGGCGGACAAGCGCGAGGCCGACGTCGGGGTGAATCCATCGAAAGACTCGCGCGGTGAGCGGGTGGCGGGTTACGGCGTGCATGAGGCGGGCGCCACCGGGCTCGTCACCGACTCCGTCACCGTGGGACACCAGCGCCTTGAAGCCCGCCAGATCCAAATCGACCACTTCCTCGTGAAACTCGGCTCCCAGGTCGCGCCGCCAGAACTCGCCGCCCCAGCGGTCGTGGTTACCCCCCGTAACCGTTATCCGAACCCCCGTCCGACGCACGGCGGCCAACGCCTCCAGGGTCGAGAACGCGGCTCGGGGGATCACGGCGCGATACTCAAACCAGAATTCGAACAGATCCCCGTTGACGACGAGATGATCTCCCAGGCTCGGCACTGCCTCGAGGAAGCAATGAAACGCCCGGGTTACGCTCTCCGGAGCAAACCCGAGGTGTGCATCGGAAACGACAATGACGCCCTGTGGCACGGGCGGAGTATAGAGGGTCCCGGCGAACCACCGCAACCTCATGTGCTGATTGACTTTTGACCTTAGGAAGGCCCAATTGGTCTGCAGATCGCTGCAGCTAGCTCGGCAGACGGTACAGGAGAGTCAGCTTGGCGTTTTCGACAAACCAGCGCGCCGCTCAGGACCGATGACGCACGCGACACGTGGTGATCCGAGCAAGGGCACACAAGGCGGGAAGGCGCCTCGAACCCTTCACCTCGCCGCGCGGCTGGAACGCAATCCGGGCATGCCTCTGGATCTCGAATCGCTTCAGAGGCTGCGCGTCAATCGCAGTGCAGTGGAGCGACGTGCGGCGACGATACCCACGCGGCGAACAGTGAAGCGGGAGTGGCAAGCGGCCTGGCTGTTGCGGGCGATCACGTGCCTCGATCTCACGACCCTTGCCGGTGACGACACAGGACACACCGTGCGACGACTCTGCGCCAAGGCGCGGCAGCCGCTACGCCAGGACCTGCTGGAAGCCCTTGGCGTCACGCACCTCGAAATCAAGGCGGCCGCCGTGTGCGTGTACCATAGGCACGTGGCGACGGCCGTCGAAGCCCTCGCCGGTTCCGGCATCCCCGTGGTTGCGGTGTCTGCTGGATTTCCCGCGGGGCTGAGTGCGTTCTCGCAGCAGCTCGACGAGATCCATGCGTCGCTGCAAGCGGGCGCTCGTGAAATCGATGTGGTCATTACCCGGGCGCACGCCCTGAGGGGCGATTGGGAGACGCTCTACGAGGAGCTACGTGCCTTCCGGCAGGCGTGCGGTGACGCACTGATGAAGGTCATTCTGGCCACCGGGGAGCTGGCCACCCTCAGCAACGTAGCCCGCGCCAGCCGGGTCGCCCTCATGGCCGGCGCGGACTTCATCAAGACGTCCACAGGCAGGGAACCGGTCAACGCAACGCTGCCGGTGGGAATCGTCATGGTCCGCGCGATCCGCGACTACCTGGAGCAGACTGGGGTCGCCACCGGCTTCAAGCCCGCAGGCGGCATCCGCACCGCCAAGTCGGCGCTGTCATGGCTCTACCTGATGAAGGAGGAAATGGACGACCGGTGGCTCAGGCCCGAGCTGTTTCGCATCGGCGCCAGCCGGCTCCTCAGTGACATAGAGCGTCAACTGGAGCACTTCGTCACGGGCCGCTACTCGGCGGCCCACCGGCACCCGATGATATGAGGAGCCGCCGGTGACCCCGAGATCTCGTGGGGCATTCACCCAACCTCTCGGGCAAGCCGGATTCGGGGCGGGGCGCAAGGTTCCATTCCCCGTTCATCCGGAGACTCTTGTCTCCCGCGATCTGAGTACTCAGGAAACCGCATGAGTACGGTTCCGGAGATCTTCGAGACTATGGAGTACGGGCCAGCCCCTGAAAGTGACGCGGCCGCTCTGAGCTGGATCAAGCAGCGCGGCGGGCAGTTCGGTCTCTTCATCGGCGGCCAGTGGGTGAAAGCTGAAAGCGGGCAATCATACGACAGCGTCAACCCGGCGACCACGGAACCCCTGGCCCGAATCTCGCAGGCCGGCGGTGCCGACGTCGCTGCTGCGGTGCAGGCCGCTCGCGCTGCATTCCCCAATTGGTCGAGCGTTCCGGGGCACGCCAGGGCCCGACACCTGTACGCCCTCGGCCGTGCGGTACAGAAGCACTCCCGACTGCTGGCGGTGCTCGAGAGTCTCGACAACGGGAAGCCGATCCGCGAGACGCGTGACCTCGACATCCCCCTCGTGGCCCGACACTTCTACCATCACGCCGGCTGGTCACAGCTGCTCGAAACCGAGTTCACCGGATACGTCCCGGTGGGCGTGGTGGGTCAGATCATACCCTGGAACTTTCCCTTGCTAATGGTGGCTTGGAAGGTCGCTCCAGCGCTCGCGGCGGGGAACACGGTAGTCCTCAAGCCCGCCGAGTTCACGCCCCTCACGGCACTGGCGTTCGCTGAGATCACCCGGGATGCGGGGCTGCCGCACGGCGTCTTCAACGTCGTAACGGGGGACGGCGAGACGGGGAAGCTGCTGGTGGAGCACCCGGATGTGGACAAGATCGCCTTCACCGGCTCGACCGAGGTCGGCCGGTTCATCCGTCACGCCACTGCCGGCTCGGGCAAACGCCTGATCCTGGAGTTGGGAGGGAAGAGCCCGTTTGTGGTGTTCGATGACGCCGACCTCGACAGCGTAGTCGAAGGGGTGGTAGACGCCATCTGGTTCAACCAGGGCCAGGTGTGTTGTGCTGGCTCCCGCTTGCTGGTTCACGAGGGGATCGCCGAGCGCCTGCTGGACAAACTCCGGGCCCGCATGGAGAAGCTCCGAGTGGGACCGCCACAGGACAAGGCGGTGGACATGGGTGCAATCGTCGCGCCGGTGCAGCTCGAGCGCATTCGCGAGCTGGTGAACCGCGGCGTGGAGGAAGGGGCGGCCATGTGGCAGCCGTCCTGGGCGTGCCCCACGGAGGGCTACTTCTACCCACCGACCCTGTTCACCAACGTTTCACCCGCCGCGACCATCGCCCAAGTCGAGATCTTCGGTCCCGTTCTGGTGAGCATGACGTTTCGAACGCCGGCCGAAGCCGTGGAGCTGGCAAACAACACCACCTACGGCCTTGCCGCGAGTGTGTGGACCGAAAACATGAACCTCGCCCTGGACATCGCGCCGAGGATCAAGGCGGGGGTCGTCTGGATTAACTCAACTAATCTCTTCGATGCGGCCTCGGGCTTCGGCGGATACCGGGAGTCGGGGTTTGGTCGCGAAGGCGGGCGCGAGGGAATGTGGGAGTACCTGAGGCCGGACTGGGAGGAGGGAGCGGGGAGCGCGGAGCGAGCGCCGCAGGCGCGCCCCGAACGGCAGGCGGGGACGGCTACCGAACCGCTCTCCGCTCCCGGCTCCCCGCTCCCCCAGGTCGACCGCACCTACAAGATGTTCATAGGCGGGAAGCAGTGTCGGCCCGACTCTGGGTACAGTCGAACGGTTCGCACCCCGGATGGGCAGCGGTTGAGTGAGGTCGGTGAGGGTAACCGGAAGGACATCCGTAACGCCGTCGAAGCGGCCCACGCCGCCGCAGCGTGGGGTCGCGACTCGAGCCACTATCGCGCGCAGATTCTCTACTACGTCGCGGAGAACCTCTCGCCGCGGACTGACGAGTTCGCCAGGTTGATCCACGCCATGACCCGGTGCGGTGCTGAGGCCGCCAGGCACGAGGTGGAAGCTTCCATCTCGAGGCTCTTCACCTACGCCGCGTGGGCGGACAAGTATGACGGAGCGGTCCACGATGTCCCGCTACGCGGCGTCACGCTTGCCATGAATGAACCCATCGGAGTGATGGGCCTGGTCGCTCCGGATGAGTACCCCCTTCTGGGGTTCATCTCCCTTGTCGCGCCGGCGATCGCCGTGGGCAACCGGGTGGTCGCTGTGCCGTCGGAAGTTCACCCGGTGGCGGCCGCAGAGCTGTACAGCGTGCTGGAAACGTCGGATCTCCCGGCCGGCGTGGTGAACATCGTGACCGGATCCAAGGACACCCTGACCAAGGTGCTGGCCGAGCATGCCGATGTCGAAGGCGTCTGGTTTTTCGGCAGTGCAGACGGAGCTTCGGAGGTTGAGCGAGCCTCGGCGTCGAACCTGAAGCGCACATGGGTCGACACGCGGCTGCGGGACTGGTTTGACGTACGTCAGGGGGAGGGCAGGGAGTTCCTGCGCGAGGCGACTCAGGTGAAGAACATCTGGATTCCCTATGGTGAGTAGGCAGTTCGGACGGTGACCGCCAACATCAGCTGCACCGAATTGCAGGTCCGCTACGCGGAGACCGACCAGATGGGTGTGGCTCATCATTCCAACTACATCATCTGGTGTGAGCAGGCGCGCACCGATCACATGCGCAACCTGGGGGTCAGCTATAGGGGCCTCGAGGATCAGGGTATCCGTCTGGCGGTCGTCGATGCACACGTGCGCTACCGAGCACCTGCTCGGTACGACGACCTGATACGAATCCGCTGTTGGGTACGGGACGTCACAAGTCGGCGAGTCGTGTTCGGCTATGCACTCGAGCGCGGCAACGATGGACATTTGCTGGCCACGGCACAAACCGCCCTCATCGCTGTAGATTCCCAACATGCGCTCACGAGAATACCTCCTGGCGTGCGCGACAGGATGGTTATCGTCCCCGATCCTGTGCGCCTGTAGTCTCGTCGCCTTCCTGGCGGCGGGCCCGTCACCAGCCAGTGCCCAGGACGAAGCGGTGGTGGATGCGCTGGCGGGGATCCTCGCCGCCGAAGATGCGCGGCGCTACGACGCTCCGCTCCTGCAGAGCGCGGCGCACCACCCGGATCCCATTGTTAGGCGGCGAGCTGCGCTCGCCCTCGGGCGCATTGGCGATCCCGCGGCAACCTCGACGCTGCTCGAACTGCTCACGGATCCCGATAGCACCGTCCAGCAGGATGCCGCGTTCGCCCTGGGACTGCTGAGAGATCCTGCAGCGCTCGCGCGATTGCGCGACCTCGTTCTCAACACTCCGCCGGGCGAGCAGGGCGCAACGCACGCCGAAGCGGTCACCGCCATCGCGAAGATCGGTGGAGGAGAAGCCGCTGGGTTGCTGGAGGAGTTGCTGGTGCGCCGGATGGCCGAGGTGGAATCTGGCAACGTCCCTCTGGTTGTGGTTCAAGCGTTGGGGGAGGCCTGGCGTCTCGGCAATGACATGCCGACGACCGTGGTCGCGCAGCTCGCCGAGGTCGGGCAACCACCGGTGCGGCACAGCGCCGTGTACTCCCTCTCGCGCCTGCGGGCCCCGGGGGGCGCGAACGTACTGCTAGCGGCCGCCAATGATCCAGACCCCGAGCTGCGGGCACTGGCTGCCCGGGCACTCACTCGGGCCTACGCCGACACCGCCGGGCTGGATCCCGGTGGGCTGGCGACTCGACTAAGCCGTCTGGTGGAGGACGACGATCCCGGCGTCCGCATCAACGCCCTCCGGTCGCTGGGGACCTACCAGGAGTCCCGGTTTGCCGGAGCCGCCGCGGACCGCACGTCAGATCCAGAACCCAACGTCCGCGTCCAGGCCCTAGCCACGGTGGGGAGGCTGGGTGGCTCGGATGCAGCTGCTGTGTTGGCCGAGCATGTTGATGGTGGGCCCTTCGCGCTCCGCCGGGAGGCGTTGCTGGGACTCGCTCGGGTGGACCGGGGCAGGGCCATCATCAAGAGCGCCGCATGGATCACTGACGAATCCTGGCAGATGCGGGCCGTCGGTGCCCAAGCCCTGGGACTGATCGGGGGCGACACCGCCGTGGCTTGGCTCGGGAGTCTACTGGAGGATGCCGACATGAGGGTGGCGGCCCGGGCGTTCGGGGCCCTCGCCGACGCCAGCCGCGCCCAGGCTCGCGCCGTTGCCCGGGAGCTGCTGCTCCACGCCGATCCTGTCGTGAGGACCCTGGCAGCGGGTGAAATCCAGGTAGCTCCCCGCGGTGCCGACGCGGGACTCCTGGTGGACGCGTACGAGCGCTCCCTGAGCGACCCGATTCCCGATGCGCGGATCGGCATCGTGGAAGCCTTGGGAGCCGTCTCGAATCTGGGTATGGCAGAGCGGGTCGCAGTCGAGCAGGAATTCCTGCGCCGGTTTCCGTCGTGTGACGACTACCTGGTGCGCCAAGCAGCTGAGGAGCACCTGCCCGCCATCGCTGCCCGCTGGGGCCCCGCGTTCCCCGTGGAAACGGGGCGCGACATTGATGACTACCGCGACATCGCACGGCGGCTGGTGCTGGCGGTAGAGCAGGGGGCAGCAGCGCCGCGACTGACCATCGAGACGGACCGGGGGCGCATTACGATCTCACTGTTCGCCGCCGATGCACCGATGACGGTCAATGCCCTCCTCGAGCTCACCGACCAGCGCTTCTTCGACGGCGGATCATGGCACCGGGTGGTGCCCAACTTCGTCATCCAGGACGGCGATCCTCGGGGAGACGGTTGGGGCGGTCCGGGGTTCGCTTTGCGGGACGAGGTCAACCGCCGACGGTATGGTCGTGGCACGGTCGGGATGGCGCTCTCCGGCCCCGACACCGGGGGGAGCCAGTTCTTCATCACCCACGCCCCTCAGCCCCATCTGGACGGGACCTACACCGTGATCGGCCGGGTAGATGGGGGCATGAACGTGGTCGACCGGATCACCCAAGGCGACCGCATCCGGACGATTCGGAGGCGGTAGTGCGGATACACGCCGCGGGGCTGATCGTCCTTGCGTCCCTCGCTGTCGGCACACCTGCTGCCGCGCAGCTCGACTACTTCGGCCAGAACAAGATCCAGTACCGTGACTTCGACTGGCAGGTGCTCCGCGGCGAGCACGTGGACCTCTATTTCTACCCGGAGGAGCGAGACCTGGCGCGCATGGCGCTGGCCTATGCTGAAGAGAGTTTCGACTATCTAGTCCAGCGGTTCGGGCACTCGCCCTCGGGACGTATCCCCCTGATTGTCTACGCGTCACACGCGGACTTCGAGCAGACCAACATTCTCCCGTTCATCCCACCCGAGGGCATCCTCGGCGTGACGGAGTTCCTCAAGCGCCGCGTCGCACTCCCGTTCAACGGCAACTACGCCGAGTTTCGACACACCCTGCGGCACGAGCTGGTTCACGCATTTCAGCTCAGCGTGATGACCGACAGCTACGTGCGACACACCCGCCGGGGACGACCGCAGCTTCCACTGTGGTGGACCGAGGGCCTCGCCGAGTTCTGGTCGGCCGGCGAGGACGCGCAAGACGAGATGGTGTTGCGAGACCTCACCATTTCCGGCAGGATGCCCACGCTGCGGCAACTGACCTACCTGATAGGTGGGGTGGTGTACCCGCTGGGTGGGGCGATCCACCGCTGGCTGGCCGAAGAATTCGGGGAGTGGCGGGTGCAGGTGCTGTATCGCGACCTGTGGAGGTACCGGTCCTTCGAGCAGGCGCTCGAAGGAGTCTACGGGGTGCCAATCGAGGATCTCCAGAATCAACTGCGCTACCACTTCCGCCGCCTGTACTACCCGGCTGTAAATGTCCGGCGCCCGCTGGAGGTGAGTGCCGAGGTTCTCGCCGAACTCGCGGTCAAGCCCATTGCGTATCGCCTGCCGGGAGATTCGACCCTGCGGTATCTCTATCTCTCCCCGATCACCGGCTACATGAACATCTATGCGGGGGATTGGCATCGCCCGGGTGCCCGGCGCATCATCGTGAAGGGGGAGCGGTCAGCCCAGTTCGAGTCATTTCATCCAATGGCGTCGCGCCTCGAAGTCCGCGAGGGCATAGCGGTCTTCTCCAGTAGATACTTGGAGCGTGACGCGCTGTTCTTCTGGGATCTCGCCGAGGAGCGCATCGTCGGACGATACCAGTTCCCCGAGCTGGTGTCGCTGTTGTCGCCGACCTGGGCGCCCAATGGGGAGAGCGTGGTCTTCAGCGGCCTCACGGAGTCCGGCTATTCCGATCTCTACCGACTGTGGATCCCCGACGGCCGCCTCGAGCAGCTGACTGTGGACCAGTACGAGGACACCGATCCCAACTTCAGTCCCGACGGTGGCGCTGTCGTGTTCTCCTCCGACCGCACGGCATTCGGGCCCGACGGCGCCCTGAACCTCTACATCCTCGACCTCGGGTCAGCCAACATTCGACCGCTCACGTACGGTCCTTGGCGGGACGAAGCTCCTCGCTGGTCCGAGAACGGTCGAATCTACTTCTCGTCCGATCGAGAGGGTGTGTTTGACGTGTATTCGGTCGATGTCCTCGGCCGGGGGCGGCGTGAGACACATACCCTCACCGGGGCGTTTGACCCCCAGTGGGTCGCGTCAGAGAACGCGATGCTGTTCGGTGGCTTCAACGACCTCTCGTTCAACATCTTCCGGGCCCACCCCTCGATCGACAGCACGGAACGCGTCGAGTTCGCACTGGCGGAAGACATCGCCTCGAACCACTGGACGTGGCCGGCCCTGGACGAAGCCTCCGATGGCAGCGCCGATCCCGTCCCGTACCGGCCGGGGCTCAGCCTCGACTTCGCCGCAGGCGACGCCCTCGTGGCTCCGGGAATCGGATCCGCCCAGGGGGCGGTGTTCCGCTTCTCCGACCTCATGAGCGACCACCTCCTGTACGTCGCGGCCACTTCCTTCCAGGGCGAGAACATCGGCGGCTTCATCGACAACCTGAATGCCACCGCGTTCTACCTGAACCGGAAACGGCGGTTGAATTGGGGCATCGGTGCGTTCCGTCTAAGGGGGTTGTTCTTGGAGACCGACCTCAGCACGTTGTTCGAGGAGACGTCGTTCGGCGCCTACGGCGACGTGCGTTGGCCATTCTCCAGGTTCAAGCGCATCGAAGGGCAGCTACGGATCGAACGCTCGGATCGGTTCGACGTCGTCGGAGCCGGCGCGGACGATCCCCGCAGGGTAGGCTGGCTCGCGTCGAATTTCCTCAGCTACGTGCACGACAACTCACTGTGGCTCCCCACCGGTCCCATCGACGGCCGGCGCACCAATCTCACAGCAGGGATCACGAACGACCTCAGCAACGGTCGCTTCGACGCCTGGATGCTCTCCCTCGACCACAGGCGCTACCACCGGCTGAGCCTGCGGACAGCGTACGCGGTCCGTGCGTTCGGCTATCTCACCGGCGGCAGCCGCCCCCGACGCATCAGCATCGGCGGTCCCTGGGGCCTTCGCGGATACCCCCGCATCGGTGGCGTGGCAGGGACACGGGCATTCCTGCTCAACCAGGAGTTCCGGTTTCCCATCACCAACTTCCTAACGCTCGGGTTCCCGTTCGGCGCCGTGCGCTTTCCAGGAGTGCAGGGGGCGCTGTTCGCCGACCTCGGGGGCGCCTGGACGGAGAACTCCATCGACAGGGGGGTGTTGGGCAGCGCAGGGCTGGGACTGCGGATGTCCCTCGGTTTTCCCGTGGTACTGCGACTCGATTTCGGATATCGCTTCGAGCTGGGGGCCACCCGGGGTTATCAGCTTCGTTCCAACGGGCGGAAGTTCGTCGATTTCTTCTTTGGATTTAACTACTGATGTGGCAATGGGTTGCGCTTGACCGACTGGCCAAGGATGCCTATTATCACGTGCGCTGGGTGGCCCTGATGGTCGCTGCCGGCTGCGGCGCGCAACCGGAGGCGCTCGCTCCAGAGGGACTGCCGGTGCTGTCCCGAGCGGATGTCGCTCAGTGGGTGAGGGGATACATCCCTGATCACCCGCTACGGTATGACTTGCGGTGGCTGTACCAGACGCAGCAGGGGCGCACGCGAGGACGGGCAGCAGTGCGGTACGTGCCGCCAGACTCGCTGCGGTTTGACTACCGGGCGCCATTCGGGCGCTCAGGTGCGGCCGTAGCGGTGGGCGATTCCGTCCTCTGGTCGGAACCCGAGGGTGAGGCAAACAATCTGGTTGCGGTGACCTCGCTGTTCTGGGCGGCCATGGGTATTCCGCGCTACCCGGCAGCCGAAGCGGCGGTGACGGGCCGAGCGAGGGGAGGCACCCGCGTTTGGCGCTATGCTGCAGGATTGGACACGCTTACGTACCTTGCGACGGAGCAGTCGCCCGTCGTGCTGCGGTGTGAACTGCGCCACGGCAGACAGGTGATCGGAACGGTAGATGTAGAGTTCGCAGACTCGACCGGGTTGCCGATCAGCGCGAGGATGCTGTTTCCCAGCTCGGCTGCCCAGGTGTTCTTCACGGTTCAGGCTATTGACTCGCTTGCGACAGTGGATCCAGCGATCTGGAAGCGGCCGTAGGGCTGCTGGCCTGGCGGCAGTGGTGCTACTGTCCACCTCCGCTTGCCTGTACGGCTTTGCGGGCGGAGGCCTTCCCAGTCATATCCGCACCGTCGCGATTCTCCCGTTCGACAACCAGACCGCCGAGCCGGCGCTCACACAGGAAGTCTCCGAGGCGGTGCAGAACGCCATGGAGCGACGCCTGGGACTGAGGCTTGCATCAGAGGCTTCGGCCGATGCCGTCGTGCGCGGGACCATCGTCCGGTACGAGCCCGACCTCTTGCTGGCGCATCAGGCAGGACCGGCAGGTAACGTCTCGGTAACCCGTCGTCGTGTGCGGCTTACTCTGCGCGTCGAGATATTCGATCAGCGGGAAGGGCGGCCGCTGTGGCAGCGCACCGGGCTGGTGATCGACGGGGAGTACGATCCGCCTCAAGAGATCGAGGGGCGTAAGGTGGCGCTCGAGAAGCTGGTCTCCGACATCGTGGACGGAGCACAATCCCAATGGTGACTCATCGCGGGACACGCTGGCGCAACCGCCGGGGGATGACCCGGATCGGGTGTCTGTTCGGCCTTCTACTTTTCGTCACCGGCGTATACTACGGCGTCAACATTGGCTCAGTCTACATGCGTTACTGGCGATTGGTGGACGAGATGAGGGGCCAGGCCAAGGTCGCTCCGGGCATTGACGACGATGCTATCCGTCGTCGTCTGCTCCACAAGATTGAAGATCTCGGCCTCCCGGAGGAAGCTCGCAAGCTCTCAATCAACAGGACTTACCGACCACGTGAAATACGGATCAATACGACCTACCGAGACACACTGGTGCTTCCTTTCTTCAAGTACATCATCACCTTCAACCCGGAGGCCAAGCAGCCCCTCTAGGCCAATGAACCTCATACGCGTCGTCGGGGCCTCCGTGCTCTTGCTTGCGGCGGCTCCGGCGCCCGCGTGGGCCCTCTCGGCTAACGCGGCAAGCGAATCGCATATCGTCAGCCTGTTCTTCTTGCTCGGGCTGATGCTCCTCGCAGGCAAGTTCTCCGGTGAACTGTTCGAGCGGGTCGGCCAGCCGGCCGTAATGGGCGAGCTGATCGCCGGCATCCTGCTGGGCGGGAGCGTACTGGGGCTGATCCCGACTTCGCCCGATGAACCGCTCACCGAAGTCGTGCAGATCTTTGCCGAGATCGGCGTCGTCATCCTGTTGTTCGAGATCGGCCTCGAGACCGATCTAAAACAGATGTTCCGCGTGGGAGGCGGAGCGGCCACCGTCGCGGCGGTCGGCGTCGCGCTTCCCATGGTCGGCGGCTTCCTCTTCTGGATCTCGCCGTGGGTGCCCAAGGAGTTCAGCCTCGCCGACGCCACGACGACCGGCATCTTCCTGGGGGCGACGCTGACGGCCACGTCCGTGGGGATCACGGCGCGGGTACTGCAAGACCTGCGGCTCATGCACTCCGTCGAGGCGCGTCTCATCATTGGGGCAGCGGTGATCGACGATATCCTCGGGATCATCCTGCTGGGTATCGTCTCGGCCCTCGTAGCCGGGACAGCCGTGTCGCTCCTGGGGATCGGGAGATCCGTCGCCCTGGCAGTGGGATTCCTGGTATTCGCCGTGGCGGTGGGGCTGGCCCTCGCCCCCAGGGTGTTCGGCCTGCTCGACCGGATGCGCGTCCGAGGCATGCTGCTGGTGGCGGCGTTCGCCTTCGTGTTGTTCATGGCCGCGCTTGCCTCCCTCGCCGGCTCAGCAATGATCATCGGCGCGTTTGCCGCCGGCATCATCCTCTCCGGCACCAACCAGTTCGACGTCATCATCAGCCGCACCAAGCCCGTGGCTGACATCTTCACCCCGGTCTTCTTCCTGAGCATCGGCGCGCAATTCGACGTGAGCCTGTTGAACCCGTTCGTCGGGAACAATCTCTCGGTGCTGGGTGTCGGACTCGCCCTGTTCATCATCGCTATCCTGGGGAAGGTCGCCGCTGGGTGGGCGGTACCGTGGATCCCCTTCAACCGTGCCGGCGTGGGTATCGGAATGATCCCCCGGGGCGAGGTGGGGCTCATCTTCGCCAATGTGGGGCTCATGGCCGGCGTGGTCACAAGGGAGTTGTTCAGCGCCATCATCATCATGGTGATGGGCACCACCTTCATCGCGCCGCCCCTGTTGAAGTGGGGCTTTGGCCGCTGGGGCGTGACCCACCCATCGGAAGCGCGGGCCGGGCCCGTCCCAGAGCCCGCTGCCGGTGGCTCACCGGCCGTGGAGAAGTGAGCTGTGTCTCGTCCTGATGGTCGCCAGCCCGATGAGCTCCGTCCGATCACGCTGGAACGAGGAGCCAACCCGTATGCGGAAGGCTCGTGCCTTGCCCGCTTCGGTGGGACGCTGGTGCTCAGCACCGCTACCGTTCAAGACGGCGTGCCGACGTGGCGCAGGGGGAAGGGAATGGGGTGGCTCACCGCCGAGTACGCCATGCTTCCCCGAGCCACCAGCGAGCGAACCCCGCGGGAGCGGCGGGGCTCCGGTGGGCGCACCTCGGAGATCCAGCGACTCATCGGGCGCAGCCTGCGCGCCGCCCTCGCCAGCTTCGATTTCGGCGAGCGCACCATCACGATCGACTGTGACGTGCTGCAGGCCGACGGGGGCACGCGCACCGCCGCCATCACGGGCGGGGCGGTGGCCCTGGCCGATGCCTGTGTGTGGCTCGCCGATCACGCTGATGTGCCCAATCCGTTCAGCCAGCTGGTGGCGGCCGTATCGGTAGGCATCGTGGACGGGGAGGCCTGTCTCGATCTCTCCTACGCGGAGGATCACGCGGCGGAAGTCGACGCGAACATCGTGGTCGCCGACCCGGATCGCTACGTGGAGGTGCAGGCCACCTCCGAGGGAGAGCTGTTCGACCGCCCGGGGCTGGATCGCCTCCTGGCCCTGGCTCAGATCGGCGTTCGTCAGTTATTCGGTGAGCAGCGCCGTGTGTTGAACTGGTGACGACCGCGCTGCTCATCGCCACCCGGAACCCGGGGAAGGCGCGGGAGATCCGGGCAGTTCTCAAGGATCTTCCCTGCGAGCTCGCGTTCCTCCACGAGATGGGGCTGGCCGAGCGCACTGCTGAAGCCACCCTGGAGCTGGCGGACTCCTTTGAAGGCAACGCCTTGCGCAAGGCGCAGTACTTCGCGAAGCTGAC
>WVYX01000211.1:85960-86502 GCA_011772755.1 Gemmatimonadales bacterium
CAGGGGTGCAGTCACGGCGCTTCGCGATGAGTGAGGGCTCCCGGGAGGAACAGGACGCCGCTAACAACGCCGAGCTGCTGCGGCGGCTCGGCGGCCTCCCTGGGCCGAGGCGCCGGGCCCGTTACCGGTGCGTGGTCGCATATCTGCCGCGGCCCGACGCCGCTCCCGTCACTTTCGAGGGGACCTGTACCGGGTCCATCCTGGAGGAGCCTCAGGGCACCGGCGGGTTCGGCTACGACCCGGTTTTCCTGTCGGATGAACTGCAGCAGAGCTTCGGCCAAGCTGCGCCGGCCGAAAAGGACTCCGTGAGCCATCGGGGCAGGGCGTTTCGGGCATTTGCCGAGTGGCTGCGGACCAACCCGGTGCCGATTTCATAGGTCAACCAGGGACCAGCTAGTAGATTTAGGCGCGTAATACGGGTCGGCGGTCTGACGTTCGGGTGGTCGGTGCGTATGGAAAGCCGCTGACCGCACGACCGCCTGTCCGACCGTCTGCCTCATTCGGGGCGTGGCGCAGTCCGGTAGCGCGCCTGCTTTGGGAGC
>WVYX01000340.1 GCA_011772755.1 Gemmatimonadales bacterium
CCTGGAGCCAGTCGCCGCAAGGGTGGCAGGGGCGGTCAGGCGGTCGCGCGGTCCGGCGGACGGGCCGATTCTTGATGGGGCGTAGCCGCTAACTTGCGACCTGTGCCGAGACACCACTTTGTTCACATGCCGGGAACTCTCAGGATGTATAGCGCGTGATGCGTATCGGGATGGACGGCAGGAGGCTAGTGACGCGTGATGGACGACCGCCGATGCGACGAACCTCTCGACTCGGCGTCCCACTCCTCCTAACGCTCGGAGCCTGCTCTCCGCCGGCTCATGACGTCGCCGTCCAGCTAGACTGGCGGCCCGTCGATTCGGTGAATGCCCGCCTGCCGGCTGGTATTCGCGTATACGCGGGACAGAATGACGGTCTTCCGCTGCGGGCGTGGTACGTGCGCATCGAAGAGCGGGACCCCCGGATCACCACCCGGGTGGTCGCGTCCGATGATACCGCCGACAATCGAGAGACTGTCTCCAGCTTCGCGAGCGAAGCAGGAGCCTGCCTCGCCGCCAACGGCGGGTACTTCACCATGGGCCGCACACCGGCAGATCACGTGGGCCTCCTGGTGTCCAACGGGGCAATCGTGGCGCCGGCCACCGGCATGGTGGTACGGGACTCGGTGCCGTACCACACGGCGCGCGCAGCCATCGGCTTCACGGCGGATGGCGAGATCGATATCGCCTGGGTGTCCAGTCGCCACGATTCCCTGTACGCTTGGCCCCGGCCGCCACCACACCAGCCAGGACGTCCTGCCAGTCCGACTGACGCCGGCGCTGAGTTGTGGGAGGTACGGGAAGCCGTTGGAGCCGGGCCCGCACTGGTCGTGGACGGTGCCATACGGGTCACAACCGATGCGGAAGTCTTCTTCGGATCTTCGATTCCCTTGGTCCACCCCCGCACGGCGGCGGGCCGGACTTCCGACGGTGCACTGCTCATCATGGTGGTTGACGGACGTCAGCCCGACAGTCGCGGCGTAAGCCTCGAGGAGTTGGCAACCATGATGCTGGAGGTGGGCGCGGTGGAGGCCCTCAACCTCGACGGCGGGGGCTCTTCTACACTTGTCGTCGACGGCATCCTGATGAACCGGCCCACAGGCGGCACCACCCAGCGTGAAGTGATGTCGGCACTGGTGACGTTCTGCCGCTAGGGTGGTGTGTCACGCCCGTCGAGTGCCAACACCTCGTCCGTGGCCAGCCGTTGTGGAGCCCTTAGGCCTAGCGGCAGGCCTCCTCGTAGCCGCCGTCACAGGCTCGTTGGTATAGCGTGGTGCCTCTGGTACGAGTCACTCACCCGTCCGAAGAAGAACTCCGTGCCCTTCTGCGACGATCCAACGCAGGTGTCGAGATAACGTAGCGGTCAGCCAGAGCCTGCCTGAGCTGGTCCAGAATCTCGGCCATGGACGGCCTCCTCTGGTCCCGGCCTCCAAGCTATGGTCCGGCCGCAAACGAGGCCAGCGTGGCTGTCGCTGCCGTCAGGGCAGATCCTGTGGTGAACCGCACTGTGCTCCTGGAATTGAAGGCTCTACCCCCGATACACGTGACGACATTTCATCAGAATCTCGCGTTTTGTCTTCCCCGGGTCATTGATTATCTGGTAGAACTCGTCGAAATACTCGAGTGTATTGTCGAGTCGGCGCTGCTCCAACCCTTCCAGCCCGCGCCAAAGCTCGTAGATCGCCGCCCGGCGGTCGTTCAAGAGATCGAAGACGGGCGCGAACTCCTCGGGCGGCCGGCAGATGCCCCAGTACCGTCTCTCGCGCACGTGACGTACCCCAGCTTGCGGATGTGGCCTGGCATACGGTGCGGAGATCACGCCGGACCAATCGAAGTCGTATGGCACCGGAATCACGGGGCCGGCCATAGTGCCGATCAGCTTTCCATTGTGACAGCAACTCTGGCCGGCTGATTTTTGAAACGTACTCCAATCCGTATTGCCGATCAGGAATTGAAAGACCTCGACCAGGAGCAGACTGAATTGATCCTGTTGATACGGAGGGACAAAAGGGACCTCGAGCACTTCCCAGCCGTGCCGTGCAGCTAGCATCTCGAACGGTTCGAGGATGAACATGTACTTGGTCAGCGAGTCGCGTTTGCCGTCGGTATCGATGTAGGTCGCGCGAGCAAGCCGCACGCGGACACTCTTGTCGGTGAGCTGATTGAACGTGCGATATATCAGGTATTCCTGCAGCGTGAACTGCTCGTATTCGGACCTGTTGTCCTGGCAGTGGGCGACGATCGAGACCCGGTTCTGGCCGGCAAACACCGTGTTTTCGACCTGGCGCCGACGGAAATTGATGTGGAGATTGGGGAAGCCGCAGATTCGCTTCTGAAGCCGGAAATAGCCGCGCGTCCTGGCACGTATGTCGAGAACCACCGAATCCCCGCTGTCGTCGACGTAGGAAAGCGTGCCGGGATGGTACTCACTGTCCTGGTCCCGGTCCTTGAAGATCGTCGTGAGCGGGGCCTCGATCCTCAACTCCAGTACGTCGTGTGATGCGAACAGCGGGACTGTTTGCGCGACTCGCCGTAGCGAATCGGCCACGGTATCATCTTGCGCCGCGACGCCGGATGCGACCAGCATCATGGCCGCAAAGGCGCTAAACAAGTGCCTCATGCTTCTTCCTCGGCACATCTGCGATCCAGCGATGTGATCGCCTCGCTCCCCGCTCGATCCAAGCCGGTGCGATCCTGACATTCGACCAATACCAGAACGACCAGATCGTCGCGCTTCAGTGCAGCCATTCAGGCGACCGCACGTTCCACGGTCTCACCATTCAGGATCGACCCGATACGCTGAGCGACCTGGTGAGGGAGGCGTACCGGGCTACAGAGACTGTGTCCTCAGCTGAGATCCGCGACTCCTTGCAAAGATACTATCTGGCACCGATTCCGCGCCGCGACGTCGTGCCGCGCCGCCTATTCGTGGGCCGTGCCGCCTCCCAGGGATCGCTCGTGACTCTTCCGATCCGGCCAGCATCCGCGGCTCAGCCTCAAGGTCGGCAGTCTCGGGCAGGCAAGCATCACGTTCTTGGACGAAGAAGGCGAACCCGTCCGGACGATCACACCGTGACGCCCCCGCGTTTGCTCCCCACCGAGCATGCGCGCTAGGTTTGCGGATCGCCTCCACTGAGGTATGATCGGCCATGCTCCGTTCCTTGCTCGTGTCCGCGCTTCTCGTGGCTGTGCTCGCGCCCGCCGCCGCCCAAGAGTCCCCGCGCTTCACCCGCGCCGACACCCTGCGTGGTTCCTTCACCACGCCCGGGCGCGTGTGGTGGGACGTCACGTTCTACCACCTCGACGTCGCCATCAACCCAGCGGACAGCAGCATCGAGGGCTCCAACGCGATCAGCTACCGGGTGTTGCAGCCGGGGCGCGAGATGCAGATAGACCTGTTCGAGCCCCTGCTGGTGGACAGCATGATTCAGGACGGCAGCGCTGTGGACTTCCGCCGCGAGGGGAATGCGTTCTTCGTCACGTTCGGGGAACCACTGCGTGCCGGCGCCCGCGAGACCATCACAGTGTTCTTCCACGGTAAGCCGCACGTGGCGGTGCGGCCGCCGTGGGACGGCGGGTTCACCTGGGCGACGGACAGCCTGGGCCGGCCCTGGGTCGTGACCACGGGCCAGGGGATAGGGGCCAGCGTCTGGTGGCCCAACAAGGACACGCAGGCCGACGAGCCCGACAGCCAGCTGGTGGCGATCACGGTGCCCGACCCGATGGTCAACGTCTCCAACGGACGACTCCGCAGCAAGACGCCGAACCCGGACGGCACGACCACGTACGAATGGTTCGTCGCGAATCCGATCAACAACTACCTGGTCACGGTCAACGCGGCCAGCTACGCGCGTTTCAGCGAGGTATATCAAGGGGAGAGGGGCGAGCTCACGCTCCAGTACTGGCCGCTCGACTACAACCTGGGGGCCGCGAAGCGCCAGTTCAAGCAGACCATCTCCATCCTGAGGTGCTTCGAGCACTGGTTCGGCCCCTACCCCTGGTACGAGGACGGATTCCAGCTCGTGGAAGTACCGCACAACGGCATGGAGCATCAGAGCGCCATTGCCTACGGAAATCGCTACAGGAACGGCTACCAGCAGCGCGACTTGTCGGGCACCGGGCTGGGGCTGGAGTGGGACTTCATCATCGTGCACGAGGCCGCCCACGAGTGGTGGGGCAACAACATCACCACTAAGGACCTGGCGGACATGTGGGTGCACGAGAGCTTCGGCAACTACTCCGAAAACCTCTACACCGAGTGCCTCTTCGGAAAGGAGGCGGGGGCGCGGTACGTCATCGGAACGCGACGCGGCATCCGCAACGACCGGCCCATCATCGCGCCCTACAACGTGAACATGCAGGGCTCGGGGGATATGTACCCTAAGGGCGGCAACATGCTGCACACGATCCGCCAGATCGTGGCGGACGACGAGAAGTGGCGTGGCATACTGCGCGGCCTGAACGAGACGTTCTGGCACCAGACGGTGATGGGTTGGCAGGTCGAGGAGTACATCATCGAGCAGACGGGCGTCGATCTGGCGATGGTGTTCGACCAGTATCTGCGTACGACGCTGGTCCCTGTGCTCGAGTACCGCATCGATGGCAGCACGCTCCACTACCGCTGGGCCGACGTGGT
>WVYX01000094.1:0-1445 GCA_011772755.1 Gemmatimonadales bacterium
CTGTAGCTCTTATCTACACTTACACCGCGGGGCCCTCACCGCCTCAACCCGCACACCCTTTGCAATATCCCCCGTCCTGGAAGCGTGTACCCTCGCGTCGGCCGGTGCCGGCACGGCGCACCGTCAGACCATCGCGACAAAAAGCGCCCAGTTAGTAACAGGAGAGAATGGAAGCTTCTCGAGTCCGAGCCGAGCACGGTCAGGCCGAATACGCAGCCAGCAGGGTGGCCAGTAACGGGCGGCGAAACGAAGCGTTGGCTCACAACGGCAGCTGGACCGGGACGAGCCGGCAGACGGCGTCTCGCGTCCTGAGCGTTCTGACGGCGTCGCTAATGCTGGTCTTCGCAGCGCCGCTGATGCTCGTTATCGCCGTAGCCATAAAGCTGACCTCCCCAGGCCCAATCCTGTTCATGCAGCCTCGCGTCGGGATCAACCGGCGCAACGGGGGCCGCCCGGCGGGCAACTGCAACCGCAGAGTCGACCACGGCGGCAGGCCGTTCCGGATCTTCAAGTTCCGCACGATGTACTTGTCACCTAACGGGCCGGAACCCGTCTGGGCTGAGCCTGACGATCCGCGCGTAACGCCTGTCGGGCGTTTCCTCCGCAAGTTCCGCCTGGATGAGCTTCCCCAGCTCTTCAACGTGCTGAGTGGGGACATGGACCTGGTGGGTCCGCGCCCCGAGCAGCCGAAGATCTTTGCCGACTTGCGATCCCAGATCGAGCGCTATGACGAGCGGCAGCGAGTGCGGCCAGGGATCACCGGCTGGGCCCAGGTGAACCAGCACTACGACAACTCGATCGAGGACGTGCGCCGCAAGGTGGAACTCGACCTCGAGTACATCGAGCGGAAATCGGTCTTCGAGGACATGCGGATTCTCGTCAAGACGGTTCCGGTCGTTATATTCAAGCAAGGAGCCTGGTAAAACGAGACACGACGTTTGAGCTTAGCGCTATCGCGAGACCGCTGGAAAACGCTGGCCCCGCTCCTGACCGCGGGGCTTGCGTTTTTGGTCCTCTTNNGCCCATGGGCTGCTCTTGGCGCCCATCGCACTCGTTCTACTCTGGCGCCGTGGCCGCGTCGCTGACGCCAAAGGACAGCCCTACCTGGGGCTGTTGTTACTTACCGGCGCTACCCTCTTACGCCACATCTCCGGCCTCGCCGCCGAGCTTTTCACGCTCCGCATGTCGATGCTTGGCGCTGCGGCTGCGCTCGTGGTGTTTGGGCTGGGAACCCGCCAACTGTTGCATTGGTGGCTGCCGGTTCTTCTGTTGGCGCTGTCGGTACCCATACCGGACGTGGTACTCGGCACCCTGGCTTTGCCCCTCCAGCTAAAAGCGTCTCAAATGGGAGCGGCACTTCTCGAGGCGCGTCACGTGCCGGTGCAGCTGTCCGGGAACATCATCCACCTGCCGGGACGCTCTCTCTTCGTGACAGAGGCGTGTAG
>WVYX01000094.1:1548-1833 GCA_011772755.1 Gemmatimonadales bacterium
TTGACCGGGTTTCTCGCTTACTTCGTCGACCCCGGCCTGAGCGAGGGGTTCATGCACTACACCGAGGGCTGGGTGATCTTCGTCGTCGCCTTCGTGGCACTCGGCGCGCTTACGTGGGCGCTGGTAGCGTTGGAGGGAAGGCGGAGGCGCGCCAGATGAAGACGACGACTCTGCGCTGGGGGCCGACCGTCCTCCTGGGTCTTGGAGCGCTGTTCACCCTGGGGATCGATTACCATCGGAGTATGCCTCTCGAGGCGCCTCTGAACGCCGCAATCCCGAACGAGC
>WVYX01000094.1:1884-2074 GCA_011772755.1 Gemmatimonadales bacterium
GGCCATCACGGCCGCGACCTCGTGCTGTCGGAGGCCGAGCGGCGAGTTGCCGGCGTGAGTGATTACCTCTTACGCGCCTACGAGCCCCTCGATTCCGCGACCATGGCTTCGGGCTTCTCGCTCTACATCGGCTACTACAGCCAGCAGAGTCAGGGGAAGACGATTCACTCCCCCAAGAACTGTCTGCCCG
>WVYX01000223.1:0-908 GCA_011772755.1 Gemmatimonadales bacterium
TGGCCGAAGAACGGGACCGAGATCCGCGGGGGTGCGGCGGCGACCGCGAGAGCGGGGTCGTGGAGGGTGGCGGTGTTTCCTTTCACCCCGCATGGGTTGAGCGAGGAAGACGCAGGGAGACCGGAAGGTATGGCGCAGCTGCTCGCCCTCGACCTCGAGAAAGCAGGTGTAGCGATCGTACCCTACCGTCAGGTGCTGCGAGCCTGGCGCCGTCACACGGACGAAGGTGCGTCGGCCCTCGGCTCTGAGGACTTGCGGTCGTTAGCCGCCGAGCTGAACGGCAGTGGGATCATCATCGGCGACATCCATGCGAGCGGGTCCGAGTACCGGATCGTGGCCGAGCTTTACCGGTCCGAGGGAGGAGAACGGCTGGCCAGGCTCGATGTGGGTGGGTCGCGGGACAGCTACTTCGCTCTGGTGAAAGAGTTGGCGGCTGATTTGGCCGAGGTGTTACAGCCGCCGTCTGACGCTGCCGCCCCGCACTAGCGAGCGCCGCGACCGAAATTCCCGTTGTTTTGGACGTTCCGCGACAGCGGCCATAGTGGGAGCGGTCACGATCTTTTTCAAACCGCAGGAGGCGCAGATGGCAACGCACCAGGTCAAGATCACCGTGCTCGATGGAGACTTCAGTTACTCGCATAATCCGCTTCGCGTGGATCCCGGCGACAGCATTGAATGGCTTTGCGACGCGGGGCCCTTCGCCGTTCACCTCGGGTGGGGTACGCCATGCAGCAAGGGGAGAGTGCGCGCAGGCAAGGGGCAGAAGGTGGGCACGGCGGTCCGCGCCAATGCACCCAATGGCACGTTCAAGTACATGGTCGCCGTGAACGTCGACGGGGACATCTACACAGACGATCCCGAGATCGTAGTCAAGCCACAAACCTAAACGGCGCTCTCTCCTCGAGTGC
>WVYX01000223.1:1044-1249 GCA_011772755.1 Gemmatimonadales bacterium
TAGACTCTGCGGTCCGGGTTGGCGTCGAGAAAGCGGGCGAGCAGCGCGATGGCGGCATCTTCTTCTCCCATCAGCAGCCGCGCATTGGCTTCGTAGTACAGGGTCCAGAGACTGGGATCGTCCTCGGTGGTGGCCCGAGCCCGGCTCAGCACGGCCCGGGCGCTGTCTTCAGGTCGGCACGAATCAGTACGGCGGCGGTGAGGAA
>WVYX01000298.1 GCA_011772755.1 Gemmatimonadales bacterium
TACGAAGCCCCCGCCCCCCAGGAGGATCACTGCGAGGCGGGGACTTCCCCTAACATGGGCGGTACAGGATTCGAACCTGTGACCTCCGGTATGTGAGACCGGCGCTCTAACCAACTGAGCTAACCACCCCAACAACACAAGACGCGTAGACGCCAAGACGCTGGGCTGCCCCCACTAGGCGTCCACGTGTCTCGGCTCGTAATATTGGTGGGCCCTGTAGGATTTGACGCGAGCGCAGCGAGCCCGATGCCACGTCGAAGCCCTCGCGAGCGACGAACCCCACTGCTAGGGCGGGACCCACCCTCGAGTGGGCCCTGTAGGACTCGAACCTACGACCGACGGATTATGAGTCCGCTGCTCTAACCACTGAGCTAAGGGCCCGTTACGGAGTTGAATATCGCTCCGGCATATGGGGACCGCAACCAGCGTGCGACGCTGCTCGAACGACCCACCACGTGGGTTTGAGGGATGACATACACACCATGCTGAAGCCCGTACGCACCACACTCCGTGGACTCCTGGTGGCGTGGAGTCGGCTGGGACGCGCGCCCGGATGGCACTATCAGGTCGTCGAGCAATGGGGCGCTCGGCTGAACGAACCACAGGGTGTCCCCACCACGCTGGTCAACGGAACCCGCATGCGATGTGATCTCGCAGATCACGTTGAGCGACAGATCTACTTCGTGGGACTGTACGAGCCGATCGAGGCGTACCTGCTGACACGGCTGCTGCGGCCGGGCATGACGTTCGTAGACGGCGGAGCAAACGTAGGCGCCCACACGCTCATGGCGTCGACGGCGGTCGGACCAGCGGGCGCCGTGCTCAGCTTCGAGCCGGTGCCCGCTACCGCCGAGAAGCTGGAAGCCCACGTGACCCGCAATCAGCTCGACAACGTGCGAGTGAACCGTGCCGCCCTGTGGCACGAGTCCGGCACGGTGCAGCTGGGGCTGCCCCTGGACAAGCTCGGGAACGTCGGGGCATACACCATCCGAGGAGGAGATCCTGCGTCCACCGTCGACGCACCGGCCGTTCGCCTCGACGACTACGTCCAGCGGTGTGGCATCGAGCGGGTGGACCTCATCAAGCTCGACGTGGAGGGAGCCGAGCTCTTCGCGCTACAAGGAATGCGGCAGGTTCTCGAGCGCGACCGACCCACCCTGCTCGTTGAGATCTGCAGGACGACGTGCCTAAGGTTCGGCTACGAGCCGCAGGCCATCTGGGAGCTGCTCAATGGCGAGTTTGGATATCTGGGATGGGCCATCGGCGAGTCGCGGGCAGCCTCACATGAGATTGCCGATCTGCGCGAGGTCGAGCAGGAGAACGTGCTGTTCGATCGCTGCGACGCGCCGGGCGTACTCTCCGCCCCCTGGGACCTGAAATCCGTGCTCCGATGGGCAAGACGGCGAGACTAGTTCGCTGGCCAGTGTGCCGCAGAGGGCGGCGGGCGCTGCTGCTGCTGGCTGCTCTCGGGCCGCTGCCCTTCCGAGCTATCCAACCGCAGACGTGTGACAAGCTCCGCACCGACCGCACCGCCCTGATCCTCGGCGCGTACGGAGTGAGCCAAGCGGCAGCGATCATCATCCGCCACAACGACTGGTGGCCCAACCCGTCCGCCGGCTTCCACTTCGCGTGGGAGCCGAGTGCAAACAGGCAACAGGACCGCCTGCTGCACGCTGCACTCAGCTATCAAGCATCCCAGCTCGGTGCCTTGGCATGGGACTGGGCCTGCGTCCCCCGTACCACCGCTGGCTGGCTGGGAGGAGCCCTCGGCGTCGCCATCGCCTTGCCCAAAGAGATCGGTGATGCATTCCAGGAAGACCGGGGCTTCTCCGGACCGGATATGCTGTGGACGGTAGGAGGATCTATCCTCCCGGCGCTGCACCGAGCCTGGGCGCCAGCACGCTCCATCCTGGTGAAACTCAACTACTGGCCGTCCGATGAATACCGGAATCGGATAGGTGCCGAGCCCCAGCTCGAAAGCGACTACGCCGGCCAACGCTACTACCTGGCTATCAACCCTGGGCGACTCCCCGGCGGCGCGGGACCTTGGCCCGATTGGCTCGGGCTGGCGTTGGGCCACAGTGTGCCCCACTGGATCTCAGCACCACCTGCTCACCAGTGGTATGTCGCCCTGGATGTGAACTTCAGAGGGATTCCGCTGCGGGCTGAATGGTGGAGAACCGTCGCCACGGTACTGGACCAGTTCCACGTCCCGTTGCCGGGGATTCGGATTCAAGGGGGGGAGGTGACGTTCGGGCTATTCTGAGCAATTCGCGATTGCCGAAGCGCAATTCGCATTTAGCAATTCGTATAGGTGATCAGTCACGAATTGCGAACTGCGAATTGCTTCACTCGGTCACAAATTGCTAATTGCTAATTGCCAATTGCTGATTGTTGCAGTTCTTCGCATAGCTCCAGGTGCGCCTCCACCATCCGACGCAGCGTAAACCGCCGTTCGACGCGCCGCCGACCGGCGGCACCCAGCTGGGCGCGAAGGTCACAATCGCCGGCTAGGCGCTCCATGGCGGCCCGGAGTGCTCCCACGTCGCCGGGGGGAACGACCAGTCCGGTGACGTCGGCCTGGTTGACCTCTCCCACACCGGTGGTCAGCGACGTCGATATCACGGGCTTGGCACAAGCCATGGCCTCCAGCAGCACGATGCCGAACATCTCCGCCGGCGTGGTGCTGGGCAGAACGAAGTAATCGGTGGCCTGGTAGAAGCGCGGCAGCTCCTTCTCATCACGGTGCCCGGCCAAGACCACGCGGTCGCCCACGCGCAACTCCGCGATCTGGAGCTCCAGCCATCCTCGCAGCGGACCGTCGCCCACGATCACCACGTTCAGCTCGGAGCCGGCCACAGCCTGGAGCAGCACACCGAGGCCCTTGTACGACACGAGCCGCCCGACGAACAATCCCACTGCCCCCCGAGATGTCGGTGGGAAGGCATCCGGTCGCGGCGGATGGGCTCGCGGCGCGTAGCGTTGCTCGTCGACAGCGTATGGAATAGCCCGCGCCTTCTCGCGGCCCGCGGCTCCGAGATCCCGGGCGTAGTTCAAGTGCGAGTCGGTCGCCACCACCACCGCCGCTGCCTGGCGCGCGACCAAGCGTGCCACTGGACCATAGGCCAGTCGGGCGAGGCGCTGCCGCTGTACGTCCGAGTGATGAAACACGATGGTCGGCCGCTTGGGGCCGAGGGTGACGGCAAGATCCGCCAGCGGATGCGGTCGGTGGACGTACACCACGTCGGCGGGCCAGCGAGACGCAGCGAGATATCCGCGTGCGATGGGTTGGGACCAGAGAACACCGTGCGTCGGCAGGCGTACGACCACGACGCCATGTCTCGGGGGCTCGGATATCCGCTTGCCGGGGTCCCGCAGCCAACTCGATCCCGTGGCACTGATCACCCGCACGTGATGGCCCTGGCCTGCCGCGCCCCGGGCGAGGCACGCGACCACGCGCTCCAGCCCCCCGGGGTCAGGGGGATAGAACTTGCTGAGGTGGAGAATCCTCACTTGGCGAGGGTCACTGGCGCTTCGATTCGCTTCGCCGCTTCGGCAAGGGTGGGCTGCACGATCTCCAGCAACAGATTGAGGTCCAGCAGCAGCGAGCGACGGCCCAGCCGCCGCCGCAAGTGCAACTCGCCCGTCCAGCCCGCTCCTTCAAACGGGCACACGACTTCCCACTCATCGGGCCGGCGCACCGGCCAGTCTTCCATGAAGGCCCCTTCGTGGAGCCGCCACATCTGTGCTCTCCCCCGCCGGTTGCCAAGGGGGCTCACCATCAACAGCACCTCGTCGAACTCGGATTCTTCCAAGAGGATGGCCAGCCCCTCCTTCAGGTCATCCAGAGACTGCGCTCTGCCGATCCGCTCGGCGGCACGGCGCAGTCCGACATTCACCGCGATCGCCTTGGGCTGCAGGGCCCCCCGCTTGGCCAGTCGCGCCAGCTCGTTCAGCTCGTGCAAGTGGAGAAAGCGGGAGATCATCCATACCCCCGCGCCGATGGCCAGCAGCGCCACCGCGTAGGAGCGAGCAGTGGGGTTGATGAACATCATCGCGGCCAGCGCGAACACCGCGCTGGCGGCATACACGATTCCCACCACCTGCCGTGGTGCGAGCCCCGCACGAGCCAAGTGGTGGTGCACGTGCTCACGGTCGGCCTCGAACACCGGCCGGCCTCGCACCAATCGCCGGAACAGTGTTATCGTCGTATCGAACACGGGGACGCCGAAGGCAATGACGGGCACGGCGATGGCGACCAGGGTGGGACCTTTGGTGGAGCCCTCCACGGCCAATCCGGCTAGGAGGAACCCCGTCACTGTGGCACCGGAGTCACCCAGAAAAGCGCGGGCCGGCGGGAAGTTGAAGGGAAGGAATCCCAGGAGTGCGCCAGCCAGGGCTGCCGTCACGAGACCGATGGCTGGGTGTCCTAGCGCCACCGACATGATGAAGATGGCGGTGGCGGCGAAGAACGCTGAACCGGCGGCCACACCGTCCGCACCGTCGAGCAGGTTGAAAGCGTTGGTGATGCCGACCAGCCAGACGATCGTGATCAGGGGAGCCAGCAGGCTGCCGAGACTGAACGCGCCAACCGGGACAGAAACCGACTCGATGCGCAGCCCGAGAGCGTACACCCCCGCGGCAATCACGATCTGCAGCCCGAACTTCACCTTAGCCGCGAGCGGCCGGATGTCGTCGACGACGCCGAGGATGAGGATGGCTATGGCACCGAGGGCGACAGCTCCAATGGCCTGGGAGGTTCCCAGGAGCGTTGCTCCGGCTGGGGTGAACACCACGCCGACCAAGAGCAGTGCCGCAGCACACCCGACGGCGATCGTCAGACCGCCGATCCGTGGGATCGGTGGCTCCCGAGTGTCGTCTAGGGCACCGAGCCGCAGGCCCACCGCGGCCATCAGAGGCGTACATAGGAGCGCGATGGCCGCGGCAACCACGAAGACAAGGAGGTATGAACCCACGCGCTATGACCTCACCGTACCCAGCACGACTCAAACAGTGCTGCCGGTGACTCCGTTGTCAACCGTAGCTCGCACCTCCACCCGCGTACCGCGCACCGCGCACCTTGCGTTCGCAGTCAATCCCGCTCCCCGCTCCCCGTGGGCGGATCGGCGGTTCAGCGGTTCGGCGGTTGCCCCGCGCACCGCGCACGGCGCACCGCGCAGTCCGCCGTGAAGCCCTTCCACAAGCTGCTCTCAGTGCGTCTGGTGGGGTGGTCCGTTTCCGGGGCCGCGAGCCACGCGGTCTTCGGCGCAATCACGACCATTGTGCTCGCCAGGGGGCTGGGCCCCGAGGGATTGGGCGCCTACGGCGTGTTCTTGGCAGTGGCGTTCCTGCTCAATCAGCTGGGCAGCCTGGGACTCGGCACCGCCTACGTGCGCCTCGCCACGCCGCAGTTCCAGGCCGCGTCAGAGGTCCGGACCGTGAGCTGGACCTTTTTCTACGCCCGGGGCTTCGCTGTCGGCGGATTGGCGATCCTGGCGCTCCTTTCCGGCGAGCTGGCAAACCGCATGTTCGCCGGCGCAGGCGCGGTCCGTGCGTATCTCCTGCCCGGCGTGGCAGCGGCGGTGCTCATGGCTGTCGGTGATCACTACAGCGAGGTGCTGAGGGCACGGCTCGCCCACCGCAGTGCCGCCACGGTGCGGGCCGTAATGGCAGCAGCCCGCACGTTGGCATACCTCACGCTACTCTCTGTCGATGCCCTGACCGTCTCCAGCGCCATCACTGCGGCCGTGCTACTGGTGGCGGTGGAGTCCGGTACACTCGCCACGTTGGGGCATCGGGGAGTCCAGCTGTGGCCCCCTGTCCGCCCCCAGCTCAGGCGGGAGTGGATCGCGTTATCGTGGTGGCTCTTTCTGACCAGCGCCACAACCGCGCTGTTGACGCATACCGACACCCTGCTACTGGCGACCCTCGGTGGCTCGGCCGAAACCGGGCTCTGGGTGGCCGCAAGCCGATTGGTGAGCCCAATCCCACTGCTCGTCGGGGCGTTGTGGAGCGTGGTGCTGCCGATCTCCATGGCCCTCACCGACCCCGGCAAGCTCGAGCGTTATCTCGCCTGGTCTGGGCACACGGCCGTCGTCAGCCTGGCCCTGGCAGCCGTGGGGACACTCATCGTGGGACCGATTGTCACCCTGCTGTTCGGCGACTCATACGTCTCAGCCATCGCTGCCGCGCAGTGGCTGCTCGTCGGTTTTGGGCTGAACGTGGCTGCCGTGCTGTACGGAGGGCTGATTCACCGATTGGGGTTGGAACGCGCTCTGGCGGGACTCAGTGTAGTCCTCCTCATAGGCAACGGCATAGGTGACCTCGTTCTCATCCCCCTCTACGGCGCCGCTGGGTGCGCGGCAGTCACCACCGCCGTGATGTTCGTCGGTGCGGCCTGGACGGTGTGGCGGGTGGAACGGGCACGGGAGACCTTGCTCACGGAAGTGCCGCCACCCTCGAACGGGCCGGAACGCATCACGGACGGGAATACGATGCCAACCGAGCCGTGAGCCAGGTGAGCCCGGCCCCGTCTCCCCACGAGGATTCCAGCCACCGAAGCTTCCTTCCGCCACGGAATCCCCTAGGTTGTTGGGGGAGCAGGCTATGCGATACCTGATTCTGTTGGCACCCTTCGTCGCTGCCCTCATCGCGCTCCGCATGCGCGACCGCCTCACCGCCATGCTGGTCTTCTTCGTGTACCTCTCGGTCGAGGGCTTCCTCAAGCTGGTGGCCAACTATCACCCGGTGATCCACATCGGGGTCGACATCGTGCTGTGGATCGTGGTCGCCGCATGGGTTGCCGTGGCGCTGCTGCAGCGTCGGTCCCGGCTCCCCCACGTCCCCTTCTTCATGCTGCTCGCCTTTCATGTCGTGTGGGTGGTGCTGTTGGTGTTCAGCCCGTACACCGCGAGTCTATTCGTCGGCGTCGCCTCCTGGAAGGTGCACCTCTCGATGATCCCGTTGTACTTCATCGGGTACCTCGTAGCGGCAGATCAAGACGCACCTCGACGGTTCATGCGCGTGCTGACCATCTTCTGGTGCGGTGCCTTCGCCATCACCGTGCTGCAGTACGTCGGCGGGCCGGGTGGACTGCTGGACCTCGGTCAACCGTACATGTCTCGTCTGGCGCACTTTCACGAATGGCGACCCTTCGGTACCACTGCGCTCCCCGGCGGCGAAGCCGTGTTCGCACTGGTGGCCCTACCCTTCGCCCTGTGCCTGGCGCTCCGCGGGGATTACTCGATGCGCAACCCGTGGATCATCGTGACGCTGGTCGGCAGCCTCGTGGTGTTCTTCATCTCCGGCGGACGACAGGTCTTCCTGGGAAGTCTCATCGTGGTCCTGACCATGTTGGGCCTGCAGCTCCTGCGGGGTCGTGGCCGGGCCGCTGCCACCCTGGTGGCGCTGGTAGTCGTGGGTGGCAGTTCCTGGCTCGTGGTCCGGGAGTACCTCCTTCCGGAGGCACAGCAGGCCTTAGAGGAGGCAACGGGGATTCCGGACATCTGGCGCGAGCGCAGCACGGTCGAGCGGTTCGAGACGCTCCTCGAGGCCAGCACATACGCCGAGGCCCGCCGCGGCGGATTCGGCATGATCTGGGACCGGGCCACCGCGTTCCCGTTCGGTGCCGGACTGGGGCGGACAGGGTCAGCTGCTTCGGCGCTGGGCGAGCAGCTTACCCAGGATCGCCTGGGGAGGATGATTCAAGAGCGCTATGGATTTCAGGACAACTTCTTCGCGGCAATGCTCGTAGAAACGGGCATCCCCGGAACGGTGCTCCTCACGACGATCGTCGTGGGCCTGGGATTCCTTGCACTTCGCCTCGCTCGTCGCGCACCGAACCCTCAAGACAGCGCGTTTGGAGCGATGGTGACGGGATATGTGATGGCGATACTAGTGATGTCGTGGGGATCTCAGCCGCTCTTGGCAAATCCGACGCTGCCCTTCTTCTGGTTCCTGGTGGGGATGGCGAGCCG
>WVYX01000049.1:0-259 GCA_011772755.1 Gemmatimonadales bacterium
GGGTCCGTTGAAAACACCAGCCGATAGTAGTCGAACCGCGTTTCATCGATGAACAGATACACGTAACGCGGTCCAATGTCGTAAGCCCAGATCTCATACGGAGGCGAGTTGGTGGGCGGAAAGACCTGGACGATTTTCTGGTCCGGCTCTCCCCTGAGCAGATAGATGCGGCCGCGGTCGGTCCGCCACCCACTTTCCCGACCCGCCTTCTCGGGGAAAGCCTGCCTCACGTGTCGGACCCGCTCCAGGTAAATGTCCA
>WVYX01000049.1:369-697 GCA_011772755.1 Gemmatimonadales bacterium
ACGATCGGGTCAAAAAGATCCGTCAGCTCCTCGTCACTCAGCCCCGACAGGTAGCGGTTCAGCTCGGCTGTCTTGCCCGTGTCAGCCGGCGGCTGCGAGCTGGCGAGGGCGGCGACATCCATGGCCATCGCGAAGTCACGTGACCGGGTCACTACCGTGTCCGCCAGCTCCAAACGTACTTCCAGCGTGTAGCTGCCCGGAGGTAGTCCGGCCAAAGAGAGCGTTCCCGCTATCGGCCGCGACTGGGCGTCGCCGGCCAGCTCACCCACCTCAGTGCGCACGACTTCTTCGCCGGTCGCTCGGCGAATCACACAGCGCGCTGTGCCCT
>WVYX01000049.1:757-1349 GCA_011772755.1 Gemmatimonadales bacterium
TCTGCACGGTCCACCGGCTCGCCTCTGTCGTGTCGACCCAGCCTACCTCACGCGCGAGGATCAGATCCGACGCCACGGCGGTCTCTGTCAGACTATCAATGTCTCGCCGCAAGCGCAGTGCCTCGTCAGGTTTCCCGTCGGGTTGCAGCGACAGCTCCAGCGAGTACTGCCCCGGCATCACAGCGAACTGGAAGGTCTCCACCACCAACCGTCTTAGGCCCGCGCTTCTCGCGTCTTCTTCCGCTTCTTCGCAGGCCAACACCCCACGCCAGCTGTCACGCAACAGAACCACGCCGCTGGAATCCGTCACGCTGAGGGCCACCACGTAGCCACAACCCGTTCCTCCCTCTACCCGTCGCGGATCGAATTCCAGCACCCCGTCGACGACCGTCAGCTCCGGTCCCCGCCGAGTGCGAAACAAGGCGACATCGAAACCTGACTCTTGCGCCCGCGCCTGCGCCGTATGAATCGGCGCGAGCGCTAGAGCGACCAACAACAGCGAGCGCATGCGGGCTCTCACGACGGACCGGCTTGCCCTCAGAACCTCCCAGCCTAGCCGTCGTCGGGATTACCGTACGGCGAACCCGAGGCT
>WVYX01000246.1 GCA_011772755.1 Gemmatimonadales bacterium
TCGAGCTCACCTCTGCCCGCTACGGAGCGCTAGGCGTGATCGGCGAGCATGGGACTCTCATCGAGTTCATCCACACGGGCGTGGACCCCGAGATAGTGGAGCGCATCGGTCCACCACCGCGGGGCCAAGGCGTGCTGGGCACGATCATCCGCATGGGAAAGACGATCCGGATCGACCGGATCCAGGATCACCCCGACTACTCGGGGTTCCCCCAACACCACCCTCAGATGTCGAACTTCCTGGGGGTTCCCATCGCCGTGGGAGACAGGGTGTACGGGAACCTCTACCTGGCCGACAAGGCCGAAGGGTTCACCGCCGAGGACGAGGCGCTCACCGAGGCGCTGGCGGTGGTGGCCGGCTCGGCGATCTCGACCGCTCGACTGCAGCGCCGGCTACGGCGCGTGGCCGTCATCGAGGATCGAGAGCGCATAGCTCGGGATCTCCACGACGCCATCATTCAGGAGTTGTTCGCCGTTGGCCTCGCCCTGCAGGCACTGTCGCAGAAGGTGAACGATCCCGACACTCGCTCCGGTATCGGCGGAGCCGTGGACCGTCTGGATGAGTGCATCACCTCCCTGCGCAAGTTCATCTTCGACCTGAGGCCACCGGCATGGGCGACGCGCAATCTGCAGGCGGAGCTGTCCGACCTAGTGGGGCAACTAGCCGCCCCGCACCGGGCGCTGGTGGAGGTCTCCGTGGAGGGCAGCGTACGCGGCCTGTCGAGCCAGGTGATCGACGACACGCTGCAGATCGTGCGGGAAGCGGTCAGTAACGCGCTCCGACATTCCGGCTCCGACCGGGTCGAGGTATCCGTGGAACGCGATACCGAGCATCTGATCGTCTCGGTGCGGGACCACGGACGCGGCTTCGACCCCGCCCAAGTGAGGAGGGGTATGGGTCTCGACAACCTGAGCGCCCGCGCCGCCGCCGCCCAAGGAGGGGCGACCATAGACAGCCGGCCCGGGGAGGGCACCACGATACGGGTCACCGTTCCCTGCTGAGCGCTCGGATGCTTCCCGCGGGGCTCGGCGCCGACCAGTGCTGAACAGAGAGGACCGGCAAGATGGACGAAGGAAGCTATGGGATCACCGTGAGCACACCGCTCGCGCCGGACGAGGCGGAGCAGAGCATCCGGAAGGCGCTCGCCGACGAGGGCTTTGGAATCCTCACCGAGATCGACGTGGCGGCCACCCTGAAGGCCAAGCTGGGCATCGACCGCGAGCCCTACAAGATCCTGGGCGCCTGCAACCCTCAGCTCGCCAACCGTGCCTTGGAAGTCGAGGAATCGATCGGGCTGTTGCTCCCGTGCAACGTCGTGGTCTACGCCGGCGAGGAGCACACCACCGTGGCCGCGCTCGAGCCGTTGACCATGACTCAGCTGGTTGCCGACCCGGCGATAGAGCCGGTGGCTCGAGAAGCGCGGGAGCGGCTGGAGCGGGCACTGCGACGCGTCGAACAGCTCGAGAACTGAGGTCGCGCCCGCCAGAGCGGGACCTTGTCCTCTGGTCGCCCGCCGCGCCCAGGTTCACCCTGATGACAGACCGCCGGTCACGCCTGGAGTGCAACATGATCGCGATCGAGGAACGGCCCGACGCCACCCCCCTCTGCCCCTACTGCCAAGCGTCCCTCGACACCGTGTGGGTGCGCGGCATGCGAGCCCCGCTCGGAAAGCGCTACCTCTATATGTGCCCCCACTGCCACAAGGTCCTCGGCGTCTCCCACCGCAAGGGGTTTTGGATGGGATGACGAGCGGTGGCGAGGATGTGAACCACTGTGGAGGATGAGCACGTCCCCGAGGCGATACGTCACCCGGGGGAGCAAACCGCAACCGATCCCGATTGGATCCATCAGGCAGCGTGTCGCAGTCTCCCCACGTCGGTCTTCTTCCCTGCTCCCGGCGAGGACCGCGCCGTCAGCCTGGCCAAAGCAATCTGTGTCGGCTGCCTGGTGAAAGGTGCCTGCCTGGAGTTCGGGCTCCACCAGCCCGACGGGATCTGGGGCGGTACCACTCCCGGAGAGCGCCGCCGCATCCGGCGAC
>WVYX01000064.1:0-266 GCA_011772755.1 Gemmatimonadales bacterium
GGTGCCGATGAACTCCTCGACGTCCAGTCCCAGCGCAAAGAAGGTCCCGGCTGTGAACGCAGTGAGCACGCCGCCACCGAGGGCGATCAGCACGTAGTAGACGAACCACTCGCCGGTGAAGCGGACGAAGTTCATCCGGCCGGCATGAGGCAACCATTCACCGCCGAGATAGGCCAGCCCAACCACTGCCCACATGACGATGGGGGCGTGGATGGCGGCCAGCACCTCGGTGTCGGCCAACTCGGCGAACGGGTAGGCGTTGACCA
>WVYX01000064.1:306-976 GCA_011772755.1 Gemmatimonadales bacterium
AGGTATCCAGCCAGGACGGCGAGCACCAGGAGGGGGACAGTCTTGATCCATAGGTTGGGCAGTTCATCGATGTCGACCGTCAGCTGGAACACGGCCACGATTGCCGCGGCGAGTACGGCGAAGCCCAGCATGGTTCGTAGTCGTCCCAGCGGTCGCACAGCTGTCCCCGGGCTGACCAGAAGCTGCTTCCACAAGCGATCGGAGTGTTCGAGAGCGAACTCATGCGAGATCTCATCTATCGACCCGATGCGCCTGACCGCAATGATGAAGGCCTCGTCGTCGTCGAGTCCACGATCTGTCAGATCGGCGATCTGATCGCGGAGATGGGACTCCAANNCGCTTCCGTCACACCGATGCTCCTGCTGGAGGCGCAGAGGCCTGGAGGCGCTGCCATGCAGCCGTCAGCGTGGCATTCACGGCTTCCCACTGACGTCGGTGTTCTGCCAGCGCCTCCGTGCCGGCCTCCGTGAGGCGGTAGTAGCGGCGGCGGCGTCCGGAGTCGGGGTGTCGCCAGGTGGCCTCCACCAACCCCATCCGGTTGAGCCGGTGGAGCACCGGATAGAGCATGCCGTCGGTCCACTCCAGGTCGCCGCCGGACAGCTCGTCGACCCGCTTGAGGATGGCGTAGCCGTAGCTCTCGCCCTCCGCCAGGATTGCCAGCACCAGCGGA
>WVYX01000064.1:1024-1243 GCA_011772755.1 Gemmatimonadales bacterium
CGACGAGGCGGCAACGAGATCCTTCCCGACCTGCATCGTGTTCCTTACCTTGCAGTCCTATACATAGTAGTACGAGGTATAGGCACGTTTCAGGTTGCACGTTCCACGTTTCCCGTTTCACGTCCCCACAGGCTTCCAGCTTCGGGCTTCGGGCTTCGGGCTTCGAGCCGGGACCACCGACCACCGACCTCGAGAAGCCCGGGAAGCCCGGGAAGCCCG
>WVYX01000254.1 GCA_011772755.1 Gemmatimonadales bacterium
GGATACCGACCTCAAGCGCGCCCCGTGGCCGGAGCTGCTGGACATGTATGCGTCCAAGGCCTACGAGGCCACCACCAAGACCGATCTGCTGCGCCTCCTCGAGACGCAGATGGATGAGGCCGAACGGAAGTTCCGGAAGTGCGGCGAGCTGGCGCTGTTCCAGCACATGGAGAACTTCGACGGATCGACTTGGACCAAGTTCCAGTGGCTGCATCACGGGATAGCCCAGGAGATGTACCACCGCGGCCAGCTCACGCTGTACGCGCGTCTGCTGGGCCGGGAGCCGGCGTTGACGAGGAGGATCAGGGGAGGGTGAGGGTGCGAGAGGGAAGAGGGAAAAGGGAAAGGGGAAAAGGGAAACGAGACAGATTCTGAGGGGGGAAGAGCCGTGAAACGGAACGTGCCAGAAGTGAAGACCCAGAAGACGGCGACGGTCAATCCAAAGAAAGTGCTCCTGCTAGGTACTCTTCCCTTTTCCCTTTTCCCCTTTCCCTTTGTTCTTGCTCTCTTCATCACCCTCGCCGCCGCCCTCCCCGGCCAAATTCTCCCCCCGCCGATCGTCGTGCAGGCGGGGCCGTCGCACGCCGTCGAGACCGCGATCGCGATCGATCCCACCAACATCGATCACATCGTGGGATCGGCGGTGAACACATTCGGTGACCCACGCGCGCGCAAGATCTCGAACCTCACCTACATCACGTGGGATGGCGGGAAGTCGTGGACCACCGTTGCGATGCCCAATCCGCGCCAAAAGGTGCAGGGGGACGATGCGGTGGTGATCGATCACGAGGGTCGTGTGTACCGCACGTACCTGGGTTTCCGCCACCTGCGGAATCCCGAGGGGATCTACCCGCGGAACGGCCTGTTCCTGTCCGCGTCCGAGGATGGGGGGCTCACCTACGAGCCCGAGGTGATTCTCATCGAGCACCTCAACAGCATCGTGCCGTTCGAGGACAAGCCGTACCCCACCGTGGATCTCTCGGCCGACAGCCCCTATCGCGGTAGCGTCTACGTCGCGTGGACACGGTTCACCGAGTACGGCAGCGCCGAGCCAGAAGATTCCTCGTACATCTTCGTCGTGGCCTCGCACGACGGCGGCCGGACCTTCTCCCGCCCCATGCGAATTCCGGCGGGTGGCGGTGACGCGCTCGACGGTGACGGCACGGTCGAGGGCGCCGTGCCCGCCACCGGACCGAACGGCGAGGTGTATCTGGCGTGGTCCGGTCCGCGGAACATCGAGTTCTCGCGGTCACTGGATGGTGGCGTGACGTGGGAGCCGTCCCGAACCATTCTCACCCAGCCCGGAGGCTGGGACATCGAGATCGAGGGATTGGGCCGGGCCAACGGGATGCCGGTCACCGCTGCCGACATCTCCTCAGGCCCCTACCGT
>WVYX01000201.1:0-832 GCA_011772755.1 Gemmatimonadales bacterium
AGATCGCGATGAGAAACGGCGTGCGCTACGCGTACACGGGCAACGTGCACGACCTCGAGGGTGGCAGCACCATCTGTCACGAGTGCGGGCAGACGGTCATCGCCCGGGATTGGTATGTCTTGATGGAGTGGAACCTCACGGACGACGGGCGCTGCACCCGTTGCGGCACAGCTTGCAGCGGCGTGTTCGCGGGACCGCCCGGTCGTTGGGGGGCGAAGCGCCTGCCGGTACGAATCAGCCGCTGAGCTCGGCGATCACCGGCGCGTGGTCGGAAGGTTTATCGACGGCCGAGCCCTGCCGCTCCTCCCGGTCGATGCGTGCGCTGGCGAAGCGGCGAGCCAGCGTCTGCGTGGCGAAGATATGGTCGATGCGAAGCCCATCATCTTTCTCGAAGGCGCGGAGCTTGTAATCCCACCAGCTGTAGGCTTTGGCCTCGGGGTGAAGTCTTCTGAACACGTCGACGAACCCCCAGTCGCGGATCCGCTGCAGCTCCTTGCGCGCGCTCTCGTGACAGAGCACGCTTCCACCCCACCAGTCGGGGTTGGCCACGTCACGATCATCCGGTGCGACGTTGAAGTCGCCCGCCAGCACGATGTCATCGGCCGCTGAGGCCGCAGCATCGAGGTGCTCACGCAGGCGCCGCATCCAGTCCAGCTTGTAGGCGTAATCGTCCGACCCCACCACACGACCCGCAGGAAAGTAAGCGCTCATCACCCGCACGCCGTCGATCTTGGCGCTGATCAGCCGAGCCTGAGGGTCCTGATCGGCCACACCCATGCCGCACTCGACCTCGGTCGGGGCCGTACGACAGAGGATCGCCACACCGTTCAAA
>WVYX01000201.1:863-1426 GCA_011772755.1 Gemmatimonadales bacterium
AGCCGCGACTCGCGCGCACGGATAGAGTTGACGTTCCAGGTTGCGATCTTCACCGCAGGTCAGCCCAACTCCCGGCGAACTCCATATTCGGCCCGCACGGTCTTTTCCGGCCAGCGTGTCTCGAACCAGTCCCGCTGCTGACTATGCACAGGCACGATGAGCTGGGGATCGGCCGTGTCGATGAGCCACTCCATTCCCGGCCCATCGATGTGACCCGAGGCGTGATAGGGTCCCTCCTCGGCGCCCGGTAGCCCACCGACGGCCTTTAAGCCGAAGTGAGCGATCCAGTTGGCGAGGCGCGTCTGGTCGATGACCTGTTCCTCGTTGTGGGCTTCCGAGCTCGAGTAGATATAGGTTCCGCCCTCGGGCTCCAAGTCGACGAGATTGGCGATGTCAAAGAACGACAGGCACAGGATATAGCTTCCCGGCTCATCCCTTATCTCCTTGGCCTCCACCACGTTACCGGCGAAACGACCCAGCAGAGCTTTTTCCCAGATCAAACGCGACGCCGCCGGTTCCTTCAGCACGGCCAGCAGTTCGGAGTCCGGGCGCGGGATGGCAGG
>WVYX01000136.1 GCA_011772755.1 Gemmatimonadales bacterium
CACTCGGCAATCATCAGCTTCAGGTGAGCGTGCGGGTGGTCAACGGTGGTGCGATGACGGCTTCAGTCTCCTCCGCGGCACCGGGGATCGCGGCCACGAGCGTCGTCGTCGAGAGCGCCACGTTCGTGCTTGGCGGACTCAAGCTCGAGACCGCCGGGCTGGACAACACGATCGACTGGGTGTTCGAGCAGTCGGTCGTGATCCCGCTGGACCTGACGGGGACTCCCACGCTCGCCTTCGACACCGATGTGCCTCCCGGGATCTACAAGGAGCTCGAAGTGTCGATCGACAAGCTGGAGATCGGGAATCCGGCCGAGCAACCGCTGATTGACATGTGGCCGATGCTCGCGGACGCGAGNNGGCTCGCCGGAGCCGTTCACCTTCACCGCGCCGCTCGATGTCGATCTCGAGCTGCTCTTCGACATGCCGAGGGAGTTCACGGCCGAGCAGAACCCGGTCACTGTGGTGGCATTGGCGATCGACCTGAGCGGCTGGTTGGCCGGGATGGGGGACATGCTCGACCCGACCGATCCCGCGAACAGGTCGGCCATCGAGGGCAACATCCAGGCGTCGCTGGACCTGTACGACGATGACTGACGGGGGAGGGCCGGTGGCGGCATGACAGCGCTGAGCTCGAAGCCGCCCCGGCACCGTCCGACAGGGCACGTGACAGGGTGACGGGCCCATCCGCTCATTCGGGCAGGATGGGCCCGATGCTCTGAAAGCGGCGGTATCACCATCAGACCTCACTCGGGCTTGAAGAGCGGGTTATCATTCGGGACGCCCGAGTGGTGGAACTGGTAGACGCGCGGGANNGACGCGCGGGACTCAAAACCACACGGGCCAAGGAACGTAGGGAAGCAAACGTAGCAGTTACGGGGGGAATCGGTTCCCGCAGTGGGGGTCGGTTCCCCCTGTTCCGTTACCATCGTGTTACCACCATGCGCCGGACGGGTCACTGTCCGGCGCTGTGTGTTTTCCAGAACGGAGGAAATGATGATTAGTAGCACCACGGGGGCCGGGCTGGTGCTCCCATCGTACAACCCCAACGGGGCGAGCACGGGCCCGTTAGAGGTGGGCGTGTTCATGGAGATAGTGGGCCTGCATCGCATGTCCACCGCGCCCGAAGATGCCGAGTTGTACGGACGGCTGCAGGAGTGGGCGTGGCATCACCGCCGACTGTCCCCCTTGGAACAGGAAGCCGCGTTCCGGCTCAGTCGCCCGGAGTTGGAGCGCCGGGGCGTGGAGGAGCCGAACTACTGGCTGCGGGCGGCCATCCGGCACGCGGAGCGGTTTCCGTTTCAGTCTGGGGATAAGGAAAAGGCCGAACTGAATCGAATCCTGACGATTGACGAACTGCTGGCCGCGCCCGAGCGCCCGACCCCGTGGGCCATCTACGGGTTTGTGGCTCGGGGCGAGATCACCACCCTGGCCGCCCCACCCA
>WVYX01000034.1:0-648 GCA_011772755.1 Gemmatimonadales bacterium
ATGGGGGACGTCCCCACGCCGGCCACATGCCGAAGCCTGGACGGGGCAGGCGGGTCCGTGGTGGTGGTGTTGGAATAGAAGAACGCGGTGTCAGTCACCATCTCGCTCAGGTCGTGCGTGTAGCTCACGCGAAACGGCCCGAAGCGGTCGCTGCTCGGATGGCGGCCGTAGGACTCGCCGCGGGTCAGCGCCCGGAACGACGCGCCCGCGATCATGAAGCTGATGGCCTTCCCCGGTGTGTAGACGAGGTTCAGGAAGTGCGTCTGGTACTCGGTATTGGCGTAGCCGATCGCCAGTGGATCGTAGGCAAACTGTGTCGCCCACTGGAACCCGGCCGCCCGGAAGCTGCGCGCCATGGCGGGATACATGTAGGAGCCCGCGACGTCCGCCGCGTCGAACTCGTACACCATGCGCGCCTTGTCCCGACACTCGGCGAAGTCCTCGTACGGGATCGTGTACCGCTCGACATTGGGCAGCATGTTGCCGCCGACAGCGCTGTTCCGCACCAATCCCGTGGGATACCACTGGTGACTCACCCCGTCGATCCGAGCGGCGCAGACGGCACGGCCGTGCTCGTCCGAATAGCCCTGGCTGATGTTGTAGAAGATGGGCTTTGCGAATCCCGCCTGCCGCAGCGCGTCGGCCATC
>WVYX01000034.1:706-847 GCA_011772755.1 Gemmatimonadales bacterium
GATTCCGGTGGGTGACAAACTGTGCGAGGTAGCGAGCCTGTGCCACACGCGCATCGGGGTTCGTGGTCATCTCCCCCTTGGTGTATCCGTCCGAGAGCCCGGCCGTACCGGGGTCGGGTTCTGGGTACCCCGTGGGCCACC
>WVYX01000034.1:904-1416 GCA_011772755.1 Gemmatimonadales bacterium
CAGCAGGTAGTCGAGCAGGTCCAGGTGGTCGTTCGCCACGAGGTTACCCTCATTGTCGCTCACTTCCCGGTCCCAGACGTGGATGCGGTAGGCGTCCAGGCCGAGCCGCGCGAAATGGAGCACGTCGGCATCGATGGCCTGCTTGCGATCCATGCCGAGCTGCCCGAACGCGCGATACGCGTGAGCGAATGGGGCGCTGTAGTTGACGCCGAACTGCGCGACCTCCGCCCCCGTGGCCGTCCACCGCATGACCCCGTCGTCGCCGACCGTCACCGGCCCACGCTCTTGGGCCCCCACGGACGTGAACAAACCCGCGGTCAAGCCGATGAACGAGAGTGGCAGCAGGAGACCTCGTGGCATCGTGATTGGGGGTTGAAGATGCTCAGCGGACAGAGGGCACGTTAGCCCGAGGAATGGCGCGCAGCAAGAAGCGCAACGCGACTAGCGATCGGAGTGGGACAGCGTGTCCGCGCCCTCCTTCTCGTCCTTTTCAGCTTCCTCCAGGAACACAT
>WVYX01000034.1:1477-2257 GCA_011772755.1 Gemmatimonadales bacterium
CGTGGCATCGTTGCAGACGACGTGCTCGGTGGGGATGGGAGGTGCCCTGCTCGTCTCGAGCCCACCGTGCAGGATCCACACACGGATGGAAGACCGCAGGTGGTCACGGGCGACCCGATACGTGGTCCGCGACATTCCCAGGGCGGGACGGGCGGGTCCGTAAGGACCGAACCGGATGCGCATGCTCATGGTGCTCTTGTTCACCACCACGACGTTGACCATCGCGTCCCAGGCGCATCTGATCGCCCGGTCCTCGACCGAGTCGGTCTGGGCAGCGGCCGTCTCGTCGGCCGACGCTTCCGGCGTCGGTGGTGGCGCCTGGCTTCTCGCGCATCCAACCATCACGAGCAAGCCAAGCAGTGGAAGTTTCATGTGCGACGCACCCTCCTTTGGGCTCCTACCCGGGTGACCGATCGGCCGTTCCCCGAGCTGCTCCACCGCGGATCCATACCCTTNNGCTTCCACTGCGAACGAGACGACCTGCGGGTCATCGGACGTGTTGAACGTGATCAACGCGCGCTCGTCACCGAGCACACGCTCGTATGCAAGGAGGCCACGCGTGTCGTCGGTGAGGCGGTAGGTCAGCTCGCCAGCGACGAACAGGCGGAGATGCTGCTGGCGGAGCGCGATCAGATCCTTGTACACGCGGCGGAGCGTGGTGTCCGGCGCGACCGTGTCGCGGCGGCGGACCATTCCGAACGGATGGGTCGTCTCATCCTCATAGATCAGGTCGCCCCACACCATGGGCTTGCGTGGATCGGGATCGTCGGCACCCCACAT
>WVYX01000034.1:2353-2533 GCA_011772755.1 Gemmatimonadales bacterium
CTGACGTCGTATTTGTAGCGACCGGGGTTGTACACCGACGTTCCGAACCGTGGCGTATCGTGGCTCGCCGTCAGGTTCATCATCGCTTGAAGTTCGTCCCGCCCGATGCCGCGAGCCACGGAATCGAGGTGTGCCACGTACTCCGAAGCGGTGGGGTAGGGTGGCGCGCCGGCGAAGAAC
>WVYX01000039.1:0-283 GCA_011772755.1 Gemmatimonadales bacterium
TCCGCCGTTTCCGCGCGCGCGTTGATCATCCGGTTCCCGATCGTGAAGTCCTTGGCCCAGTGCGGGATGAGTCCCCAGCGCAGGAAGTCCAGCGACCGTTCGGTAGCACCCGGGACAGCGCGCACCACGGCGGCGTCCTGCGTCGGCGCCACGTTGTAGCGCGGCTCGACAGCGGGAATCCGCAGCAGCTTGAACAGCTCACGATCCAATTCGGCGATCTGTGCCTGCGAAAATCGGCCGCACACGAGTGGTCGTCGGTCTCGAGTCGAAGTGGGCGATCGGA
>WVYX01000039.1:363-1075 GCA_011772755.1 Gemmatimonadales bacterium
CACGCAGATTCGTCACCGTCCCCATGCCGGAGCGATCCATGCGTCCCCAACTCGTCGTAGTTTCGGCCCTGACCGTGTCGTTCGTCGCGACCCAGGCGGTGGCGCAGGACACGGTGCGCTTCACCCCCACCGTTGGCTACTCCACGTTCGCCGTGCGCGAGCCGGTGCTGCGCATTCGGCCGGGCACGGTGCTCGTGTCGTCCACCAACTTCGGTGCCTACTACACCGAAGAGGGCGGAGCCTTCCCCGGCGAGGTGGGGCCGATCTACGTGGAAGGCGCGACGACGAACGACATGCTCGTGGTCAGGGTCCACTCCGTGAGACCCAACCATCACCTTGCCGCGTCACGGTTGTATCCGGATTTCGGCGGCCTCTCCATGGATCAGGGCAACCGGTTGGTGAACGAGCCCATCGAGCCGCGCCGCTACGTGTGGCGGCTCGACCGCGAGCGCATGACCGGGACCACCACGCTGCAGGGCAGTCGGCTCAGGGAGATCGAGGTGGACCTCCAGCCCNNGGGACCACCACACTTCAAGGCAGTCGGCTCAAGGAGATCGAGGTGGACCTCCAGCCCATGTTGGGCCGCGTGGCGGTGGCTCCACGGGGCGAGCAGTCGTTCACGGGCCTCTGGCCGGGCGACTTCGGCGGCAACATGGATGCGCCAGAGGTACGCGAAGGCACGACCGTCTATCTGCCGATCTTCCACGACGGG
>WVYX01000039.1:1158-1411 GCA_011772755.1 Gemmatimonadales bacterium
GCTCGAGGACGACGAGTACATCATGGTGGCCGGCAGTGCCCGGCCGTTGATCGATGCGTTTCGGCTGGCGCACGTGGAGCTGATCGAGTGGCTGGAGCAGGAGTACGGATTCGACCGTCTGGATGCGTACCTGCTGCTGGGGCAGTTGGCGGTGAGCACGGTGGCCAACGTGGTGGACCCGCAGTACACGGTCGTGGCCAAGTTCCCGAAGAAGTACCTGCCGCGGCGGTGAAGGACAGGGGCCGGCGCCGCC
>WVYX01000305.1:0-239 GCA_011772755.1 Gemmatimonadales bacterium
CTCGCCTGGCTCTACCGGCTCTGGCGTTCGCCCGAGGATTGGAAGCGCCCGAGCGACAGACCGGCGGAGCGATTCCCCGGGGATCCATTGGACCCCGGCGCCGGGGCGGCCCTCAAGACTGAAGTCATCGACGAGGATGACGACGAGGATGACGATGATCGAGGCCCGTTCAACCCCGGCGGCGCGAGCCCCGGCGGCCCGCACGGCTTCGGGATGACAGCGAACCCCCCCAGACTGCA
>WVYX01000305.1:376-983 GCA_011772755.1 Gemmatimonadales bacterium
ACGACGTTCGAGCGCACCCTGCACTTGATCATGCTGATCAGTTTCTTCGTACTCGCCATCACTGGCATGACGCTCAAGTTCTCGTTCACCGGATGGGCGCAGGCTCTGGCAACTGCCGTGGGAGGTTTTGCCACTACCGGCGTGCTGCACCGGCTCGCCGCGATAACGCTGATCACCATTCTCTTGATCCACCTGGGCGATGTCTGGAATCGCAAGAAATCGTCAGAGAAAGGCTGGGCGCAGTTCATCTTCTCCGACACGTCGCTGATCTTCAACCGCAATGACCTCAGGGAGTTCGTCGCTTCAACCAAGTGGTTTCTCGGCAAGGGGCCTCGTCCCAAGTACGGTCGCTTCACCTACTGGGAGAAGTTCGACTACTTCGCGGTCTTCTGGGGGATGTTCATCATCGGGTCCACGGGGCTGCTGCTCTGGTTTCCGGAGTTCTTCACGATCATCCTACCGGGTTGGACCGTGAACGTCGCCACGATCCTTCACAGCGACGAGGCGCTGCTGGCCGTGGCCTTCATCTTCACCGTTCACTTCTTCAACACGCACTTCCGGCCGGACAAGTTCCCGATGGACACCGTGATCTTCACCGGCCGCGTTT
>WVYX01000305.1:1021-1644 GCA_011772755.1 Gemmatimonadales bacterium
AATGCAGAGGCCGGACTGGGAGCAGCAGCTGGTCCACCCTTATCCCTTGAAGCTGCAGCGCATGTTCAAATTCTTCGGCTTCGCGTCGCTGGCGGTGGGGCTGACGCTCATCTTCGTCATCCTCTACACGATGGTCATTACTTACGTCAGGGGTGGGCTGATACCGCTGTAGGCGCCTGGGCTCAGGACAACTCGGCCCGCCCGCTCGAAGGCGGCGCCGCAACGCCGTTCGGGTGCGTGGATCGAGCTTAAGACTCCCGAGGGTCGGGTCCCAACTCTGCCACCGACAGCACGTACGCCACCAGATCCCAGGTCTGCTCCACGCTCAAGGTTTTCCAAGCCGGCATCGGCGTCCCTCGAATACCCTCCCGCACCACGTAATAGACCCATCGTTCCGTCGTCCGCTCGCGCCAGGAGCGATCGGTGAAGTCCGCCGGGGGCACCGACAAGTTGCGGCGAAGGCCCTGGCCGTCGGCGCGCACGCCGTGGCAGATGGCGCAATGATCGAGAAACAGGGCTCGGCCGCGAGCGCGGGCGTCGGCGGAAGCGATCTGGCCGTGCGCCGCGGCTTTGGCCTAGACGGAGATCTCCGCTCCGACGTGGTTCCGATCAACGGGATGATC
>WVYX01000142.1 GCA_011772755.1 Gemmatimonadales bacterium
AAGGAGGGTAAGCAGAGAGTGGTGGCAGTGGTGGAGACCGCCGGAGAGAGCGTTAGCTTTGAAGCAACGGCGATTCAGCTTACCGCGTCCGACGGGAACAATCAGAACGGGAGGAGGAACGGGCAGCTAGAGCAGCCACTGGTGGCCCAGGTGCTGGATCAGGATAGCCAGGCCGTTCCCGGCGTCCGGGTGCATTTCGCCGCTTTGGCAGGCTTCGTGAGCCCGAACGACACGGTTTCAGACGCGGACGGGAATGCAGCGACCTCGTGGAAGTTGGGCGCGCCGATCGGAACGCAGACCGCGGTGGCCCACATCGAGAGCGGCGCCGGGTGCCCCGCCAGCGCGGACACCGTCAGGTTTCAGGCGGACGCTAGGGCGCCCCTCGTCTTCGCGCTGCAGCCCCCGGCGTCGATCGATGGAAACGGAACATTCGACGTGACCGTGCACATCACCGATGGGCAAGGAAATACCGACGCTACGGCCAGCGGATACGAGGTAAGTCTTAGCCTCGAGTCCCGGGGCGACTTTGGGACCGCGGCGATGTTGACCGGCAATCTGACGGACACGGCGGATGCGGGCGTCGCCAAATTTAGCGGTTTGCGCCTGGACGTCCCCGCACAAGGATATACGCTTGAGGCAGCGGGCGGCCCCGATCTGGTCAGCGCGAGCAGTCTGATCAGCGATACCAGCGACGCGTTGAACGTCACCCTCACCTTCACGCAGNNACCTGTGGCCTGACGCGCAACGGATCCGTCTACTGTTGGGGGGACAACGCGCACGGTCAGTTGGGAATCGGGACGGTGGGAACGGCGGAAGACGTGCCGCGCCTGGTGAGCGTGCCTCAGGCTGTGACCTTCGCTAGCGTGCGCTCGGGGCCGACCGCCAACCACACCTGTGCCTCGACCTCAGATGGCTCCTCGCCAGGCGACCTCTATTGCTGGGGTGCCAACGAGTCCGGACAGCTGGGAATCGGCGCAAGCGGTGCGCCGGTGCTGGAGCCGAAACTGGTCGACGAAGCGGCGTTCAGTGGGGTCTTCGCGCTGGGAGCGCGTCACACGTGTGCCTTGACGAGCGGCGGCGCGTCCGGTCGAGCCTGGTGCTGGGGTGATAACTCCCACGGACAGCTCGGCAACGGGACCAACGCGGAATCCAGTGATCCTGTCCAGCTCTCACCATGGAAACTCAGCTCGATCGCCGCCGGGCACTCGCATACGTGTGCGTTCGCGGTCGGCGAGCGCGCCGTTCTCTGCTGGGGTCGCAACGACGTCTTCCAGCTCGGCCTGGGTGGGGGCGATCGAGAGGAGCGTCTGGAGCCCACTTTCATCGCTGGTCAGGGGGAGTTTAATCTCTTGGAGCCCCGACTTGGGGCACACCATTCGTGCGCACTCGGCGCTGAGGGTACCAAGCTGTTCTGTTGGGGACAGAACGGCTTGGGGCAACTCGGCGACGGTTCGTTTGTCGATCGCGACATCGCCACGCGCCTACTAAGTGACGAACTGTCGCTCCGCCAAATGGACATGGGAGGTTCGCACACCTGCGTGCTGACGAGCGCCGGGGGAGCGTACTGCGTCGGCGCGAACGACAGCCGCCAGCTCGGGAGTGGCCTGAGCGTAGACTCGACGTCCATCTTGGTTCCGGTATCGGGAGGGCTATCCTTCGACGGACCTTTCGCCGCCGGCGGCCGCCACACCTGCGGGTTGGACGCCAAAGGTGATACCTACTGTTGGGGCTCGAACGACTTCGGCCAGCTGGGCGACGGGTCTCGGGCTCTGCGGCCCCTCCCCACCTTCGTGGTACAGGGCAGGCCGGTCCCCTGAGACGGCAGGTCGGCGACCACGAGCTGCAGCTAGCCGCGCCGGACGTTGAGAGCGCCGCGGGGGTGGCGACGTCCTCAGGTTGCACCCCCTCCACGGAATTCACTACACTTTAGACCCGGAGCATCGGCGATTCTCGGGCCCAGGATGCCGA
>WVYX01000276.1:0-992 GCA_011772755.1 Gemmatimonadales bacterium
AGACCCCTCCCCAACGACCTCGACCCATCCGTTCACCGGCCGGCCCATGAAGTCGCGCGCTTTCGCGTACGCGGCGATCGCCGGCAATCGGTGCGAACTGTGCCTGTTCGGTCTGCGGTGCCGATGGTACTGCTTGCCGATTACTCCCAGACGGATTGGGATGCCGAGAGCTTCGCCGTGTTTGCGGAGGGCGAAGCCCCGTTCCCGTGTCCCCGGTGTGGACGAACCGGTTTTTATGCCCCGAGATTCGTTCCACCGGACCGAAAGATCCGGAGCTGCCGGTTCTNNGGATCGAGACGCACGTTCCCAGCGCCCATCTGTGCGATCCATGGCCGATGATCGCCCGGACTCCGTACCTGTGGTGGATCGCCGCCGACACCGAGCATTATCGCTGCCCATTCTGTGAGGACTCGGTTGCGGTTCCACTGAGCATTCAGGAGAGCCCATACGAAACAGACGGGCATCCCTGGTGGCGGATTCCCCAGAACCGGTCGCAGGCATTCTACGGGCGGTTGTGGCAGAACTGGGATTACACCACGGGGCGAGTGGTTNNCGGGGCGAGTGGTTCTCTGACGCCAGCGGCGCCCTTTGATATGCTCACGGTCGGTGCAATACTGTACCGTGGCCATGAACTCCTCCCCCGGCGATGCACTCGGCGCGCGAGCGGCGCATCACCTCGAGTTCGTGGCTGGCAGGAGGGTGGCGTGGGTAACGCTCGTGGGAGGCCTCTTTCTGCTCGGAGCGTTGGCAACGTATGGGCGGACCCTCGGCAGGCCGCTGACCAGTGATGCGCAGTTCCTGACCTCCCGCAACGCGTTCGTCCGCGACCCGGGGGGGATCGCCAAGGTCTGGACCAGGGATTTCTTCGGCGGCGCGATCACGAACGGAGTCGAATATCGCTCCGGCTACTACCGGCCGGTCACCAACGCGCTGTTCTGGCTCGAGTACCGGGTGGCCGGTGAGGCACCTACCCCGTATCGGGTCACGCAGCT
>WVYX01000276.1:1062-1256 GCA_011772755.1 Gemmatimonadales bacterium
ACCGGCAGCCCGGGCCGACGTGCTCTTCCCCGCACTCTACCTGGTCTCGCTCCTCTGGTTCGACCGGGCGCTTCTCGCGCGCGGTCGGACGCGGTGGGCGTTCGTCGCGGCAGCCACGGTGGGGTACGCCTTCGCCCTGCTCAGCAAGGAGATGGCCATCACGCTTCCCGCGGTGTTCATGTTGCTGAGTCTGT
>WVYX01000332.1:0-151 GCA_011772755.1 Gemmatimonadales bacterium
CGGCGCCCCAGATAAATGGCCCACTAAACAGAACTCGGCTTACGGCGCCCCTCCGGATAGCAAAGCCCCTCCGCCGAGGAGGGGCATTTTTCCATGTCGCTAGTGAACATCGGACATCCAACATCGAGCATCCGACATCGAAGTGTGTGGG
>WVYX01000332.1:263-1637 GCA_011772755.1 Gemmatimonadales bacterium
GATGTTGGATGTTCAAAGTTCGGCGTTCTTGTAAACTTCGAATCTCGATGTTGAATGTTGGATGTTGGATGTTCGAATCGGCGTTGTAGGAGTGTCCCGATGGGTGCGCGAGTCATCGAGTTTCCGTTAACAGAGCAGACGCTCGCCAACGGGCTGCGCGTGATCGTGCAGGAGGACCACACGACCCCGGTGGTCTCGGTCCACATCATGTATCACGTCGGCTCCAAGCACGAACGTCCCGGGCGTACCGGCTTCGCGCACCTGTTTGAGCATCTGATGTTCCAGGGCTCCGAACATGTGGCGAACGATGCGCACTTCAAGTACGTGCAGGACGCCGGCGGCACCCTGAACGGCAGCACTTGGTTTGATCGAACCAACTACTTCGAGACGCTGCCGGCCAACGAGCTCGAGCTGGGGCTATGGCTGGAATCGGATCGGATGGGCTATTTCGAGTCGGCGATCACCCAGGAGAAGCTGGACAACCAGCGTGACGTGGTGAAGAACGAGCGTCGGCAATCGTACGAGAACCGGCCCTACGGGCTGGCCATGGAGACGATGCTGCGGCTGGCTTTCCCGGAGGGGCACCCGTATCGCCACCCGACCATCGGTGTCATGGAGGATCTCGACGCGGCGAGCCTGGAGGATGTGCGGGGTTTCTTCCGGACCTACTACACGCCGGACAACGCGGTCTTGGTGCTGGTCGGTGACCTCGAAGCCGCTCGCGGGGTGGCGCTGGCCGAGCGCTACTTCGGGGATATCCCTCGCGGGCCGGGGGCGCCGCAGGTAACGGCACCGCAGGTGGCGACGCGGGAGGAAACTCGCGACACGATCTATGACAAAGTCCAGTTCCCTCGCGTGTACATCTTCAACCATGCTCCGGCCTTTGGGCAGGACGGCTTCGAGGCCGCGGATGTGCTGGCCTATTTGCTGGCCGACGGAAAGAGCTCGAGGCTGTACCGCAAGCTCGTGTATGACATGCGGATCGCTCAGGACGTCACCGCGCAGGTCTGGCCCACCGAGGATTGCGGCCTCTCGTTCATCGTGGCCACGGCGCGGCCCGGGGTCACCGCCGAGACGCTGGAGTCAGCGATCCTCGAGACGCTGGACGCGGTTCGGGACGGGGATGTGTCGCAGCGCGAGACCGAGGGCGGTGTCAACCGGGGGCTGCGCGAGCTGGTGAACGCCCTGGATGGCGTGGGTCCGCGGTCGGACGCGATCGCGACGGCTGCGACGTTCCTCGGGCGGCCCGAGTATGTGAATGAGCTGTTCGATCGTGTGGGGTCAGTGGACTCTGACGCGGTCGTGGCCGTAGCGAACGAATGGATGACCCCTGGGCGCCGCGCGATTCTCCATGTGTTGCCCCGCGCCGCGGAG
>WVYX01000332.1:1672-1842 GCA_011772755.1 Gemmatimonadales bacterium
TTGAGCGTCGTGGCGGTTCGCCATGACGATCTGCCTGAGGTCTCGGCGCGCGTAGTGATTCCGTTTGGCGCCAGCGATGACGAACGCGAGCGGGCCGGCACGGCGCTGTTGGTGGCCCGGGCGCTGACCGAGGGGACGGTGGAGCGAACGGCGGGCGAGGTGGCCGAGTG
>WVYX01000165.1:0-186 GCA_011772755.1 Gemmatimonadales bacterium
CCGCCTCTCTGGTCTGCACCGCACATGAGCCGGTTGTATGGTCAACGGGACGGCGACGGCGCTCCCAACGGCGCGCCGTCACTAGCTCTCTATGCAATATAGATATGTGCGGAGGCGCACGCATCCCCGGTTCGGGGCGGCCCGTAGGCCAAGATTGGATGTGAGGTTCACCTCTCTTTCACGGCC
>WVYX01000165.1:269-3805 GCA_011772755.1 Gemmatimonadales bacterium
TCGGGATATCCTGGGGCACGATGTCGAGGCGCTGACCATTCCCGTGGATGAACTCGAGGAACGCGCAGTGCATTCCGACGAGGTCACCAAGGTCGAGGAGGACGCGGTCGTGTGGGAGTGCCTCAACCCCTACCCCTGAGAGCGCGACGTCGAGTGTCCGACGCCCGGCCACCGTGCCGGGCGTTTGTTTTTGTGCGGGGCGGGCTGGGAGGTCCCAGTGGTTGCGTCAGGTGAAATCGGCGCCATTATGATGCAGAACCCCTGCGAGGTCGAGCGATGAGACGATGGGGCTCGCGCCACCCGTTTTGTCGGGCGTCGGCAATGGCAGCGCTCGGGGTCTGCCTGGCTGAGTCATCCGTAGCTCCACAGGAGCTCCGTGAGCCGATGCCGCCCGGCGTGACGGATTCGCTCATCGAGCGAGGTGCGGTGGTGTACCGGGGATCGGCGCGGTGCGACATGTGCCATGGTGCGGACGCCCGCGGTACCGACGACGGGCCCGATCTCACGGACGACAAGTGGCTCCGAGGCAACGGAACGTTCGACGAGATCGTTGAGCGTGTGCGGTACGGCGTGCCGCGGCGCGACGCCAAGACCGACAAGCCCATGCCGATGCGCGGCTGGGAGCCGGTGAGCGACGACGATGTGCGGGCGGTCGCGGCGTATGTGTGGAGCCTTCGTCGGGGGAGCGGCCCGAGATCGCCGCGCTCAGATCTCCAGGGGTCCCGCCCTCACTGAGAATCCCGCTCGCGCCGAAAGACGCCACTCCCCACCGAGTCGTTCGACCGATCGGCTGATGGGGAGCGAAGCAACTGCCGGAAGAGCCGCAACTGCACGGGTGTGTCCCACTCCCGCGCACCGATCTCCCGCTTCACGATGACTCCCTGGTCGTCGATGATGAAGCTCTCGGGGACGCCAGTCGTCTGATAGATGCGCTCGATCCGACCGGCGGGGTCGTGCAGCACGGTGAATGTGAGGCCACGCTGCTCCACCCAATCGAGCACCTTCTGCGAGCTGCTACGGTCGATGCTCACGGCGACGATCCTGAGGCCCTGATCGAACAGCGCCTCGTGCAGTCGCTGCATTGACGGCATTTCCTGTTCGCACGGTTTGCACCAGGTTGCCCACACGTTGAGGAGCACCACGTGTCCCCTGAAGTCCGCCAGGCGCACGGTGTCGCCCGTTCTCACATCGATGGCTTCGAGGGCAGGGGCGTCTCGCCCCGGAGCGACACCACCTGAATCGGTGGTCAGGGAGAGGGCCGCTCCGAGGGCGAATCCCAAGCCGACCATCATGACCGTGACCGTGATCCATCGGGCGCGTGCCGGCCTCGAAAGAGGCCTGCTCTCACTGGACCGGTGCTCCGTCGCCGGTGGGATCTGCCCGAAGGTCACAATCGCGTCACCGTGCCTGGGACGGGCTGCAGAGGTTCGCGGAGGGAGCATAGTGCCTCGCCCTCCGGCGGTACAACCTGGTGACTGTCGGCGCATTGAGTGACATCATCTCCTCCCGGCCCCCCGCCGTCGCGTGCGTCGGCGTCAATGCTCCGAGGCGGCGTGCTCGATCTGCTGCTGGCGTCTCGCGATGATGGCTCTACCCGGTCGTGAACGTGAAGACCATACCGTAGGTCCCGTTCGCATGCCGCCATCCGGGGCCCGTCATGTCGTTCATCATCATGCCGCCCTGCATGATCCGCTGATCTATCATGTGCTGGGTGACCCAGACGCCGCCCATGCGAGGACCGTGCTGCTCGAGATCGATCACGTGTCCTGTAGCGTCCATCATGCCGCCGCCGATGTGCATGGTGTAGCTCATCCCGGAGTCGAGTGGCGTCGAGGGGGTGAACGTGAGGCACATACGGCGGTTGGTGAACTTGGCGCCGCCCCATCGGCGCATCCCAGTGCGAACGTAGCGGCGCCCAGCGTGGCGAGGAGGGCGATGCGTGTCTGCATTGGAGCATCGATCCTTGCTACCGCAGAGCCTCGAGCCCCGTGGCACCGTTGATGATCCTCGTGACGTTGACTACGGGGCGGACGGAGACGATCCCGTCACCCTGGCGTCCGGTGCGTGCGGCGCGGGCGATCAGCTCGGTGAACATCTCACAGCGCTCCCCGCCACAGATGAACTGGATTTCCGCCTTGTCGGCGTAGGCCGATCCGTCATCGAGCGAGAATCGCTCGCTGGCGGGGTCGACCCCGGCCCCGATGGCGTGCACGCGGGAGATGGTGAGTCGGGGAACACCAGACTCCTTGAGTGTCCGGACGACCCGATCGAGCATTTCGGGGCGGACAATGGCGCGTATCTCCACCATGTTGCTCATGGTTGGCTCCTAGGTCTCAGCAGTGAGCGCCATCCGGTCCCGGAGCGCCTCGCGCGCTGGATGCATCGGTCGTCGACGGACTTCCCAACGCCGCCAGATCAGGTAGATGGCGGGGATCACGACCAACGTGAGCACCGTTGAGGTGACCATTCCGCCCACCATCGGTGCGGCGATGCGCTTCATCACGTCGGCGCCGGTGCCGTGGCTCCACAGGATTGGAGCCAGGCCGAGGGTAATCGCGGCCACGGTCATGATCTTCGGACGCAGCCGGTCCACTGCACCTTCGCGCACGGCGGCGGCGACGTCGGCGCCGTCGGCCATCTGGCCCTCCAGGCTTCGTCGGTGGAATGCTTCATCCAGGTAGATGAGCATGACGACACCGGTTTCGGCGGCCACGCCTGCTAGGGCGATGAAGCCGACCCAGACGGCCACACTGGTGTTGTATCCCGCGAGCCACAGGTACCAGATGCCGCCCACCATCGCGAACGGCACGGACAGCATCACGATCAGGGATTCGGTGACACCCCGGAAGTTGAGATACAGCAGGAGGAAGATGATCGCGAGCGTGACGGGGACGACGACCCGCATCTTCTCCTTGACGCGCTGCATGAACTCGTATTGACCGCTCCACACGAGGGAGTAGCCGATCGGCATGGTGATCTCCCGGGCGACTACCTCTTGTGCCTCCTGTACATAGCTCCCCACGTCGCGGTCGCCGATGTCCACGAAGATCGTCGTGACGGGGAAGGCATCTTCGGTCTTCACCGCCATGGGCCCCTGTACCACGCGTACGGTGGCGACCTGGCCGAGCGGGATTTGTGTGATGCCCACCGCCCCGCTTGCCGGCATCGACCCACCCATGCCAGCCATCCCGCGGCCCCCTCCGTCCATGCTCCCCATCCCAGTGACGGGGATGAGCACTTCGCGGAGGCGCTCGGGATCGTCACGGAGTTCACGAGGATAGCGGACGTTGACGACGTACCGCTCCCGCCCTTCCACGGTGACAGCGGCATTCATGCCACCGACAGTAGCCATGATCGCACTGTGGATCTCACCGACGTTCAAGCCGTACCGCGCTGCCTCCGCGCGGTCGATCGCGATGTCCACGTAGTAGCCCGACACGCCGCGCTCCGCGAAGGCGCTGCGGGTACCAGGAACCTGCTGGACAATGCGTTCGACCCGCTCGCCCAATGTCTGGAGCGTGTCGAGGTTGGGGCCG
>WVYX01000264.1 GCA_011772755.1 Gemmatimonadales bacterium
GAGGTCGAATGGGGGCTTTCAGTCGGCCGCCGCCTGGCCGGAATCTGTGAAACGATCAGACATCCCACCGACCGATCCATTTGAGGATCCCGCCGCCGACTACTCGGTGCCGGTGTTCCACGACGGTGAACTCCTCGGGGGCGTGTCACTTGTCAAGCCCCGGGGCGAGCAGCTCCCCCCAGCCGCGGAGGAGCTGGTGGCGAACCTGGCATCCGGAATGGGCCTGGCGCTACGCAACGCCACGCTCACGTCTCAGCTGCAGCATCAGGTGGCCGAGCTGGAAGCCTCGCGAGACCGCATCTTGGCGGCCGCCGACGAGGCCCGCCGGAGCTTGGAGCGAGACCTCGACAGCGGACCCCAGCAACGGTTGGTGGCACTCAAGGTCATGCTGGGGCCAACCCGCAAGCAGGCCGCAGAAGCCGGTGCGACCAAGACCGCCGAGGTCCTAGCGCAACTTGAGGCCGAGGCCGCCGAGGCAATACGCGCCGTCCGGGAATTCTCTGGTGGGGTATATCCGCCGCTGTTGGAAGCGGAGGGTCTAGAGGTCACCCTGAGGGAACAGACCCAGAGATCTGCCCTTCCGACAACCGTCACGGCGGATGGGGTTGGCCGATACTCCCGCGAGGTCGAGGCGGCCGTGTACTTCACGATCCTCGAAGCGCTGCAGAACATCGCCAAGTACGCAGGAGCCTCAACGGTATTGGTGGCCTTGCGCGAGGCAGAGGGGGAACTCAGCTTCGAGGGTAACCGACGACGGAGCGGGGTTCGATCCGGCAACGGTGGCCGCCGGATCTGGGCTGGCGAACATGGCCGACCGCATCGACGCCATCGCCGGCGATTTGAGTTTCGAATCGGCACCGGGCTCGGGCACCACTGTCCGGGGCACGGTGCCGATCGGAGACCGGACCGGCGCCTAGCCGACCTGGCGCCATAGTTCCCCGAGCGCGTCCATACCGAACTCTGACTTGGGGATGAACGCATCGGCGCCGGCAGTCAAGGCCGTGTCCTGGTAGTCGCCTGACTCGTGCGTGGACATCAGAANNNCCTGACTCGTGCGTGGACATCAGAACCACATGGGGCGGATTGTCGAGCTCCCTGATTCTCCGGGTGGCCTCGAGCCCATCTATGCCGGGCATCTGGACATCCATGAGAACCAAGTCAGGCCGAAGCGCCTCCGCGAGCGCGACACCTTCTTCACCATTCTCAGCCTCACCGGCCACCTCGAAGCCGTCCGTCATCTCCACCACCATTCGCGACGCTTCGCGGAACGGAAGCTGGTCATCG
>WVYX01000321.1 GCA_011772755.1 Gemmatimonadales bacterium
CCGGCTCCGTTGCCGGAGGCGCGATGCCGTGTTTCCGCACCAGCGAGAAATGATAGAGCAGTAGGGCGAAGGCGATCCAAGGAAGGAGGATCACGTGCACCGCGAAGAAACGGCTCAGCGTGGCACCCGAGACCATCACGTCTCCGCGCAGAACCGAGGCCAGGATTCTGAGCAGCGGCGCGCCAGACATCGCGTTCAACACCTCAGTGACCGTCCAGTAGGCCCATTGATCCCAGGGTAGCAGGTATCCGGTGGCGCCGAAGGCCAGCACCACCAGGAGCAGCAGGAGGCCCACGGCCCAGTTCGTCTCCCGGGGCGGCTTATACGTGCCGCTGAAGAATACGCGCGCCATGTGGGCGAGCGTCGCCACGACGATCAGGTTTGCAGACCAGACGTGGAGATCGCGGGCCAGCCAGCCGAGGGGCACTTCCGAGACTATGTACTGGATGCTCGGGTACGCCTCCTCGACCGAGGGCCGGTAGTAGAATGACAGCAAGACGCCCGTGACGACCAAGACCATGAAGAGGAGGTAAGTGATGCCGCCTAGGGCGTGGCGCCAGGTGATAAAGCCTGGCAAGCGATGGCTGAGCGCTTTTCGAAACGCCTGATCGATGGGCACGTGTCGCTCGATCGGCCCATACAGCAAGCCTAGGAAACGGGCCACGCCGAGAAGGCCGGGATCCGTGCTCGCCTTGAGGTCCGCCCAGAACTGGGACAGCCACTTGAACCGTTGCCGCTTGCCCGTCTCGTTCACTGTAAACCTCGCGACACGTACACCACACCATCTCTCACCGAGACCTCGTATCGCCGAAGCGCCTGGTTCGACAGGCCCGCGACGACATCGCCGCGCAGGTCGTAGACCGCGTATCGGCAGGGAGAATAGACTCGAGACGCTTCGCTATCCCAGCGCACGATGCACCCGTCCACGGGGGACAGGCCCTGCAGCGCGAAGTAGCGGATCGAATCGGGGCGCACGACCAGGATGATCTCGTCGCCCCAGTTGCGAACCCGACTGGACCCCACCGGGAAGTTCGCTTCCTCCACCACGCGAATCACCGGTTGCAACTCCGGGATCTCTAGGTGCTCTCCCGGGAGGACATAAAACGCCACGGCGATGAGTCCCAGCGTGATCATCAGTAGGATCACGCCGCCCAACAGTAGCTCGGTGAAGCCGAGCCGCAGAATGCGTCGTTCTATACCGATTGCAGTGCGCTCTGAGTCCATCGAGTGGCTCCAGACCACCGGTCGTGGGGAGAGACGCCGAAACGGCGCGCCGTGGCCAAACTAGCGCTGCGGCGTGGCCGTCGCCAGCCGCCGGTCCCGGTCGCAGACGAACTTCGAACAGCCCGCTCGCGGCTCTGCTCGTGCCGTTCGAGTCGATGCTCCAGATCGCCCCTGCCCAGCTGCCCGGATCGGGGCGATTAGTCCCGATCCGAGGAGGGACAGGGATAGGGTGCCACCCTAATAAGCCTAAGCTAATGGAATACTTAATGCACCCCTCCCCGGGGTGTGGCGGAGGCGGCAAGTCGTCCCCGCGGCTTTCGCGTTGCCCGGGCACACGGTGCCCGAGAGTCTGGCCCCAACGCTGGAGAGATGATGAAGAAAGTCACAGCATCGCTCGATCTGACATCGCGCGACAGACGT
>WVYX01000054.1:0-1144 GCA_011772755.1 Gemmatimonadales bacterium
CCGCTCCTCCCATTCGGCGCGGCGCACCGGCGTGAGGTCGAGCACGTTGATCTTCGCGAGATCGCGTTGGCGGCGTCGCATCATCTGTAAACTGCCCACGCTTCACCGAAGCGAAAACCGCCCCCCAGATGGAGGGCGGTACTCGCCTGCGAGAGGGGATGCTACTCGCCCACCCTTGCCGCGGTTGGCGATCCTTCACGCATCCTGCTGATGGTGAACCACGCGAGGAGGTAGAGCACAACCGGGTAGACGACGAGGCCCAGCCAGANNCAGCCAGAACTGGGGCTCGACCTCAAACGTCAGTCGTTGGAGGCCGAGCAACCAGGGTACCCTTTCCGACCCGATGAACAGGAGCGCAATCAACACCGCCATGAGCGATTCGCCCGCGATGAACCCCGACGACAGGAGTATCCCGGTGTTCTCGGCGCGCTGCTTCTCCTCCGCGCTCGCGCCCGTTCGCTTGAGGCGCCAATCGAAGATCCACCTGATGATGCCGCCCACGAAGATCGCGGCGGTGGAGTAGAACGGGAGGTACATCCCTACAGCGATGAGCATCGGCGCTGGCGCTTTGATCAGGATCAGCCCGAAAGCGAAGAACATCCCAACGATCACGAGCGGCCACGCGATCTCACCCGTGACGATGCCGTTGGCCATGAGCGCCATGAGCCCAGCCTGCGGCGCCGGCAGCGCCTCCGATCCAATCTGATAGGCACGGTCCAGCCAGATCAGGGGCAGAGCCAGCAGGGCTGCAGCGATGATCACACCGATGNNTGATCACACCGATGATCTCGCCGACCTGCATCCGCCACGGTGTGCCGCCCAGAATGTGCCCCACTTTGAGGTCCTGCATCATGTCGCCTGCAACGCCCGCGGCACAGCATACGACGCCGGCCACGCCCAGGACCCCTGCCACACCCCGAACGTCGTGCACGCCCAGAAAGACCATTAGCACGGCCGCAATCAATAGCGCGGAGAGCGTGAGGCCGGAGATCGGGTTGTTGGACGAGCCGATCAACGCCACCAGGTAGCCAGCCACCGCGGCAAACAGGAAGCCGAGGATGACCATGACGATCGTCAACACCGCCGCGCTGCCGAACGCCTGCGCGAAGTGCTGGTAGAGGAAGAACGTGGCGATGGCACCCAC
>WVYX01000054.1:1153-1886 GCA_011772755.1 Gemmatimonadales bacterium
CTGGCGGTTCCCGCGAGGTTGATGTGCTTCAGCGCCTTACCGATTCCCGCAACCAGTGAACTGCGGAGGTTGTACAGCGTGTAGAACGCAGCCACGATCATGGCACCGACCGCCAGCGGGCGTACCTGGCGCAGCCACACCTCGTGGGCGAGATCCGCCATGGTCTCGTCAGGGCCCATGGCGGCGGTAAGCCCAGGATTGAGGAAGAGCGCCAGTGGTACCAGCAGCAACCAGCCCATGAGCGCGCCCGTGAACAGCACTGACGATATGCGCGTGCCCACGATGTAGCCGACGCCCATGAGCATGGGAGACGCTTTCGGGCTGGTGAGCAGCAAGCCACCTCCGTACTCGATGCGCTGCTGGAGCATCTCGATGGCGGAGGTCCCGAACGCGAAGAATCGGTCGGTGGTCTCCTGCACATACTGAATGCCCCTCGAGTTCTTGAGGAGCTCCCAGAATGCCGCGAAGCCCATGGCCGCGAACAGGAACCTGGCTCCGGTCTGGCCGCCTTGGCCGGCCTTCACGATCTCTGCCGCAGCCACGCTCTCCGGAAACGGGAGGTCCGCCTCGACCACGAGCGTCCGCCGCAGCACGATCACGAAGAGCACGCCGAGCATGCCGCCGATGAGCATGATGATGGTGCTCTGGAGATATCGCAGCTCGCTCCAGGCACCGCTCAACACGAAGGCTGGGATCGTGAAGATGGCACCCGCGACCAGCGCCTCGCCGACCG
>WVYX01000054.1:1945-2153 GCA_011772755.1 Gemmatimonadales bacterium
ACCGCCATGGCCACCACGGCGGCGGGGAAGGTCGCCGCCACGGTCAGTCCAGCCGTCATGCCCACGTAGGCATTCGCCGCACCGAGAGCCACTGCCATGATCGCGCCCAAGAACACCGCCTTGAACGTCAGCTCGGGCATGGTCGTCTGGGTGGCGGGCACGAAGGGAGTGAACGACTTGTTGTCCATGGTCGCTATCCCGGGATGGA
>WVYX01000054.1:2218-2461 GCA_011772755.1 Gemmatimonadales bacterium
GACGTTCGTCGCGTCGTTCGAACCGCAATCACTCTGGCAGCATTTCGACGAGATCCTCACCATCCCACGTGGCTCGAAGGACGAGGAGCGGATCCGCCGCTACGTCATCGAGGTGGCCGAGCGCACCGGATTGGACCACCAGGCAGACGCCACCGGCAACGTGGTGGTCCGCAAGCCGGCGAGCCCCGGTCACGAGGACGCTCCGATCACCGTACTCCAGAGCCACCTGGACATGGTCAACGA
>WVYX01000179.1:0-382 GCA_011772755.1 Gemmatimonadales bacterium
TACGTGCAGATCGTCGAGGCGGTGAAAAAGGCGCGGACGTACTTGCCGGCCTAGTCTGGAGCGATGGCAATGAGTGAGCTTCGCCATGTCGGCACTGACACGCCTCGCCCCGATGGTCCGTCGAAGGCCGCGGGCAAGACCCATTACATCCAGGACCTCGAGCGCCCCGGCATGCTGTACGGGAAGATCAAGTTCAGCGCCCATGCCCACGCCCGCATCAAGCACATTGACACCTCGCGCGCCGAGCGGCTACCCGGCGTCAAGGCAGTCATCACGGCCCGCAACACACCCGAGCTCCGCTTCGGCTTCCTGCGGGACAACTTGGTCCTAAAGAGAGATCGGGTGCGGCAGTACCGCGACGAGGTGGCCGCGGTAGCTGCCC
>WVYX01000179.1:431-1024 GCA_011772755.1 Gemmatimonadales bacterium
GGGAGAGCCTCGGACCGACAATCGACTGCCGCTCACCTACCACCACGAATCGGGAGACCTGCAAGCCGGGAAGGCTGCGGCCAGATTCCTGGTGGCGGGCGACTACTCGACCCCGCGCGTCCAGCAGTGCTGCCTGGGTACCGCCGGCTGTCTGGCCGAGTTCGATATGAACCAGAACCTCACTATCTGGACCAAGACCCAGATCCCTTTTCTGGCCCAGCGCGATTTCACTCGCGCCCTGGCGGTTCTCGGGCTCGATGGCAAGAACGTCCGGGTCATCGTGCCGGCTCTCGGCGGAGGCTTCGGGACCGGTCTCGACACCCATGCGTACGAATACCTCGCTATCCTCTTGGCCCACCGCTCCGGCCGCCCGGTGAAGATCGTCTACTCGCGCGAAGAGGAATTCGCCTATCTCTCGCCTCGCCAGTGCTGTCACACACGGATTGAACAGGGGTGCGATGAGAACGGGAAGCTGACTTACAGACACATCGAGGTCGTGCTCGACAACGGGGCGTACACCTCCTGGGGGGCGACGTATCCCTCGGTGATGATGATGCCGGCAACCTCGCTCTACCGGGTGCCCAATGTCTTCT
>WVYX01000205.1:0-248 GCA_011772755.1 Gemmatimonadales bacterium
CCACGCCGCTGAGCTGGGAGCGCTACGTGGGCGCGGAGGGAGCGGTGCTCGGCGTCGAGGGCTTCGGCGCCTCGGCCCCCTGCCAGGACCTGGCGCAGAGGTACGGATTCACCGTGGACGAGGTGCTGCGGCGGGTCCGAGATCTGCTCTCCGACTAGCCTACACTTCTCATCGGCTTCGTCGCGAGGTGGTGTATCCGCCATCGCAGCAAAAGCACGGTGAGAAGTGCAGGCTAGCTTTGACTGGCG
>WVYX01000205.1:269-1855 GCA_011772755.1 Gemmatimonadales bacterium
GCTGCTCTCCGACTAGCTTTGACTGGCGCTCGGGGCGCCCGTAGAATGATCGTCCGGCCGGTTCCGCGGAGAGGTGCTGGAGTGGTCGAACAGGGCTGCTTGCTAAGCAGTTGACCGGGGTAACCTGGTCCGGGGGTTCGAATCCCTCCCTCTCCGCCATTCGCAGGTCGACTCAGGTTGCCGATCACCCTGGTCCCAAGCCCTTGATTCGCTCCCTCTGACCGACCCTCGGGGGTGGTTCGCGACCCACCCCTTTGGACGTTGACCGGTGGGCGCGGGTCTCGCACGCTCATCCTGTACTGTACGGGCGCGGAAGCTGTAGCCGTGTCCGGGGCCTTCCAGTCTCCGCTCTGTCGCCGGCCGTGTGGGGCGTCGAGCGGATGCTGGGAGCGGCGTGCCACGGGATTCGTACGGAAGAGATAGGGCGGTTTCGTGCCTGTGCCGCGGTCCGATCCGGAACGCTGTCGAGAAGGATCGGTCGCCAAGGGCTCGCGCGGTTGGGCGAGGGCCCGCTGAGACGAGCCCCAAGTGGTGCGAATGATGCGCTGGGTGCGAGCAAGCGCTATCCGGTGCGACCCCTCTTTGGTGCACGAAGTAAGGCGCTTTGGCGGCTTCGACGCCAATGCCTGTCTTCAGTGTGGCAGCTGCACCATCAGCTGTGACCTCTCCAGCGACTCCGCATCCTTCCCCCGCCGGACCCTGCGGCTGGTACTGCTGGGGGTGACGGAACCGCTCCACAGCAGCCTCGAGCCCTGGCTCTGCCACGACTGCGGGGACTGCTCCACGACCTGTCCAAGAGAGGCAGAGCCAGCGGAGGCGATGATGACCCTGCGGCGCTATCTCGCGACCCACTATGACTGGACCGGTCTTAGCTCCCATATNNGTGTAGGTCAGATCGTCGCCCTCGCTGCGGTGTCGGCAGCGGTGCTGCTCCTGACCCTCTGGTACCACCTTTCCGGTGTGGGCCTCAGCCTCACCGAGCTGAACGAGTACGCAGAGTCGATCGGCATGGATCACATGTTCGGGGACATCGCCACCTACGCGCGGGTGGTGATTCTGGCAGCGGTGTTCTTACTGCTGGTCAACGGAGCGCGCATGGTCTGGCTGTCCCTGCACCGAGGCAACTCGGCCAGGGTGCCTCTGCGTCTCTACCTGACGCAGCCCTGGGTCTTTCTCTGGCATGGCCTCACTCAGCTCCGCTTTCGCGAGTGCGCCGAGCCTTCCCGCTGGGCTGCGCACCTGCTGCTCGCCGGCGGCGTGGGCATGATGATCCTCATCAAGCTCTTTGCGCTGGAGTGGTTTCAGACCGACGAGCTCTACCCCCTCCATCACCCACAGCGCTGGCTCGGCTATCTCGCCACGGGCGCCATCCTCATTCCGATAGGTGTCTACCTGGTGGGTCGAATTCGGGCGCGCGCTGCGCTTCCTCGGTTCTCGGAGCCAGCCGATTGGACCCTCCCGATCCTGCTGCTGCTGACCGCACTCACTGGCATCCTCATCCACATTCTGAGATACGTGGAGCTGACCGCAGCCGCGCACTATATGTATGCGGCCCACGTCGCGGTGGCCGCACCGATGCTGCTGGT
>WVYX01000152.1:0-319 GCA_011772755.1 Gemmatimonadales bacterium
AGTACCTTCATGAGCCCGGCTGCCGCGGATGGACCGCTGGACTGTCCTGCCCCGACCCGGGGCATGGATGCTGCACAAACAGATGCCGGCGGGGGTGCCCGATCATTTTACCTCCCACCCCGTCCTCAGTCGTTCAGGCCACGATACAGTTCAAACCCGCTGGCACAGGCATTAAGTCGGGCACCCCGCCTCTATAACATCTTTTCTTATTAACGCTACCCTTTTACCAGAACGCCCCTCCTTGTCGGGATCCGAATCGGATGAGGCGGGGCGCGGTGGGAGAGGTGCATGGCCGGACTGGGGCGCTGGACGATACCGC
>WVYX01000152.1:360-680 GCA_011772755.1 Gemmatimonadales bacterium
CCGGCGAGGACGCTCAGCTGCAGCCACTCGGGAAAGGCCCGGCGAAGCTGGCTTGGGCCCCGCAAACGTATCGCTTCGTGGCTCAGCGCATCGCCGAAGCGAACGTCGCCCATCCAGACCTGCGTCAGCGTGAGAACGTGGGTGTAGACCTCCAGGTCGACGGGATGACCCGGGTCCTTCACGCACAGATCGACCGCCTCGGGCTCGAGCACCAGCCAGAACACGTCCAGCCCGTCGGGCGCGTCCTCGAACTCGAAGCGGACCACGACGCGCCGCTCGGGAAGCCGCTCGACGTCGATGCGCCGGCGTATGTCCCACAT
>WVYX01000152.1:793-993 GCA_011772755.1 Gemmatimonadales bacterium
GTGATCCCCGTTCTGGGCGGGAACCCGAACCACGACCCCGGCGTCCTCCAGCTCTTTCAGCCGCTGCGAGAGTAGGCTGGCCGACATCCGCGGCACGCCCCTGCGGATGTCGTTGAACCGGGTGCTGCCGCACATCAGCTCCCGCACCACCAGGGGCGTCCAGCGGCGCGTCAGAACTTCCGCCGCCTTGGCGACCGGGC
>WVYX01000152.1:1134-1294 GCA_011772755.1 Gemmatimonadales bacterium
CGCCGGCGTCAGTTCACGAGGCGGTCAATCGACTCGGCAACCAGTCGATACCCCTCCGGAGTGTAGTGTCCCGCGGCCCAGGTGAGTGCAAAGAGCGAGAGTGGATCGCCGGTCGATCGGAATACGGAGTCGATATCGGTGACCGGTATCCCTTCGGCTC
>WVYX01000203.1 GCA_011772755.1 Gemmatimonadales bacterium
CTGAGCCCGGGGTGCTGGGTGCTCGGTCTTGGGTACTAGGGTCTTGGTTGCCGACCGCAATATATGGCTCGCATCACCCGCGGCACCGCGGCCCGCCGCCCAGCCAGCGCCCCCAGAGCCCGAATACCGATTCCCGTACAGCGTGCCCCGAACGCCATACCCCCACCTTGACTAACTGCGGTTGGCTGCGTGAGCTTTGGGCGCCCTCTGTGGTGGCAGCCCGGACGCTGAGGTGCCCATCAAGTCATTCGATGCGCTGCTGGTGGACCTCGACGGTGTGGTGACCAAGACCGCCGCGGTCCACGCGGCCGCCTGGAAGAAGCTGTTCGACGAGTTTCTGTCGGAGCGGGCGAAGCTGGAGAGCACGCCGTTCCAGCCGTTCGACATCGATTCCGACTACCCGACCTACGTGGACGGCAAACCCCGCTACGACGGGGTGCGGAGCTTTCTAGCGTCACGGGGGATCTCGCTCCCGGAAGGTGAGTCTAGCGACGGCCCGGGCACGGGTACCATCTGCGGGCTGGGCAACACAAAGAACCAGTACTTCAACGCGCACCTGAAGCAGCACGGGGCGGAGGTCTTCGACGACGCCATCGCCCTCATACACGGGGCGAAATCCCGGGGACTCAAGGTCGCCATCGTCTCGTCCAGCAAGAACTGCACGGCCATCTTGGACGCGGCGGGACTCGCCGACCTGTTCGACGCCCAGGTGGATGGGTTGGAGCTCGCCCGGCTCGGCCTTCCGGGGAAGCCGGCGCCGGACATGTTCCTAGAAGCGGCCAGGCGGCTGGGAGTGGAGCCTCAGCGCGCCGCGGTCCTCGAGGATGCCGTCTCGGGCGTGCAGGCCGGCCGCGCCGGGGGATTCGGCCTAGTCGTTGGGGTAGACCGAGTCGGCCAGGCCGAAGCGCTCAGGAACAACGGTGCGGATGTCGTAGTATCGGAACTGAGTGAGGGTGTGTTGGAATTAGGTCGTAACCCCAAAGACCGGTCATTCGACCGTATCCCCCGCGCTCTGGAACACTTGGACGTCATCGCCCGGCGAATGCGTGGTAAGCGGCCAGCGGTGTTCCTGGACTATGATGGGACCCTCACGCCCATCGTCGAGCGGCCCGAGCTCGCCGTCCTTTCCGACGAGATGCGGGCGGCACTTCGGGATCTGGCGGAGCTGTGCACAGTAGCCATCGTAAGCGGCCGCGATCGAGCGGATGTCGTCAACCTGGTGCGCCTCGATTCAGTAGTGTATGCCGGCAGCCACGGCTTCGACATTACTGGCCCAAAGGGACTCCACATGGAACACGAAGGTGGAGCGAAGCACGCGCCGGCCCTCCGGGAGGCGGCTGATGCCCTCGATGAGAGACTCGGGGCGGTCAAGGGAGCCCTGGTCGAGCGCAAGAAGTACGCGGTAGCGGTGCACTACCGCCTCGTGGCAGAGGAAGACTTCGCCACGGTCGAGACGGCTGTGGAGGATGCCGCCCGCGACCACCCCGAGCTCCGGCAGACGGGGGGCAAGAAGATCTTCGAGCTGCGCCCCCGCCTGGAGTGGGACAAGGGCAAGGCGGTGATGTGGCTGCTGGGTGCGCTGGACATGGACGAGCCCGACGTGTTGCCGTTCTACCTCGGGGATGATCTCACCGACGAAGACGCGTTCAAGGCACTAGAGAGCCGCGGCATTGGACTTCTGGTGGCGGAGGATCCTCGGGACACCCGTGCCCACTACATGTTACGGGACCCTGATGAGGCAGGAATCTTCCTGCGGCACCTGATCACCAACCTGGAGAACGCTGGCTAATGGACGGGTGGTCGCTGGTCTACGAAAGCTTCGATCCCGCCAGGGAGGGGCTGCGCGAGGCCCTGTACACCTTGGGTAACGGCTATTTCGCCACCAGAGGGGCCGCATGTGAAGCGAAGTCCGACGACGTGCATTATCCCGGCACCTACATCGCCGGGTGCTACAACCGGCTCAAGACCGAGGTCGCCGGCCGCGTGATCGAGAACGAGGACCTGGTCAACTGTCCCAACTGGCTGCCGCTCACGTTCCGTGTCGATAACGGGGCGTGGTTCGATCTGCGGACCGTCGAACTCCGCTCCTACCGGCAGGAGCTCCATCTGCAACAAGGGATCTTCGCACGGACAGTGCGGTTCAAGGATGAGCAGGGAAGGGAGACCACGCTGAAGTGCCGCCGGCTGGTGCACATGGCCGCGCCACACTATGCCGCCCTCGAGGCCACTCTGATCCCCGAGAACTGGTCGGGCCGGATCGATGTGCGCTCGGCCCTCGATGGTACAGTGGTCAACTGCGGCGTGGCACGGTACCGCAACCTCAACAGCAAGCACCTGGAACCTTTAGAGGCTGAAGCCGTCTCCGACGAGATCATCTACCTGAAGGTCCAGACCACCCAGTCCAACGTGCAAATCGCGCAGGCGGCGAGGACACGGGTGATGCGAGACGGGCAGCCGGTAGCCGTGAAGCGTCAGGCGCGAACGGAGCCCGGCTACGTCGAGCACCGGCTCACCATGGACGCGGAGGAGGGCGTACCGCTGACCCTCGAAAAGGTGGTCGCTCTGTACACCTCCCGGGATCGGGCAATCACCGAATGCGGACTGGAGGCCCAGAAGGCAGTGCGCCGGGCAGGCGGCTTCGAGGATCTCCTCCGGACCCATGCCCAGGCGTGGTCGCATCTCTGGCGGCGGTTCGACATCGGCATCGAGGCGGACCTACCGAACAACTCCATGGAGAGCGCGGCGCTCGTGTTGCGCCTCCATGTGTTCCACCTGCTGCAGACTGTCTCACCCAACAGCATGGACCTGGATGTCGGAGTTCCGGCCCGTGGCTGGCACGGTGAAGCATATCGCGGCCACATCTTCTGGGACGAGCTTTTCATCTTACCCTTCCTCAACCTGCGGATGCCGGAGATCACCCGCGCGCTGCTGCGATACCGTCACCGCCGGCTGAACGAGGCCCGCACTGCGGCACGGGAGGCGAATTGCCTGGGTGCCATGTTCCCTTGGCAAAGCGGCAGCAACGGCCGCGAGGAGAGCCAGCGGCTCCACCTCAATCCGAAGTCGGGACGATGGGTCCCCGACGTCAGCAGCCTGCAGCGGCACGTGAACGCAGCCATCGCCTACAACATCTGGCAGTACTACCAGGCCACGGGTGACCTGCAGTTCATGGTGTTCTTCGGGGCGGAGATGCTCATCGAGATCGCCCGCTTCTGGGCATGTCTCGGCAGCTACAACAAGGAGCTGGACCGCTACGAGATCCGCGGCGTAATGGGTCCCGACGAGTACCACGACGGCTACCCCGACGCCGAGGAGCCGGGCCTCAACAACAACTCCTACACCAACATCATGGCCGTGTGGGTGTTGTGGCGTGCCCTCGAGGTACTCGACCTACTGCCCGAGGACCGGCGCAGGGCGCTGTGCGACATGCTGGGCCTCAAGCCGGAGGAGATCGAGGCCTGGGACTACATCAGCCGCAGAATGCGCCTCGTGTTCCACGAGGATGGCATTCTCACCCAGTTCGAAGGCTACGAGGACCTGGAGGAGTTCGACTGGGAGGGGTACCGGAAGAAATACGGCGACATACATCGGCTCGATCGCATACTCGAGGCAGAAGACGACACGCCCAATCGCTACAAGCTCTCCAAGCAGGCGGACGTCCTGATGCTATTCTACCTGTTCTCCGCCGAAGAGCTCGAAGCGATCTTCCAACGGCTGGGCTACGAGTTCAAGCCGGACTTAATTCCCAAGACGATCGACTACTACGAGCGTCGGACGTCGCATGGTTCGACGCTGAGCAGCGTGGTGCACTCCTGGGTGCTGGCCCGGTCCCTCCGTCCGGGATCGTGGGAGCTGTTCACCAAGGCGCTGGAGAGCGATGTCGCCGACGTCCAGGGAGGGACGACTCCTGAAGGCATACACCTGGGTGCGATGGCGGGCACAGTCGATCTCGTCCAGCGGTGCTATACTGGACTCGAGACGCGGGGTGACATTCTCTGGCTCAACCCGCAGTTGCCTGAATACCTCCGGCGGCTGGAACTGCGCCTCTGCTACCGGGGACACTGTATCGAGCTCGAACTGACCCCGAACCGAATTCAGGTGAGCTCTCATCCCACAGTGGCTCGACCGGTCAAGATCCGCGTGAAGGATGAGATCCACCTGCTCGCGCCGGGCGAAACCAAAAAGGTGGCGGTGTAGGTGGCGCTCTACGATCTGCTCCGCTTCGTCGTCTTCGCCCTCTTCCTGTTCAGTGGCGCCGTTGCTTTTGGCTCATGGGCGGTACGCACCCGCCGGATAAGTCCCTTCAGCAGACCGGGGCAGCTGATCCGAAAGACCACCGATCCTATTCTCGCGCCGATCGAGACCTGGCTGCTGCGGCGGGGGAGCAACCCCCAGAACGCCGGCTGGTGGCTCGTTGGGGTCAGCATCGTGGGCGGCATCGTCGTCATCACCACCGCCCAGTGGATCGCCGTACAGCTGGTTCGTACCGCGGGCGCCGCCGCGTCGGGTCCCCGCGGAATAGTAAGGCTCCTGATCTACTACGCCAGCCAGATCGTGCTCCTCGCCCTCATCGTCCGCGTCATCGGATCCTGGTTCCGGGTGGGGCGCTACAACCGGTGGATGCGCCCTGCCTACTTCCTCACCGACTGGATCGTAGAACCCCTGCGGCGCGTGGTTCCGTCAATGGGCATGATCGATATCACCCCGCTCGTCGCATGGTTCCTGCTGCTGTTGGCGCGGGGGCTAGTGTTGTCGGTGATTTGAGGGGGCGGTCCGACGGTCGGACGGACGGGCGGTCGGATGAACCGTGCGGTCTAGACCGCCGGACCGCCTGACCGCCCGACCGCCTTCCGAGCACACAGATGAGCCCTGGGAACCGACAGCCGACAGTCCTCACCATCCACGTCCAGCCTCGCGCCAAGCGCACCGAAGTAGCGGGGTGGCACGGCGACGCCATCAAGATTCGACTCACCGCGCCCCCAGTAGACGGTGCCGCCAACGATGCCCTGCTCCAGTTTCTCGCCCAACGGCTCGGCGTGCCGCGAGCGGCCGTGACGATCGTCTCCGGAACTACAGGCCGTCGCAAGAGAGTGTCGGTGGATGGGATCGCCCAAGAGGAAGCGTTCCGCGCCCTGGGTCTGCCGCGGATTGATCAATAACCGATCGCGGATAGGTGCTGCCGCGGGATCATTCTCTGAACGCGGATCAGTCTGTGGACGACGGAGGTGACTGCCCCAGACTGGTCCCTGAGCGCTGATCCATCAATCCGCGGCAGCGTTACGTAGCAGCTCCGCCGTCTGCTCGGGCGCCAGGATCGTTATCGCGATGCCGGAGCCCAGCTCGAATCCGCCGCGGACCGTAAGACGCGGCTGAATGCGACCATGCCAGCGAAAGCCAGCGACATCCGGGGCATTCAGCGGAGCTGAAAAGATGGTGACGTTGCAATCCGGCTCGTCGAGCCCACCGGCAAGGCGGGTCAGGGTATCGTGCAGCAGCTCGGCAAACTGGGTCACACCATCATCATCGGTCTCAGCGAAGCTCGCCCACTCCTCCCGCGGGACGATCCAGGTCTCGCCTGCCCAGCGGGGGGCGTAGGGAGCGAACGCCACGAAGCGCTGGCCCACCTCGACGATCCTGGTGCCGGCGGCAAGCTCACGCTCCAGAAGATCTCCGTAAACCGACGATTGGCGCCGCTGCCAATAGCTCCTGGCAATGTGGAGCATCCGCTCGAGATCGCCTGGAACGACGGGCGTCACCGCGAGTTGCCAATGGGGATGGGGAAGGGACGCACCGGCACCCGGGCCGTGGTTCTTGAACAGCGAGACGAAGGCCAGATCAGGTTCGGTGCCAAACGCTCGGTAGCGCTCACGAGCGGCGAGGAAGACCTCCTGGAGAACAGCCGGCTCCGCTGGAGCGAGGCGGCTCCGGTGTGCCCGACCCTCGATGATGACCTCGTAATGCCCTCTGGCCGGCAGGTGCTCGTGAAGTTCACCCCCCGACGGCTCTTCAGCCGGGAGGTCGGGAATCAGCGCGGGATACTTGTTGGGCACTACGCGGACGAGCCAGTTACCCTGGGCAGGTCGGCGTAGAATCTCTGGCGGCGTCTGACCCTCATTGCCGGGACAAAAGGGGCAGTCGGGAGCGAAGTCCACCTCTTCCCTCCGGGATCGCCTCTTGCTCCGGCCGCCCGGCCGCTTCGCCCGCTCGGCTGCGAGGATCACCCACTCACCGGTCGTGGCGTCTCGGCGAAACTCCGGCACCTCCTGCTCCTCTATCCCTCGTCCTTCCTGACAACGGGCCAGCTACCGGTAGAACGCAAGAACCGCACCGGATCCTCGCAAAATTGCTGGCGGCACTCTTCGCTCTGGAAGTAGTACGTCGTCCCCTCATAGACGAAGACGATGGCTTTCGCCGGATCCACCGCCACCCCGGATACCGGATCCCGGATCTCGTCGGCGAGCCCCATCATCGCCACGGGCGTCGGCCGCGGTGGGCGCATACCCAGCACCGACGTGTACAGTCTGAGCTCGTCGGCAATCATTCTCGTCAGGAGGAAGCGCTCGCGAACCAACTCCCTGCCCAGCTCGCCGAGACGCGACGCCTCGTCACGGTGCTCGATCAAACGAGCCACATGGGTCGCGCAGTCCTCCACAGACTGGACCAGGACGCCCCCCGCCCCGCCTTCCATTTGCAGCGGGATGCCGCCAGCGGCGCGGGCCACCACCGGCGTTCCCTTCCACAGCGTCTCGGACACCACCAGGCCGAAGCCTTCCCGGATGGACAGCTGGATGACAACGTCGGCCATTCGCTGGAAGGCGTTGACCTCGATGTTTCCCACACCCGTGAGGTTGGTGAATACGAACAGATCCGGATCTTTGTCTCCGATCTCACGGATCTGATTGTAGATGTCCCACCCTTCGGGGTCGTCCAACGCCATAGACCCGACCAGCGCGAGTTGGAGATCGGGCATCTGCTCCTTTGCCACACGATACGCCTGGATGACCCCCAACGGATCTTTCCACGGATCAAACCGACTCACTTGCGCCGTGAGCGGTCGGTCGGGGTCAACGCCGATCCACTGCAAGACGCCATTCGCGATATCCGGCGTCAGCTCCATGTTCTTGGGGCTCAGGGGGTCAATGGCGGGCGGGATGATTTCAACCCGGTCGATGGGGAGGTCCGGCGGCACGAACCCGCCGAGGGTGAACACCGCGGCGTCGTAGTGCTTGAGGAAGGGCCTCAGGAAATCCCAGACGTCAGGGTTGGGCTGCGAGGTATCGATGTGACAGCGCCAGATCCATTTTGCCGACCCCCGACCGTGAAACTCCAGCAAGCCCATGGGCTGGGGATCGTGGACGAAGTAGAGGTCGTACTCCTTCGATTGGAGCTGCGCATTGATCTTCGCGTTCTCGACGTAGATCGCACGGTCGAGATCGGTGAGATCACGCTCTGATCCCTGCAGGCCGTTGTGCATGGCCTTGGTCGTCCGGAAGAATGCCTCGCCGCCCGTGATGATCCGCCAGTCGACCTCCAGACCCAGATCCCGGAGCAGCGGTATCTCGGCACGGAGGATCTCGGCCACTCCACCTCCGTAAGGTGTGGCATTGACGTGAAGCACCCTGATACCCTTGAGCGGCCTCGCCAGCTCTCGGAGCTGCTCGACGGCGTCACTGCCTGCGCTGTCCTGGTAGGTATCAATGCTGTTTCTACCCACATCAACGGCCTGGAGCATCGGCAACTCCGGACTGTGTTGGAAGCTTGGCAAGGCGCGTTGGCACATCCCCCGCTTGCGCACCCATTATCGCCAGCCGCAGGGGATAGCGCAAACCGAGAGTTCTCGGTAGATTGGCAAACCACAACTGAATGCTCGTGGTGATTTGCGGCGTATTGCAGCCACGTTAAACAAGTCGCTAAAAAGCCCGCCCCGGCGCGAATTTAGCGGCGGGGATTGTTTGTTATTGCAAGCAGTGAGCTGTGCGCGGTGCGCGGGGGTGCAAGACAGACATGGTGAGACATTTGAAGTCGCTTGGGGTCTGACCAGCTGACATTTGCCCCAGCGTACAGCTCACCGCGCACTGCGCACCTGCACCAGGGAGCATTCTTGACCCGCAACACCCGATCCGCCCACCTCCGCGATCTCCTGGCGCAGCGCATCCTCGTGTTGGATGGCGCCATGGGGACGGTGATCCAGTCCTACGGGCTGGAGGAGGCGGATTTCCGGGGAACGCGGTACGCCGATCACGCCGTCTCCCTCAAGGGCAACAACGACCTGTTGTCCACTACGCGTCCGGACGTGCTCGAGGCAATCCACCGGGCCTACTTGCAGGCCGGCGCCGACATCATCGAAACCAACACGTTCAACAGCAATGCCATCTCCCAGTCCGACTATCGACTGGAGGGCTCGGTTCGCGACCTGAACCTTGCGGCCGCCAGCATCGCCCGCCGCGTGGCCGACGCGGTGACCGCCGAGACTCCCGAGAAGCCTCGCTTCGTTGCAGGCAGCATCGGTCCCACCAATCGGACGGCGTCGATCTCGCCCGACGTGAACGATCCGGGGTTCCGCAACGTCAGCTTCGATCAGTTGGCAGCGGCGTACGCGGAGCAGGCCGAGGCACTCCTCGACGGCGGCGTGGACCTGCTGCTGGTCGAAACGGTATTCGACACCCTGAACTGCAAAGCTGCCCTCTTCGCCATCCGTGAGATCCTGAAGCGACGCAGCCTCGACACGCCCGTCATGGTGTCGGGTACCATCACCGACCTGAGCGGGCGTACCCTATCGGGGCAGACCACAGAGGCTTTTTGGATCTCCGTCAGTCACGGAGATCTGCTCTGCGTGGGCCTCAACTGCGCGATGGGCGCCAAGGAGCTGCGGCCTCACGTTGAGGAACTCTCGGGGATCGCCAACACCTTCGTGAGCTGCCATCCGAACGCCGGCCTGCCCAACGAGTTCGGCAGCTACGACCAGACACCGGAGGAGATGGCGGCGATACTGGCGGAGTTCGGGGAAAGCGGCTTGGTGAACATCGTGGGCGGCTGTTGCGGGACGACGCCCGCACACATCGAGGCCATTGCCCAGGCCGTCGCCCCACATCGGCCGCGTCCCATCCCCGAGGCGGAGCCGTCTGCCCGCCTGAGCGGTCTCGAGCCCCTGGTGTTCCGTCCAGACACCCTGTTTGTGAACGTCGGTGAGCGCACCAACGTCGCCGGCTCAGCGAAGTTCGCACGGCTAATCAAGGATGGGGACTACGAATCGGCACTGGAGGTGGCTCGACAGCAAGTCACCAACGGGGCGCAGTTGCTCGACGTCAACATGGATGAGGCACTGCTCGACTCCGCCGCCGCCATGCCGCGGTTCCTGAATCTCATCGCCGCCGAACCAGACATCGCCCGGGTCCCGATCGTGGTGGACTCGTCCAAGTGGGAGGTAATCGAGGCCGGTCTCAAGTGCCTTCAGGGAAAGGGCGTCGTCAATTCCATCAGCCTCAAGGAGGGCGAGGCGGCCTTCATCGAGCATGCGACGCGCGCGCGGTTGTTCGGGGCTGCGGTGATCGTGATGGCGTTCGACGAGGAGGGCCAGGCCGAGACCGCCGAGCGCAAGGTGGAGATCTGCAACCGCGCCTACCGCCTCCTCACGGAGCAGGTGGGGTTTCCGCCACAGGATATCATCTTCGACCCGAACATTTTCGCGGTGGCGACCGGAATCGAAGAACACAACGAGTACGCACTCGCCTACATCAAGGCCTGCCGCACCATCAAGGAAACGCTGCCGCACTGCCTCGTCAGTGGAGGTGTCAGCAACCTCTCGTTCTCCTTCCGTGGGAACAACGCGGTGCGGGAGGCGATGCACGCGGCATTCCTGTATCACGCGATCCGCGCCGGGATGGACATGGGCATCGTCAACGCCGGAGCGCTCCCCGTCTACGACGACATCCCCGAAGACCTCCTCACCGCGGTGGAGGATGTCCTGTTCAACCGCCGGCCCGACGCAACGGAGCGCCTCACCGCTCTCGCGCGCAGGGTCGAAGGAACGGTCAAGACGCGGCAGGAGAATCTGGAATGGCGCAACCAGAGCGTAGCCGGGCGGCTCGCCCATGCTCTCGTCGAGGGCATTCTGGATTACATCGAGGAGGACACGGAGGAAGCCCGGCAGCAGTTCGACCGGCCCATCGAAGTCATTGAAGGCCCGCTGATGGACGGCATGAACATCGTGGGCGACCTCTTCGGCAGCGGGAAGATGTTCCTGCCACAGGTGGTGAAGAGCGCGCGGGTCATGAAGAAAGCCGTGGCCTATCTGGTTCCCTTCATCGAACGGGAAAAGGCGGCGAGCGGAGTGGCTAGCACATCCAAAGGCAAGATCGTGCTCGCCACCGTCAAAGGCGACGTGCACGACATCGGCAAGAACATCGTCGGGGTGGTGCTCCAGTGCAACAACTACGAGGTGATCGATCTGGGAGTAATGGTACCGGCAGGGAAGATCCTCGAAACGGCGCGAAAGGCCAACGCTGATCTCATCGGGCTGAGTGGCCTCATCACGCCATCCCTCGACGAGATGACCCACGTCGCCAAAGAGATGGAACGGGAGGGTCTCGACATACCGCTCCTGATCGGTGGCGCGACCACGTCCAAGGTTCACACGGCCGTCAAGATCGCTCCGGAGTACGGGGGTCCCACGGTCCATGTCCCGGACGCGTCCCGCAGCGTCACCGTGGTCGGCAGTCTCCGGAGCCGCGACAAGTGCGATGCCTTCGTACGGGACGTCCGGGACGAGTACGGCCAGATCCGTGAGACGCACAGCGCCCGCCGCGCGCGCGCCCGAATCCTACCCATCGGGGAGGCGCGGCGGCGCAAGTTCGAGATCCAATGGCAGAGCCATAGGCCAAGACAGCCCGCCACCCCGGGAATCACGACGTTGGAGGACTACTCCCTCGAAGAGCTCACCCGCTACATCGACTGGTCACCATTCTTCCGCACGTGGGAGCTCCGGGGGACGTATCCTGCGATACTCGACGACGAAACCGCGGGAGCAGAAGCCCGCTCGCTGTTCCACGACGCACAGCAGCTCCTCGCCCGCATAGTGTCGGAGAAGCTGCTTACCGCACATGCGGTCATCGGCCTGTTCCCGGCCAACACAGTGGGCGATGACGATATCGAGATCTACGCCGACGCGGGCCGCTCACGGGTAGTCGCCGTGCTGCACCATCTCCGGCAGCAGGCGGAGAAGCCCCCTGGCCGGCCGAATCTGTGCCTCGCGGATTTCACAGCGCCGAGGGGGAGCGGGGTACCCGACTATATCGGCGCGTTCGCCGTCACCGCGGGACTCGGCGTGGACGAATTGACCACCGCGTTTGAGAACCAGCACGACGACTATCACAGCATCATGACCAAGGCGCTGGCCGATCGGTTGGCAGAAGCCTTTGCCGAGCGACTGCATGAGCGCGTGCGACGAGAATTCTGGGGATACGCACCGGACGAGCGACTGAGTAACGAGGAACTCATCCGGGAGAAGTATGTGGGAATCCGCCCTGCGCCCGGGTATCCGTCGTGCCCCGACCACAGCGAGAAACGCACGCTGTTCGAGCTGCTCCAGGTGACCGACCGAATCGGCATCCAGCTCACGGACCGGTACGTCATGGTACCTGCCGCATCGGTGTGCGGCTGGTACATCGCTCACCCCGACGCGTTCTACTTCGGTGTCGGCAAGATCGGGCACGACCAGGTGGAGGACTACGCAGCGCGGACCGAGACGGACGTTTCCACCACTGAGCGCTGGCTCGCGCCCAACCTCGGCTACGAGCCGGCTACGAGCACGGTGTCATCATGAGCGCGACACTTCGCGAGTTCATCGACGACGGGCGGGTCCACGTCATCGACGGCGCCATGGGCACGATGCTCTACGGCAAAGGCATGTTCGTCAACGTGTGCTATGACGAACTCAACCTCACCCAGCCCGACGTCGTCCAGCAAGTGCACGAGGCATACATCCAGGCTGGCGCCAGCATCATCGAGACCAACACCTTCGGGGCCAACCCGGTCAAGTTGTCGAGCCACGGCCTGGACACAGAGACGGAGAAGATCAACCAGGCCGCAGCACAGATTGCCCGTAACGCGGCCCCAGGCCACGTGTGCGTCGTGGGTGCCATCGGACCTCTGGGGATTCGGATCGAGCCGTGGGGTCCCACCGCCCGGGAAGAGGCGGAAGAGTTCTTCCGCCGGCAGGTCCGTGGCTTGTTGGACGGCGGTGTGGACGGATTCATGCTGGAGACCTTCAGCGATCTGGATGAGATTCACGCCGCCTACCGGGCCGTGCGCGGCCTCAGCAGTCTCCCGGTCATCGCCCAGATGACCATCGACGAAAGCGGACGGTCCGCATACGGAACGGACGTCGAGAGGATCGCCACCGCGCTCACCGATTTCGGAGCTGACGTAGTTGGCCTCAACTGTTCGGTTGGCCCGGCAGTCATGCTGGACGGCATTGAACGAATGGCGGAGGTCACGGATCGGCCGCTCTCGGCATTGCCAAACGCAGGACTTCCCCGGTCAGTCGGTGACCGCAAGATCTACCTCTCGAGCCCGGAGTACATGGCCAACTACGCCCAGCGGATGATCCGCGCCGGGGCACGGTTCGTCGGCGGGTGCTGCGGAACCACGCCCGAGCACATCAAGAAGATCCGGGACCTCGTCGCCACCATGCAACCGCGGCAGCAGACCGTCGTGGTGACGCGATCGGAGGTTGAGGCTCCCGCCGGGGTCGAGCCGGTACCCTTAGCCGAGCGATCCCACTGGGGGGAGAAGCTCGCCACCGGAGGGTTCCTCACCAACGTGGAATTGATGCCGCCCAAAGGCTGTCAGCCGGATACCCTCATAGAACAGTGTCGAACGCTGAAGCACGCGGGCGTGGACGCGGTGAGCATCCTCGACGGTCCGCGGGCGCAAAGCAGAATGGGAGCCATCCCCGCAGGGATCACCGTCCAGCGGGACGTGGGAATCGAGACGGTGATTCACTACACCTGCCGCGACCGCAACATGCTGGGCATGATCAGCGATCTCCTCGGCGCGGCAGCGGCGGGGCTGCGCAACATCCTCATCGTCACGGGGGACCCACCCCGCACGGGCCCGTATCCCGACTCGACCGCGGTCTTCGATATCGACAGCATCGGCCTCACCAACGTGGTGTATCGGTTGAATCACGGCCTCGACCCCGGAGGGAATCCGATCGGGGCCCCGACCAAGTTCGTCATCGGCGTAGCCCTCAACCAGTCCGCCGTGGACGTGGAGCGTGAGCTCAGTCGGCTGGCGTGGAAGGTCGATGCCGGCGCCGAGTTTGCGGTGACGCAACCCGTGTTCGATCCCGATCAACTCGCGGCGTTTCTAGAGCGGGTCGAGGGCTTCCGCCTTCCCGTGATCGCGGGAATCTGGCCGCTCCTCTCACTGCGGAACGCGGAGTTCCTGGCAAACGAGGTGCCGGGACAGCAGGTCCCCCGCTCCGTCATCAACCGCATGCGAAAAGCCCAGGAACGAGGTCAGGAGGCAGCCCGCGCCGAGGGCATCCTCATAGCGCGGGAGATCCTGGAGGCGGTAAGAGACACCGCCCGGGGCGTCCACGTGAGCGCGCCCCTCGGCAAGGTGGATGTCGCGTTGCAAGTGGTTGCTGACCGAGCAATTCGCAATTAGCAATTCGCAACTCGTAACGTTATCGCGATTCGCTATTCGCAGTTCGCGATGGGTATTCGTAGCTCGCCGTTCGCAATTCGCTTTTCGTGGGGACGCACGGGCGCAGCATACTCCACCTCTACCACTTGTCACGAATTGCCAATTGCGACTTGCTAGTTGCGTAGTGGCAGCCCGCTAGATCCAGCTTTGCGAGCTCAGGCTTCCAGTACCTGGATCAGCTTCCGATACCGATCTTCCGGCTTCCGGAAGCCCAAGTTGCTGACGTAGACCTTGTCCACACCGATGTCGCGCAGTGCGCGAACGGTCCTCGCGCAGATCTCCTCGGCCGAGAGCCCCGATTCGAATTCCCGCGTCACGGCTTCGGCCGGGACTGGGAAGAACCGCTGCAGTTTCCCAAAGGTTGCCGGATTGGCTGACCGATAGAGAAACACGCCGAATACGCCGGGAGAGGGCACGTCTCGTCGCCGCGCTTCCTCGACGAATCGTTCCACCTGCCGGATGTCGTGGTGTGACACGATCTGCGTGAGGTAGAAGTCACCGGTGAATTTCTGTCGCAAGAGGTAGCCCACCTGGTCGCCAGGATCTCGATGCGGGTTTGCCCAGCCTCCGAGCCCCAGTGAGGGATGCCGCCGCCGAATCATCTGCCGCAGCATGTAGGCATACTCGACACACCGAGGTGGCCCGACCGTGCGATCGCCACCCAGGACCGTGAGGGCTTGAAACCCGTGAGACGCCGCCCGGTCGGCGTACATCAGGCAGTACTCGAGGGCGTGTTTGCAGGTGAGAAACGGCGCCAACTTCGCCGGGCTCACATCACCGGCCAGGTTTGTCACGAGGTGGCGGAGGTTCTCTTCCTCCGACTCGCCAACGGCGTTGTCCGTGAGGAACAGGACCGTGTCATGCCGTGCCAGCCGCCGCACCGAGTGGTACATGTCGATCCACGTGTCCATGCTGGCGGCAGCCGAGAGGCCAATCTTCGGGGGCCGAAGCTCAACCGCTACCAGCGGGCGCTGTTCCGTGAGGCGCACTAGCAGGGAGCCTTCCGCAGGAGAAGTTGGCGCTGTCATCGTACGGCCGAACCTACTGGTGAGTCTCGCGAGAGTCTACCAAGCAGCGCCGGCAGTGATGAGGCCTATGACCTTGACTTTGTATTGCAAAGTACTTTATACTCGCGGGGAGACGATCCTGTCTCCGCCAGGAGGTGCCCATGCACGGTCTCGCGCAAGCTTGAGCCGTCAGCCATGAACCGGCAGCCATCAACAGCAATCAGCAATTCGCACTTCGCAATTCGTGGTGAAGGGCGGACCAGCGTCCCGCGCATGCACAGTCACGAATCGCGAATTGCTAATTGCGAATCGCTACGGCAACAGCGCTAATGCCAACCCGCCTCGCAGCCACCGCGCTCGTTGCAACCCTCGGCCTGGGGGTCTTCGGCGATGCGCTGCTTCGCGCCACACCCTGGGGGCTCAACTTCCTGCTCTGGACGGTTGCCCTCTTGGGCGTAGCCGCCTACGGGCACCGACTGCTTAGGTCGGACCGCCTGGCAGACATCGCCGTGGTCCTCTTTCCCGCAGCCCTCTTCGCGGCATGCGTGGCATGGCGTGACTCCCACGTCCTGAGAGCGTGGAACGTTCTGGCGTTCGGGTCCGCCCTCACCCTTCCGGTGCTCCGAACACAGGGCGTCAAGCTCTGGGCCGGCCGCGTCTCCGACTACGTGCGGGGAATCATGGCAACGGGCTTCAATGCGGCATTTGGGCCGATCCTCCTTGCAGGCCAGGACGTTGAGTGGCACCTGATCACGGGGCAAGGTCGGCTGAGGCACGCGGGCTCCGTGTTGGTTGGCGCTCTCCTTGCCATCCCCATCACTCTCGTCTTCGGCAGCCTTCTGATGTCGGCCGACCCAGTCTTCGACAGCGTGATTCGCTCGGTGTTCGACTGGAACTTCGAGACGATCATCTCGCACCTCATGCTGACCGCCTTCATCGCTTGGGCCACCGCCGGGTATTTCCGAGCCCTCCTCAAGGGTGACGCAGTCCCCTCGATGCCGCGGGAGTCCTGGCGGAAACCAACCCTCGGGCTGGTGGAGCTCAGCATACCCCTGGGGATCTTGACATTCCTCTTTCTCATATTCGTGGTCGTGCAGGCCCGGTATCTGTTCGGCGGCGAAGAGATCATCCGCACGACCACGGGACTGAGCTATGCGGAGTACGCCCGACGCGGCTTCTTCGAGCTCGTCGCCGTGATTGGCCTGGTGCTCCCGCTGTTGCTGGCAGCCGACTGGCTGCTCGACCGGCAGAACCCGAAGACGGTCCAGAGCTTCCGAGCGTTGGCTGCCGGCCAACTACTCCTCGTCGCGTTCATCATGGCCTCGGCGCTAGTGCGGATGCGCCTCTATGTGGACGCCTACGGCCTCACGGAGAGTCGAGTCTACGCGACGGCAATCATGATCTGGTTCGGCGCCGCACTGGTGTGGTTCGGGGTGACCATCCTGCGCGACCGTGCGCGGCGCTACGCCTTCGGCGCGGTGGTCAGCGGGTTCGCCGTTATGGCTGGCTTGAACGTGATCAACCCCGACGCGCTCATCGTTCGCACCAATGTCGCCCGCGCCGAGGCCGGTCGGGAGCTGGACCTGACCTATCTAGGTCGCCTCAGCGCCGATGCTGTACCCACCCTCACCGGACGCCTGGGACGGCTCCAACACCACGACCGCTGCGAGATCGCACGGACGCTTCAGGAACAATGGACTGAGGAGGAAGACTCCGACTGGCGGACCTGGAATATCGCGCGGTGGCGGGCGACGAGAGCGCTAAGCCCTCAGCCTTCAGCCGTCAGGGGCTGTGAGCCGTCAGCTCTCAGCGGTCAGCCTTCAGCTGACGCAGCAACTAGCAACTAGCGATTAGCAGTTCGCAATTCGTGGCTGCGCATCATGGGCCGACGCACTTGCGACCACGAACTGCGAATTGCGAATTGCAGATTGCCAAGTGCCAAGTGCGGCTGAACGCTGAGGGCTTGTTACAGCCGTCCCCGCCTCTTCAGCTCAAGGTATTGTTCCACCACCGTGCGGCTCGCCCGCTGTGGATGCACATCCAGCACCACCGCACCCGCCCGGCGCATGGCTACAAGGGCCTCGTTCCGAGCGGCCAGCAGCTCTTCAGCAGCCGCCTTCCGGTAGGCGCCGGCTACGGCCGTCGGACGGGCAACCGCGGCTCGGTCCAGCTCCGGGTTGCGCAGCGTCACCACCAGCGGTAGATGCCGGGGTCTGAGGGACGCGAGGTTGGCCACCAGCGCTTCCGAGGCCAGCTGATCAATCACGTCCGTGAAGAACACGGTGAGCGCCCGCTTCCGGTTGCGGACGGCCAGGTATCGGAAGGCCGCCGGGTAGTCGGGTTCCACCAACTTCGGCTGCACCACCGCCAGCACATCCAGCACCTGCCGAAGCCCGCGGCGCCCCCGTTGGGGCGACACGTAGTGGTGAATCGCGTCGGAGAACACCATCGCCCCGACGTTGTCGTCGTGGTAGTTCGCCGCAAACGCAAGCCACAATGCCGCCCGGACGATGTACTCCATCCGGGCCTCGCCGGCGATGTCTGCGGTCAACAGGCGACCGGCGTCCAGCACCAGGAGGACTTGCTGCCGCCGCTCCTCCTCGTACTGGCGCGCGATCACTTTGCGGCGCCGCGCGGTGGCCTTCCAGTCGATGTGTCGCGTGTCATCTCCCGGCACCCATTCCCGGAGGCTCTCGAACTGTCGCCCCTCACCAGGTCGGCGCATGGTCTTGAGACCGCTCTCCCGCCGCCGCACTGCCTCCGCCACCGACGCCTTGAGCCGCGCAGCCGGGAGGCTGGGGTAGACCGTGACGCTCCATGGAAGGCCGATCCGGCCCTGGCGGTATGCGAGACCCAGCGGTCCGCGGCTCCGCACGGCCAGCCACCCTGCGGTCTCCCGCCCGCGACGCGTAGCCAGCACCGGGAGTGTGTCCCTTCGCGTACCGGAGGCCGGCACGGCCACTACCCGCGGCGGTAGCACACCACCCAGCAGCTCGGGACGCGCCTCCCGCACCACAAGGGTCGCCGCACGGCGAGCCGGATTCCGCCAGCGGTAGGTGCATTCTGTGGGGCGCCCCACTGAGAAGCTGTCAGGCGCGAGCCGCTCGACCGTGAGCCGGTCCGGGGCAACGGCCCGGCGCCCATCAACCAGCACGAGGACCAGGATCCCGGCATTCAACGCCGCCAAGACGTCGAGCGCCACCGGCGAGACGTACCCCAGGAGCGCCACCGGCGCGAAGCAGGCCACCAGGATCACCACCCGCCGCGTCGGCAGGATCACGCCGTCGGCGCCTCCGTCTGGTCGAGAATCGACTTGAGCGCCACGTCGGGCGTGACTCCCTCGAGCTCCAGCTCGGGCGCCACTGCCACTCGGTGTCGCAGCACTGGGGTTGCAAGCTGCTTCACGTCATCGGGGATCACGAAGTCCCGGCCCTCAATCAGGGCCAGCGCGCGGGACGTCTTGAGCAGCGCGACGCCGGCTCGCGGGCTGGCGCCGAGGGTGAGGGAGGCGGCCTCCCGAGTGGCCCGGATGATCTTGGTGATATACGCGGTGATCCTCGGCTCCACCCGCACAGCCGCGACAGCCTGCCGCAGCCGCTCCACCCCCTCGGCGTCAACCACCGGTACCACCCCATAGGTCTCCGGCAGATCTGCCTCGAAACCCTCCAGGTAGCGGCCCAGGATGCCCTGTTCGACGTCTTCCGGGGGGTAGCCCATGCTCGCCTTGAGCATGAACCGGTCGAGCTCGGCCTCGGGAAGTGGGTAGGTGCCCTCGAACTCAATGGGGTTTTGGGTCGCGAAGACTGTGAAGGTCCTGGACAGAGAATGGCTCTTCCCATCCACGGTCACGGTACGTTCCTGCATCGCCTCCAACAGCGCGGCCTGAGTCTTGGCAGGTGCCCGGTTGATCTCGTCGCCCAGGATGAGGTCGTGGAACAGGGGTCCGGGACGAAATACGAATTCCTGCCCCGTTGTGAGCACTGAGATCCCGGTGATGTCCCCGGGCATGAGGTCCGGCGTGAACTGGATGCGGGCGTAGCTCACGTCGAGGGCTCGCGCCAGCGTGCGCACCAGGAGCGTCTTTGCGGTTCCCGGCACCCCTTCCAGCAGCACGTGTCCCCGGGCGAGGAGTGCGACGAGACAGTCGCGGGTGGCACCTTCCTGCCCCAGCACGACGCGGCGGAGCGCGGCTAGGATCTCTTGTACCTGTGTGCCGGTCGCAGTGCTTCCCACACGTCCTCCACGGATCTGGCGGCATTGAGCACGTGCTCGTCTCCGCCCCGTTCACGCAGCAGCCAGCCGAGCCGCTTGACCGCCGCCCGGGCGTCGTTGGAGCGAGCGGCGAGGGCCAGCGACTCCAGCCACTGCTTGAGATCACGCCCGGACGCGCGACGCAGGTGGCCGGTACGACTCAACCGGCGCCGCAGTCCCATGGTGATTAGTTGCACGGCGGTGTCACGGCCTTCCGCACGCTCCAATCCAACGGCCAACGCGTCCAGGTGCTCGAGGGGCGAGCGACGGCGCCGCTCGACCACCCGGAGCGCCGGCCCGAATCTCACTGCGCTGACTGCCAGCGCTAGGAGGCCCGCGAACGCGAGTTGCAGGATCGCCCAACCACCCGGTCGGGTGCGGGCCCAATACCACGCCGCGCCGAAGATCGAGCCTCCCTTACCGAAGCCCTGATGGTACTCGTCCACGATGACGCGAGTGGGCCCCTCGTCCAGCAGCCACCGAAGCACGGCCAGTCCGGCGTCGGTCTCCCGCAGGAACTGGTTGGAGAAATAGCGGGAGTCGGCGACGAGGATCACCCGACCACCACCCTCCAGCCGCATCTTCCAGGCGACCGCCCGGCCGTTGGCAGCCCGCAGCAACAAGCGGGTCGACACGATTTCAGGCGCCTCACACCTCGGGGTGCCGAACTCGTCGCTGTCGGCTGCCCCACGCTCTTGCACCGCTCCTCCGATCCTTCGCAGCACATACCGCGCTGCGGGTAGCTCTTCAGCCCCAGATGGCGAACTGACCTCCACCACGTCCCGCTCGCCCCTGGGAAGGCGGTCTACCCGAACACCGAGACACCGCTCGATCCCTGTTCCCCCCACGAGCAACAGCGCCCCACCCCGGGCCACGTATCTCATGAGCTCACGCGCCTCCACCGGCGAGGGAAGGGCCCCGCCCCCCCCAGCACCGCGGGCCGCTCGACTGAAGTCCAGCGGCTGTGGAATCAGGCTCAACAGGGCGAACCACGCGTTGGGGTCCACCGCAACCGTGTCGGCGGCGATGCCGAACAGCGCCCGCCGCCGCCGCTCCACTCGGACCCCCAGCGCCTCCAGGGCGTCCGCGAATCCCTTGGCCCCGTCCGGCCCGGTGAGCTGCGTGGATCGCCGCACGTCGAACAGGTCCTCGCTGGGCGCTGATCGGACGCCGGCGAGGGCGGCCAGCACCAGCGCGATGCCGAAGGCCACCAGCAGCACGACCGTGAGTTCAGCTCGTCGCACCGTACGCTACCAGGTCGGCGGCCTGCCGATCAAACACGTGGAGGTCCTCAGCCGTGCACGGCACCCCGCCAAACAGGTGCTTGTAGAGCGCATTGACCAGTCCGGTGAGGGAGTTCCGCCCGGGGTCACCGAGCCGCGCTTCGAAGATGTATTCGGCCGGCGTCTTCGCCGGATGGAACTTGAGCATCTTGCGCCCATCCAACTCGAGCACGAGGGCCGAGAACCGGTGGGCCAGCGCCTCCGCGTACTGTCCCTCCTGGGCCAGGCGGCGGGCTTCCCCGAGGTGCCACGCGGCGTCCCGCGCACGCGCGACCGGCCCGCCACGTACGGCTTCGGCTATAGCCCGTGGCCGGAGCGCCCGCCACACGAGGTAGCCGAAGTGAGCGAGGATCGCGAGGAGGAGGCCGGTCAGCAGGCCCATGAGCACGTAGAACACAACCGGATGAGCCTGCTGCAGCTGGTCGAGCCACTCGAGGAACGCGCTATACAGCTCCCGAAAGAACCGGAGAGGATCCCGCGGCAGCTCCCAGTCGTACTCGGACGACTCGAACACGCGCCGCAACACTGAGCGCAGCGAGTCGGCTGGCGGCGTCTGGAACTGCGTAGTCACGCCTCGACCGGCTCGACACCCAGCTGCTGACTCAGGTGCTCGAGATCAAACGCCTCTTTACGTACGCGAAGGTCGTAGTAGAACAAGGTGAACGCACACGCCACGATAGGATAGAGCAGGAGCTGAAGCAGCTGTCCGCCCACGGTAAATGTCGTCTCCAACCCGGGCACGAACACGGCAAACGCCCCAGCCGCCATGAGCGGCAGCATGATGAGGGCAAACACCACGATGCCCAGCACCAGGGCCTTCCCTTTGAATCCTTTGGTCAGTTTCCACGAACGGCCCAGGGCATCGGTCGCCGACGGCAGCTTCTCCAGCACGACGGCCTGAGTCACGACGGCGTACCCGCAGGCCACGATGATTCCCGGAATGAGAAAGAAGAGCGAGGTGATGAAGACCAGGATGTACTTTGCCAGCCCCGCAATGAAGAGCTGCACGATCTTTCCCAGCGCGTAGCCCAGGGCGTTGCCTATCAGGGGATCGCGGCCCAGGTAAACCTCCGAAATGACCCAGATAGTGGCTCCAGCGGCCACCAAGCCTCCCAGACCTGACAGCACGAACGCAGCAAACCACATCACGGGATGCTGCAAAGGGCCCCCTCCCAGCTCGACATAGGTGTTCATCACCGCGGGCACGCCCTCGCACACGATGGCGATGGAGACGAGGGTGGCGAAGTACGTACGGTAGATGGCGAAGGCACCGTCCAGGATCTCGCCCAGCGACAGGCTGCGAATCTGGTATGTGGCCATGGCTCCTCCCGTGCGATAAGATGTTCTGCAAATGCCCGACACGCGAGACCCGAAGACACTGCAGTTCTCCCGCCGCATCGCCGTGGAGACGCCGGAGCATGTGATTCTCCGGTTCGAGCTGGCGGGCTTGGGCTCCCGCACGGCCGCAGCCATCTACGACCTCGTGGTCCTGTTCCTCATGCTGATACTGGTGATGTTGATGTTCTCCATCGCCGGTACACTGGGGACCTGGCTCCGGGGCTGGGCCGGCGCTGCGCTCCTGTTCATCTGGTTCGTGATGTTCTGGGGGTACTTCACGTTGTTTGAGGCCCTCGCGGGCGGTCGCACCCCCGGCAAGCGCCGCCTGGGGATCCGGGTGGTCATGGATACCGGACACCCCATCACCTTCACCGCAGCCGCCGCACGCAACCTGGTTCGACTGGTCGACATCCAGCCGCTTGGGTCGTACGTGGTGGGCATGCTGTTCGTGTTCTTTCAGTCGCATCACAAGCGGCTGGGAGATGTGGTGGCCGGAACCATCGTGGTCCGCGACCGCCCCGAAGACCTCGTGCTGGCCGCTCCGGTGCCCGCAGAGGCAGAGCAGCTCGACGCCGGACCGCCGGCTCTGTCGGACGACGAGTTCCGGCTCCTGGAGCAGTTCATCTTGCGACTGGACGATCTGGCACCAGAGGTGCGTCTCCGGTTTGCCCCGGAGCTGGCAGACCGCCTGGGGCAGCGCTTCCCCGAGCGAGACCCGCGACCGGAGAAGTTCCTCATCACGCTGTATGACACGGAGCTGACCAAGCGACGCGCCAAGACGGCGGCGCGCCGAGGTGGCGGCGGCGCAAGGGCGGCGGGAATGGGCGACCGGTTCGTGGCGATGAAACAGCAGGCGTGGGAAGCCTTCCGGCAGCGCGCGTCACGCGTGGAGAAAGAAGGGTTGAAGAGCCTGTCGGGCCGAGAACTCACCGGCTTTGCAGCTGAATACCGAGAGATCGCCGCCGACCTTGCGCGGGCACGGACCTACGGCGTGGATCCCCGGGTCCTCGAGTATCTCGGTCGCATTGTGAGCGCCGGGCACAATGCGTTGTACGGGCTCCGGGGCGTGCGGCGGCTCCCGCTGGGTCGCCTGCTCCTTCGTGAGTTGCCTGCCGCCGTCTACCGGGCACGACGGTATGTTCTGGTGGCAAGTTTGCTCTTCTTCATCCCCGGCACGGTTGGCTACATCCTGGTACGCGAGCGTCCGGAGATCGTGCACGAGATCATGCCCAACGGGATGATCGCCCGGGCCGAGGGCGGTGAGTACCAGCGCGCAGCCGGTCGTGGCTATGCGGAAGCGCCCTCCCCCTACCTGCCATTCATGGCGTCCGCCATCATCACCAACAACGTGCAGGTCGCGTTCGGCGCGTTCGCCTTGGGAATCACCGCCGGCATCGGAACGGTCCTCGTGCTCGTCTTCAACGGTCTGTTTTTCGGCGCGGTGCTTGGCCTATTTGCCAATTATCATCTCGCTGGCTGGATCCTCACCTTCGTGGCCGGACACGGCGTGCTGGAGCTCACCGCCATCTTCATCGCCGGGGGAGCCGGGCTCCTAGTCGGGCGGGCGCTGGTTGCCCCCGGCGATCTCGCGCGGCGGGACGCCCTCGTGGTGCACGGCCGCCTCGCCATCCGGCTCGTCGGCGCGGCGGCGTGCCTCCTGATCCTTGCCGGGTTGATTGAGGGCTTTCTATCGGCGAGCGGAGCGCCGGCAGTTCTTAAGCTCGTCGTCAGCGTGGCGAGTCTGGTGTTGGTGGGACTGTACCTTGCGGCGGGGAGGCAAGCCCTCGCTCGTAAGCCTTCAGCTTTCAGCCTTCAGCCGTCGGCGATCGCGAGCAGTTCGCATTTCGCAATTCGCAATTCGTAGCGCGGCACGCGCGTTGCCACCCGACCCTGCCCTCCCGCAACGGAGTGCTACAGCACGCAATCGATTGGCACCGTCATTGAACGGCCATGTACCTATGATTAGGGACCATGGCTTCTCAGCCTCGCCGACGACCACTGCTTCGCGACTTCCGAACGCTGCGCGTTTGGCGAAAGGCACACCGCTTTGTCCTGCTCGTTTACAGAGGAACAAGGACATTTCCCAAGTAGGAGATGTACGGTCTCACCGCACAGCTTCGGCGCGCTGCGGTATCAGTACCTGCGAACATCGCGGAGGGCTGCGGCAGGCCGGCAGGACCGGATCGAGCACGTTTCTTCCAGGTAGCCCTGGGATCCGCGTCCGAGCTTGACTACCTGCTCGAACTCAGTCGCGACCTAGCGTTCCTCGACACCGATGCTTGCGCAGTGCTGTTGAAAGCGGTGGTAGACATCAAGAAGATGCTACCACCGCTAATCAGAAAGACGGCATCGAATTGCTAATTGCGAATTGCGATTTGCTTAGCTGAAGGCTGAGGGCTGAAGGCTACAGCCCTCGAATTGCGAATTGCGAATGGCGAATTGCTCGCGACGCCTAAGGAGACAGCTGAGGGCTGAAGGCTACGGTCCCCCCCTCCGCCACTCCATATGTCGTTGATTCTTGAAGCGGATCACACCCTCCGGTACCGCCGAGTAGTAGAACGCGAACTCGTATACCGCCTCTTCGTTGTCGTAGTTGATGGTGTACAACGTCTCCCGGACGCCCTCGTCCCGTTTCACCTCAAGAATCTCGTGGACCGTCGAATCCGTGCCTCCCTGGTGGAAGATGAGGATGTCCTTGGTGATCTCGAAGGGGCGATCCGCATACCTGGGATCCGTTGTATGCCAGACGCCCACCAATTCGTCAGGAATGGTCTTGTCCTTCGGGAGGAAGCGGATACCGTAGGCGACGACCGCTACAACGGCGATCACCGCGAACACAGCTCCCAATACGGTGATTCGCGTGCGGCCATCCGCCGACGACCCTCTCCTCGGCGGGCGCGAACCAGGGTCGGGCTGATTCATCGCCGCAAGCACCTCAGCTGCCTTGGCTCGCAGCATGGCTTCACGATGCTGGAAGGGTATCTCGGGATCGTTTGTCTCTGCCATCGGGACTGCTCCGTTGCCTTATCCATATCCATAGCTGGCTTGGGTAATCAACGCGCCCTCACTCTGTAGCGCTGCGGATGAGGGGAAAGGTCGCGTACCGTGAGAGCGGCTCCGGCCGCCCCATGACAGCCAGGAACGCGTCCGTCACGGCTGGATCGAACTGGGTGCCGGAGGAGTCGGTGATGTAGTCCATCACCCTGGCCAGGGGCCACGCTGACCGGTAGGGACGATCCGACGTCAGGGCGTCGTACACGTCGGGAACCGCCAGCAGCCGAGCAAGGAACGGTATGTCCTCGGCGGCCAGCCCCTCCGGATACCCCGACCCATCCCACCGCTCATGGTGATACAACACGATCGGGATCAGGTCCGCGTACGCGGGGATCGGGGAAAGGATCCTCGCACCCACCGTAACGTGGGAGCGCATGATCACCCACTCCTCGTCGTTGAGCCTCCCAGGCTTGTCCAGAACGGAGGCCGGGACGCCTACCTTCCCGACGTCGTGCAGCAAGCCGCCCCGATGCAAGATATCGATCTGCTCCGGCGGCAGGCCCATTTCGTGGCCCACCGCCAACGACAACCTCGTCACTCGCTCCGAGTGACCCGCCGTCCACGGCGACTTGGCGTCCACCGTCTGCGCCAGCGCGGCGAGGGCGCCCCAGTTGAACTGATCGAGCTCCTCGAGAAGTCGAGCATTGGACAAGGCCACGGCCACCTGGTCGGCCAGCGCTCGGGCTTGAAGGAGATCATCCTCCTGCACAGCCGCTGGGTCGGCGAACCCCAGCGCCACGAGGGCCGCCAAATCCTCTTTCATGGAAACGGGAAGAACGACGTAGTTCCGAATCGTGCGCTCGGCCAAGGGGACGGAGGCTACATAGCCGGGTACCTCGGCCCCGTCAAGCAGCAGGTAGTCGGGATGGTCTCGCAGCTCCCTGACCTGCGCCGGTGTGACTTGCACCTCTTGCGCGACCGTCTCCCCCTCGATGACCGCGATCCGGCGCCAGCGATCACCATTTCCCGGGGAAACCCTCAAGCTCACGGTCACGCTGTCGCATCCCAGAGCTGCAGGGGTGCGAAACAGCAAGTTCTTGATGATCTCGTCCGTTTCCAGCGCCGATAGGATGGCCCTGTCGATCTCGTTCATGGCAGTCAGGGCACTGAAGTGCCTGCCCAGCCGCTGGGACATGGCATTGAAGGAGCCCGCGAGGTCCTCGAACTCGTCCCGGCTCTCAACGACGACCGGCGTATCGAAGTCCCGCTGAGCGACACGGCGCGTTCCCTCTTGCAGCTTCTCAATGGGATTCAGGCTCCGTCGGATCTGCACGTTGCTCAGAAGCAGCACCACCCACAGCGCCATGAGAACGGCAGGGACGAAGACCATCTTGAAGCTCGCCATGGGTAGGAGAATGCTCTCCTTGGACTGACTCAGCACCATGTACCACGGCGGTGCGGCATACGAGCCAGTGACGAAGACCTGCCAGAATCCCGCCAGGAACGCACCCCGGTTGTCGCGCCACTCGAACTCGCCACCGTTGCCCTCGACGGCGGATCTGACCTTCTCGACCAGCGGGCGCGATGCCAACTCCGAGCAGTAAAGAGGCCGGTCGGCATGATCGAACAGACAGAGCTCCATGTCCGGCGGCACGGCCGCATCGTCCTCGCCCGCACTCACGTGAGCCGGATCCAGGCTTGCCCACAGGATCCCTCGATCTGGGTCCTCGGCATCCACGGCCTGCGCCATGAGGATCGACAACTCGCCGGAGGGCCACTGGACCGAGACCAGGGACTGGCCCATCCGCAGGTGCTGCTCCTCCGCCGCGTCGAGCGGGGGCGGCTCCGGCAAGCGGCCGCTGAGGGAATCCGTTCGCCCGTCGCGACCCTGAAGCGCCACGCCAAGGAACGGACTGCCACTCCCCTGCGGGGAGCCCTCCGGCACTCGGCCGGGACGAGCCCGCAGACCGGAGGCCACGATTCTCAGGTCGGCCTCGAAGAACTGCAGTCGCTCGAGGAGCCCCATACCGGCAATCTTGCTCGCCTGCTGCACCCGCTCCCGACTCTGGTTGTTCAGCTGCCGCGTTACCAGGACATAGGAGATGGATGCCAACAGGACCAAGGGGACCATGGCACACAGCACGAACAGGCCGAGGATTCGGCGGGCGACGCGAGTTCGAAGAAAGGCCGTCTGGATAGCCATTGGCAGTCAGCTAGTACCTAACGGCCAAGCCGATGAACGCCCCGTCATTGGCGCGCACGACGTCATCCTGGCTGGGCTTGGCCGTCAGCGCTACCGTGGTTGCGCCGTCCTTGCCCATGCTATACAGGTCGTAGCTCGTGTTGATGGGAACCAGGAAGCGGTCCCTCCGGGCCCCCGGGGGAACGGGCTTGCCACGCTCGAACCTGAGGTACTGATAGGGGTTGCCCCACGGGTCCAACATATCCCGACCAATCTCCGCCAGGGTTTCCGGCAGACCCTCGCCCAGCATTTCTACTCCGGCGAGGTCGGCCTGTATGCCCTCGATGTCCAAGATGGCTCTGGCGACTCGGGCCTGGTCGATATGCTTGGTAACCTGCGGTGTGACCATCGCCAGGAGAGTCCCAAAGATCGCCACCACCAGCACCATCTCGACTATCGTCCAGCCGAGCTCGTACCAGGCGCCGCGGGAGTGGCGCGCGGCCGCCAGCCAGCGAGTGACAGTCGCCACGGCAGAGAGATCGCGAGGAGCAGGCACAGATCCCATACAAACTGGAACGGCGGCTCCGTGCGGTCCGTGCCAAACATCACGAACCGACGCCGGAGTGCGCCGGCCAGTGTACTCTACGCCGTTCCCCGGGGTTCGCAAGTAGCGCAGCGGGGCTCCCGGGCTCGGGGGGCAGCGCTGGAAGTTTGCTTGCCACACGCGGTTGCGCTCACGCGATGAATGACGAGGCGCAGCCGGAAGGAAGTCGACGCGTAGCTGGCACAATTCGACCCAGTAGGCCCTGCACCCAGAGGTGTCGTAGGTCACCGACCCTGGAGGTTCCAATTGGGCAAGTTGAGCGGGTTCTTGCAGGCGGGAGCGGGCGCCCGTGGCGGGATGGACCGGCAACCGGCCGGCTTCTGGTGCCCCGCCTTGCGCCCTCCGGCGCACCGCTCCTGCCTGCTACACGTGTACGCACACATCTAACACGAGTGCACACAACGAGTTAACTTGGCGCGATGCTACATCGCCTAGCGTGGTGCGAACCACACCACTCATCGCACTTATCCCAGGTAGGCCGGTCCACCCCGGCCGCCGGAAGACTACGATTGGCCGGCTTCACTCTGGCCGAGATGCTGCTGGTGCTCGTAGTGCTGGGCATCCTCACCTCAGTGGGCTACTGGCAGATGTTGCCGGCCCTCGAGCGGCAGAGGGTGCGGCGAACGACTGCCGTCATCGCAGCCGATCTCCAGTACGCGCAGGCCATGGCGGCGCGGCAGCGTCGGCCGGTTGTGATCATCGCTCAGCCGGTGCTCAAGGCGTACCTCATCCGCGACCGCCCGGGCACCACCGTGTATCGCCAACGGTTCTTCGGAGACGAAACCGACTACATGATCGACGCGTTCGACGTGAGCCCCAAGACGACGGTAGAGATCTTCCCCAACGGCGTCGCCACGGCAACCACCACGTTCACCGTGTCGATTCAGGACTATGAACGGCACGTGAGACTGACCAGCGCCGGGCAGGTGCGCATCCTCGGCGTGAGCGAGAGTTAGCAATGGTGCCGCGCCGGCTCCGTGCCATCCGGGTAGCCCGGGGAGATGCCGGCATCTCCCTGGTCGAGATCATGATCGCGCTGAGCATCCTGGCCGCGGTGCTTGTGGCCCTTGGGGGACTCATGTTCCAGGTGGCACGCCATACGCGCCAGTCGGCGGCCGCGGGATACCGCAGCGCTGCCGTCACCAGCGCGGCAGCCTGGGCACGAGGCCTGGCGTGGGACAGCCTCGATACGGCGATTGGCTGCACCACGGACACCACCGGGCTGCTCACCTACTCCAAGTGCGTCACAGTGCAGACGCTCTCCACCAATCTGAAGCGCGTCACAGTAGTCATTTCCCCCACCGGTTCACTGGTGGCACTACCTGACACGGTTGAGGTGGACCGCAACAAGCCGAGGCTCAAATCAACACTGCGAGCAAGCTGAATTCGCGGGGCTTCACGCTCGTGGAGCTGATGGTCGCCACCACCGTGATGGCGATCCTCGGCATCGCCTTGGTGCGCATGCTGATGAGCGACTCCCGGTTCGTTAGCCGGCAGGACGCCATGGTGAGCGCCCGGCAGACGGCACGCTCGGCGTTGAACGTGATGGCCGTCGAGCTGCGCATGGTTTCCGACAGCGGGCTGATGGCGGCCTCGCCCGACTCCGTGACGGTGCGAATCCCGGTGGCATTCGGGATGACCTGCCGGACGACCGCCGAGGGTACGATCGCGACCCTGGTGCCCTACGACTCGCTCACCTACGCGTCGGCGGTCGTCGCCGGCATGGCCTGGCACGACGACGCCGGGGAGTACCGCTTTCTCGCAGGGGTCAAGGCGAACCCCTCAACTGAGGAGGCCCAGTGCACGGCTGACAGCATCCGGGTCGTACCCGGTGGCGAGCTCGTTCAGATCAATCCGCCGACAGCCGTGCCGTCTGGCCGAGTATTCTACCTGTACCAACTGGTGACGTACCGCTTCGCCGCATCGGCTGAGCTCGCCGGCCGCGTGGCCCTGTGGCGCAGCGTGGGGAAGTCGAACGATGAGATTGCTGTGCCGTTCGACTCCGCCGCGGGATTCGGCTTCCTAACCGGGCCGAAGCTCTCGGTGCAAGACACGCCTCCGGCCGACCTGGAGACGGTCCGGGGACTAGAGCTCCGTCTGATCGGCATCAGCGAAAGCCCGCCCCAAGGCAGGACGGAACCCGAGCGGTTCGAGCTCGTGACGCAAGTGGCATTCACCAACAAGGCGAACTGAGCATGCAAGGCATGAGGCGCGAAGACGGGTTTGCGTTGCCGATGACGATCTTCGTCTTGGCGATGGTGACCATCATGCTCTCGGCAGTGTTCGTGCGGGTGCAGATGGACCGTCGCGTCGCCGAGTCGAGCGGCGACGTCGTGAACGCGCTGGCGGTGGCTGAGAGCGGACTACAGACCTACCTCGGCACCGTAAACTTCGATGCCTGCTATCGGGCGATCCGCCCTCTGGACGGCGATTCCACCCGCATCAACGTGAACGGCGGCTACGCCTGGGTGGTGCCGCATGTGATCCAGAAGCCGGCAGACACGCTTCTCCCGTGGAAATACGTAGTCCGCTCGACAGGGTATCTCGTCGACCCCACGCAGGGCTCTGACCCGCAGGCGGTGCGGACCGTGGCGCAGTTCGCCTACTGGCAGCGCAACAGCATGGAGGTACTGGCGGCATTCACGGCGGCAAACGGTCTCGTCCAGATGGCATCGAGCTCGGGCGCCTTCTACGGGGAAGACGTAACCGGCTGGTGGCTCCCCGGTTGCGAAGACCCGAATCTCCCGGCGCTCCGGGTACCCAACGGGCAGCGCCCGAACAACCTATCGCGATACACCCTCAACGGCACATCTCCGCGCGTGCGGGAAGGCGGCAGCGGCAAGTGGGTGGCTGATCTGACCAAGATCGACTGGGTTGAGAGCATCACCGGGGGTATCGAGCCCGATTATACCTCGTTCCCTCTGGGAAGCATGGACTTTGGTGTCACGATCATCGAGGGCGACCTGAACATCAATTTCGGATCGGGTTGGGGCATGGGCAGCGGCATCCTGATCGTGACGGAAGACTTGGACGTCAACGGCAGCTCGTGGTTCTACTGGCTTGGGGTAGTCCTGGTCGGCGGCGAGATCGAATGGGACACGTACGCCAATTACGTGCGGGGGGCGGTGGTCTCCGGCCTGTATGAGCAGACCGGCCGGAACGCCGACGTCGGCGATGTAGACGGGAACTACCTCTACGTTTACCACGACTCCTACTACGTGCGACGGGCGCTGGCCTCCCTGGCCGGATTCGCCCCCATGACGAATACCTGGATAGACAACTGGGCGAGTTACTAGGGCGGTCAGGCGGACGGGCGGACGGGTAGGAGGGGGGTCGGGCGGTTCGGCGGTCGGGCGGTCAAGGCACACACCTAGAGCGGGACGGTTCGCGGCGGTCGGTGTTGCTACATTTCACCGGAACGTCGTCTCGGATCGTCCCTGAATTGTGTCTGACGACCTCTGATGCCTCTCAGCGTGGGCGGTGCCCTGTCTACGTTACCGGCGCGCGGCCGTTTCCTTCGAGCGCTCGCTGGCCTCGCCGTTCTGTCGGGGAGCGTTGCGTGTAACCCCAACGCGCAGCCCAAGCCCGGGGAGCTCCGGGGAATCCTGCTTCCCGATCCTCTGCCCAAGATCGATTTCACCCTCGCCAACACCGCTGGCGAGCCGTTCGCCTTCCGGCAGCAGACGGACGGCTACGTCACGCTGCTGTTCTTCGGGTTCACCTACTGCCCGGACATCTGCCCGGTGCACATGGCGAATCTGGCAGCGGTGTTGCGCAAACTGCCGCTTCGGACGGCGAACAGGGTGAAGGTCGTGATGGTGAGCGTTGACCCCGACCGGGACACCCCGGAGCGGCTGCGGACCTGGCTCAACGCGTTCGATCCGTCCTTCGTGGGGCTCCGGGGGCCCATCGAGCAGGTGAACGAGATTCAACGAGCGCTGAATCTCCCGCCCGCCATCAAGCAGCAGACCAGTGAGGACGACTACACCGTCGGTCACGCCGCCCAGATCATCGCGTTCACCGGTGACAACCGGGCGCATGTGGTCTACCCGTCGGGCACCCGGCAGGCCGACTGGGCCCACGACCTCCCCCTGCTGGTGGAGGCCGACTGGCCGGCGCAGTGAAGACGACCAACTGCCTGACACTCCTGATCTCCACGCTGGCAGCATTGAGCTGTGCCAGCGGCGAGCGGGCATCGGCGCCGGTTGCCGTCGCGTCGTCGGGCGATCTCACGGTGTACCACGCCTACGCGCCCGCATCCCCGGCACCGGACGTGGCTTCCCTCTACTTCACGGTGGTCAACGACGGTGAGGCTGCGGACACGCTTCTGACCATTACCTCGCCGGCCGGGGAGGCGACACTCCACAACGTGGTGACCCAGGACGGCATCGCTCGCATGACGCCCGTGGAGGCGTTGCCGATCCCGCCCCACGGTCTCGCCCGCCTAGCACCAGGGGGCTATCACGTGATGTTCTCCAACCTCGTCCGGCCGCTGAACTTGGGCGACACCATTGCCGTGGAGCTGGCACTAGCCAGCGGTACCATGCTGCGGTTTCCGGTGCCCGTCCTCAGCTACACCGAGGTCGTCAAGCGGCTGGACCAGGGCGAGCCTTCGCGCCGATGACCTGGTGGTGCTTCGCTCAAGGAACGGCGTGGGAGTGGACCTGGCGTCCGTACCCCGGGGTGTGGTTGCTCGCCGCTCTCCTGATTGGCGGCTACGTGGCCGCGCTCCGCCGGCTCAGACCGCCGGGTGAGCCCATACCAGCCAGACGGGGCCAGATCGTCTCCTTCGTGCTGGGCGTGCTGGCGCTGTGGCTCGCCGCGGATTGGCCGGTGGGCCCCCTGGGAGCCGGTTACCTCGTCAGCGTCCACACCGGGCAGTATCTGCTGTTCGCCCTGGTGGCCCCTCCCCTGCTCATCCACGGAACTCCGGCGTGGCTGCTGCGCCTGCTGATCAAGCCCCGACCGGCATACCACACCGCCCGCTTCTTGAGCCGCCCGCTCATAGCCTTCGCGATCTTCAACGTCGTGCTGCTAGCCACGCACCTTCCCACACTGGTGGACCGGCTCACCGTCAGCCAGCTCGGATCGTTCCTGATGGACATGACGTGGCTCGCTTCCGGATTGGTGTTCTGGTGGCAGGTGCTGGGCCCCCTACCTGAGCTTCATCCCCTGTCGTACCCGGCTCGCATTCTCTTTCTCATCTTGAACGTCTTCATTCCCACGGTGCCAGCGGCGTTCCTCACCTTCGCCGACTATCCGCTCTACGCCCTGTACGAGCTTGCTCCCCGAGCGGTCAACCTCTCGGCGCGGCAGGATCAGCAACTGGCCGGGTTGATCATGAAAGTGGTCGGCGGGCTGATCATCTTCGGCACCGCGTCAGTACTGTTCTTCAAATGGCACGGTATGGAAGAGCGGGAAGAGGGGAGGATGTGAAAAAGGGGGTGGTTTGTTGTCTGTGGGTTGTGGTTTGTGGTACGTCGTCACCTGGGGGATCCTCGTGACCGGAACGAACCACTAACCACACAACCACTGACCAGGCAGGGCTGCCCCCCGCCACCTACTCCACCGTCATATACCCAACCATTCCCGCTGCCTCATGCAGCATCTCACAGGTGGGGGCGTGGCCCTGGTGGACATCCTGGGGGTGCGGGTCACCGGACTCCTGGCGTGGTGGATCTATCGGACGGTGTACCTGCTCAGACTGGTTGGCACCAAGAACAAAGTGCGTGTTCTCACGACCTTGATCCTCAACCGCCTGTTCGAGCCGGACGTGACTGGAGACTACGCCGGCGGATCGGCGGTTCGGCGGTACGAGGGAACGATGGAACGGTAGATCTCGCGACACACGTTCCGTCGTTCCAACCTTCCGTCCTACCGCCCCTCCGTGTCGTCAAACCCCGGGTACGCCACAAGACCCTCGCGCCGGAACACCGAAACCAGCTTCCCCAACCGCTGCTCGGCCGGCTCGACCGCGTCGCCGAACCGCTCGCGCAGCTGCACGGCAACCTCCCCGACGGTGCGTGTGCCGTCGAGCTGGCGCCAGGCGAAGCTCCCGACCTCATCCAAGCGGAGTCGCTTGGCCGCCAACTCGTACAGCAGCCGGTCGAGCAGCGAGCGTAGCCCTTTGCTCTCCGGTGCTGGCCGGATGACGACCACACGCTCCCCGACTTCCTCCCACTCGGCGATCCGTACCGGCACCAGCTCCAGGAGGTTCACGCCTTCGAGCTCGTCGCGTCGCCGCCTTGGCCACACCATTCTACGTCTTGAGATAACGACAACCGCCTCCCACACGGGAGGCGGCTGCCCTCGATACGCATGCCGAGGGTGCGCCCCAATCTTTGGGGCTCACCCGTTCCCTTGCCGCATCTTGTCGATGGTGAACCATGCGAGGAGGTAGAGCACGACCGGGAAGATGACGAGGCCCAGCCAGAACTGCGGTTCGGCCCCGAACGAGAGCCTCTGGAAGCCCAACAACCAGGGGAACTTCTCCGAGCCGATGAACAGGAGCGCAATCAGCACCGCCATGAGCGACTCACCCGCGATGAACCCGGATGAGAGCAGCACACCCGTGTTCTCGGCACGCTGTCGCTGCTCGTTGGAGACCTCCATTCGCTTGAGGCGCACGTCAAACAGCCATCTGAAGATCCCGCCAACGAAGATCGCGGCCGTGGAGTAGAACGGCAGATACATGCCGACGGCGATGAGCATCGGCGCCGGCGCCTTGATGAGGATCAGTCCCAGGGCGAAGAACATCCCCACGATCACCAGCGGCCACGCCATCTCGCCCCCGACGATCCCCTCCGCCATGAGCGCCATCAGCCCGGCCTGAGGGGCGGGGAGCTGCTCCGATCCTATCGTGTAGGCGCCGTGCAGCGCGATGAGCGGCAACGCCAGGATGAAGGCGGCGAAGATCACGCCGATGATCTCGCCGATCTGCATGCGCCACGGCGTGCCGCCCAGGATGTGGCCCACCTTGAGGTCCTGCATCATGTCGCCGGCGATGCCCGCCGCGCAGCAGACGACGCCCGCCACACCGAGCACACCCGCGATACCGCGTACGTCGGTCACTCCCAGCAACACCATGAGGACCGCCGCGATCAGTAGTGCGCTCAGCGTGAGCCCGGAGATCGGGTTGTTCGAGCTGCCGATCAGGGCGACCAGGTAGCCCGCAACCGCCGCGAACAGGAACCCGAGGATCACCATGATGACGGTGAGCACCAACGCCCCGCCGAACGCGCGGGAGAAGTGTAGGTAGAGGAAGAACGTCGCCACCGCGCCCACCCCGACCGCGAAGAAGACCTTCTTGAGATCCAGGTCGATCTCTGTGCGCCCCAGCTCGGCTCCGACTCCCGCCAGGCCAATGTGCTTGAGCGCCTTGCCGATTCCCGCAACGAGCGACGTACGCAGATTGTACAGGGTGTAGAACGCCGCCACGATCATGGCACCTACTGCGAGGGGCCGCACCTGCCGCTCCCACACCTCCACGGCAAGGTCGGTCATACTCTGGTCGGGACCCAGAATCGCCGTGAGCCCAGGGTTCAGGAACAGCGCCAGCGGCACCAGCAGCAGCCACCCCATGAGAGCGCCGGTGAACAGCACTGCTGAGATCCGCGTTCCCACGATGAAGCCCACGCCCATGAGCATGGGGGATGCCTTCGGGCTCGTGAGCAGCAATCCGCCCGCGTACTCGAAGCGTTGCCCGAGCAGCTCGACGCTGGAGGTCCCGAACTCGTAGAACCTGCGACTGTACTCCTCGACGAACTGGATGCCCCTCAAGTTCTTGATGAGCTCCCAGAACGCCGCGAAGCCCATGGCTGCGAATAGGAACTTGGCGCCGGTCTGGCCGCCTTGGCCGGCCTTCACGATCTCCGCCGCGGCAACGCTCTCGGGAAACGGGAGGTCCGCCTCGACCACCAGAGTCCGGCGTAGCACGATCACGAAGAGCACGCCCAACGTGCCGCCGATCAACATGATCGCGGTGCTCTCGACGTAGCGCAGCTCGTCCCACGCTCCGCTCAGCACGAAGGCCGGGATGGTGAAGATGGCGCCCGCCACCAGCGCCTCCCCCACCGATGCCGTGGTCCGGGCGATGTTCTCCTCGAGGATCGTGCCCCCAAAGCCCCGAAGCACCGCCATGGCCACGACGGCCGCCGGGAAGGTGGCCGCCACGGTCAGTCCCGCCGTCATGCCCACGTACGCGTTCGCCGCCCCCAGCGCTACCGCCATCAGCGCACCCAGCACCACTGCTTTGATGGTGAGCTCGGGCATGCTCTCAGAAGCCGGAACGAAAGGCTTGAACTCTTTGTCTGGCATCGGGTTTCCCCAGATTGTGGGTCAGAACTCCGCGGATTCTAGCAGCCGCCTCACCCGGCTGTCAAACCGCCGGGATCGCCTGCCCGGAGTACGCGGGTGCGGTGCCCTCGTGCCAGCGGTGTGGTGGTTATAGAATACTCCTCCTGCGAGGAGGGAAAATGACATTCGTTGACACGTTGGAACCGAAGGCGGTGTGGCAGCATTTCGATCAGATCCTCATGATCCCCCGTGGCTCGAAAGAAGAAGACAAGATACGCCAGCACGTCATCAGCGTCGCTGAGAGGGCCGGTCTCGCACAGCAGACCGACGAGGCCGGGAACCTGGTGGTTCGCAAACCGGGGACCAAAGGACACGAGAAAGCTCCCGTTACCATCCTCCAGAGCCATCTGGACATGGTGAACGAGAAGAACTCGGACGTGGAGCACGACTTCTCGAAAGACCCCATCAAGCCGCGCCGCGATGGCGACTACCTCACAGCCTCGGGAACCACGCTGGGCTCAGACAACGGGATCGGTGTAGCCTCCATGCTAGCCATCATGGAAGCCAAGGATCTGACCCACGGCCCCCTGGAGCTGCTGTTCACCATCGACGAAGAGACAGGGCTCGTCGGCGCCTCCGGCCTGGCGGGGGACATGCTGCAGGGTCGGCGGCTCATCAACCTGGACTCGGAAGAAGAAGGGGCGCTCTACGTGGGCTGTGCTGGCGGTGCCGACAGCACGCTCACGCTCCCCCTCGGCTCGACGCCTACGCCCTCGGGGTGTACAGCACTGCGGACCCGATTCCACGGCCTCAAGGGCGGTCACTCCGGAGTAGACATCCACCTCCAGCGGGGCAATGCGGTGAAGCTCCTTGCCCGGGCACTGTTCGCCGTCTCGCCCCGCGCGCCGTTCCACCTGGCGGCCATTGAGGGTGGCAACAAGCACAACGCCATCCCCCGAGAAGCCTTCGCCACGGCGGTAGTGGGTGAGACCGAGAAGGACGCCTTCGGTGCCGCGCTGAACGAGGAGTTCTCCGCAATCCGACAGGAGTTCCGGCCCGCAGATCCGGAGATGCAGCTGGAAGTCGCCGACGCGGAGATGCCCGGGGAAGTGTGGGACCACGCCAGTGCCGAAACCGCTCTCCGGCTGCTCACGGGGTTGCCTCACGGAGTCCTGGCGATGAGCTACGACATTCCCGATCTGGTGGAGACCAGCACCAACCTGGCCACGGTGCGGCAGCGGGATAACTCCCTGGTGATCGGCATGAGCAGTCGGTCCTCCGTCGACACAGCCCTCGCGGCCCTGCGGCAGAGGATTCGGGCAACCGCCACGCTCGCCGGCGCCGCCGTGGAGGAGGGGAGCGGGTACCCCGGCTGGAAGCCCAATCTCGACTCCCATCTGCTCAAGGTGTTGAAGGACGTCTACGCGCGAGAGTTGGGCCGGGAACCAGAGATCAAGGCCATTCACGCCGGGCTCGAATGTGGTATCATCGGTGAGAAGGTCCCCGGGACCGACATGATCTCCATGGGTCCACAGATCGAGTTTCCCCATTCGCCGGACGAGCGGGTGAAGATCGACTCAGTGGGTGAGTTCTACAGCCTGCTCACGACGACGCTCGAGGTGCTGGCGGCGGCAAGCTAGTAGGTAGGCGTCTTTCTCGCCCAGACTGATCCGCGTTCGTTGGTCGATCAATCCGCGGCAGAGAGGATTGCGCATTGTCATGGTCATGAGAGCTACTTCCCTGGACTTCCTCAAGCGGCTGCTCGATAGCCCCGGCCCCTCCGGCTTCGAGACCGCACCGGCCGTCATGTGGCGCCACGAGGCCGAGGGGTTCGCCGACGAGGTCTCGGCAGACGTGTCAGGCAACTCCGTCGCAGCGCTCAATCCGGGGGGCAGCCCTCGGATCATGCTGGCCGGACACATCGACGAGATCGGCCTGATGATCGTCCACGTGGACGATGAGGGTTTCCTGTACTTCTCGACCATCGGTGGCTGGGACCCTCAGGTCTTGGTCGGCCAACGGGTGCTGATCGTGACGAAGAAGGGGCCCATCGACGGGGTGATCGGCAAGAAGGCCATTCATCTCATCAAGTCGGAGGACCAGGATCGCGTCACCAAGCCCGCCGAACTGTGGATCGACATCGGGGCGAAGAACAAGGCCGACGCCCTCAAACGGGTGCGCATAGGCGACCCGGGGGTCCTGGCGGCGCAGGCGGTGCAATTGCCCAACGGACGCATCGTGTCCCGCAGCATCGACAATCGGATCGGCGCGTTCGTCGTGTTGGAGGCACTACGCAGCCTGGCGCGGCGGAAGCCGAGGGCGGCGGTCTTCGCGGTGGCGACGACGCAGGAGGAGATCGCCTGGACCGGGGGCGGCGCCCGCACCAGCGCCGTCGGCCTGAATCCGGACGCGGCAGCAGTCGTGGACGTGATTCACGCAACGGATCACCCCAACGTCGAGAAGAAGGAGCACGGTGACTTCAAGCTGGGCGCCGGTCCCGTGCTGTCCCGGGGATCGGCGGTGAACCCAGTGGTCTTCGAGCTGCTGGTGGAAACCGCCGAAAAGCAGCGTATTCCCTATGCCATCGCTGCGGCACCCCGGGACACGGGCACCGACGCAGACGCGATCTATACCGCGTTGCGGGGCATCCCAACCGGGCTGGTCTCGGTGCCGAACCGCTACATGCACAGCCCCAACGAGATGGTCGACATAGCCGACCTCGAGCGAGCCTCGAAGCTGCTGGCGGCATTCGCGCGGCGGGTGACGGCGAAGACGGACTTCACGCCCCGATGACCGGGTCCTAGCTCCTCGGGGCTGGGTCCTAGGGATCGCCCCCAGCGGACGGCGGGTATCCGTCAGCAATCCCTAACACCCAGGACCCAAGACCGAACACCCAGGACGCAACACCTCACCCCGCATCAGGGTTAAGTTTGGGGTTCACCTGACACAGGTGGCCCTGCCCCGCCAGCCCACCCCGGCGGCAGGGGCGGCAGATGAAGAAAGGGTGGGCAGGAGGGGCAGTTGGGGCAGAAAAGACACGACACCAACCCCGGGACAGTTCGATGACACTAGCGCAGTTGATCAGCAGGTTTGTCACCGCAGGAATCCTTGTCCTTGCCGGGACACAAACCCTCACGGCCCAGTCGACCCCTGACAGCGCTACTGCGGCGCGGGTGCTCGCCGACGTCGCCTACTTAGCCGACGACGCCCGTGAGGGTCGTGGCGTGGGAACGGCCGGCCTGGACTCGGCGGCGGCGTATGTCGCGGCGCAGTTTGCCAAGGCCGGTCTCCGGCCGGCGGGCACGGACGGTTACTTCCAGCCCTTCGTGATCGACTCAACCGCCCCGGGTGCCGCGCATGCGGGGCTCGGCGGCAAGGCGGTGAAGAATGTCGTGGGACTGCTACCCGGGCGTGGTGCCCTCGCCGGGCAAGTTGTGGTGCTCGGTGCACACTACGACCACCTGGGGCTCGGCGGCCCCGGGAGCCTGGATCCCGACAGCGTGGGTGTGGTCCACAACGGCGCTGATGACAACGCTTCAGGGACGGCGGCGCTCCTCGAAGCCGCCCGCATCATCGCGGCACGAGAGGAGCAGCATCACCGCACATTCGTCTTCGTTGCCTTCACTGCCGAAGAACTGGGGACGATCGGCTCCTCGTACTACGTACGGAATCCCGCACGGGCCAATCGCGCGACCTACGCCATGATCAACTTCGACATGGTGGGACGGCTGAGGAACGACTCCCTGCTGGTGATCGGCACAGGATCCGCTGAGGAATTCAGCGGCTTGCTCGATTCTCTGAACGCGGACCACGGATTCAGCCTCACGAAGACGGAGGATCCGTGGGGTCCCAGCGATCAGACGTCGTTCTATGGCGACAAGATCCCGGTCGTTCACTTCTTCACCAATACTCACACCGACTACCACCGCACCACGGACGACTGGGACAAGATCAACGCCGAGGGGGTCGTCCGCATCGCGAGTTTCGCGGCAGATTTCGCGTTCGCCCTCGCGATGCGCCGCAACCAGTTGGCCTTCGTGGACGTCCCACGGCCGCCCCCACCAACCCGGGGCGGTGGCTACGGCGCCTATCTCGGCACCATTCCGGACATGAGTGGGTCGCCAGGCGGCGTCCGGCTGACCGGGGTGCGGGCTGGTAGCCCGGCTGAGAAGGCAGGGATTGCGAGCGGCGACATCATCGTGCAGATCGGCGATCACGAGGTGAAGAACCTGTACCACATGACCGACGCCCTCAGGGCCCACAAGCCGGGCGATGTCGTGAAGGTCGTCGTGCTGCGGGGGGACGAGCGGCTCGAACTGACGGCCACGCTGGGGAGACGGGGTGGCTGAGGCAGTCCTGAACGCTGATCCCATCGTGCGCGCACTACAGGCAGCGTTTTGCCGGGATGCCCCTCGGCAGGAACTCCTGGAACTCGTAACCCGGAAGATGCGGCAGGCCGGCCCACCGTACACCGGCGTATACCTCTACATGCTCCACGGCGACGAGCTCGTGCTCGAAGCGTTCGACGGCCGGCCCACCGACCTCACGCGCGTGGCGCTTGGCACCGGCGTCTGCGGGCGAGCCGTGGCGGAGCAACGTGACCTCAACATACCGGACGTGTCGGTCGTCGAGGACTACCTCGCTTGCAGTGCTGAAACCCAGTCCGAGCTCGTCGTGCTCATTCGCCGCCACGACGAGATCCTGGGAGAGATCGACATCGACAGCGATGTCCTAGCCGGCTTCGACGATGCCGAGGAGCGCGCCGTGAGAGAAGTGGCCGACGCACTGGCCACCCTCCTGTGATTTCCGACCCAGACGATCTGACCGCCACAGAAGCAGCCGTTACGGTCAACGGCGTGAGCCTCCACGTCCGATTCGTCGGTGAGGGTCCGGACGTGGTCGTGTTGCACGGCGGCCCGGGCGCCCATCACGACTATCTCCTCCCCCAGTTTGACGCTCTGGCGAACGGGCGATGCCTGCGGTACTACGATCAGCGGGGCGGCGGTCGGTCCCCCGTCGCCCGGGGCGTGCCCGTGGGCTGGCGGGAGCACGTAGCGGATCTGAACGCGCTCGTAGATCTGTGGGGGTTGGCCCCCGTCACGCTCCTGGGGTACTCCTGGGGTGGACTCCTAGCGCTGTTGTACGCCGCCACGTATCCGGATCGGGTCGGACGTCTGGCCCTCGTGTCGCCCGCACCTCTCACCCCAGAGCATCGAGCCGAATTCGAGCGCCGCATCACCGAGCGGCTGGCACACCCGCGCGTGGTGGAAGCCCGGGAGGCCCTCAGGCGATCCAACCTGCGCCACCAGGACTCCGGCGCGTACCGCCAACGGGCATTCGAGCTGTCGGTGGCGGGTTACTTCAGAAACCCGGATCGGGCACGGGACCTCACACCGTTCCGCGTCACGGGCCGCACGCAGCGGGCGGTGTGGGAGAGTATCGGCGCTTCCGACCTGCGCGAGGAACTCGCCCAACTCGAAGAGCTCTGCATACCGGCGCTGGTGATCCACGGACGGCACGACCCTATTCCCCTCGCCACCGCCCAACACGTGTCGCAGCTCCTCGGTGCCCGCCTCGACGTATTCGAGAACTCCGGTCACGTGCCGCACGTGGAGGAGCACGAGGACTTCGTGGAGATCCTGGACGAGTTCCTTCCCAAGCGCCAGTGACCCGACTCGACCCTTTCGACTACGCGTTTGCCCAGCTGGCTGAGACCCGGTTTGCCAAGATCCGCGAGGAGACGTCCGAGGCACCGAGACACACCACAGACCGAGCGCGGTTTGCTGCGCTCCCCTCGGTGCAGCACATTCTGGCGGATGTCGAGGCGCCGGACGTCATCGAGGCGAATCCAACAGCGGCAGATGAATACCTCTCAGCGCTCTACGTAGCCTACCGCTTCTGGGATGCCGGGTGTCCCGTCTTCACCGTTGCCCGCAAGGGCCTGGAGGAGGCGCTCGCATCGGAACGAACCGGTAGCGCACCATCGGTTCCCGGTGGTGCCTGCTACCTCCGATTCCCGGAGCGGTGGTGCTGGGCGCAGATCGGGCCGGCGGAACCTCACGAACCCCTCGACGGCTTGTTTCTGGCGGCTTCGCCTGACAACCGGGAGATCACCATCGTGGCGGTCCTCGGTCTGCGCTCGGACCGACCCGGGTTCAGCCAAGTCACGGTGACGGCGGCGCCGGAGGATTTCGCCGCGGCACGCCAGGAAGCCCGCACGCCACTATTCGCGCCAGTCCTCGACGGTGGGGAAGCCGCCGGGCTCAAGTCGGTGGTGACGACGGCGGAGGTGCTGCAGCTTGCGGAGATGGGACTGGCGGCGGTGGGATACTAGATGTCGATGGCGAAGGCAATTCGCAGTTCGAGGGTGCCAACCGCGGGTGACGAGCAGGCCGGCGTCCCACGAATCGCGAACTGCGAATTGCGAGCTGCGGATTGCATATCGCTCTATGGATAAGAAATCCGTCGCAAGCGCGCTGGAAGAAATCGCCGCCTGCCTCGAACTGAAGGGGGAGGATCGGTTCCGCGTGCGGGCTTATGAGACGGCGGCTCGCGCGATAGCGGGTTACGAGGGCGATCTCCGCGAGGCACTGCACACTGGGGAGCTGGCACAGCTCAAGGGTATCGGTCCCGCCACCTTGGAGGTCGTGTCCGAGGTCCTGAAGACCGGTCGGAGCCGCACCTTGCAGACGCTGCGGGACCAGGTGCCCTCCGGACTGGTAGAGATGCTCCAGATCTCGGGACTCGGAGTGGCCAAGGTTCGTCAGATCCACGAAACGTTGCTCATCGACTCCCTGGACGAGCTGGAAGAGGCGGCCCGCAACGGGACACTGTCAAAGCTCCCTCGATTTGGTCCAAAGACCGCAGAGAAGATCCTCAAAGGAATTCAGTTCGTCCGACAGGTGCGCGAGTTTCGACTGCTACACCACGCGCGCCAGGAGGCCGCCGCGTTGGCCGGCGTCCTCGAGGGCATGCCAGGTGTCACCCGCGTCGCAACCGCGGGGAGCGTGCGTCGGGGGCGGGAGGTGATCCGAGATCTGGATTTCGTGGTGGCGCTGGAGGGCAAGCCCTCGGCGCTCGTCGAGCGGTTGGGCACCGCTCCCGGCGTGCGAGAGTTCGTGCACGAGAGCGATCGGGTTCTGACGCTGCGGTTCGCAGGCGGCACGGTGGCCGATGTCTACTGGACGAGCGAACGCGGTTTCGGCTATCAACTTCTCCGTGCGACGGGCAACGACGACCATCTCGCGAGCCTCAAGGTGCGGGCGGAGGAGCAAGGGCTCACCTGGGGGGACTGCGACCTCTCCCGGGAGGGGGAAATCGTCTCCACCCCGTCAGAAGAGGATATCTATCACGCCGTCGGGCTACCGTTCATCGTGCCAGAGCTGCGGGAGGGGAAGGGGGAAGTAGAGACAGCGGCGGCCGGCCGGCTGCCTCAGTTGATCGAGACGGCTGACATCCGAGGGTTCCTCCACTGTCACTCCAACTACTCCGATGGGCGGAGCACGGTGCGCGAATGGGCCGAGGCATGCCAGTTGGAGGGCTACGAGTACCTCGGTATCACCGATCACAGCTTGGCGGCGGCGTACGCCGGAGGCATCACTCTAGACCAGATTTGCGAGCAACACGCTGAGATCGACGCCGTCAACCAGGAGCTAGCGGATCTCCGAGTCCTCAAGGGGGTCGAGGCGGACATCCTCACGGACGGATCCCTTGACTACACTCCCCAGGTGCGTGCCTCGTTCGATTTCATCATCGCCTCGGTGCACAGCACGTTCGGCATGACCGAGCGCAAGATGACCGAACGCATTCTCAAAGCCATGGATGATCCTTCCATGGCTATCCTGGGCCACCCGACGGGACGGCTCCTGTTGTCACGCGACCCTTATCCACTGGATCTGGGAGCCGTCTTCACGAAGGCGGCCGACTGCGGCATAGCGGTGGAGATCAACGCCGATCCTCAGCGGCTGGATCTCGATTGGCAGGTCGTGAGGCAGGCCGCTGAACTGGGGGTGACCATATCCATCGGAGCCGACGCTCACAGTGTCGCAGCGCTGAGCAACATGGAACTCGGCGTGACCGTCGCTCGGAAGGGATGGCTCACGAAGGGGCAGGTTATCAATTCGCGGCCGCTCGAAGGATTCCTGGAGTACGTCGAGCGGCGGAGGTCACGGAATTGAAGCGCACGAACGTGAAACGCGGTGGCATCAAGAACGCCAGAGACCGCATCAAGCCCATCATCAGGAAGCTCAAGCAGCAGTATCCCGAAGCCCGGACCGCTCTGCGCCACCGCAATCCCCTGCAATTGTTGGTGGCCACGATCCTCAGCGCCCAATGCACCGACGAGCGCGTCAACATGGTCACCAGGGATCTGTTCCAGAAGTACCGCAGCGCAGCCGACTACGCGAACGCGAATCCAGAGATGTTCGAGCAGGAGATCAAGTCCACCGGCTTCTTCCGCAGCAAGACCAGGTCAATATTGGGTATGGCCCAGGCACTGGTCGAACAGCATGACGGCAAAGTACCCAACAAGATGGGCGAGCTCGTGAAGCTCCCCGGCGTCGGGCGGAAGACGGCCAACGTCGTGCTGGGAAGCGCCTTTGGCATCGACGAGGGAATCGTGGTCGATACTCACGTCAAGCGCATCGCCAACCGCCTCAAGCTCACGACCAAGAACGATCCTGAGAAGATCGAACAGGACCTGATGAAGTTGGTACCCAAGTCGGACTGGACCCCATTCTCCCATATGCTCATCCACCACGGCCGGGCGATCTGCGTAGCCCGGAAACCGAAATGCGAGATCTGTCCGGTGGCCGATCTCTGCCCGTCGGCGAAATGACGACCGAGCGACGGAACGACGGAAGGATGGAACCACGGAACGGTAAGCCGATCGCACCTAGCCGCGTTCCGTCGTTCCGCCGTTCCGACGTTCCGTCCAGCGGTCCCCAACCCACCACATCACCACCCTGGCGGTCCGGCGGCCGGTCACGGCACCCATATCCGACCGCCTGTCCGCCGATCCGCCTGTGCGGGGAGCGGCGGGTGCGGGGAACCGCCGAGTAGGGGCTTTGACGTGGCGGCCCTGCCCCCCATCGACACCGAGCGACTCATCGCCGACCGCCGCGACTTCCACATGCACCCCGAGCTGGGCTATCAGGAGGTGCGGACGGCGGAGCGGGTGGCGCAACGGCTCCGTGAGCTAGGCTACGAGGTCCGGACGGGAGTCGGGAAGACGGGAGTCATTGGTGTGCGACGGAAGGACGGAACGGTGGAACGACGCAAGGAACAAGCACGGCGCACCCGTTCCGACCTTCCGCCGTTCCCACGTTCCGTCCTACTCCGCGCCGATATGGACGCGCTCGCCGTCACGGAGGCGAACGACCTGTCGTTCCGGTCTACCACCGACGGCGTGATGCACGCCTGCGGGCACGACGGGCACATCGCGGTGGGGCTCTCGGTCGCCCAGCGCCTCGCCACGGCGGATCCGCCCGGAGCAATCAAGCTGGTGTTCCAGCCCGCTGAGGAGGGCGGCAAAGGCGCCGTCGCGGTGATCGACGACGGAGCGTTGGAGCAGCCATCCCCAGATGCAGCCTTCGGCATGCACCTGTGGAGCGACCTGCCGACGGGGGTCATCGCCATCGCCCCTGGCGCGGTCTTCGCTTCGGTGGATCTGCTCGAGATCACCGTGACCGGACGCGGGGGGCACGCTGCCATGCCACACCTCGCGATCGACCCCGTGGTCGTCGCGGCCCATCTCGTCACCGCACTCCAAACCGTCATTTCTCGACGGCGTGACCCGACGCACAGTGCCGTATTGAGCGTGACGGCAATCCACGGCGGCACCACACACAACGTCATTCCGGACCGGGCGACCCTCTTGGGCACCGTCCGTACGTACGGCGGGGAGTTCTTCGACAACGCGCCCACGCTCATCGAAGAAGTGGCACGAGGGGTTGCCCGCACCTTCGGGGCCAGCGCCAAGGTGAAGTACGAGCGTCTGTGCCCACCGACGGTGAACGACGGATCCATGGCGGCGCTCATGGCGAGTGTCGCCGAAGGTATCGTCGGCGCCGGGAACGTCGTGCCCGACTACCGCACGATGGCTGGGGAAGACATGGCGTTCTTCCTGGAGCGGGTACCCGGCTGCTACGCCTTCGTCGGGTGCAGGAACCCGGCGAAAGGCGCCGACCACCCACACCACTCACCCCACTTCAATATCGACGAGGATGCGCTGACGATCGCGGTGGAACTGTTGAGCCAGACGGCGCTTCGTTTCCTCACGAGCGGGATGTGAGGGGCACTGGCACCCTTCCCTCCACCAAGTCGGCAGACCATGATTGCATGATGACCTCCCGCCTGGCCCTGGAGCAGTCTTCGTACCTCCGATCAGCCAAAGACCAACCGGTTCAGTGGTACCCCTGGGGGCGCGACGCCTTCGAGCGCGCTCGCAACGAGAACAAGCCGATCCTGTTGGATATCGGCGCTGTTTGGTGCCACTGGTGCCACGTGATGGATCACGAGTCGTACGACGATCCCAACGTTGCCGCGATCTTGAACCGTGATTTCATCTGCATCAAGGTCGATCGGGACGAGCGACCGGACGTGGACGCCCGCTACCAGCGCGCGGTCCAGGCCCTCACCGGCCAGGGGGGATGGCCGCTCACGGCGTTTCTCACACCCACCGGCGAGGTGTTCTACGGCGGCACCTACTTCCCGCCGGATGGGAAGTACGGCCGGCCCGGCTTCGTTACCATCTTGACGGAACTCGGCCGGATGTATCGGGACGATCCGGAGCGAGTAGCCAAGCAGGCCGGCGAGATCTCACAGCATCTGCGCACTGTCGAGGCCGAGCCTCAGCGAGGCCAGCTTACCACGCAGATCCTGACCCAGACGGCCGATGCGATGGCCCGCCAGTTCGACTTCCGCCACGGCGGCTTCGGTTCCCAGCCGAAGTTTCCGCACCCCGGGGCATGCGAATTCCTGCTGGCTCGCTGGTTCGACACGAGAGAAGCGTGGCCGCGGGAGATTGTCGACCGCACCCTCGTCGGCATGGCCCGTGGTGGAATCCGCGACCACCTGGGCGGGGGCTTTCACCGGTATTCGGTAGACGCCCGCTGGATCGTGCCGCACTTCGAAAAGATGGCGTACGACAACTCGGAGTTGCTGCGGGTCTATATCCATGCCGCGACTGCCCCTCCTCCCCCGGGGGAGCGGGGGCAGACGGGGGAGGAGGTAGAGACACGCCAACTCTATTCCGAGGTGATCAAGGGAATCGTGGGCTGGGTGGAAGAGTCCATGTCCGACCCATCGGGCGGCTACTACGCATCCCAGGACGCGGACGTGGGTCCGGGCGACGACGGGGACTACTTCACGTGGACGCCGGACGAAGTCCGGGCCGTCACGGAACGGGACGAGTTCGAGGTCCTGGCACGCTACTACGACGTCGACGAAGCGGGAGAGATGCACCACAACCCGCAGAAGAACGTCCTTTGGCTGAAACAGTCCACCGCGCAAATTGCGGCCGCGCTGAGCAGCAGTCCGGAGGAAGTCGAGTGGTTGTTGGCGATGGGACGTGAAAAGCTGCGGGCTGCCCGCCAGAGACGCCCCCCGCCATTCGTGGACCAGAGGCTGTACGTCAGTTGGAATGGCATGATGGTGTCGGCCATGATCGAGGCCGCCGCTTTCCTGAACCGTCCCGAGCTGGAGGAGCACGCCATCCGCACTCTCGAGCGGCTGCTTCGGGACGCTGCCGAACCCGAGCTCTCCGCCGGGATGCGCCGCGCACCGGGAAGCTCTGTAAGGGGCATTCTCGAAGACCAGGTCTTCACCGCCCATGCCGCCATGGACGCCTACGAGGCCACTGGAAGCCCAGAATGGCTCCGGCGCTCAGCGGCGCTGATGGAGGTCGTGTGGCGGGATTACCGGGCTGACGACGGTGGCCTGCTTGACATCGCCCGTGGGCGGGGAGGGGAAGGCTTCCTCGAACAGGAAATGAAGCCGGCACAGGACTCACCAACGCCTTCGCCCAACGGGGTCGCGGCCATTGTGCTGAGCCGCCTTGCCGAGCACACTGGAGAGGCTCGCTGGCGAGAGCGCCGCGATGAACTGCTGGAGGCATTCGCTGGGTCCGCCGCGGGGCTATCCCTGTACGGAGCAACGCTGCTGAGGGCGATCGACTGGGCTCTCCTGCCACCGACGCACGTGGTGGTGGTCGGCCGGGATGACGAGCGAACCGCGGAGCTGCGCCGCGCGGCCCGTCGCGTGTACCGGCCAAGGAAGGTTGTGAAATGGCTGACGCCCGATGCGCCAACCGACACCCTGGCGCAACCAGTCAAGGCCATGCTCGATGGCAACGCGCCACGGGCCTACGTGTGCGCCGGCGCCCAGTGCGCCGCACCCGTGGCATCTCCCGAAGAGCTAGCCGAGACGCTGCGGACGTTTGCGGTGGCGACGTGACGGACGGGCGGAACGACGGAACGACGGAAGGACGGAAGGACGGACGGAACGAGAGATTCCTCGGTCTGCCTTCCGAACCGACCTTCCGTCGGGGCGGCGACCGCCCGAATGTGCGGTAGGCCCGCAGGAGGAAGGAGCAAGGGATGAACATCGATCTCGCCGTCGCGTGCGACTATGCCGTCATCGACCGGTACGGGAAGCTCTCTGTCCTCGGCATCTTCTCCCATATCTGGGTGGCCAAGTTCCCCGCGGTACATCCCCGGCTCCACCTGGTCTTGCACCTCAAGGGGCGCCGCACCGAAATCGGCGATCACAGGGTGCGCATCTGTCTCCGGGATCAGGCGGGCGACGAGATCATCAGGGGAGATGGGACGGTGTCCTTCGCCGAGCCCCCCGCCGGCGTGCTGGAGATCGCGGCCGGCTGCATCCTGGTGTTCGACGTCCCGTTCCGCACAGCGGGGGAGTACTGCTTCGAGATCACGGTGGACGACGATCTCAAGACGGAGATCCCCATCACCGTGGCCCAGGGTCCTAGTTCACGCGCGCCTGAAGTCTCCGAATCGCTGTGACCAACTGGGGATCCTCCGGACGCTTCTCGGCTGCCTGGGACAGTTCCGCCAAGGCCTCCAGCAGCTGCCCACGGGATTCATAGATCCGCGCCAGATTCATATGCGGGAACTGGGGCGCATCGTAGCGCGGCGCCTCTGTCGCACGCTTGAACCAGGGGATGGCCTCGTCCTTGCGGCCGAGCTCGACGAGGTACGCCCCGATGTCGTTGTAAGGATTGCCAAACGCGGGATCTACGGCGATAGCACGCTTGCACTCGGTGATGGCCTCGGCATAACGCTTCTGCATCCCGTAGACCCACCCCAGGAAGGTGTGGGCTTCCGCCGTCGGATATTCCGCGATCGACGCCTGATAAAGGCGGATAGCATCCTCCAACTCACCGCTCCGCTGGCACGCGTATGCGCGCTCGAAGAGCTTCAGCGCCGACCTGCGTTCACCCATATTCCATCTCAGGATACCAACACAGCGCTCTGAGTGACAATCGCACGGCAGACATACTGGCTCGCTGCCTGTGCAGCGATCGTGCTGGCCGGTCTCGTATTTGAGATCGACGGCTACCCCCTGCTCGATCCCGACGAGGGGCGCAACGCCGAAATCGCTCGGGAGATGGCAGCGACCAACGACTACGTATTGCCCAGGCTGAACAGCCTGCCCTACCTGGACAAACCGGTGCTGTACTTCGCTGCCGGGGCCCTCGCGATGGAGGTGCTGGGTCCCTCGGTGCTGGCGGCACGCCTCCCCTCCCTGATCTTCACCCTCGCGACGCTGGCGCTCTTGGCGTGGTTCGCGGCTCACCTCTACGGACGCGACGGTGCCTGGACAGCCACCATCGCCGCAGCTGCCACACCGTTCACCTTGGCCTACGCCAGGACGGTGATCCCCGATAGCGCGCTGACGTGCTTCGTGACAGCCGCATCAGTGGGGTTCTATATGGCGGTGGACAGGCAGGTCGGCGGGTCGGCGGGTCGGCGGATCGGCGGATCGGGGGATCGGCGAGTCGGCGGCTCGGCGGATCGCGGGGTCGGCGGACCGCCGGACCGCCGGGGAGGAGCGGGGAGCGGCGGCGGACCGCCGGGGGCGGAGCCGGCGGGGATGGGCGGGAACGCCCGGGGAGGGGGAGATGGGAGAGCGGCTTGGTGGCGCGCACTCGCCTGGAGCGCCATTGGGCTGGGGGTGCTCACCAAAGGCCCCATCGCTCTCGGGCTACCCCTCATGGTGGCCATCCCCTACGCCATTTGGCGACGCAGAGGGCGCGCGCTGGTAGATCCCATCGCGCTGCTGCTGTTCGCCGCCATCATCCTCCCGTGGGCCTTTGCGATATCACGCGAGGCACCGGGATTCCTACGGTATGCTCTCCTTACTGAGACGGCAGGCCGCCTCACCACCAGCGAGCTCGGCCGAACGGGTCCCATCTGGTATTTCCTGCTGATTCTTCCCGCGGCGGCGCTGCCGTGGTCGGTGGTTGCTCTCGCCGCGTGGCGGGCGGTCAGGCGGTCGGGCGGTCATCACGACGGAACGGTGGAACGATGGAACGACGGAACGTGGCCGGATAGGCGAATCGTCTTCCTCCTGCTATGGATTCTCGTGCCGCTCCTGTTCTTCACCCTCTCCCAGTCCAAGCGCCCCCAGTATGTGCTCCCGCTCATACCGGCGGTGGGACTCCTTGTCGCCGCCGTGTGGCACGACGCACGTGGTCGATTCCCGGGGGTCCGACCGGCCGCCGTATTCCTCGGCGCGGTCGGGCTCTTCTTTATCCTGGGGCGTAATGCCATCCCCGGTCTGGTGCCTGCGAGTACGGCCGTGGCAGCAGCGATTCCCAAGACAGCCGTGGCGCTGGGGGTCGTATGCCTCGTGTCCGCAGCAGTGGCCTTCGCGGCCGCCGGGCGCCGAGAGATTGCACTCATCGGGCTTTGCCTGCCGGTGGCCGCCATCCCCTTCGCGAGCCGCGATCTCATGGACGCCATCGGCGCCGACCGCTCCGCGGTGGAAGTGGCTCGGGTGCTGGACGACGTGGCCGGTGCGGAGACTCAAGTGATCGCCGTGCAAGCATTTCCACTTTCCCTGCCCTTCTATCTGCGCCGCACGCTGATCGTCTCAACCGCCGACGGCTCCGAACTGACCAGCAACTACCTCGTGCGGCACTTCCGCGCATGGGCGCACAGGCCGGGCTCCCCGCTCCGCTCCCTTGATTGGTGGCGCGAGGCGCTCATCCAATGCGACCACCCCCGGGTATTCGTGGTCCGCGCCGACGACCGAGCCGCCCGCGAGCTGCTCAGTGAGCAGCTCGCGCTCCTGGTCGAGACCCGAAAGCACGCGGCATACGGGCCCTGCGGCATCAGTGGTCTCGCGTCCTCACCCAGCGTGACTCCCAATCGGCCTCCGTCAAGCTGACATGTGCGGCATCTACGGGATGGTCGCCCTGAGGTCAGCTCCGCTCCACGCGCCCGAGCTGCTGGAGCAAATGGGGCGGAGGCTGCGGCACCGGGGCCCCGACGATCGGCGCGTCATGACGCGCCCCGACGCGGCTATGGGCGCCGAGCGTCTCCGCATCGTCGATCCCGGTCCGCAGGGGGCACAACCCTGCACCGACCCGGCATCCCGCATCTGGCTCAGCTGTAACGGCGAGATCTACGGGGCGGCGGCGCTACGGAGACGGTACGCCGACTACCCGTACCAGTCTCGTACGGATGTCGAGCCCCTCGTGCCTCTTTTCCTTCACAAGGGACCCGCCGGACTGGCGGAGCTCGACGGGATGTTCGCCATCGCCATCTGGGACACCTGCGAGCGCCGGCTGGTGTTGGCTCGGGATCGGGCAGGCGAGAAGCCGCTGTTCTATACCCGCGCTAACGGAGAGGTGTGGTTCGCCTCCGAGATTCAAGCACTGCTGCAGCTTCCCGCCGCCTCCAGCGAGTTGGACCCCTTTGGGTTGGCCGACCTCCTCGAGCTGGGCTACGTGCTCGAACCGCGCACGATGTTTGGGCACATCCGCAAGGTGGAGGCGGGGACGATCGTCGAACTCACCGAGCGGGGGCAGCAGGTGCATCGGTATTGGAATCCGGGGGCCATAGTCACCGAACCCCGGTCGGAGCTGGAGGCCGAGCGACACCTGGCGGCTCTGCTCGAGGGGGCCGTGCGAAAGCAAGTCGTCGCCGACGTTCCCGTCGGCGTCTTCACCAGCGGGGGCGTTGACTCGGCGCTCCTCACTACCCTCGCGCGCCGAGCAGTGCACCCCGAGGTGCTGCACACTTTCACCGCAACCTTCGCCGAGCCCTTGTACGACGAAGCTCCGCACGCGGCATCGGTGGCGCGGGCGCTGGGGACGAAACACGTCGAAGTCCCCGTCGACGAGCGCGCGCTGGGTGAGGCGTTCGCGACCGTCGCCGACCGTGTCGCTGAGCCCATTGCGGATCCGGCGATTCTACCTACTTACATCCTGGCCCGGACGGCGCGGGACCACGTCGGGGTCGTCCTGAGCGGCGAAGGCGCTGACGAGCTGTTCGGTGGATACCCCACCTACGTTGGCCACCAGTTGGCGCCGTGGTTCAACGCCCTCCCACCGGTGGTGCGCCGAACGGTGAGGAGGCTGGCGAGCTTGCTCCCACCGTCGACCGGCAAGGTACCACTGGAATTCTTGCTCAAGCGCTTCGTGGCAGACGCTGACAAGAGCGTGCTGGACCGACACGTCACATGGTTCGGCACCGGCTTGGATCAACGCGTGTGGAACCAGACGCCGGAGGTCGCACCGCGGTTGCTCCCCATCAAGGATGCCTCGGCCGATCCCCTACGCCAGGTGATGCTATTCGATTATTTGACGTATCTCCGGGACAACCTGCTGGTCAAGGTCGACCGGGCCACGATGCTGGCCTCCCTCGAAGCCCGGGCACCCTACCTCGACTCGGAGCTTTCGACCTTCGCCCTGAGCCTGGACAGCGGCCTCAAGGTCCGCGGCCTCCGAACGAAGTGGCTTCTCAAGCGAGTGGCGCGAACATTACTCCCCCGGTCCATCGTCCGCCGCAGGAAGCGAGGTCTGAGTGTCCCCCTAGCCCAGTGGATCAACCGGGGTCTCAAGACCGAAGTCGACCGCCTCCTCGCGCCGGAACGATTGCGTCGGGAGGGGGTGTTGCGTGAGAGGCGGGTGCGTCAACTTCTGTCGGAGCATCGCGCCGGTCGCGCCAACCATGCGCGACCGCTCTGGACGCTCCTGGTGTACGAGTCTTGGCGAGAACGCTGGTTGGGAGACTGAACGATGACCCGTGACGAAGCTCTGGCACTCATGCATGAGTACACTCCGTCGGATGCACTCCGAAAACACATGTACGCGGTGGAGGCGGCAATGCGGGCCTATGCCCGCAAGCTGGGCGAGGACGAAGAGACCTGGGGGATCGTCGGCCTGCTTCATGACTTCGACTACGAGCGCTATCCCAACCAGGAGCACTCGCCCACCGAAGGGCACCCCAGTCACGGCGTCCAGGTTCTCCGGGAGCGCGGGTTCCCGGAAGAGCTGTGCCAGGCGATCCTCGGCCACGCCTCATACACCGGCGTTCCCCGGGAGTCCGTCTTGGCGAAGACGCTGTTCGCCGTGGACGAGCTGTGTGGCTTCCTGATCGCCTGTGCGCTGGTGCGGCCGTCCAAGAGCCTTAACGATTTGGGGGTGAAGAGCGTCAAGAAGAAACTGAAGGACAAGGCCTTTGCCCGGGCCGTAAATCGGGAGGAGGTGAGGCAGGGCGCCGAAGAACTAGGTGTCCCCTTCGAGGAGCATGTCCAGTTCGTCATCGAGGGGCTTCTCCCAGTGGAGGAGCGCCTGGGCCTCGGGACCGCTTGACCCACCCGCTCGTCGACCGACCATCGCGTCTCGAGCGCGACGCCCTGGAACGGGCCCTGGATCGGGTGTGCCGGGCGCGGGCGATCCCCGGCAACGCAGTTACCCACCTCACCGACGGGCCCCAGGCGTTCGGGTCGATGCTTTCGCTCATCGAGGGTGCCCGGCGGTGGATTCACTTCGAGAACTACATCATCCGGAGTGACTCCACCGGTGAGATCTTCGCTGAGCACCTGGCCGAGGCGGCGCGGCGGGGAGTGCAGGTACGCATCCTGTATGACCATCTGGGCAGCCGTGGCACATCCCGTTCCTACTGGAAGCGGCTGCGCCGGGCGGGAGCCGAAGTGCGGGCCTTCAACCGGGTCAACCCGCTACGACCGCTGAAATCGTTGCGGCGGGACCATCGCAAGTACGTGAGTGCCGACGGCACGGACGGGGTGATCGGCGGCATATGCATCGGTGACGAGTGGGCCGGAGCGCCGGCAGACGGCCGTCCTCCCTGGCGAGACGCGGCCGTCGAGATCCGCGGCCCGGCCGTTCCCGCCCTCGACCTCACGTTCCTGCGGCTGTGGCAGGCTGCGGGCGGGACGGCCCCAGTCGACCAGGCCCCCTCGCGGCTGGACCCGTGCGGCGCGGCGGCGGTCCGCGTGGTGGACGGGGTTCCCGGCAGGCTGCGCCTGTACCGGGCCATGGAGTTGCTGGTAGCGGGAGCGGCCGAACGGCTCTGGCTCACAGACGCCTACCTGGTGGTCGCCACCCCTCTCTTCGCGAGCCTGATGGCGGCGGCCCGGGACGGCGTCGATGCGCGACTCCTGGTCCCGGGTCACAGCGACATCCCCACTATCCGTGCCCTTACCCGGGTGGGGTACCGGGAACTCCTCCATGCCGGCGTACGGATCTGGGAGTGGCACGGTCCGATGCTTCACGCCAAGACGATCATCGCAGACGACACCTGGTTCAAGGTGGGGTCGAGCAACCTCAACCCCTCCAGCTTCCTGAGCAATCACGAGCTGGACGTTCTGGTTGAGGATCGCGCCATCGCCGCGAGCGCAGCCCAGCAATATCGGCGTGACCTGGGGCACGCCGTGGAGATCGTGTTACGACCGCGACGCGCTCCCGAGCGCTTGGCGACACGGCTGCCGCCCGCGGTGGTGCCCGCCCAGCCCAGGCCACTTCGCACCGGCCAGATACGGGCCCGCAAGGAGCTCTCGCGACGCGCCGCCGTCACGCTGCGCAAGGTGGCGGGCGGCGCGCGCCGATCGGTGGCCGGTGCGATCATCTTCACCCTCCTGGGGAGCGGCGTCCTACTCATCGCCGTCCCGCGCGTCATGGCGTACGCGCTAGCGGTGGTGTGCTTTTGGCTCGGAGGAGCTGCGGTGTGGCAGTTCCTCGAGCGACGCCGTCACTGGGAGGATTAACCGTCAACGCCGTCGGCCTGCCGTGCGTACCTCTCATATGCAGGACGCTGAGTTGGCTGCTCTGGCTCAGGCGGGGGATCGGGAGGCGTTCGGCGAGCTGGTGAGCCGCTACGCCGGACAGGCCCGCCGGGTGGCCCGGGCGATTCTGCACAGCGCCGACGACGCGGACGACGCCGCGCAGGACGGGTTTCTCGCAGCTCTGAGGCACTTGGGCCGGTATGACCCGGCGCGTCCCTTCGGCCCTTGGCTGATTCGGATCGTGGCGAACGCCGCCAGCGACAGGCGGCGGCGCCTGAAGGTCCGGCGCACGGAGGCGATCCCGCCGAGCCTGCCGGCTCGGGAGCCGGCTCCGGACACCGATACGGACCGCCGCAGCTTCAGGGAGGCGCTGCTACAGGCGCTGGCGACGCTGCCAGAGCGCCAGCGAATCGCGGTCGTGCTGTTCGACGTGGAAGGCTACTCCCACCGGGAGGTCGCCGCGATACTCAAGGTGCCGGAAGGTACGGCCCGGTCCGACGTGTTCCACGCAAGGCGGGCATTGCGAACCCAACTCGCCGCGTGGGAGGGCTGGAAGGAGGAAACCGGATGAGCACCACGTCGCCGTTTGACCACCGGCAGGACTCGGAGCTCGGTGACGCGCTGCGGAGCGCGCTATCGGCCGACGACGACGCACAGTTCGCCCAGAGGGTGGTGGCGGCGTCGGAAGCCGTGTTTGTCGGCCCAGGCGTGCCCGAACAGTGGTGGAACGTGTTGACGGCGTGGGCCCGACCTGGACTCGTCGCCGCCCTCGTGCTGGTGGCCGCCGCGGCGTTCTGGCTCGGAGCGTGGGTGAATCGGGACACCAGCGGGCCTGCCGCCAATGGCACGATGCTGGGCGACCCGTTGCTGGCCGACAGCGATCAGCTCGCCGTGCCGGTGCTGCTGGCGGGTCAGAGCGCGCCAAATATGGATGAAGTGCTGGCGGTGGCACTAGGCAACTAGCAATTCGCAATTCGCGGCTCGCAGTTCGTGACGAATTGCTAGTTGCAAATTGCGAACTGCTGTGGAAGCAATCCGAGAAGACCTAAGGACGTCTAGATGTTCGACCGATCCAAAGCCAAAGCTGCAAGCCTGCTCGTTGCCATCTTCGTGCTGGGGGTAGCAGTGGGTGGCGCGGCGTTGGCGGCGTGGGGTGATAACGACCCCGGGCGATCGCGCCGCCCGCGGGAGCGCGTGAGTTACACGGAGCGGCTGCGGCAGGAACTCTCACTCACTACAGCCCAGCGCGAATCCGTGGAAGCGATTCTGGAGCGCAGCCAGGAGTCGATGCAGCAATACTGGCGTGAGGTCGGGCCGCGATTCGACACCCTGCGCGCCCAGGTTCGTACGGAGATCATGGCGGTCCTAAGCGAGGAACAGCAGGAGGCATTTCAGCAGCTCATGGCACGAAGCGACAGCGCTCGGCGGTACCGCGACCGGAGGGGGGAACCTCATTCCCGAGTGCGGCGGGACTCCAGGGGTGATTCTCATGAACAGTAAGAGCATGTACGTGGTGTTGGCTTCTGCTGCAGTTGTGGCGCTTGCCGCTGGCCCCACGGCGATACCGGCACACGCACAGACGCGATCCGTTACGCTGGACGAAGCGGTGACGATGGCGATCCAGACCCAGCCCGGGATGGTCCAGGCTCGGGGACAGGTGCGCAATGCCGCTGCGTCCAAGCGGCAGGTGGTGGGAAGCTGGTTGCCGGATCTTCGGGTGAGCACGGGGATGAGCACCAACTCCACCCGGCGCTTCGATGCCAACACCCAACGGACGGTGTCGGGCTCGTCCACGTCGTTCTCCAGCAGCCTCAGCACTTCCCTCGTGCTGTTCGACGGCTTCAGCCGCCTGGCGGAGGGGCGGGCGGCGAGCGCCGATTTGGCGAGCGCCGACGCGTCGCTGGTGAACCAGCAGTTTCAGGTGATCCTGCAGACCAAGCAGGCCTTCTTCAATGCGCTGGCCGCCGAGGAACTCGTCCGGGTAGCACGAACCAGCATCGAGCGCGCAGCCGAGCAGCTCAAGATCTCCAAGGACAAGCTTGTGGCGGGCCAGGCGACGCGCTCTGACACGCTGCGCTCCCGTGTCGAGCTGGCCAACGCGCAACTACAGGAGCTCAATGCGGAGACGCAGCTGGCGACGGCGCAGGCCAATCTGGCCCGCCTGATCGGAGTGGATGGGCTGATACGGGCCGTCGGCGAGGAGCACCTGCGGAACATCGTCGAACTGGACACGACGGGGCTTCGGCAGGAGTCCCTGGACCGTTCGCCGGTGATCCAACAGGCCCTCGCCGCCGCGAGGGCGGCCGATGCGCAGGTAGTGGTCTCCCGCGCCCAGTACTTCCCGTCGCTGTCGGCCTCGTACTCGAGATCCTGGGCCGGCAATTCGCTGACCGAGCTGAACCCCAGCTGGTCAGCCCGCCTCAGCCTCTCATGGCCGCTGTTCAACAGGTTTTCTCGGGAGCTCAATTACACCCGCAGCACGGTGACCCGGGATGCGGCCCACGCCCAGGCTGAGGATGCCCGACGCCAGGTAAACGCGCAGCTCACCCAGTACCTCGCCGCCCTCGAGAGTGCCCAAACGCGAGTGGAGATCGCGGAGGCGAGCCACGCGGCTGCTGAGGAGGATCTCCGGGTGCAACGGGAGCGGTACCGCCTTGGCGCGGCCACCATCGTGGAGGTCCTCACCTCTCAGGTCAGTCTCGACCAGGCGGAAATCGACAGGATTCAGGCGCGCCTCGATTACCTCGTGGCGAAAGCCCAGATCGAGGCCCTTGTAGGGAGAGAACTATGACGGGTGCGATCCAGCACATGGAGTTCCGGACCGGGGACATCCCCCAGCCGGACATCATCATCCTCACCCACAAGCTCACGCGGCACTACGCGCTCGGCGCGGAAGTGGTACACGCCCTCGAGGGGGTGAGCATCCAGATCCGGCAGAACGAGTTCACCGCGATCATGGGCCCGTCGGGCTCCGGGAAGTCCACGCTGATGAACCTGCTGGGCTGCTTGGACACCCCGACCAGCGGCGAGTATTGGCTCAACGGCCAGAGGGTGAGTGAGCTGGGAGACGACGAGCTGGCTCACATCCGCAACAAGGAGATCGGCTTCGTCTTTCAGACGTTCAACCTGCTACCGCGCGCGAGCTCACTGCACAACGTCGAGTTGCCGCTGATCTACGCGGGGGTTCCGGCGCGAGTGCGCAAGGAGCAGGCCGCGAACGCCCTGGAGCGCGTCGGACTCGGCGACCGGATGCAGCACCGGCCCAACGAGCTGTCCGGTGGCGAGCGTCAGCGCGTGGCGATCGCCCGAGCGCTGGTCAACGACCCCAGCGTGTTGCTGGCCGACGAGCCGACGGGCAATCTCGACAGCCACACGAGCGCCGAGATCCTGGAGGTGTTCGAAACCCTGCATGGCGCCGGACAGACGATTCTGCTGATCACCCACGAGCGCGACATCGCGGCGCACGCTGGCCGCCAGATCCACCTGCTCGATGGGCAGGTGGAACAGGACATTCAGACCGAGAGACAACGATGAAGCGGATTGGGATTCTGATTCTCGTGGCCATCACGGCCGTAGTAGCCGTCACCTTGGCGGCCCGGAACTCCAACGAGGAGGAGATTCCGGTTTACCAGCTGGTCCCCGTGTCGACACGAGACATCGTGGTGTCGGCCAGTGCCGCTGGCGTGGTGGAGCCGGTTACTACCGTCGACATCAAGTCCAAGGCGTCCGGCGAGATCATGGAAGTCCGGGTGGAGACGGGCGACGTGGTGAGCCCGGGTCAACTGCTGGTCAAGGTCGATCCCCGGGTTCCCCGCAACGCCCTCCAGCAGGCTGAGGCCGATCTGGATGTCGCCAAGGCTCAGCTGGCCAACGCCGAGTCACAGCTACGGCGTGCCGAGGAGCTTTACCAGACCCAGTCCATCACGGAGCAAGAGTACGAGACGGCGAATCTCAACGCAGCCACCGCTAGGGCTCAACTCGTGCGGGCTGAGCGGTCGCTGGAGGACGCCCGCATCTCGTTTGAGGATACGGACGTCAGGGCCCCGATTCGAGGAGTCATCATTGAGAAGGCCGTCGAGGTCGGCACCGTGATCTCCTCGGCTACCCGGGAGGTCGGCGGCGGCACTGTGCTGCTGCGGATGGCCAACCTCGACACGGTGCAGGTGCGCTCGCTGGTGGACGAGACGGACATCGGGAAGATCCGTGCCGAGATGGACGTCACCATCACGGTGGACGCCTACCCCAATCAACCGTTCCAGGGTCAGGTGCTGAAGATCGAGCCGCAGGCCACGGTACAGCAGAACGTCACCATGTTCGCGGTGCTGGTCCGGATTCCCAACCGGCAGGGTCTGCTGCGGCCCGGCATGAGCGCGGAGGCCGAGGTGCACGTGGGCGAGCGGCGCGGCGTGCTAGCGATCCCGAACGCGGCGCTCCGCACGGACCGGGACGTTGGTTCCGCGGCCACCGTGCTGGGCCTGGACCCGGAGACGGTGCAGCAGCAGATCGCAGCGGCACGCGACGCGGCACGGGAACGAGCAGCACAACAGGGTGAGCCCGGAGGAGCCTCGCACGGTGACACGGCAGCCGCCAGTCCACATGGCGAGACGATCACAATGGGTGGCAGGGAGATAACGCTTCCGGAAGGCGTCACCGCTGACCAGGTGCGGGCGGTGTTCCAGAGGATGCGCGAGGGTGGCGGCCCCCAGGGTCTGAGCGCGGAGGACCGCGCCGTACTGGAAAAGATGCGCAGCGCCGGAGGCGGTATGGGCGGCGGACGGAGCGGCCGGCAGCGTGCGTCATCCGACGAGTACCTGTTCGGCGGCAACTACATCGTGTTCGCGGTGCGCAACGACGCGGCCATGCCGATCCCCATCCGGACCGGCCTCACGGATCTGGATTACTCGGAGGTCATCTCTGGACTCACGCAGGCGGATACGGTGCTCATCCTGCCCAGCGCCAGCCTGCTGGCCAGTCAGCAAGAGTTTCAGGAGCGGATGGGTAGCCGCTTCGGCGGCCTGCCCGGCGTGTCGCGTCGCTGACGATCACAGCTCGGATCTGAACGGAAGGAACCTTCATGCTCTTCGGCGAAATCATCAACGTCGCACTCGGTGCGATCCGGACGAACAAGCTTCGCTCCTTTCTGACCATGCTCGGCATCGTGATCGGTGTCGCAGCCGTGATCACCATGGTCGCACTTGGCACCGGAGCACAGAAGGCCGTGCAAGATCAGATAGAGGCACTGGGGACCAATCTGCTTTCGGTTTACGCGGGGCAGTCCATGCACCGGGGGATTGCCAGGGCGGACCGTGTCAGTCTCACCACTGACGACGCGACGGCGCTCGCCCGGGATGCCCAGGGGCTCACGGCCGTGATCCCCGAGCTGAGGCGCAGCCAACAGGTCGAGTACGGCAGCCGGAACATCAACGTGAACATCATGGGCACCGTGCCCGAGTTCGTGCCGGTCAACAACTACGAGGTCGCCACGGGCCGCATGTTCACCGCCGGCGACGCGAGTACACGAAAGCGAGTGGCCGTACTTGGGTACGCCGTGCCCGAGATGCTCGATGCAAACGGGGCTGCCATGATTGGCCAGCAGATCATGATTAGAGGCATCCCGTTCGAGATAATCGGTGTTCTGGACGAGAAGGGCTCGACGAGTAGCTGGTTCAACCCGGACGAGCAGATCCTGGTCCCGCTGCAAACCGCGCAGCACCGGATCTTCGGCAGCGATCGCGTCAACTCGATAACCGTACAGGTCGGACATCCCGATTCGCTGGCTGTCGCAATGATTGAGATCGAGCGGGTGCTGCGACGCGAACACGCCCTTGCGCCGGGGAAAGACAACGACTTCCAGATTCGGAATCGTGCCGAGTTCCTCGCCACGTTTGAGGAGACCACTCAGGCCTTCACGTTCCTCCTGGGCGGCATCGCCGCCGTAAGCCTGCTGGTCGGCGGCATCGGGATCATGAACATCATGCTCGTCTCGGTGACCGAGCGTACCAGAGAGATCGGAGTGCGCAAGGCGATGGGAGCGACCCGCCACAACATCATGATGCAGTTCCTGGTAGAGGCTCTCGTGTTGTGCATGCTGGGCGGAGTACTCGGGATCATGGTGGGGTCAAGCGGTGCCGTCGCCCTCTCGGAACTGGCCAACTGGAATACCTTCGTCTCACCCGGAGCGATCCTACTTGCTTTCGCCTTCAGCGCCGCCGTGGGGGTCTTCTTCGGCCTGTGGCCCGCACGCCGCGCCGCTGCCCTGGACCCGATCGAAGCGCTGAGATACGAGTAGCTACTAAGAGCAATCAGCAGTTCGCAGTTTGCAATTCGCAATTCGCAGTTCGACGACGGAGACTGCCTCCTTCACGAATTGCCGATTGCGAATTGCTAATTGCGTACAGGAGGAGAACGCAGATGCTCCAACTCTTGTCCAAACTCGAGCCGATCGCCCGAAACGCCATGCGCGTAATGGTAGGCCTCCTGTTCTGGTCCCACGGCGGGCAGAAACTGTTTGCCTGGTTCGGCCGGGACGAGGCGGTGGACCTGATGAGCCGCTTCGGTATCGCGGGCGTCCTCGAGTTCTTCGGCGGACTGGCCATCATCCTGGGCATCTTCACCCAACCGGTGGCGTTCATCCTGTCTGGAGAGATGGCCGTCGCCTATTTCTGGGGGCACGTCCCCAGGGGGAGTCTCTGGTGGTGGGCAAACCGCGGTGAGCTCGCTGCCCTGTACTGCTTCATCTTCCTGTTCATCGCGAGCTCCGGCGGCGGCAAGTTCAGCCTCGATCACCTCCTGCGGAAAAAGAAACAAGGACGCACGGAACAGTAGGCGCGCAGCATGCTGCGCCCCTACGAGCACGAACGAACAACTTACCGCTTGGGAACGGGCGGGGTATCTTGGTGTGGCCATGATCGGCGTCCGCGTACCTGCGACCACCTCCAATCTGGGGGCGGGGTTCGATTGCCTGGGCCTTGCCCTGGACCTGTGGCTCGAGGTCCAGCTCGAGGAGGGCTCCGGCGCACCGGAGTACGTCGGCGCTGTGGAGAGCCTCAGCCCCTCCGAAGACATCGTGCTGCGGGCCGTAGGTGATGCGCTGCCGACACAACACCACCTCGTAGTCCGGTCCGACATCCCGATGGCCCGCGGCCTGGGATCCTCAGCCGCCGCCGCCGTGGCCGGCTTCGCGTTGCGCCAGCTGATCCAGAGCAATGCTGTGGACCGGGATGTGGTATACGAGTCGGCCGTGGAGCTGGAGGGCCACCCGGACAACGCCGGCGCGGCCACTTACGGTGGCTTCGTGCTGGCGGCGCCCCGACCTGCACGGCTCGCCTTCAGCAAGCGTCTGGCGGTCGCCCTGGCCGTTCCCGAGGCACCCATCGACACGTATACCGCCCGGAGCATCCTGCCTCAGGAGGTCTCCCGGGCGGCCACCATCGCTCAGACGTCCCGGGCGGCAGCCCTCGTCCTCGGACTGATGAACGCTGAAGGCGATCTCATCGCTTTCGGGATGGACGACCAGATCGCCGTACCGCATCGCAAGAGGCTGATCCCCGGGTTCGACGAAGCCGTGGCTGCGGGAACAGGGGCCGGGGCGTTCGGGGTCACGATCTCGGGCTCCGGGTCGGCTCTCCTCGCAATCGCCCCGCTGGAGAGTGCCCAGGAGATCGCCGCAGCGATGGCCAGCGCATTGACCACCCAGGGCAACCCGGCAACCCCGCTCACACCGGCGGTGAGCCCCCAGGGGGTGGCGGTGATGGAGTAGACAATCGAGTGGTGAAAAGCTGAAGAGTGAAAAATGAAGCGACCGCCAATCCGCCCAAATCTCACTCCTCACCCCTCACACTTGACTGCTTCATCCTACTCCTCACACCTCACTGCTTTCTCGCCCACTCCAGCCGATCCTCCATCTGCCGCGCGTGGTGCCGGTTGTGCAGGTAATGAAACCGCACCCATTCCGGCAGGTTGAGGTCCCCCAGAAGCGGGTGCCGCACGAACACCTGGAGCTGCCGCTCCTCCGGCCATTGTTCGACGAACGCCTTCAGCCGCTCTACACCCATGCGGAACTGGGCCAGCATCAGCTCGGGGTCCGGCTTCTCGCTGGGCCGCGCGGCCTCCGGCGCCCGGAGGCCAGGGGGGATCGTCTCGAGCCCAAGAATGAGATGTCGCAGAAGCCCCTGGACCGGCGTGGCGCGGCGCCGCATGCCTTTCTTGTTGGCCCGCTTCTCAAACAGGCCAGCCACGAGGTCGACACTGATTGAGAGGTGCTCAACGATCTGGGCAACTGTCCACTTCCCCTTCGGTGCACGGTGCCACTCGTCGTCGCTCAATCCCCGCAGTGGATTGAGTACCAGGGATTCGAGCCGCGCTAGCTGCCTAGTGACTTTCATGCTCAGATGCCTATCAGCAGACGCAGGTGGAGTGAAGCGTGAGACGTGAATGGTGAAACGTGACACGTGAAGACGGGTGAGCGCAGAGAGAACCTTTCACGTTTCACATCTCACCTTTCACGTTTCACCGTTCACACCGCTATCCCGCCAGTGCAATACACTCGATCTCCACCCTCGCCCCCAAGGCGAGACCGCTCCCGGCGACGGTGGAGCGGGCCGGTGGATCCTTCGGGAAGAACGTGCGATACACCTCGTTCATGGCCTGGTAGTCGGCGATGTCGGCCAGGAAGACCGTGCACTTCACCACCCGGTCCAGTGAGCTCCCCGCGTGCTCCAGCACGCGCCGAATATTCTCCAGGGTCTGCCGAGTCTCGGGACCGACTCCGCCCGCCACGAGCTCGCGACTCCCTGACGGCACCCCGACCTGTCCAGAGAGGTAGATGACGTTCCCGACACGCACGGCGGTGGAGAACGGAAGCCCTTCGAGCGAGCCGGGCAAGCGAATGACCTGCTTCTCCTGCGCCGCCGCCATTGCCGGGGCAGCAACGAGCAGCGTGCCGACGAGTACGACCGTTCGCATGGTGGTCCTCCGATACGTTGGCTAGGCCTGAGCCTCGTCCACCGCCGTGACGATGGCATCGAACAGCTGGGCCTTCGGCGTGAGCTGGCCCGTTTCGGGATCGCTATGGATGTACCACTGGCACATCTCCACCATCGCCATCGCCTCGTCATCGGTCAACGTGATCAGGAAGGCGTCTCCGTCCTGCTGGGCGCTATCCACTCGGGTAATCAGGATGTCGGGAATCTCGGGGGTCTCCCGCAGCGCCTGTAGCATTTCGGTGGTCATTCTTGCGCGCATCGAATGTCCTCTACTGATTGGGACAGCAATTCGCAATTTGCCTTTCGTGACGAATTCCGAATTGCGAGTTCCGAGTCGCTGAGGTCACCCTCCACATCTCTCCATCTGCCCCGTAACCACGATCTTCCACCCGCCGCCGGTCTTCACGAACAGGCGTTCCGACCAGCCGCGGCTGGTATCGCCCCGCTGCACACTGGTGTACTCAAACGCTCCCCAGACCACCCCCGGGCCCACCCACACCAGAGTCGGTCGCCCCGCGATGAGCGTGTCCGGCCACTCGTCACTGGCGCGCCGCGCCTCGGCGAACAGCAGGAATCCCCGCCGCAACGAGTCAGCCGTGGCGATCACGAGGTCAGGCGAATCAACATAGTGGGCGAGATACGCTTCCACATCCCGCTTGTGAATCGCCGCGATGTTGGTCCGGAACGCCTCGAACGCGCCGGTGAGCTCATCGGTTCGCATGCGCTCGAGGTCGGGCGCACCGCATGCAACGGCAACGATCAAGCCAGACACGGTAATTGCTTGGCGCATCGGATCTCCAATCTGAGCAGTTCGCAATTCGCACTTCGTAACTTGCAGTTCGTGACGAATTGCGAATTGCAAATCGCTAGTTGCCTTGCTCTCCGTCGGCCCCCTCAGCGCACAACACCCCAACACAACCCAATGCCAGCAACGTCGAGGGAATGCGTCGGATCATGGAGTTAACTCGTCATCTGCGCTGTTCCGTGCGACTTCGTATCCGCTGCAGTGGAGGACCGGCAGACGCGGATACTTCGGGAACCGGGAATCCACTTGGGACGCTTTACAGTACCAGAACTCCGAGCCGCGCTTGGTCCTAATCCGGCGACCGTGCACGCACTTGGCGCACAAGCCGACCGCCACATCGGGTTCCGGCATGGTGCAGCGAAAGCTGGTGTCGCGCGGGTACCACCGCAAGTTTACATTACCGTCTATGAGTGACGTAACATGCACGCGCTGCAACCAGACGCGTGAACAGATGACTGCCCCACCCTTCCCCAACGAGCTAGGCAACCGGATCTACGATTCCATCTGCCAGCCGTGTTGGAAGGAGTGGCTGCAGTACCAGACCGCCATCATCAACCACTACGCCCTGGACCTGCGGGACCCCCAGGCCCGGCAATTCCTCACCACCCAGACGGAGACCTACCTCTTTGGCCAGCCGCAGGCGTAAGCCGGCCGGCAAAGCACAGATCAGTCTTGTGGTGAACGGGGAGCCGACGGAGGTCGCGTTCTCCCCCCACAAGACGCTGCTCGAGGTTCTCCGGGAAGATCTCGGGCTCACCGGCACCAAGCACGGCTGCGAGCTCGGCGAGTGCGGGACCTGCACGGTGCTGCTTGATGGCCAGCCGGTTCTGTCGTGCCTCGCCCTGGCCCTGGCGTGCGACGGAAAGCGTGTGGAAACCGTCGAGGGCATGGCCCGGGGTGCCGTACTACATCCCTTGCAGGAAACCTTCGCGGATCTTGGTGCCGCCCAATGCGGCTATTGCACCCCCGGCTTCCTACTCGTCGCCAAGGCGTTGCTGGAGGAGAACCCCTCTCCCACCCGGGACCAGATCAAGCAGGCACTGGCCGGTAACCTCTGCCGCTGCACCGGCTACCTCAAGATCTATGAAGCGGTGGAACTCGCCGCAGCACGGATGCAGGGGGAAGAGGCAGAGGCTAAGGAGGAGACGTTGTATGGGCGGCGCTGAGGGCGGATCGGCGGATCGGCGGTCCGGCGGTCTGGTTCATCGATCCGCCGATCCGGCGAACCGCCGAACCGCCGAGCCGGCGCTCCGGGTGGTGGGCACAGCCCAGCGCAAAGTCGATGCGGTCGCCAAGGTCACCGGCCAGACGCTGTTCGCCGACGATCTCTTCCTGCCCCGCATGCTGTATGGCAAGCTCCTGAGGAGCACCCAGCCCCACGCCCGCATCCTTTGCATTGACACTTCAAAGGCCGCAGCCCTCGAGGGCGTCAAAGCGATCGTCACCGGCCAGGATCTGCCGATCCCCTTTGGCATCCTGCCGGTGAGTCAGGATGAGCATGCCCTGTGCCCCGAGAGGGTCCGCTACATCGGTGATCCGGTGGCCGCCGTGGCAGCGGTGAGTGAGGAGACTGCGACGCAAGCGGTCGAGCTCATCGAGGTGGAGTACGAACCCCTAACATCCATCACCTCGGTTCAGCAGGCCGTCGCTACGCCGGAACCGCGCATCCACGACTACGGGCCCCACGGCAACCTCCACAAGCTCATCAACCTCGAGTTCGGCGACGTGGAGCGGGCCTTGGCGGAATCCGATTACGTGCGAGAGGATCTGCTGTTCTACGAGGGGAGCACCCACCTCCCGATGGAGCAGCACGCTGCGGTCGCCGACTGGTCTGCCGATGGCAAGCTCACGCTGTGGAGCGCGACCCAGACGCCCCACTACGTGCACCGCGCGCTCACCAAGGTGCTGGAGCTTCCTGCGTCACGCATCCGGGTGATCGCCTGTCCCAACGGCGGTGGGTTCGGCGGCAAGAGCGACGTGTTCAACCACGAGATCGCGGTCGCCAAGCTGGCGATGGAGACCGGGCGCCCCGTCAAGATCACCCTCACCCGGGATGAGGTGTTCTACTGTCATCGGGGGCGTCACCCCACACTCATGTGGGTCAGGACCGGTGTCACCAAGGACGGCGCCATCAAGGGAATGCACTTCCGGTCGCTGCTGGATGGCGGGGGGTATGGGTCCTACGGCGTGGCCAGCGCCTATTACACGGGGGCGCTGCAGACGGTCACCTACAACGTGGAGCGCTACAAGTTCCAGGGCGCCCGCGTCTTCACCAACAAGGCGCCATGCGGCCCCAAGCGGGGGCACGGCACGCCACAGCCCCGCTACGCGCTCGAGATCCACCTGGACAAGATCGCCGAGGATCTGGGGAAGGACCCGGCCGAGCTGCGGCTCAAGCACCTCGTATCGCCCGACTCGATCACGGCCAACTACCTGCGCGTCGGTTCGGTGGGGCTCGAGACCTGCATTCGGAAGGTCACCGAAGGCGCCGGTTGGAAGGAGAAGTACGGCAAGCTGCCGTATGGGCGAGGCGTGGGGCTCGCCTGCTCCAGCTACATCAGCGGCGCCGGATTGCCGATCTACTGGAACGCCATGCCCCAGTCCGGGGTGCAGCTCAAGCTCGACCGCGGGGGCGGCGTCACCGTGTTCTGCGGTTCGACCGAGATCGGGCAGGGCTCCGATTCGATTCTGGCGTACATCGTGTCTGAGGTGCTCGGCGTAGGGGTCGAAGACGTGCACGTCGTCACGGGCGACACCCATCTCACACCCGTGGATCTCGGCAGTTATTCCAGTCGCGTGACGCTCATGACCGGCAACGCCGCGCTCCAGGCCGCCGAGCGGGCCCGGGAGATCCTGGCGCGGAATGTGGCTGCCAAGCTGGAAGTGCCGATGGCACGGCTTGCCTTCGCCGACGGCCGGGTGTTCGACACCGAAGGTCCACATAACGGCATGAGCTTCGCCGCAGCGGTGCAGCTGTCCGAAGCGGCGGAAGGAACCGTGGGAACCGTGGGATCCTACACGCCACCTGACAGCCCCGGGCGTTATCGCGGGGCGGGCGTCGGGCCGTCGCCGGCATACTCGTATACCGCCGCTATCGCGGAAGTCGCGGTGGACGCCGCAAGCGGTATCGTCGTCGTCCCCAAGATCTGGATCGCCCACGATGTGGGGCAGTGCATCAATCCGGTGGCGGTGATGGGACAGGTCGAGGGGAGCGTCTACATGGGGTTGGGCGAGGCTCTCATGGAGGAGATGGCGTACCGTCCCAACCGTAACGTGATCCAGAAGATGCCCTCGATGCTGGAGTACAAGAGTCCGACCACGCTCGAGATGTGCGATGTGGTGACGTATCTCATCGAGGATCCCGATCCCAACGGTCCCTTCGGTGCCAAAGAGGTGGGACAGGGCCCGCTGCTTCCGGTGGCACCGGCGATCGCCAATGCGGTGTACGACGCGGTGGGCGTGCGCATCGACGAAGTACCCATCACGCCTGAGAAGGTCCTGAAGGCGCTGAAGAAGAAGGAAAAGGGCGAGGAGCCGAGGTACGGGCCCCACAGCTTTCCTGAGATTCCCTGGCCGGAGCCGATCCGGGTACCTCCCCCGTGGGAGGGTGGTGACGGGCGGGCGGTGCCCGCAGGAGGGGCAGCAGGGGGAGAAGGGGGAGCGGAGACAGGTCACCCGGCGATATCTCCTGCCCCCACTGCCCCATCTGTCCCCTCTCCGTCTTCTCCCGAGCGCCAGCATTAGCCATGCTACGCCTCCCTCCGTTCACCTATCTCCAGCCCAAGAGCGTTAGGCAGGCGCTGCGAATGAAGACGGATGCTGGTGCGAACGGCATGTATGTGGCGGGGGGGACCGATCTCTATCCCAACATGAAGCGGCGACACCAGGAGCCGAAGGTGGTGATCTCGCTGGCGGGGATTCGGGCTCTGGGTCGCATCACCGGGGGCACCAGGGGATCCGAGCTGTCGGTGGGTGCCGGGGTGACTCTCACCGAGTTGCACACGCATCCCAGGGTACGGAACGGCTATTCGGCACTGGCCCGGGCCGCCGAGCTGGTGAGCACCCCCGTGTTGCGCAACATGGGGACATTCGGCGGCAACATCTGTCTCGACACCCGATGCAACTACTACAACCAGACTTACGAGTGGCGCAAAGCGATCGACTTTTGCATGAAGAAGGACGGCGAGATCTGTTGGGTCGCGCCCTCCAGTCCCCGGTGTTGGGCGGTCAACTCCAGTGACACTGCGCCGGTGACCGTTGCCCTCGGCGCCGAGTTCGTGCTGGTGGGTCCTGATGAGGAGCGGTTAGTGCCCGCCGCTCGGTTCTTCCGGGACGACGGCATCAACTATCTCACCAAACATCCCCACGAGGTTCTCACCGAGGTGCGGTTGCCGCCCCTGGACCATTGGGACGCCACCTACTGGAAGCTGAGGCGTCGGGGATCGTTCGACTTTCCCGTGCTTGGTGTGGCCGTGTGGATCAAGTGGGATGGCGGTTTGGTGGCCGACGCCCGCATCGTGTTGGGTGCGGTGGCCAGTTATCCCAAGGAGGTCCCGGAGGCGGCCCAGCTCATCATCGGCAGCGAGCTCGAAGATGACGTGATCGAGGCGGCGGCCGCCGCCGCGTACAAGCCGTCGAAGCCGATGGACAACACCGATTTCGGTTTGGCGTGGCGCAAGGAGATGACGCGGAACTACGTCAGAGGGACGCTGCAGGAGTTGCGGACGCGGCGGAAGGACTGATCAGGGGAGCGTTCTGAGCACGATCATCGCTCCCACGACCGTGAACACGGTTCCCACCCAGAACACGAACATCCACTTGATCAGCTCGGCGCGGAGCGTGGAGATCTCCCGCCGCAGTTGCGCGACCCGTGTTTCGAGCTTGGCGTCCAGCTCGGTCACTCGTTGGTCGATTTTAGCATCGAGCTGACCCCAGCGCTGCTCCCACTTGGCATCGAGGGCGACGACGCGCCGCTCCCACTTGGCGTCGAGGGCCGCAAACCGCCGATCCCACTTGGCGTCAAGCTCCGTGACCCGCTGCTCCAGCTTGGCGTCGAACCGGCTGAAGTTGAGCTCGTTCAGCTCACGCAGATCGGCTCGGTACGTGGCGTCCACCTGATTGAACCACTCCACCAGTTCGTTGGCGATCTCGTCCCCGAACGTCTCGTAGAACTTGCGGGAGAGCTTGGCGGTCACCGGCATCGGCTGCTCTCGGCCTGTCCGGCGCCATCGTAATCATACGCTCGGCTAGGGGCCTATACAAAGTGGCGCCTCGTGGTGCCGAACGCCGCCGGGGATCGGATGGAAGGGTTGGGTGACCGCTCGCGGTTGGTAGACCACGCAGATCGCTGCGACACATACTGCGACGGGAGCGGGGATCTGCACCGCGCTGCGTTGTTCGGATGTTGCGTCGTGGTGCGTGTCATGGGATTGATGCCGTGTTGTCGGATCGGGTGAGGAGGGTCCCGTGGCGGTTACGCAGGCATCGGTCGGGGCGGGAGCGTGCCGAGCTTCCTCGCGCATCCGTCTCCTGGCGCTGGTGCGTGGCGCTGTGCGGGCGCGGCATTACAGTCAGCGGACGGAGCAGGCTTACGTTCGCTGGATCAAGGAGTTCGTGCGGTATCACGGTCTGCGGCATCCTGGGGAGATGGGTGAGGCGGAGGTTGCGGCGTTTCTCACGCACCTGGCGGTGCGGCGTCGAGTGAGCGCGGGTACTCAGAACCAGGCTGCGAGCGCGCTGTTGTTTCTGTATCGCGAAGTGTTGCGGCGGCCCGTGGGCCGGGTGGGCGATGTATTGCGGGCGAGGCGGCCGAGGCGAGTGCCTGTGGTGTTGACCCAGGGAGAGGTTCGCCGGGTGCTGGGCGAGCTCCGTGGCGTCAATCGTCTGGTGGTGCAGTTGTTGTATGGCTCGGGGCTGCGTCTGCTGGAGGCGCTGCGGCTGCGGGTGAAGGACGTGGATTTCGGGAGGAATGAGATCGTGGTGCGTGATGGCAAGGGGGCGCGGGATCGGGTCACCATGTTGCCGCGGGCGTTGGTCGCGCCTCTGGAGGCACAGCTTGGGGGGGTGGCTGCGCTGCACCGGCGTGATATCGCGGCGGGGGCTGGTGGGGCGCCGTTGCCGGGTGCGTTGGCTCGCAAGATGCCCGGGGCTGTGACTGAGTGGCCGTGGCAGTGGATTTTTCCGGCTCGTCGCCGCCACTGTGATCCAGCGAGCGGGGTCATGTGTCGCCATCACTGGCATCCGACGAATGTGCNNGAATGTGCAGCGGGCGGTTCGCGCTGCCGTTCGCGCTGCGGGGCTTTCCAAGCGGGCGACCTGTCACACGTTGCGCCATTCCTTCGCGACGCATCTACTGGAATCGGGTTACGACATCCGCACGGTGCAGGAGTTGTTGGGTCATCGGGACGTGCGCACCACTATGGTCTACACGCATGTGCTCAATCGCGGCGGACTTGGCGTTGTCAGCCCGGCGGACCGGCTATAGCGGCGGCATGCGCGGGGGCTCTCATGCCGCGTACATGCCGTTACGCGGGATGCGGTTTACGCCTGGTTACACGCTGTCTTTTTCCGTTTCTTACGCCTGGCTGGGTAGCTCTGGAGGCCGTATCTTGACCAGTAGTTGTCGTCCCTTGAGGCCGGACGCGCTGGCGGCTGGAGTGCGCAGTTGCCGTGCAGTGTTCGGGGAGGGACGGCTCAGTCTACTATGAGTTAGGCGGCGCTAGAGATACGTCATCGCCCAAGCGGTCCGGACTATGACGCTGATCTACACAC
>WVYX01000029.1:0-158 GCA_011772755.1 Gemmatimonadales bacterium
CTGGCCGCGTTCGTGACGACCGCAAGGGGATGTTCCGACCGGCGCTTAGCGCTGGGAGGGGCATCCCAGCCCGTCGCGCCGGCGCGCGCCACGTCGGGGCTCCTCCGCGCCGAGGCCTCGGGGTCCCCGGGGCGCGCGGATCGGCGGGCAGACCCGAC
>WVYX01000029.1:286-1015 GCA_011772755.1 Gemmatimonadales bacterium
CCAGAGCAACTCTCGGCACTGCTGATTACCTAACGATTGCCGGAAAATGAAGCAGAGATTAAGGAAGGGTTAAGGGAAAATTAAGGCTAGCTTTTCCGCTCAGGGTGTGCATAATGCGGCCATAGTTGCCGGAAGCAGCAACCGCCTACGCGCGGGGCTCTTCGCTCCGCGCGCAGGCTGGGAGACCTGCATCCAGGAGGGAAGGGACGAATGAGCTGTAAACGAATCGTGCGATCCGTCGTAGCGGGAGCCTTCGTACTGCTCTTACCCGGGGCCGCGTGGGCCCAGAGCAGCATTGGCGGAGTGGTAACGGACGCGTCCGGCGCAGTTTTGCCGGGCGTTACCGTGGAAGCGTCGAGCCCAGCGTTGATCGCGGGGACTCGCGTCGCGGTGACAGACGGCCAGGGAGTGTATCTCATCGTTGACCTGCGGCCCGGCAACTACACTGTGAGATTTACTCTTCCCGGTTTCCGCACGTTCGTGCGTGATGGCCTCCAGTTGCGGGCGGAGTTCTCCGCCACGGTGGATGCGGAAATGGCGCTCGGTCAGGTCGAAGAGACGATTACCGTGACCGGGCAAGCGCCGCTGGTCGACATCCGCAGCACTCGGGGGCAGACGCAGTACGAGACGGAAACGCTGCAGTCGGTGCCGGGCACCGGCCGGCTCGCCATGCTGCAGAATGTCATCCCGGGCGCCAACCTGAATCGCGCCACCGACCGATCGGTGGGC
>WVYX01000029.1:1111-1284 GCA_011772755.1 Gemmatimonadales bacterium
ACTACCAGCTAGCCGCGCTGAGCCAGGGCGTCGTCGTCTACAACCAGGACGCCATCCAGGAAGTCGTTGTTGAGACGAGCGGCGTGGGCGCCGACCGCGACACCGGCGGCCTGCAGCTCAACATGATCATGAAGGAGGGCAGCAACGAGTTCTCGGGCGGCGGGGCGTTCTCC
>WVYX01000009.1:0-763 GCA_011772755.1 Gemmatimonadales bacterium
CACAACGTCCACTACCAGGCCATCAGCCGTGACGCCGCGTCCTATGACGAGCTGCGGCAACGTATCGAGGATGTCGAGGCTGCCCACGACCTGCCCGGCAACCGGGCCTTCTACCTGGCGCTGCCGCCGGCAGCCTTCCCGGCTGCCATCGCCGGCCTTGGCGATGCCGGACTCAACAACGGGCCCGGCTGGACCCGGCTGGTGATCGAGAAGCCCTTCGGCACCGACCTGGAATCGGCCCAAGAGCTGAATCAGGTGGTCCACCGCCACTTCCCGGAGAGCGCGGTGTACCGCATCGACCACTACCTGGGCAAAGAGACGGTGCAGAATCTGCTCACCTTCCGCTTCGCCAACGCGTTGTTCGAGAACTCCTGGAACCGCGACCGGGTGGAGTCGGTGGAGATCACCGTCGCCGAGGACCTGGGCATCGGCTCGCGAGCCGGCTACTACGAACAGGCCGGGGCGCTGCGCGACATGGTGCAGAACCACCTCACCCAGCTGCTCACCCTGATCGCCATGGAGCCTCCCATTGCCTTCGAGGCCGATGCGATCCGCAACGAGAAGGTGAAGGTACTGCGGGCTATCACGCCGTTGCGGCCCGAGGACGNNCACTCCTACCTTCGTGGGCATCGAGCTGTTCGTCGATACGTGGCGTTGGCAGGGGGTTCCCTTCTACCTGCGAACCGGCAAGCGTCTTCCCAAGCGGCTCACGCAGATCGCGGTGACGTTCCGGCGGCCCCCGCTATGCCTCTTCCACGGCGCC
>WVYX01000009.1:841-1180 GCA_011772755.1 Gemmatimonadales bacterium
ACTCTCCAGCCCGACGAGGGCTTCGCACTTCTCTTCGACGTCAAAGCACCAGGCGAGCCGCTACGGCTTCAGTCGCAACCGCTCCACTTCCACTACGCGGACGCCTTCGGAGTGCTGCCGGACGCCTACGAGACGCTGCTGCTGGACGTCATCCAAGGCGATCAGACGCTGTTCGTTCGCTCTGACGAAGTCGAGGAATCGTGGCGGGTCTTCGCGCTGCTGCTCGACGTCGCCGGCGAGGTACATCCCTACGAGGCGGGCACTTGGGGCCCGGCGGCCATGGACCAGGGATTGGCCCTGGGCGGTGAGGAGTGGATGGGGCGCTAGCCGCCGCTCACC
>WVYX01000009.1:1239-1482 GCA_011772755.1 Gemmatimonadales bacterium
ATGACGCTCACGAGACGCACCCCTACCGAGACCGGCGGGTCGTAGGCGCGGTCGATGATGCGGTCCAGCTCGGCGGAATCGATCTTCGCCAGATACTCCAGGCTGCGCTTCGCGACCGTGTCGTGGTACCCCAACAGCGCCTCCGGCCCGGAGGGACGCACCGCCGCCACCTGCTCCGAGGAGTGCCCATAGCCGGTATCGGAAGGATCGGCCGCCATTCCGAGTTGACCAGCCCACCCCTCC
>WVYX01000009.1:1621-1891 GCA_011772755.1 Gemmatimonadales bacterium
GAGCCTCTCTTAGCAGTACCAGGTACTGAGTACCGAGTACCAAGACAAGATTGGCGATTGATCTTCCTAGTACCAAGTACCCAGTACCTAGTACCGCGCCGCAACGCGGCGCCAGGAACCGCCCCCTCCGCCCCTTCGGGGCACCTCCCCCAACGCTCGCTGCGCTGCCGCTGGTACTGGGTACTGAGTACCGGGTACTGAGACAAGACCCACGAGTCGGGTCCCAGTACCAAGTACCCAGTACCTAGTACCGCGCCGCAACGCGGCGCC
>WVYX01000117.1:0-714 GCA_011772755.1 Gemmatimonadales bacterium
GCGCTGCTGGCTCTCACCATCCAAATCGATGCCCACCCGCACGGAAAACGACCAGAGGTTCCACGGATCGTCCACGGCCAGCGCGGGCGTCTCCACCATCGGCACGTCATAGGTGATGCTGATGCGCTCGGCCACCGGTGTGCGGGCCACGTATCGCACGAGCCCGAGCTTGAGCGTCTGCGTCATGCCGCTGCGGATCTCATCGGACGTGTCAGTGTTGCTCGACACGTAGCGCAGGGTGTCCTCGCGGCCTGCGAGATCTTCCAGACCGATGAACGCGAAGGTGAGCTCCCACCCGCCGCCTCCGGTCTGGAGCGCAGTGACGAGAATATGCAGCTGGGCGTCCTGACGGTCTCGGACCCAATTGATGAAGGTGATCTCCCGTCTGAAATGGTCGTAGTCACAGAGAAACGTCTGGCAGTCGAGGAAGACCCGAATCGTCTCCTCGACCGGTTCCTGCGCGGGTTCTTGCGCGCGGGCGGGACTGAGCAGCAACGCCGTGACAGCACCGATGGAGCCGATGGTCGGAAGTGCTCGTCGCATGTGGGCCTCGCAGGGAACCAGCCATCCAGCTGCCGAGGGAGATGCTCGGCGAGCTCCAACCGTCGCAGGCGGAAGCCTCCCGCCAAACTGCGGCGCGGATTTCCGGTTCGCTAGCCCGACGGAGAGGCCGGGGCGGGGGGCGGAGGCGGTTGAAGACGCCGTGCCGCGAGG
>WVYX01000117.1:868-1074 GCA_011772755.1 Gemmatimonadales bacterium
GAGCTCCTTTCCGGGCTCCGTTTCCGCCAGATCGGCCCCGCCGTCACCGGCGGTCGGGTGCACGACGTCGAGGCCCTGCCCGACGATCCCTCCACCATCTACGTCGCCACGGCCTCGGGTGGACTGTGGAAGTCCACCAACAAGGGGACGACGTGGCAGCCCGTGTTCGACGACCAGGCCGTGAGCACGTTCGGCGACGTCGCCAT
>WVYX01000117.1:1230-1394 GCA_011772755.1 Gemmatimonadales bacterium
TCGGCCGCGTGCGTGTGCATCCCACCAGCCCGGACGTCGCGTACGTGGCGGCACTCGGCAACCTCTGGGCGCCGAGCGCAGACCGCGGCGTGTTCAAGACCGCGGACGGGGGGCGGACGTGGCAACAGGTGCTGTTCATCGACACGCTCACGGGCGTGGTCGAC
>WVYX01000083.1:0-699 GCA_011772755.1 Gemmatimonadales bacterium
CCCACCGGTCGGGCGGGGGGAACTTCGAGAGGTCGGTCCCCGGCGTGAGGCGTGGAATGTCAATGGTCATTGCTGCTCCAGAATGCGGGTGGCGCGGTGGATTGACTGCCCTCGTAGGTCACAAGTGGCAAGTGGCAAGTGGCAAGTGGCCCGACTGGCTTGTCACCTGGAACTTGAAACCTGCAACTCAGCACGTGAAACGTGAAACGTGCAACGTGCAACGTGAAACGACTCATGACAGCGGCACGCTCTGGCCGGCCTTGACGAACGCATCGTCGGCGAAGTAGATGCCGGCTGCCGCTGCCACCCCGCCGATCGCCGCTACCCATTGCGGCGACCCGCTCAGCGTCCCGATGCCGAATGCAACAGGCACGAGCACGCCGACGAGCTGGCCGCCAACCCACCACTGACGGCTGAAAGCGCCCCTGGTCATGTGGTGCATCGCCATCTCGATGTTGCGAGTGGGGTGGTGGGAAGCGAGCTCGACGAGAGCGATCAAACCGAGGGCGGCCGCGCCCCCGACCAGCGTCCATACCGAGGCCCTCACATAGGACTCGTCGAGGTCGGTGAAGAGGGCCACGATGGACCCGAATCCGCCTCCGGCGGCGAATGCCCCCGCCACCATGTGCCAGAGCAGCATCGGTGACTGCCAGAGGTCCCGAGCCTCCGCCTGACCGAACAGGAACGCGGTGTATCCGG
>WVYX01000083.1:801-1007 GCA_011772755.1 Gemmatimonadales bacterium
CCAGCCACGAGCCGGGATTGCCCTTGGTGATCAGGTAGTGAAAGCGATCCGGCCGCTTGAGGTCCCACACGAGCAGCACGCCGGTGAGGGCCAGGAAGAGCCCGGCGACGAGAGGCGTGCCCCACCGAATCCAGGCACCCGACGAGGATGCACCCATCAAAAGAGCGATCACAACGGCAAGCACCAAACCGGCCGAGATCCCTTTC
>WVYX01000083.1:1150-2178 GCA_011772755.1 Gemmatimonadales bacterium
GACAGCCAGGCCGGCGGCGGAGTCGGATCATCACGCCAGATCATGCTCCCGGCGCGAAGGTCGGCCATGACGGGATCGAGCGTCACCTGTTCGGCGCCCTTGTACCAGAGCTTCGGGTTGGTGCCCTGCTCAGGCGCTCGCACGTGGACCTGTTCGGTGGCAACCATCCGCGCGATCTTCGACGTTGGGTCGTCGAGGTCACCGGCGATGATCGCCTGCTCGGGACAGACGACGACGCACGCCGGCTCCATCCCGACCTCGACCCGGTGGACGCAGTAGTTGCACTTCTGGGCGGTGTGCTCGTCGGGATCGATGTACAGGGCGTCGTAGGGACATGCCTGCATGCACGACTTGCATCCGATGCACCGCGAGGTGTCGAAGTCGACGATCCCGTCGTCCCGGTTGTACAGGGCACTGGTCGGGCAGATGCCGACGCACGGGGCGTCGGCGCAGTGATTGCATCGCATCACCCCGAAGTAGCGCTTGGTGTCTGGCCACGCCCCCTTCTCGACGTATTTCACCCAGGTTCGGTTGACTCCCAACGGCACCTGGTGCTCGGTCTTGCAGGCGACCGTGCAGGCATGACAGCCGATGCACGAGTCCTGATCGATGACGAACCCGTAGCTCGCCATCAGCCCTCACCCCTCACATCCATGGATCTCCTCCTGGCGATACCCCGCCTGCCGACCGCGCAGGCATCTGATTCGTTCAGGCCTTCTCGAGGATGAAGTGGTATTCCTTGTCCTGTTCGAACTGTTCCTTGAGCGGATTCCCCGTGTCCCTTGCCCACGCCGGGATGTCGGACAGGGCGCCTTTGTCGGTCGATATAACTTCCAGGGTCTGGCCGGTGGCCATGTCCTTCATCGCCTGGCTGGTCTTGATCACGGGCATCGGGCACTGCAGCCCTCGCGCATCGACAGTGACGTCTGCCATTCGTCGTCTCCTTCTTCTCTCTTTCAAATGAACAGGCTGATTTCGGCGTCACGCATCAGACTGATGGCGCTGCCCGCCCCGGCCGGCTCATCGAG
>WVYX01000153.1:0-1772 GCA_011772755.1 Gemmatimonadales bacterium
TGATTTGGCATCTCGGCTACGTCGCTGCTGTCGCACCGGTAGCCGACACAGATGGGGATCTGCTCGAACTGACTGAGCACGTCCAGGTGGGTGATCGCCAGTTCCTCGATGCCGTTGAGCCGAACCGACTTGCGCACCACCACTGCGTCGAACCAGCCGATGGTGCGGGCGCGACCGGTGGTGCTCCCGTACTCGCCGCCGGGGTCCCGCATGGTGGCCGCGATGTCTTCCGCTACCCGGGTCGGGAAAGGGCCGGCCCCGACGCGCGTGGTGTACGCCTTCGCGGCGCCGACTATGCGGTCGATCGACTTCGGCCCCACGCCGGTGCCCGCGGCGACCGCGCCAGAGAGCGGATTGGAGCTGGTGACATACGGGTACGTGCCCCAGTCGATGTCGAGCAGGGCGCCGTGAGCGCCCTCGAACAGCACCTGCTGGCCCTGCGCGAGCGCATCGTGCACAACCGTGGAGGTGTCGCAGATCGCCTCCGCGAAGTGGTCGTACAGGGTGCGCAACTCGTTGTAGAGCTTGTCCGGGTCGACGGTCGGCGATCGGTAGACTTGCTTCAGGAGCAGGTTCTTGTATTCGACGATGTCGGCGAGCTTCCCGGCCAGCAAGTCAGGGTCGCGCAGATCTCCGACCCGCAGCCCCCGGCGGGCCATCTTGTCCTCGTAGGCGGGTCCGATGCCGCGCCGGGTCGTGCCGATCGCCCGCTTGCCGCGCCGCTTCTCCTCCGCAGCCTCGATGAGCTTGTGGTAGGGCAGGATGAGGTGTGCGTTCTCGCTGATGTGCACGTTCCCGCGGACCGGGAATCCGTGAGAGGCAAGCTCGGCCTCCTCCTCGAGCAGCACGGTCAAGTCGATCACCATGCCGGCGCCAAGCACGCAGCGCTTCCCCCGCAGGATNNGAGCACGCAGCGCTTCCCCCGCAGAATCCCCGTCGGGATCAGATGCACCGCATATCGCTGATCCCCGATCCACACGGTGTGGCCCGCGTTGTTCCCACCCTGATAGCGGACCACGAGGTCTGAGTCAGCGGCGAGCAGGTCGACGACTCGACCCTTGCCTTCGTCTCCCCACTGGCTGCCAACGACAACAGTTGCTGGCACGTCAAGCCTCCCGTTGCGGACGCCGGAGGCGTCCCGAGCACCGGCAGCAGGCACGACCCATGTCCGCCGCGGCGGACGTGCGACCGGGCCTGGCGGGGGGCAAACAGCAAGGACCCAAATGGGGGCTCCCCATTCGGGTCCACCGGTGCTTCCAGAGCTGCACTCGTCCGGTGCTTCCTCGCACAACTATACCGAAACAGCTGGCCGTTGTCAATACACACAGGAGCGCACAACCGGCAACTGCCGGAGGCGCACAGGTGTAGGTGGGATCTCCTTGAGGAAGGCTGCATCCTGCATGTTGGCCGCAGTCGGTCGCAGGCCGACGGGATCCGGGACGCATCGCTGGGTGGGCGAGGCGCCCTTTCGAGCTTCCCTCTCTGGCGTTGGTCGCGGCGAAGAGGGGAAGCTGTGCTCCTGCCTGCCTGACGCCAGTGCGCAGTGCCCTGATCGGGGGAAGGGCAGAGGTGATCGTGGTCTGGAACCGCCCGATCGCGGCACGTTGTTCGCCGTTTTCCGGATGTGGTATAATTCAGCACCCAAGGCATGTTGGGAGGTATTCCGGCGGTGTCGGAGGCTGCAGAAGAGGTCGATGTCGCCGGAAATGTGGGGCGAATCCGGGAGCGCATCGCGGTGGCCGCGGAGCGAGCCGGCCGCCGCCCCGAGGACG
>WVYX01000153.1:1880-2062 GCA_011772755.1 Gemmatimonadales bacterium
GCGCGAGCGAAGGGCGCGGCGATGGACGTTCTGCTCCAGGTCAACACCTCGGGTGAGGAGAGCAAGTTCGGCGTGGCTCCGGATGACGCGGAGGGTGTCCTGGAGTCTCTCATGGGCGTGGCGGGGATTCGCCTGCAGGGCCTGATGACCATCGGGCGTTGGGAGCCCGATGCGGAGCGAGC
>WVYX01000313.1:0-160 GCA_011772755.1 Gemmatimonadales bacterium
AAGGCCTGCGGGTGAGATCGACCCCGATCGCGCCGGGACTCATGCAGGCGGTGCGGCGCGGTGTGCTGGCACGGTGCCCTCGTTGCGGGGGAGGCGGGCTCTTCCGGCGTTCGCTCCTCATGGCACCGGACTGCCCGAGGTGTGGGCTGCACTTCGAGCG
>WVYX01000313.1:352-607 GCA_011772755.1 Gemmatimonadales bacterium
GTTCTCGGTTCTCGGTGCTTCTTCGCGCTCGCGGCTAGTCCTGAGCGCTAGCGACGCATGTCAGCTCGAAGGGAGACACGTGTTCCACGATCGTTGTCCCATCCTCGAGAACCACGATGGTCGCAGAATTCCGACCGAACATGACCCCGGTACCGTCGTCGTCGTAGAGAGCGACGCTGTAGACGGTTGTTATCACCTGATTTCCGCCGGGACCGATTTCGGTATACGTCCTGCCACGATGCCAACCGTTGGAGC
>WVYX01000313.1:758-972 GCA_011772755.1 Gemmatimonadales bacterium
CTGTAGGTCAGGCGCTGGATCAAATGCCCACTTGGTTCCCCGGTGCAAGGGTTCGTGCCCCAAAAAGGACCGCTCTGCGACTCGATTGCCGTCCAACCCTCCGGCGGCGGGGGTGGGGGAGGCGCCGGCGTTGCGGCCGCCGGAACGGCTGCCCCGACGGTAAGAATCATCACGGTGAGCGCTAGGAGCTTTCTCATTCTTCTTCTCCCCGTCT
>WVYX01000313.1:1161-1306 GCA_011772755.1 Gemmatimonadales bacterium
TCGCGCGATACGGCGTCGAGGAAGGCGACGAAGCGACCTCTGAGGCATTGGCCTACGCCTGGGAGCATTGGGATCGAATCACTGAGATGTCCAATTCGGTCGGCTACCTATACCGGGTGGGCCAGAGTCGGGCCAGGCAGCGGTT
>WVYX01000127.1 GCA_011772755.1 Gemmatimonadales bacterium
TCACGAAATCGCGTTCCCGGCCGAAGTTGAGGAATGTGGTGGTTAGCACGGCGCCTGAGTGATCTATCGCGAGGCTGGGGACGGACGGCAGCAGCATCATCCCCATGAAGGCCGAGAGGGCGTTCATGTACGCTCCACCCAGGATGTTCCCAGCCTCCTTGAGACTCGACTGCTCGATATCATCGAACGACGCCGTCGTGCCTGGCTCGCGCCGCAGCAGGGAGTCGCACACCAGCCTGGCGTTGGGCTCGGGGAGGATGAACAGCATCCGGCCCGTGAGATCTCCCAGCATGTGCATCAGCACGGCTGCGACCAGCTGCTGCGCGCTCCCCAGTAGCTCGGGGATCTCCTCCAACCGTGCCACAGTGACCTCGGGCACGCTGATCATGACGCGCCGACTGGTCAGCTGCGAGAGGGCCGTCGCCGCGTGTCCGGCCCCGATGTTGGCGACCTCACGGAGCGCGTCGAGCTGGAGCTCCTTCAGTTCGCGCACGTCTTCCATAGGAACGCCTCCTAAACCAAGGCACCCGCGTCCAGGATGAGGACGGGGAGCCCCTCACTGAGGATCGTCGCCCCGCTAAAGATGGGAAGCATGCCTGTGAGTGGTGTGATCGTCTTGACCACGATCTCCTGCTGACCGACGAGGCGATCCACCACCAGCCCGGTACGTCGCTCCCCAATCTGAAGGACGATTACCGGACGGCGAGCCGGCTCTTCGCCAGACACCTCTAGCAATTGCCGCAGATGGACTAACGGTACCACGGCTTCGCGCAACGTCATGGCATCCCGGCCATCGACCTGCGTGACGGCCGCGGCGTCGAGGTCCAGCGTCTCCGCGACATGGGTGATGGGCAGCGCGTACCGCTCTTCCCCCACTCGGGTGATCAGAGCTCGCACAATGGCAAGGGTGGTGGGAAGCCGCAGCGTGAACGTGGTCCCTTCGCCAGGGCGGCTCTGCACTTCAACCGCCCCCCCTAACGCACGCACACGGTCTGCGACCACATCGACCCCGACACCGCGACCGGACACATCCGACACCCTCGCCGCCGTGGTGAAGCCGGAACGGGCGAGCACGCGAACCAGCAAGTCATCGGTCAGCGTCTCAGTGCTCGGTTCGACGAGCCCTCGGGCCTTCGCCTTGGCCAGGACCTTCTCCCGGTCGATTCCCCGGCCGTCGTCCTGTACGCGGATGGCAACGGTAGCGCGCTCACGAGCGGCGCTCAGCTCGATTACACCCTCTGGGGGTTTTCCCAGAGCGGTGCGCTCGTCCGGGCTCTCGATCCCGTGGTCCACCGCATTCCGCAACAAATGCACCAAGGCGTCCCCTATTTCTTCGAGGATCGCTCGGTCGAGCTCGATCTCTTTTCCCGCGACTCGGAATGCAATCTGTTTGCCCAGCCGGCGAGCCAGGTCGCGCACCAGGCGCGGGAACCGATCGAACACCTGCCAAACCGGGGTCATCCGCGCCTGGATGATCTCCTCCTGCAGCTCTCCCGAGAGGCGGGAGATGCCCACCGCCAGGTCCTCCAGCTCCGGATCGGCGCGCTGCGTACTGAGTGCCGCGAGGCGATCCCGCGACGTCACGAGCTCGCCGATCCGGTTCATGAGTGCGTCGAGGCGGCGCAGATCAACTCGGATGTGTCGGGCAGGTCCCCCTGCCGCTTCCGGTCTCGGCGCGGCGGCTTCCTCCGCGACGAGTTCCACCCGCTCGACATCGCCAGCCTCGCGGATGGTACGCTCGATGACTTCATCGCTGACTGCGGCCTCGATGCGGAACGCGAACCGCCCGTCGAACCCCTCAGCCTCCAGCGCCACCGGGGCGGGCTCCACAGCGAACAGCGTTCCCAGCGCCTCCACGCGGCGGAGAATCAGGATGGCACGCGCTCCCTTGAGAGGCGTCTCCTGGCGCAGCACCACCTGCACCCTGCGTCCCACGCCGGGAGGTGCAGCGACGACCGGTGCCGACGGTCGCGCCTTGGCCGGCCGTGGCACCATCTGCTCGTACGCCGTCGCCGCCTGGTCGACGGCCCGAACCACGGCAGAAACGTCCAGGTCTGCCTCACGGCCGGCGACCGAAGCCTCGACAGCCCGGTCCAGGGAATCCGCGCTCTGAAAAAGGAGTTCGAGGATCTCGTCGGTCGCGGACAGGTCGCCGCGACGCAGAAGGTCGAGGAGGTTCTCGGTACGATGGGCTAGGTCGGCAACCTTGCCGTACCCCATCGTGGCAGCCATGCCCTTGATCGTGTGCACGGCCCGAAAGATGCCCTGAACCGGCTCACTCGCCTGTGGATCCCGCTCCCACTCCAGCAGCAACTGGTTGACCGTGCTGAGGTGTTCGCGACTTTCGGCGAGGAAGAGCTCCGCATACTGCGAGCGATCCATACCTATCCGAGTACCCGCTGCACGGCCTCGAGGACGCGGGACGGCTGGAACGGCTTGACCACGAAATCCTTGGCGCCGGCCTGGATCGCTTCGACCACCAGTGCCTGCTGGCCCATCGCACTGCACATCAGCACGCGGGCATCAGGATCGATCTTCACGATTTCCCGCACCGCGTCGATTCCACCCACGTCCGGCATGACGATGTCCATCGTCACCAGGTCGGGTTTCAGCTGCCGGTACAGCTCCACAGCCTGCGCGCCGGTCTCGGCTTCCCCTACTACCTCGTATCCGGCCTCGCTCAGAATGTCACTGATCATCGTCCGCATGAAGATCGCGTCATCGCAGACGAGCACCGTGTGACTCACATGGCCTCCCTACACGCTAATGATTGGGTCGAGCAGAGCGTCGAAATCGAGCAGTACGAACGACTCACCTCCGCGCCTTCCCACCGCGCGGACCACACCTGGGTCCACCCCGGGCAGGTCACCGCTGTCAGAGAGGTCGTCGGCTGATACGGCGAAGAGGTCGAGCACCTCGTCCACGGTGAACCCGACAGTCTGCCCGTCCACTTCGAGGAGCACAATCGAGCCGCGGTCCGCGGCTGGGGACTGCCCCAACGCACGCCGTCCGTCGACCAAGGGCAGCAGTTGCCCGCGCACGTTGATGATCCCCGTCACCGCCCCCGGCGCACCGGGGACGCGCGTCGCCTCCTGCCTCGGCAGGATCTCACGGACGGCCGTGACCTCCGCCCCACACAGCAGCTCGGCTATCCGAAAAACCAGGATCCGAGCGCCCGCCACGCCGCCCGTCTCATTCGAAGAAGCCAAAATACCCCAGCAGGTTAGGCCGAGCAAGCAGCTTCGGGTCGCCGCTCGCCTCCACTAACGCCGACCGCAAGTCCGCAGGCCATTCACTGTGGAACTCCTGCTGCTCCCGGGTCGTCGGATGCACGAATCGCAGTACGGCCGCGTGCAGCGCCTGGCGCGGGGCCGCCTTGCCGATGGCCTCTGCCCGGGGACGCTGCACCCCCGTGACCCGCCGCGCCCCACCGCTGCCGTACACCGGGTCCCCCACCACGGGGTGACCCACGTGCGCCAAATGTACCCGCACCTGGTGGGTCCGTCCTGTGGCTAATGTCACTCTCACCAGATCGCACGTCTCGAACCGGGCAACCTGCTCCACGCGGCTCCGGGCGGGCCGACCCGTTGCCAGAACCATCATCCGTTTGCGGTCCTTGGGATGGCGGCCCACCGGCGCGTCGATGTCGAGGGTCCCGTGCACGTGCCCCCATACGAGGGCCGCATAGACGCGCCCCACCTTCCGTTGGCCCAGGGCCCGGCCCAGGGCTCGATGGGCCGCATCGGTCTTCGCCACGATCATGAGCCCGGAAGTGTCCTTGTCGAGGCGGTGGACGATCCCTGGACGGCCGCCGGCGCTGCTGGACAGCGGTGTGCCCCGGGCGACCAGGGCGTTCAGCAGGGTGTCGTCCCAGTGGCCCGGCGCCGGATGCACCACCAGGCCGGCAGGTTTCTCGAGGACCAGCAACACGTCGTCTTCGTGGACGGCGCTCAGTGCCAGGGGATACGGCACGAGTTCCCGGGGCGGTGCCGCCTCCGGGAATTGCACGCACACGAGATCACCCCGCACCAGCGCACGGGACGCCCGGGGCCGCTGGTCGTTGACCTGCACCGCCCCGTTGGCAATCAACTTGGCGGCTTGGGTCCTCGAGATAGCGAGTTGGTCGGCGAGAAAGCGGTCCAGGCGCTCCGTGGACGGAGCGGTGACTTGAAAGCTGATGCGGGGGATGGTGTTAGGCCCCGGCGGGGTCGGCCCGCTCGGCGGCGGCCTCCCGACCACTGCGTCCCTCCTGCCAGAGCACCGCCGCCAGCGCGATGGCGCCGCAGCTGACTGCCATGTCGGCAACGTTGAAGGTCGGCCAGTGCAGCGGCCCGATCCAGACGTCAATGAAGTCCACCACGCCCTGACCGCTGCGTACCCGGTCCACGAGGTTGCCCACCGCCCCGCCGCACACCAGGCTCAGCGCCGTGAGGCGGAACCACCGAGAAGGAGGCGTATGCCGGACCATGGAGCCGAGAATCACCAGGGCCACGAGGGCGAGAACCATGAACACCCAGCGCGAGTACTCGCCGACGTGGACGCCAAACGCCGCACCCTGATTGTATACCAGCCTGAAAGCGAACCAGTCGCCCAGGATGGGGATGTCCCCCTGTGCGAGGACGGCGACGGCGACCTGCTTCGTCATGAGATCTAGGGCAACGACACCGATCGCGACTCCCCAGAACAGCGGGTGCCTAAGCCCGCTTGCCATCTTCCTCCCTGGCTTTGCACTTGATGCAGAGTCGCGCGTGGGGGAGCGCGTCAAGCCGCTCGAAGCCAATATCGGCACCGCATTCCTGGCATATGCCGAATTTCTCAGGTGTGAAGTAGAGCCGACGGAGCGCTTCGTTCACATGCCACAGATAGCGGCCCTCTTTCGAGGCAAAGAGGAACTGCTTCTCCCGCTCCATGGCATCAGTACCCTGATCCGCCATGTGGAACGAATAGGAGGACAGGTCACCATCCGAAGCCTGGAGCGTGCCGCTGAATTGCTCGTCGTAATAACCCAATTCTTTCATCACCCGCGCTCGCTCCTCAAGGAGGCGCTTCTCGAGATGGGCTAGTTCTTTCTTCTTCATCGTTCCACAATCCTGCCAAACAAGCTGGCGTTGAGTCTACCCGCCCGCGCCGTCGTGCCTCCGCAGAGAGATCACGACTCGCCGGCCATCAATATCAACGGTTTCACGCACGTCAGGGTTCGCCAAGTCCGAACCCGCCTCGAGCCGTCGTGCGAGCGTTTCACCGACAACAAACCGGCGAAATGCGCCGGTGGCTGCCAAGACATCATCCGCTCCGGAGATGCTCAATTCGATCCGGGTATTGTAATCGTATCCGGCCTCTTTTCGTAGTCTCTGGACCCGATTGACCACTTCCCGAGCCATTCCCTCTCGGCGCAGTTCCTCGGTGAGCTGTGGGTCCAACGCTACGACGAGCGGTCCGTCACTCTGGACCAACCAGTCCGTGACGACCTCCCGCTCGACCACGACGTCCTCGGGACGATAGTCGAACGTGTCACCCGTGGATGCGACGATGGTCACAGCGACACCGCCCTCCAGCTGACCGAGCTGTTCCTGGGTCAGCTCGCTGGTCGAGGTGGCTGCCAGCGGTGTACGACTGCCATAAACCTTCCCCAGTGTCCGGTAGTTGGGCTTCGGCTTCAGGCGCACCAGCTCGGTGTCGGAGGCCACGACCTCGATCTCCTTCACGTTCACCTCACTTGCCAGCACGTCGAGGAAGGATTCGAATGCCGGCCCCTGCACCGCCGCTGGCACGGCTACGCGCATCCGGGCAATGGGCTGGCGAACCCTGAGCCCGGCATGTTCCCGGGCTGCGCGCGCCAGTGACGCCAGCCGGCGGACGGCGACCATCGCCGCATCCAGCACCTGATCACGCCGCCCTTGCTGATCGGGGAATCCAGCCAGGTGCACCGATACCCCGGTCAACCGGCGGTGAATCGCATCACTCAGAAACGGTGCGGCGGGAGCGAGCAGTCGAGCAACACCAGCCAACGCTTCGTGCAGCGTTGCCAGGGCCGCAGGGTCCGCAGAGGCATCTGGCGCCCAGAAACGGCTGCGGCTCACCCGCACGTACCAGTTGGAGAGCTCGTGATCGCAGAAGTCCACAATGGTCCGAACCCCGCCGGTCACGTCGTACGCCGACCAGGCGCGGCGCACCGCGGCTGTGACCGCATCGAGCCGACTCAGCAGCCAGCGATCCACCAAGGGCCGCTCCGCCGCAGGCGGTGCAGTCTCGGGCGTCCAGTCCTCCGCGTACAGGGCAAAGAAGCCATACGCGTTCCGCAGACGATTGAGGAACGCGGAGGCGACTTCCCGAATGGCGCTGGGATCAAACCGCTTCTCCAGCCAGACCTGGCTCGATGCGAGCAGATAGATGCGCACGGCATCAGCTCCGAACTGACGCACCGCTTCCCAGGGGTCGGCCACATTGCCCAGCCGCTTGGACATCTTGCGTCCATCAGCGTCCAGCACTAGGCCGTTCACGACGCAGTGGTGGTAGGCGGGGCTGTCCGACACACCAGCCGTGATCGCCAGGAGCGAGTAGAACCAGCCTCGAGTCTGGTCCAGCCCCTCGCAGATGAAGTCGGCCGGGAAGTGCTGCTGGAACTCCTGGTCGTTCTCGAATGGGTGGTGCCACTGGGCGTACGGCATGGCTCCCGAATCGAACCATGCATCGATGACCTCTGGAATCCGCTGCATCGTCCCACCGCAGCCGGCAGCGCTACAGGGAAATGTGTACTCGTCAATGAACGGCTTGTGGGGATCGAAATCGGCCGGGAGCGCCTTGCCCCATCGTTCCTCGAGCTCGCGGTACGAGCCAATCGCCACTCGGTGCTCGGATATGCGGTCACAAACCCATACCGGAAGCGGAGTTCCCCAATACCGGTCCCGGGACAGCGCCCAGTCCACGTTGTTCTCCAGCCATTCCCCGAAGCGTCCCTCACCCACCTCCGGCGGATACCACTCAACGTCGCGGTTGATGGCAATCATGCGATCCTGGAACGCGGTAGTGCGGACGAACCACGATTGGCGCGCGTAGTAGATGAGGGGGGAGTCGCAGCGCCAGCAGAACGGGTAGCTGTGCTCGTAGCCCTCGGGCTGGTACCGACCGAATACCTTGCCCTCCCGCACGAGCCGGTCGGCAATGATCGGGTTTGCCTCGAACACGGTCTTCCCGTTGATGGCGTCCCACGCCGTGTCGGTGAAGCGGCCCTCCGCATCCACCGGGTTGACGAATGCGAGACGCTCCCGCCGTCCTGTGGCATAGTCATCGGCGCCGAACGCCGGCGCCATGTGGACCAGTCCCGTGCCCTCTTCGTTGGTCACGAAGTCCCCGGGCACGACCCGGAACGCATGCTCCTGATCCACGGCCACCGCGTCCAGTAGCTGCTCGTAGCGCTGTCCGACCAAGTCTCGGCCCTGGTACTCCGCCACCCGCGGGTATGCGGCCACGGGTTTCCCTTGGGTTGCGCCGGGGATCACCTGCTGCTCGGCAATGACCTTCTCGACAATGATCCGGCGTCCATCTACCTCGTGCTCCACGTATCGGAAATCCGGATGGACTGCCACCGCGACGTTCGACGGCAGCGTCCACGGCGTGGTCGTCCACACAAGGAGATACCGCTCCGCCTCGCCCACGAGGCGGAACAGCACGTGGATAGATGGACTCCGATGCGTCTCGTAGCCCTGTGCTAATTCGTGGCTCGAGAGCGCGGTGCCACAGCGCGGGCAATACGGCAGCACCTTGTGACCCTGGTACAGCAAGTCCCGATCATGCAGCTGTTTGAGCAGCCACCAGACGCTCTCGATGTACTCGTTCGTGTAGGTGATGTACGGGCGCGAGTAGTCCAGCCAGTAGCCGATCCGTTCCGAGAGAGATTCCCAGTCGGACTTGTACCGGAACACGCTCTCCTTGCACTGCTCATTGAATGCGGCAACACCGAATCGCTCGATGTCCGCCTTGCCGCTGATGTTGAGCGCCTTCTCCACCTCGATCTCCACAGGAAGCCCGTGGGTGTCCCACCCGGCGATGCGAGTCACGCGCTGCCCCAGCATCGCGTGGTAGCGGCACACCATATCCTTGATCGTTCGGGCGAAGACGTGGTGGATGCCCGGACGGCCATTGGCGGTGGGGGGGCCCTCGTAGAATACGAACGGCTCGCCGTCCGCCGTGGCCTCGAGGGTGCGGTGAAACAGATCCTCCGACCGCCACTGCTCGAGCAGTGCACGCTCGAACTCGTCCGGGGTGTCGAAGCCCAGCGGTTCGTACGGCATTACGCCATGCGCTCTAGCACGCTAGTGACGAGCCGCGTTAGGTTCGGCTCGGCAGCCGCCGCCGTCGCAATAATGGTCGGAATGTCGGCGGGTTCCAGCGCGTCCGGCAGGCACTGATCCGTGATGATGGAGATGCCCAGCACCCGCATGCCGCCGTGGATCGCGACAATGACTTCGGGAATCGTCGACATGCCGACCACGTCAGCACCGATGGCTCGGAGAAAGCGATACTCAGCCGGCGTCTCAAGGTTGGGGCCGGGAACGGCCACGTAGACACCCTCGCGCAACACTAGCTTCTGGTCACGGGCGACATCCCGGGTGAGCTGGCGCAGTGCCGGGTCGTAGGGGCTCGACATGTCAGGAAACCGTGGGCCCAGTTCCTCGTCGTTGGGCCCAACGAGCGGATTGTCACCCAACAGATTGATGTGGTCGGCGATGAGAACGAGGTCCCCCGGCGACCACAGAGGCTGCATCCCGCCGCACGCATTGGAGACCACCAGCGTCGTGGCACCCAGCGCTCGCATGACGCGCACTGGGAAGGTGATCTGCTGCATGCTGTAGCCCTCATAGCGATGGAATCGGCCCTGCATGGCCACGACGCGCTGCCCGCCCAGATTGCCAAACAGCAGACATCCAGCGTGCGACTCGACCGTGGAGAGGGGGAATCCGGGAATGCCTTCATACCCGATTTCACTCTCACGTTGGATTTCCTTCGCCAAGCCACCGAGCCCGGTTCCGAGAATCAATGCCACCTCCGGGTCGAAGGTGGTCCTCTCCCGCACCACGGCCACGGCCTCCGCAATCGCGTCCCGCAACGTTGGCGCCACTACGCTGCCTCCGGGGGACTGCCGTCCTGCTCGTGCTCGGCCAGCGCGTCCACTTCTGCCAACTGACGTTCCAGCAGCCTCCGAAACGCCGCCAGATACCCGCTGAACTGCCGCTGAGCCTCCTCGATGTCGCGACGTACCTCGCTCTCCGCAGTACGGGCTTCCGCCAGCATCTCTTCAGCCCTAGCCTGCGCCTCCCGAACCGTCAGCTCTGAGTCGCGCCTCGCTGCCTCCTCGGTTTCCGCGCGCACCTGCTGCGCCATCACCACTGCATCGTTGAGCGCCTTCTCCCGCTCCCGGAAGGACTTGAGCTGCTCACGGAAGCTCTGAAGCCGTTCCTCAAGCGTGGCCCGCTCCCGTAGCAGGCGCTCCAGTTCCTCGGCCACCCGGACGCGAAAGTCCTCAACCCCGGCCGGGTCATACCCCAAGGCGCTTCGCCGAAACTGTTGTGCGCGCACGTCAGCCGGCGTCAGCCGAAACTCGTCGTTCATAACGGCCGCTCTCCAAACAAGACAGTGCCCAGACGCAAGATGCTCGCACCCTCGGCCACTGCCGCCCGGAAGTCATCCGACATCCCCATGGACAACTCGGGCAGGGCAAGTCCCGTGCTCTGCAGCTGCTCTCGCAGGCGCCGAAGGCCGCGGAAGACTCTCCGTTGCACGTTCTCGTCGTCCGTGAAAGGCGCCATGGTCATGAGCCCCCTGAGCTCAAGAGTGGGCAACGTCACCACCTGCCCCGCAAGCTCCTCCACCTCAGCCGGGTCGCAGCCACTCTTCTGCGCTTCGCCCCCAACGTTGACCTGCAGCAAGACCGGCAACACGGCTCCCTCGCTCCGGCGCTTCATTGCCCGGTTCAGCGCTTCGGCGACGCGCACCGAGTCTATAGAGTGCACCATGGTAAACCGCCCAGGAACGAACTTTGCCTTGTTGGTCTGCAGGTGGCCCACCAGGTGCCAATGGACGGGAAGATCCGGTAGCTCATCCATCTTGGCGAGCGCTTCCTGAACGCGATTCTCCCCGAGGTCCGGCAACCCCGACCGGCAGGCCGCCCGCGCGGCCTCCGGTGGGTGGCCTTTCGTCACCGCAACGATGGTGATGTTACCGCTCAAACCTTCGTGCGCCTGGATCCGGGCGATGTCCTCCCGTACCTGCGCCAGATTGCCCGGGACGGCATCAAAATTCATAACCTGTTAAGCTAGCGTCAGTTGGCCGCAGCTACAACGGGCGGGAGCCTTCAGCCGTCAGCCATCGGCCGTCAGCGTTGCGCAACGCGGATCGCAAGTCGCAGTTCGCAATTCGCGAGTCACCATCTGAAGACCGGACTGCGAATTGCTAATTGCTAATTGCCAATCGCCAGCCTCGAACCGCGCCTCACCGAAGGCAGAGGGCCGGCAGCTAGTCTCGCGCCACCGGCGTGTCGGCCAAGGCCGGCGGCGGTCGGAAGATGTCAGCGCCGGCTTCCACCAGCTGTGCGACTTCGGGGATCGGCTGGAGCGCCAGGGCCCGCCTGAGGTTGCGTAGGCTCTTTTCCCGATCCCCCAGTAGCTCGTATGCCTGTCCGAGGCTGTACAGGGGGTAGCTCAGGTTGATGGCGATGTTGCGGTTGGTGGGATCCAGCGCCACAGAGTCGCCCTCGAGGAGTCCGGCGTAGCGGTACACGTCCCAAGCGAGGAACTCCGTGCGGGGGAGATCCATGGGGACACCAAACAGACCGGGAGCCAGGCCGGCGGTATCCGGCGGCTCCTCCACGTGGAGCCGGAACAGCAGTGCCTGCTGCGTCACGTAGTCCTGCACCCGTTGCCAGTTGCTGCTCCCCGCCGTGAGGGAGAAGTAGATGGGCCGGTGTTGCCAGTTCTCCTGGATGAGCCAGAGAACGAGCATGTCATGGATGTAGAGCGCCGAGTTCTCTGGGTAAGTGATTGTCATCTGGCCCGCCCGGAACATGCGGGCCTCTGGGAGCAGCGTCGGCGTGAGTTGGTGAATCTGCTCGTCAGTGAGCCTGTGGAGCGCGCCCGGCGGCGTTTCCGGCGCACGATCGGCAAACCAGGGCGCCTGCTCAGGGTCAAAGGGACGCACCGGATTGTCTCGCAGCTGCCGGATATACCAGTCCGTATTCCCGAGTGAGAGGTTGACGACGGAAACGTCCTGACGGACCCCTTCCACCTCCTGGAGATACCACAACGGGAAGGTGTCGTTGTCGCCGTTGGTGAACACGATGCCGTACGGCTCTGCCGATTGAAGGAGATCGTACGAGAAGTCGCGCGCCAGGGTCGCGTCGGGGCCATGCGCCCGACTTGCCGCCTTGAAGTTCAACACCAAGGGGAGCAGTGCCAACAGCAATACGGAGGCTGGCGCCGCGGATCGAAGGTCGCGGATCTCCCCAACCGCTCCGCCGAGCTGCTCCCTCAGCAGCCGGTAGACACCGGCAAGCCCGATACCGGCGAAGAGACCCCACAGCTGGAACGAGACCGTGAAGAAGTAGTCGCGCTCGCGCACCTCGTGCATGTCGAGCTGCGGGAACACGTCCCACGCCAAGGAGTAGCCGGGTTTGAAGTTCATGTATCCCATGAGCCCGGGTCCCGTGGTGAGAAACAGGATCACCAGGAGCCAGAAGATCGACCGGTCCCGGCGCCGCAGCACCGCCGCCCCATACACGCCGAGGGAGATGAACGCCAGTGTGAACGGAATCCGGATCGGCGCGAACACCGGTTTGGTGGGGCTGAGCCCGTTGGCCCACTGCCAGTCGAAGTACTGGAGGTAGTTCTGGATCTGCCGGAGCATGAGTGGAATGCTCCGGACGGTATAGCACGGGGGGATGCCGAAGATGGCCTCGTCCGGCGGCACCGGCCCGTCCTTGAATTGTAAGAGGCACCCGACGAACGCACCGAGCCGCTCAACCAGTCCACCCTCCCGCAGCGTGTAGATGGGATTGTCAATTGGTGAGCGCGGCGGATACTGCTCCCGGGCGATCACCGCCCACAGGCTCTCCCAGGTCGAGGGATCGGCCTCGTTGATGAACGGGCCGACGTTGGCCCGGATGAGCAGGAAGATGTACGTGGAGGCACCGACGACCGCGATACCCAGGACTGTCGCGGCAAACACGAGGGCTCCGGCAGACGCAGCGTAAACCGCCGCCCCGAGAAAGACGATGCCGCCCACCGCTAGCAGGCCCGTGCTTCCGAGCCCGATCCCGACCAGGAGGGCCCAGATACCCAGCACGACGGCCCACTGGGCCCACTCAGTGCGCCGGTCCTGGTCGTTCGGCAGCGGCTCCGTCTTGATCACGTGCCACATGAACCCGATGAGCGCCGGCCCGACCAGCAGCGTGAGGAGGTGAGCGCCGATGGATACCGCGCAGAGGAAGATGATGAGCAGGAGCACGTGCGGTGCCCGTTCACCACCCCGATGCTTGCGCCAGGTCCAGGCTAACCAGCAGATCGCCGCGATGCTGAACGCCGCGACCATGTAGACTTCGGTCTCGTTGGAGTTCTGCCAGACGGTAAAGACAAAGGCGGAGAGCACCGCTGCGGCCACCCCACCGCCAACGGTGAAGACGGTGTCGACGTTCCCGTCCCCCGTCTCCCCCCGCGCCGCCCAGCCGCGCAGCGCCTGCACCACCAGCAGAAACAGGAGCGCCGCCGCCGCGGCGCTGAAGATCGCCGTCATCAGGTTGGTGCGGTAGGCAAACTCGCCGATCGGTACCAGGCTCCCCCACACGTTGCACATCAGCACGAACAGTGGCGTGCCAGGTGGGTGGGGGATGCCAAGGATCTTCGCGGTGGCGATGAACTCACCGGCGTCCCAGAAGGTGACTGTCGGCGCCAAGGTCCACAGGTAGCCCGCCAGCACTACTGCGAAGACTCCGAGTGCGGCGCGGTAAGGTGGCCTGGACGAACCGGCCTCAGTGCTTGACATCGTGTCGCTCAGACTCTGGGTGGTGGATCAGTTAGGCCGGTGAAGCGTCACTACGGGCGCCTGCCAACGCAAGGCCAGCCTCCTCACCGCCAACCAGCGCTTCCCGCACCTGATCGGGGGTGACGCCCCGCCGCAGCATGCCCCGGAGGGCAACGGAGATCTTCGACGTCTCCTCCGACACCACGATCACGACGGCGTCCGTCTCTTCCGACAGTCCCAGGGCCGCACGATGCCGGGTGCCCAAAGACCGGTCACGTACCGGGAACTGGGTGAGGGGCAACACACTTCCTGCGCCGACGATCTGATCGCCGCGAATGATGGCCGCCCCGTCATGAAGCGGCGAGTAAGGGGTGAAGATCGTGGTCAGCAGATCCGCCGACACTGTGGCCCGCATCACCGTCCCTGCCTCCAGGTAGTGATCCAGGGACACGTCTCGCTCCACGGCGATGATGGCCCCCGTCCCGTTACGGGCCAGCCGCGCCACTGCCTCAGCGATCTCGTCCGCCACCGCCCGCTTGCTGGAGCTCGCCAGGAAGCTGATGACCCGCGACCGGCCGAGTCGGGCCAACGCGTGCCGTAGCTCAGGCTGAAACACCACGATCACGGCAAAGGCCCCGTACGTGAACACCAGGCCCAACAGAGTTGTAATCATGTTGAGCCTGAGCACGAGCGCCCCAATGTAGATCACCCCCAAGGCGGTGATACCGAGCAGGATCTGCAGGGCCCGCGTGCCTGCCAGGAACAAAAGCAGCCGGTAGACCACGATCGCGACGATGAGAATCTGGATGACGTCGTACAGGCTCGGGACCAGAAACCGCAGTTGCTCGAAGGACATCAGGCACTCCCCACGGCATGGGCAATGGCCAGCGCTTCCCGGGTCGGCTCCACCGCGTGCACGCGAAACAGCGCCGCCCCGAGCAGATAGGCCGCCGCGCAGGCCGACGCCGTGGCGAGATCACGCTCGCCGACGTCCTTGCCCGTAACGGCACCCAGGAAACGCTTGCGCGACGGACCCACCATCACCGGCCTCCCGAGAGCAACCAGGGCGGGAAGGTGCCGCAGCACTTCGTAGTTGTGATGAGGTTGCTTTGCAAAACCCAGCCCGGGATCCAGCACGATGCGCTCGCGCTGCGCACCACGCGCTACCGCCACGCCGACAGCACCTTCCAGCTCCTGTACGACCGCCTCAGTCACGTTCTCATACACGGCTTCGTCGTAGGTGGCCATCTCGCTGACGGAGCCACGGGAGTGCATGAGGATGAGCCCGGCGTCGTGCCGGGCGCACACATCCGCGATCTCGGGATCCAGCCGCAGGGTGGAGACGTCGTTGATCGCCCAGGCCCCTGCATCCAGGGCGCGCTGCGCCGTTTCGGCCTTGCAGGTATCCACACTCACCGGAAGGTCGGGAAACCGTCGAACCACTTCCTGTAACACCGGCTCGAGTCGGCTCCATTCCTCGGCAGCAGGCACCTGTGCCGGTCGCCCCGGACGAGTGGACTCGGCGCCCACATCGAGCATGTCGGCACCTGCCTCCACTAGGGCCTCTGCGTGCCGCACGGCTGCAGCAGCATCAAGGTACCGGCCGCCGTCGCTAAACGAGTCCGGTGTGACGTTGAGAATCCCGACCACGGCTGGCCGCTCGAGGGATATCGTTCCCCGCCCCATCGCCCAGCAGGTCGCCGGCTCGAAGGCTCGCCTCACGAACCGCCCCAGCTCTTCGGCAAGCTCAACCGGCAGCGTCGCGGGTCCCGGCCGCGCAAGGCCGGCGAGGCGTGCGGCGCCAGCGGCAAGCAGCGCCCAGCCCTCCCCAGTCAGACACTCCACGCCATGTCGACTCGCTGCTTCCACAACGGCGTCCCGAGCATCGGCGGTGAGTCCCTCGAACACCAGCGCCAGCGGTCGCACACCGCGCGCCGCGGCGTCGGCATGCACCGGACTCACGCCCCGCTGCGCCAAGGCCTTCTGTAAGGCAGCGGGGCTATGCGAATCCAGGGGGAGGAGCGTCACGCTCCAGCTGGCTCTGCTGGGGGCGTGCCGAGGACCGGCTTTCCAGGGACGGGAGCTTTTTCCTCGGCGGGTTTCTCCTTGGGTCCCGCAGTGAGTTGCGCAGGGGCCGGGGCCCGCGACGGGAGTGCTTTCCCCTGGGCGATGAGATCCACCTCATCCCGATCCAACGTTTCCCGCTCGAGCAACGCCTCGGCCATCTTGTGCAGCGTCTCCATGTCCGCTTCGAGGATCTGGCGGGCTCGCTGGTAGGCCTCATCGAGGATGCGCCGCACCTCTGCGTCCACCAGCTCGGCCGTCTTCTCCGAGACTTCTCGGTGCTGGGCGATCTCTCTACCGATGAAGATCTGCTGCTCCCGGTCTCCCACGGCCACCGGACCCACGACGTCGCTCATCCCGAACTGGGTGACCATCCGACGTGCCATCTCGGTCGCCTGCTCGATGTCCTGCGCAGCGCCGGTGGTCACTTTCTCTGGTCCGAAGATCAGCTCCTCGGCCACCCGACCGCCGTAGGCCATCGCCAACCGCCCAACGATGTATGCCTTGGTGTAATTGTGTCGATCCTCTTCCGGCAGGGAGAAGGTGATGCCCAGGGCGCGACCCCGAGGCACGATGGTCACCTTGTGCACCGGGTCGAGACCTGGTACGCGCACGCTCACGAGCGCGTGGCCCGCCTCATGGTAGGCGGTTAGCTTCCTCTCCTCGTCGGACAGCACCAGGCTCTTACGCTCGATCCCGAGCATTACCTTGTCCTTCGCGTCCTCGAAGTCGGCCATCTCGACCTTCTGCTTGTTGCGCCGCGCCGCAAGCAGAGCCGCTTCGTTGACGATGTTGGCGAGATCCGCCCCGGCGAGCCCTGGGGTGGCCCTGGAGATCAACCCGAGCCCCACGTCTTCCGAGAGCGGGATCTTGCGGGCGTGGACCTTGAGGATCATCTCCCGACCACGGACATCGGGCATGTCCACGACGATCTGCCGGTCGAACCGACCGGGCCGCAGCAACGCCGGATCGAGCACGTCAGGACGGTTCGTGGCGGCGATCAGGATGACACCCTCGTTGGACTCGAAGCCGTCCATTTCCACCAACAGTTGGTTGAGCGTCTGCTCCCGCTCGTCATGCCCGCCACCGAGCCCCGCGCCCCGGTGGCGCCCCACGGCGTCGATCTCGTCGATGAAGATGAGGCAGGGTGCGTGCGTCTTCCCTTGCTCGAACAGATCTCGAACGCGGGACGCGCCGACACCCACGAACATCTCGACGAAGTCGGAGCCCGACATCGAGAAGAAGGGACGGCCCGCCTCGCCGGCGACGGCCCGTGCCAGCAAGGTCTTGCCGGTTCCCGGCGGGCCCACGAGCAGCACGCCTTTGGGCAGCCGACCACCCAGACGCTGAAACCGTTGGGGATCTCGCAGGAATTCGATGATCTCCTCTAGCTCGACCTTCGCCTCATCACAGCCCGCCACGTCCTGGAACGTCACCTTCGGCGTGTCGCCGGTGAGCAGCTTCGCCTTGGACTTCCCGAATGAGAAGGCTCGGTTNNTGGGCTCCTTCGCCGTGATCGGCACGTTCTGGTCTTCCAGCCGCTCCAAGAAGAGCTCAGAGTCCTGAATCGGGAGGACCACCGTGAACCGCTGGGCCTGCCGGTTCCCGAGCGTGATGGGGCGCTTGAACTTGCCTTCGACGAATTTCCCGCTGGTCACCGTGACCTCGGCGATGTTGTCCTGGTCGAGGTGACTCTTGAAGGCGGAGTAGGAGATCTCTTCGGCCGCTTCCCGGTTCGCGCCGATCATCTGATAGAACACGATGGGGATGAGGATGATGAGGATCCAGAACACCAGGTTCCGGCTCAACCCAGCCCAGTTGAACTTGCCGGTAGGCGGTTTCCGCTCAGCCATCTATTCCTTCAGTCTCCCAATGAACGGTAGGTGCCGATAGTTGTCCGCGAGGAAGCGCCTCTCGCCCACTTGGTAATACTCCACCACATCGTGTCCGAGTTCCCCAACACGCTGGGCGATTGTCTACAGGTCGAACACCACCTCGACCTCACGCACCTCGCTCGACTCAGTCAGGTCGAGTTGTACGAGCATCGATCCTCACCGCGGGTTCACCTAGCCGTGGAACCGCGACCCGCGAACGGCAAATACCCGGCACCCACAGCACGTTGCCGTTCCGTACCAGCACCGGGTACGCATCGCGATCCCGGAACGGTACGCGAGCCTCCATCAACAGACGGCGAACCTTGCGGCGCCCCACGCCTCCCAACGGCACCAAGCGATCACCGCTGCACGCAGCCCGGATCGTACTGGCGCCGGGCGTGACCCAGGTGGAGAACGACATCCTCGTCGTTCTGCCGGCCGCCTCGCTGTGCCACGTGAGCTCCCACGCTCCCCAGGCCACCCGGCCCTCGCTACCGGTGCCGCAGGCGACCGACCCCAAGACCGCCCCGCCGCGCTCTGCCGCAACGAGGCGGACTCGGTCAAACGACAGCTCCGCTTCCCATCCGGAGCCAAGCTGCATCACGCGCCCGCTGGAGCTCGCCCGAACAAACTCCAACACCCGAGCTGCGCGCCGCGGCCCCAGCACACAGCCCACCTCCCGCGCCAGAGCACGCAAGAGCGCCTCGGACAACATTTTATCATACCGCTGCAGGGGTGCCCGAGCAACCTCGACTGCGCCGTTCGAGGTGCGAAACTCCAGCTCCGACAGCGTTCGCAGGGCCGCTGCCCAAGCCCGGCGCTCGGCGGAGGCGTGCCGGGCCACATCGAACAGGCGCCGGTCGGCTTCCTCGCCGAAGCGATCGCGCAGGATCGGCAGGAGCCGCCGTCGCAACCACGAGCGGTCGTGCCGCTCCTCCTCGTTCGCTGGGTCACGATGCACCGGGAGGGGCTCGTCCAGCTCAGCATTCCGCTGCTCCAGCCACGCCCCAAGCTCCGCCCGGGTGAACGGCAAGAGCGGCCGCACCAATCCCCGGGGCCCGCGGGTGGGAATTCCAGCTAGTCCGGCAATTCCCGTCCCGCGGAGCAAGCGGAACAACACCGTCTCCACCTGATCATCTGCGTGGTGCGCCGTAACCAGGTAGCGGGCGCCGGTCTCCTGCTGCGCCCGATGCAGGGCTCGGTAGCGGGCGCGGCGGGCGCGAGTTTCCGACGTACCCGCCCCTAGCTCGAGGGCGGTCAGGTGAAACGGCAAGCGGTACCGGGCGGCGAGCTGCGCCACCTGCTGCGCCACCGCATCGCTATCCGGTGCAATGCCGTGATCCACGTGCGCCACGGCCAGTTCCAGTTTCAGTTCCGCTGCGAGCCCGACCAGCAGGTCGAGCAGTGCAACGGAGTCCGGACCACCGCTCACGGCCAGCAGCGCGAGCCCGGGCTCGGGGAAGAGTCGCGCAGCCTTGAGATGCATCACGAGCCGTTTGCGCAGGTCTGTGGTCATCGATCCGCGTTCACGCACGGGCCTGTCCGCGCTAATCCGCAGCTTCCACGGCGCGCTTCCGCGCTTCGGCGAGATACCCGGGCCGGAGCTGCAGCAGGTTCGACAGCCTGCGCATGAGATACTCTTCGTGCTTCGCCAACTCCCCATCCGAATACACCAAGCGCCACATTACTTCAGCTAGGACCATGCGCTGTCCTTCGTCGTAGCTCGACGTAATGAGCGAGGTGAACTGGTACAGATCCACCGCCTGGCGACGCTCCTCGTCCGCCAACTTCATCAGCTCTCGCGCCGCGTCCAGCGGCACGGCGAAATGCCGAGTGAGCACCTCCTCGATGTGGCACGCTTCGTCTTCGGTGAACTCTTCGTCGGCATGGGCGAGTTCCAGCAGGAGGGCGCAGGCCGCGATGGCGAGCCGATCACGTCCGGGGGTGGCCGCTTGCTCGGCGGCCTCGGCGGGCTCGGCGACCGGGCTGAGATTCTGCTCGAAGAACTTCCTAATTGATTCAAGCATCCGTCATGACTCCAGGTCTGGTCCCTCCTCGGCGCTGGTGAACACGAGCGCCGAGATCTTCCAGTCGCCACCCACCTCCATCAGGGTAAACGCGTCGATGCCTTCCCACTCCATGATGTCGCCGGGATCGCCGAAACGCGCACCGTAGCGCACCCAGGCCTGCGCCAGGTTGTGGAACACCTTGACGTCGGCTTCGATCATCCACTCTTCGAAGATCTCGCGGCTGCCCGGCCCCTGGGGGGCCTGGGCGATGAAGTCCGCAACCGACTGCGCCATCACGCTCACGCTGTCGGTACCGGGCGATTGCGAGGCGGTAGTAATGTTCGCGCCCGGCCAGAAGTGACTGGCAAAGGCCTCCCAGTCTCGGGCACTGAAGTCGCGGTAGTAGGCGTCGAGCTCCTGCAGCACAGCTTCGCTGACTCTACTCTCGGGAAGCCAGTTCGCCGGCTGCTGGGTGCACGCCGTTCCCAGCAACAGGAGCGAACTGAGCAGCGGGCCCAGGTACATTCTGCCGGTCAGTTTCACAGGGCTCTCACCGAATCGCGTCTCCGCAGAGGGCTTACTGGCTGTAATCTACTCCCCGCCTTGATTCACCGTGCCTCTGGGCAGTGCCAAAGGGGGAGCGCCGTGGGGCGGCCACCGCACCATTGCCACAACATATTGGCAGCATTGAATTTACGCCGCTGAACGGGCAATGGCGTTGCCTCGCCGTCCGACAGGCAGCTCGCCCGGACAGGGCTCGCTCACGAATTGCTAGTCGCGAATTGCCAATTGCTAATCCCGCCTCAACACCCACAATCCCGAATTCATATCCGACAGATAGATCAAGCCACCGTGCAGCTGCGGCGCCCAGGTGCAGGTGGCCGTGCCCGAGGGCGCCGCGCAGCTACCGACACCGGCGTACTGCGAGAAGGCAATCTCACGCCCCTGCCGGTCCAGCGCACCCAGCAGTTCGCCCGACACATCGATGGCCCGAACACCCCTAGTATACCAGGCGGCGTACAGCACGCCTGCGGCTTCGTCCAGCCAGAAGTTGTGCGGCGTCTCGCCGGAGACCTGGAAGGTCGCGACTTCCACCGGTCTCCGGAGGTCGCTGACATCGATAACGTGCATCACGCCGGGGGTGGAGAAGTCTTCTTCACCGACGAAGACATATCCAGCCTCTGGCCAATACCACGCATTGTGCGTCTGTCCGCCCATCGTGAGGATGCGACTGACCTCCACGGGGCTCGCCGGCGACCCGCCCGCGATCCCATTACCCACGTCGAGGATCACGAGACCGGCATCCCAGTGTGAGAGGAAGGCCAGACCGTCGCGCACGTAGACATCGTGGAGGAAGCTCGACCCTGCAAAGAAGCTCGCCACCGCCCGTGGGTTCTGTGGCGCACTGATATCGACAACCAGCAACCCGTTGCCACCACCGTCCACCGCCGCATACACGTAGTCTCCCTCCACCCACACGTTGTGCACGCCCGGCTCGAGGCCGCTGGTGAAACGCGTGATCACCGCTGGATGGAGAGGATCTTGCAGATCGAGCAGCGTAATGCCGTTGCCGCTGTCGCGGGATCCCTCGTGCGTGAGGACGGCCATCGCCCCGTCAGAGCGAATCTTTACGTCGTTCACCGTCGTCGCGTCAACCACGACGGAGTCTACCAGGGCGGGCTGTGTTGGGTCACTCACGTCCCACACGTAGAGGGCGTTGCCGGGAGCGGCACGCATGCTCCAACTGCCGGTATACGCGACGCTGCCGTGCACCCACAGATCGGACGTGAACCGTGCGCCAATGCTCCCGCGGCCGACGACAGCGAAGCCACCCGACAGACCCCGGGGGGCAACCGTGATGTCGAGCGTGTCGGCAGCACCACCCGCCCGGGCGATCACCAGCGCGTTCCCGGGGGCGTAGCCGACGAACCGGCCGTCGCCAGTGAGCAGCCCGGCTGAAGCGGGCACGAGTGACCACATGACGACCGGCTCGACCAGAACCGCACCACCGCTGTCCCGCACCTCCGCTGCATAGCGCACCACGTCGCCCTGCCTGGGTGTGGCGGCACCGGAGGTGATGTCAACAAATGCGACGCGCCGTTCTGCCTCAGAGACGCGGAACCGAACGTCGAGGGAAGCCTCGGCCGCGGCACGTTCGGGACGGGCTTCGAGCCGGACTATGTAGCTGCCGGGTGGGAGACCAGGCGGCGTCGTGATGCTCACCGCTAGCGCGCTCGCGGCACCGGGACCCACGGTCCCCAGCTCCGCAGGGGTCACCGACAGGGAGACACCCAGGGCTTGCACGCCCGCCGAGTCGGCCCATATGAGCGACACCTCGGCGGCCGCAAGAACGCCGACGTTGCGCAGCACAACCACTGTGTCACGGACCGTGTCGAGGTCGACCACGGCAGGGTCGAATTCCAAGGCCAGCTGCGGCGGCTCGAATTCGATGGCGGAGTCGCAGGAGACGAAAGCAACTAGCAGCGCGGCCACAACCGCGCGCTGTGCCACGCCCTGGAGTAGCGCCACGAGGAACACCCCCCAAGTGCAAACGAACCACCGGTAGTAACACCCGGGGGCCGGGCGGCGTTCCAGCCGCGGATCAACGCGGATGGACGCTGATGGTGTGTCGGTTGTGAGCTACGTGGCCACCCGTGAGTCCGCGCTCGGGTGGTGCACCACCTCCAGCGTTCATGCCCGGCTCCTCACGCCGTGAAGCGCGGTGCCTTCTCCGCTCCACCTCGGGCTGCCACGACGTTGTACAGCCACGCAAAGATCGCCCCGGCGACGGCACCATCTAGGAGACCATAGAGGGTTACCACGATCACCGAGCCGAAGCCCCCGGGGCCACCGTACCCGGGATAGAGCGAGGCGCCGAGCTCGAGGAACCCGACCCCGTACGACGAGAAGATCAGATTCAGCAGACCAACCAGGAGGAAGCTCCCCCCCGTGAATACCGCCCCGACGATAGCGAGCGCCTTGATGTTGAGCGTCATGTTTCCTCCTATCTATCGCCCAGTATGCAATCGCGTTCACCGCGGGTGATAGGTGCTGGGTTCCAGAGCTACGGGAGGTTAGCCCCCACTACCTCAGGATCCAACACCCAGAACCGACCACCCCGCTAGTACACTGCCGTCACCTTCAGAAACAGCGTGTTTCCCTGCTCCGATCGTTGTCCGAATTCCGCTGTGCCCCGCTGGTAGGCGATCTGGATGGTGCCAAAGGGAGGTTTGTAGCGGTATACCAAGACCGCCTGCACGTTACGCCGATCGATGGCGGAGTTGGTCTGGAAGAACAGCCGCACGAACAGGTCCTTGGTGAAGAACTGGTTTGCGCGTACCACCTGGATCCAGGTGCTCTCCGCCTCCGGGTCGGGGTCGAGAGTGAGACGCTGAAGCTCGTATTCGATGGAAAGCTGAGCCGTCACCTTGTAGCCGCCCGCCGCTGTCCACAGCCGGAAATCGGAGTCGAAGTTCCTGCCGAAGCGGAACCCGACTCGGGCCGACTGAAACTCACGAGTGTTGTAGCCGACTTCTAGGGCGGTCTCCCGATTCCGGAAATCCACCTCGAATCGCTTGAACTCCTCAGTGTGCTCGGCCTCCAGGCTCAGGCGATCGCGAAACTCGATCTCCAGAGACTGATCGATCTGCCAGCTACGGAGCGTTCCGGTTTGGCCCCAATAGATGTTGTAGTTGGAGTTGTACCCTACACGCTCGAGGATACTACGCCGCACCCAGAACGTACGTTCGAGGGCGGCGTCCAGCTCGCGACGATCGTCGTCACGGATGAACCCAACGGCATTCACGTTGTCCCCGAAAGTCTCACCGAGGTGTGTATAGCGAACATGGAAGTGACCCGTCGGCGAGTCGTACGCCGGGCGAATGAAGTACGCCCAGGTTCCCCCGTTGGACGGTCCCCAGCTCTGGATCAACTGGGCGGTCATGCCAAGCGTCTTGGTGAAGAACAACGTGGCGTCCAGGCCGACCGAACCTCGGTTCTCTCCCTCGTGGGTACGGTTTGCCACCGTCACCGCCACGTTGGAGGAGCCGGAGACATCGCGTTGGACCCGCCCCACTGCATAAGTGGCGGTTGTAGAGTCACCCAACGGCTCCGACCGCGCCCCCAGCAGCGCTACCGTCCACGGCCCCTGCTTGCCGAGGACCTGGGCCCCACCTTCGATGTCCGGAATTCGCCGCGAGTAGAACGTACGAATCCGTTGGCGAAACAGTTCGGCGCCCTCCAGAAAGAACGGCCTCTTCTCCCGCAAGGAGAGCTCAAACCGCGTCAGATTGATCCGCTCCTGGTCGGCCTCGATGGTAGCGAAGTCTGGATTGAGAGTTGCATATGCCGAAACCCCCGGGGTGATCGCGTACCGGACGTCCACACCGACATTCCAGTCGTCCGTCGTGTCTTCCTGGAGGCAAGACAGTCCATAAGCGATCACCTGATGCCGGCGCGCCGGTGGCCGGACGTCCAAGCCGGTGATGGCGCCCCCTTGTGAGACCCGGAACTGGTGTTCCAGGGGACCAGCCCAAAAACTGACCTCGAGCGTCCGCCGGCGGCTACGGCCGAAGTTGATGCCCCAGGTGATCCCCGTCCCCGCGGCGTACTTGATGGACGCGAAGGGAATGGCCATCTCGGCCACCCAGCCGAACTGCGTGCGCTGCGCAGCAGACAGCCACGGAGCATCCCAGGTCGGGTCTACCGTGCGGCCGTCATTGGCAATGCGCCCGTCAGTCTGCGTTCCCAGGGCGTTGGTCATGAAGTAATAGGCCGAGCGGTGATCGTAGTGGCTATCCAGCAGTAGGATCACTGCGTCGTCGTTCAACAGATCGGCGTCCCGCCTGGTGAGCTGGGCCGCGGGCGTCAGCGGATCCCACACCCGGAACGCCACATAGAGGTGCCTAGCGTCGTACGATACGAGGGCTTCGGTCCGCAGTTCCGAGGGTTCGCCGCGACGCGGTTCGTACTGGATGAAGTGGGTTGCAAGCGCCGCATCTTCCCACTCGCCTTCTCCAATGACACCGTCGATCTCCGGCGGCGACGCCGTCCTCACGGCCGCGAGCTGGAACAGGGAGTCGGACGAGGGCTGCTGAACGCTGAGCGCTGCTAGTGCCACGAGCGCGCTTGCAGTCATGAGTGGTGACTCCGCGGCCTGTTTAGGGATAGGAGGCCGGCCCGGTCCAACGTCAAACGCACTGTCACAAGTTTGCCACGGTCGCGGACGATTCTCCGAACCCGGATCGGTCTGTGGATGAGGGAGGTCACTGTTTCACCGAGACGAATCCGCTTTCGCCTATCGATCAACCCGCGGCAGACCGCACCCCACGGGAGCCACCGGCCCGTCGACTAGCAAGCGAACCTCTGGGACACGACACTGGAAGCCGGCGGGCCATGATCAGGGGCAAGCTTAGCGAAGCCGACAGGAACTCACCAGCTACGCTGCCCGGGTGCTTCCTACTGCCCAAAAAACAGCGCCCGGCGTCACCACCGGGCGCTGCGCGGCCGATACACCCGTTCAGTCACCCTTCTTCCTCATCCTCGCCTTTATTCTCTTCGGGGACCGGCCATTCATACCCTTCCGTGGGGTCGAACTCAGCAAGACCGATCTTCGTGGTGCTCTTTAGCTCCCGGCTCGCTTCCTCCAGCTCCGATCGCTGCCCAGACACCGCACACTTCGGTTTGATCATGGCGTGGTCTCGTCCCGCTCACCCCCGTGAAGAGTACCGAGATCCGCGTGAAGAAATCGTGAAGCAAGATTGACGGCTCTTCTCCGCGGCGTAGCTTGCCCTCGAGTGAACTTCCCACGGCAGCCGGAGACCGCCATGCTCGCCACTAGGCTCTTCCCGCTGTTCAGCGTCGTGATTGGGCTCGCACTGAGTGCCTGTCAGGGGGCGCCTTCCGACGCCCTGTCGGAGGACGATGTGGCTGCGATCCGAAGGGCGAGCGAGGCGTGGGTGAATGCCATGCTGAATCGCGACTTCGCCGCCGCGGTTGAGCTCTTTGCCGTCGATGGCGTGGTCATGCCGCCGAATCGGCCCCCCATTCAGGGGAGAGAGGCCATCCTGGCCTGGTACGAGTCACGCCAACCCTTCACGAGCATCAGCCTGGACATCGAGGCGATCGACGGCCATAGCGGCCTCGCATACGTCCGCGGCAGCTACGTGCTCGATGTCACGCCCGAGGAAGGACAGCTAGTGAGCGATACGGGAAAGTACGTCGAGATCCGTCACAAAATGCCGGACGGCGCGTGGCTCATTAGCGTGGACATCTTCAGTTCGAACCTCTCGCAGCAGTGAGGTTCGAGAGTCTACCCGGGAGGCTCGTCGCCCCTCGTCAGGACAGCTGCTCGAAGAAGTCGTTTCCTTTGTCGTCGATCAGGATGAAGGCCGGGAAGTCCTCCACCTCGATCCGATACACCGCTTCCATCCCGAGCTCGGGGTATTCGAGAAGTTCCACCTTCCTGATATGGTCCTGAGCTAGGATCGCGGCCGGGCCTCCGATGGAGCCCAAATAGAATCCGCCGTACCTATTGCACGCCTCCGTCACCGCCCGGCTGCGGTTGCCCTTGGCGATCATGACGAGCGAGCCGCCTCGGGCCTGGAACGGCTCCACATAGGCGTCCATGCGTCCCGCCGTGGTTGGGCCGAACGACCCGGAGGCCACACCTTTCGGTGTCTTGGCAGGGCCGGCGTAGTACACTGGATGGTGCTTCAGATACTGGGGTAGGTCCTCACCCCGGTCGAGTCGCTCCTTGATCTTCGCATGAGCGATGTCACGGGCAACGACCACGGTGCCCGTCAGGGATAGCCGGGTCTTGATAGGATACTTACTCAGCTCGGCAAGAACCTCATTCATGGGCCGGTTGAGATCGATCCTGACAACACCCCGCTCTTCCTTGTCGCGGTACTCCTTGGGAATGAGCCGCCCGGGGTCCCGCTCCAACTCCTCGAGCCACACGCCATCCTTGTTGATCTTCGCTTTGACATTGCGATGAGCTGAGCACGAGACGCCCATCCCGATGGGGCACGACGCCCCATGCCGCGGCAGGCGAATGACACGCACGTCGAGGGCGAAGTACTTGCCACCGAACTGGGCGCCGATACCGGTGTCGTACGCCGCCCGCAGGAGCTTCTCCTCTAACTCAGGGTCACGAAAGGCCTGGCCGGCACCGCTGCCCCCCGTGGGGAGGCCATCGAGGTAGCCCGTGGTCGCCAGCTTCACCGTCTTGAGGCAGACCTCCGCCGAAGTACCACCGATCACGAAGGCCAGGTGATACGGTGGGCACGCCGCCGTGCCCAGGGTCTTCATCTTTTCCGCCAGGAACTTCTCCAGGCTGGCGGGATTGAGGAGTGCCTTGGTCTGCTGGAACAGGAAGGTCTTGTTGGCGGAGCCGCCGCCCTTGGCGACGAACAGGAACTCGTACTCCATCCCGTCGGTGGCGTAGATGTCGATCTGCGCCGGCAGGTTGGTGCCCGAGTTCTTCTCCTCGTACATCGACAGCGGCAGCGTCTGGGAGTAGCGAAGGTTCTCCTTGGCATAGGTCTGGCGGACCCCCTGCGTGAGCGCCTCCGCATCGCCGCCTCCGGTCCACACCCGCTGCCCCTTCTTGGCAAAGATGGTCGCGGTGCCCGTGTCCTGGCACAGCGGGAGCACAAAGCGGGATGCCACTTCCGCGTTCTTGAGCATCGCTAGCGCCACCCCGCGGTCGTTGTCGCTGGCGTCAGGATCACGCAGGATGGCGGCGACCTGCTCGAGATGGGCTGGTCGCAACAGGAACGAGACGTCGCGCAGCGCCTGCTGCGCCAAGAAGGTGAGCCCTGCCGGATCGACCCTCAGGACCTCCTGACCATCGAACTGCGCGCTGGACACGTAGTCCCGGCTAAGCAGGCGGTAATGGGTGTTGTCATCCTCGATGGGGAACGGGTCTCGATAGACAAGCTCTGCCATCGTTCCACTCCTTCTTTGCTCTACTCCCTCTCCTCCCCCTTCGCCCCCTCCTCCCCCGCCATCTCCGCGAATCCCACCACCGTGCCGCAGGTCGCCCGCACGAAGATCTCGCGAGCCCCGTAGAAGGCCTTCCGCTCCGGCACCACCACCTCGACCCCTTCGAGCTTGGGGAGAATCGCGTCGAGGCTGCCCACTTCAATGTACAGTGCTCCGGAGCGAGCGAACGGCCCTTGCGCCAGCGCCGGGATGTCACTGGCCACACTCGCCCGGCTCTGGTACATCACTTCAACATCTCCCTGGGCCACAGCTGCAAAGCCCAGTCGATCGTGCGCAGGCACCTCTATGGTCTTTTCGAATCCCAGCCGATCCACCCAGAACTCGAGACATGGCTCCACTTCCTCGACGAAAATGACTGGGGTGAGCTTCTTCATCGGACTCTCCTGACCGGGCTGGAGGACGGCGGCGAGGGCTGCTAGCGGGACTGCGACGCAGTAGGCGAGGTATCGACGCATGCCCGAAGATATACCGAAGCACCACACATGCAGCCTCGTCCGTCGCGGACGACGCGCTTACTTCGTGAGGGCCAGGATGGCAACTAGGAGCGCCACCACCGCGATCACGATGCTGACTATGGACACGGCGGCCTGCCACTGGACGTGACGCGATGCCCCCGGCGTCGCGGGCTCCGGCCGGTGCTCCGCGGGGCGGTCCCACGCCTCCGAGACCTCGGAGCCAGCAGCGGCCGGAGCGCGGTCCCCCAGCACGTCGCTGACGGCATCCAGCAACTGCTCGGAGGTGAAGGGCTTTGACAGGGTCCGGAGCGCGCCCAGGCGTTGCGCCTCTTCGAGCAGACGGGGGACATCGTGCTCCAAGGCACCGGAGATCGCCACGATCCGGGTGTCGGGATGGTCCTGCAGCAACTCGCCGATCAGCTCCTGGCCACCCTTGTGCGGCATCACGATGTCCGTGATCACGACATCGGTGGGTGCTTCCCGATACTGATTCAAGGCCGCTTCGCCATCTGTGGCCTCCACTACCTCATAGCCCGCCGCCTCCAGACGCCCCCGGAGGATCGTGCGGACGCGATCTTCATCCTCGACCAAGAGCACAGTGGTCGGCATGCCTATGTCTCCTCGCCTGCCACGTCACATTGGTGGGGACACGCCGGAGCGGGGACCCACGGCGCCGCCCGCGTGCCTGCAACGCGGCCTGACCTGCGTTCATGGTTGCACACGCGTGGCGGCAATTTATGCCAGCGTTGGGAGGTCAACCAGGCCATTTTTGGGGCGCGATATGCCCTATGTGGGACATCCGGCAGCCATCCAGTCGTCAGCGGTCGAACCGCGGCACGATGCCGCCGTGGACAGGGACCGTCAAGAACGATTCGAGAGCTTGCGGTAACGGCGCGCGCCGGGGTCGCCCTGGCCCCTGACGCGCAACACAGCCAATCCTAGTTCGGCCGAGCCTGCCCGACCGCATGCCGCAAGCTTGGAGGACCAGACTCGCCCATTCCCGCCGCTAGGCCGTGGTAGAGGACGAAGCTCCGCGGGCCAGGGTGATCAGCCGGACGAGCGCGGCTGTGAGATCCTGCTCCACTGCGGGATCCGACCGAAACTCGAGGGATAGATCGTCCCGCGAGGGGAGATCCCACTCGTGGCTGAGTGTGCCACCGCTCACGGACTTGAGCTTGGTAGCGACCGCAACCGTGCTCTCAATGACGAGCACCGTATGGTTGCCCCGCTGCCGGGCCGAGATCCCCTCGAGATCGACGCCGTCGATGTCGACCTCATAGATGGTGCTGGTCTTGGTGTCCCCCTTCGTCTTCGCCACTTCCACGACGAGCGTGCTGCCCCTCCGCAAGGTGACATGCGAGACTGTCAGCTGGTCATCATGGTCACGATACGAGTGCTGCTCCAGGAGGTTGTTGATGTAGCTGAGAGTCTCACGGACCGTGCTCTGTTGGGCGTCCGCCGTACGTGGTGCGAAGGTGACTAGGAGGGCTCCGAGGACGAGCCGCTGAACGATGTGTCTCATGGCGCCGCCTCCTGGGACGGCCTACACCATCCCACTGTAGTCTCACACCGGGATGGTGAACACACCGTGAACTGTGCGTTAAAGCCCCTCGGTGCCGGTGGGCCTCCGCCGACTTCTGCCGCCGATCTCAGGGTGCACTAGTCGAACGACACCGAAGCCGCCAGCACGACTCCCCAGTCACGACGGGGCGCCACGGAAAGCTCCACTCCATTCGGCGACACATCGTTCCACCGCTCCCGGGCCACAATGGCTCCGACCACGGCGCCCACGGCTGTACCAGCGGCGCCAAACAGCAGGGCTGCCTTCCCACGAGCCCCCGGGTCCACGAGATCGTCCAGGCAGTCGGTCTGTTTCTCGGTGTCTTTCTCCCAGGCGGTGCAGGAAGCGGACATGAGGAACGGGCCAGCAACAGCACCCCCAGCCGCCCCGACCACGAGGCCGACGCCGGCGTGCTTCAGAATTGTGGGCCAGCGCGACGAAGGGCCGCGGCGCACCTGGAGGCGTTGCACCAATTTGACCGGTATCCGGAGCGGCTCAGGAGATCTCCCTTGCCGCAGGACCAGCGTGTCGCGTTCGAGAGCCAACACGGTTCCCACAAGCGGGGCGCGCCGACCCCCGGTGGAGACCCGAACGGTCGCGCCGACGTCTACGACGGGCTGTTGTGCCAGCGCAGAAGTGACCGGGAGTACCGTAACGGCAGCGACGAGAGCCGTGGCGCGAAGCATAGACGCCTCCAGTCCGGTGGCGCCTCCATAGTCCGGCTACGGCGTCAAGGGACAGTCAAGGCGGGGCTATGAGCCGCCTTCCTCCTGCCGCACGTAGATCCTGTGTTGCTCGGACCACGGCATGAATCCCGTCAGGTCAGCAGGCAGGGTCTCGTGAGCGCCGATCACCAGGGCACCCCGGGGGCGCAGGCCCTCCCACACGCGGCTGGCCGTCTCCAGCTGCAAGTCCAGATCCCAGTAGGTGAAAGCCAGGTTGCGACACAGGATGAGGTCAAACGGACCGTTTGGGAGGCCGGCGCGCAGATCGTGTTGGGCGAACTCCACGACGGCCTTGTACTCGGGGCGCAAGCAGTGCACCTCGCCGCTGGGCGCAAACCCGGCATCGCACCACCGCTTCGGGAGGTCTTTCAGGCTACTCGCCGGATAACATGCGTCCTCGGCGCGCCGGATCATCGCGGCATCCGCTTCGGTTGCCAGGATATGCACCCCCAACATGGGGAACCGCGGCTTCAGCTCCAGCTCCCACAGCAGGGACAGCGTGTACGGTTCCTCGCCGGAACCACACCCTGCGCTCCATGCTCGCACGATGCGTTCATCCCGGTCGAGCGCCCATCGACAGAGCTCGGGCAGCACCTGGCGCCCCAGGAACCCGAAGACACCCCTATCCCGGTAGAACCGGGACACCGTCACTCGGCAGAACCCGTCCAGGACCGACCACTCGCCGGCGTGACCTTCCAGGTACTCACGGTACGCGGCTACGTCCGCGAGCTTGAGCTCGTCGATGCGTCGATGGATCCGCTTGCACACCTGCTTTCGCACCTTGCGGAAGCCGGGCCAGCGCATGCGGAGGCGAGGAAGTGCCCACTGCAAGAACTGCACGCAGTCACGGTCCAGCATCGCTATTCACCTTTCCGCAGCGCGGGGCAGCGTGCAGGGTCCGCTGCACCGAGTACGGCACTAGACAGGGTCGCGCGACTCCAACACCTCCTTAGCTTATCAGGGATGTTCATCGGGAGAAATCGGCCTGACAAGTGAAATGGAAGAGCGCGTGGTCCTGGTCGACGATCAGGACCGGGAACTCGGGTCGGAGGCCAAGCTGGCCGCGCACGCCGCCGGGCAGCTGCATCGGGCATTCTCGGTGTTCGTGTTCGACGGCGAGGGCAACCTGCTCCTCCAGCGGCGAGCGGCTGCCAAGTACCACTCGGCCAGCTTGTGGTCCAACACCTGCTGTGGTCATCCACGGCCCGGTGAGCCGATGCTCGACGCCGCACGCCGCCGACTCCGAGAGGAAATGGGCATCGACTGCCCGCTTCGGCACGTGTTCCACTTCACCTACTGGGCTGACCTCGGCGAGGGCCTCTGCGAGCACGAGTTCGATCATGTCTTCGTGGGCCGGTTCGACGGACAGCCGGCGCCGGACCCGGAAGAGGTCGCTGAATGGAGGTGGGTCAACGTCGAGGACGCGCGGGCGGATCTGGCGGCAGATCCCGGGAGCTACACCGTCTGGTTCCCGATTGCGCTAGAAGGCCTGCGCTCCCGGGGCTTACCGGAGCAACCGGAGTGCTCAGGAGCTTGATCGCGTGAGTTTGGAGTTCCCGAGGGCTCAGTCGCCTCGAGGTTGCCCCGTCGCCTGCGGTCTCACCTACTAGGGCCGCGCGAGCCCTTCTCCTCCCTAAGGAACCGGCCCGACGCCGCCTCGAACACCCGGATCCGGACAACGACGCCGGCGCGTTTCGTGTCCACGTACCTCACGCGAATGACTTTGCGATTCTCGCTGGGGCGGTACAGGATCATGGCACCGGCGGGGGCAGCGCTCAGCACACCGCCGCACGACCGGGCTCTAGCCTGCCGGCCCGGTGGTCTCCCCGGGATCCAGATACGACACATACCGGCTGGCGGCAGGTGCCCCGGCGGGACACCCAGCGTCACCGCGGTACTGGGACCGGGTGCCGGCCGCTCCACGACCACAACTCGCCTGCTGCACCCGAAAGCGGCGATCCCCAGCACCATAATCAGGCCCACGTGGCGAATTGATGGCATAGGCTACCCTCCGAGCATGATGCCGTTACGCGGCCGTCAGCCAAGCTAGGGACGGTGCAGCTTCACGGACTGTGGCCTAGGTCACCGATACCCACCGACACCCTGCCATGTTTCGATGAACGACCAGATCAAGAGCTCGACCGCAGCCCCGCCGGTAGCCCGACGCCCGCACCGCGCTGGTAGATCGAACGTGCAGTTGTACTGCAGATCACGATGGATCGTCCACGGTTGTCTTGGCATCGAGCGGCGCAGGTAGGCGAGGGCCTCAGCACCGGCAACTCTCCAATCCCTCGCCCCGTCCCGGACGCTGCGCGCTAGCGGCTCGGTGAGGTTGAGCCTGGAACCCGGGGCCAAGAGCAGGCCGACATTTGGCGTCGGGCGCAGCGCTTTCCGGGGTACGATCTCCACCTTCCACGGCGCGATCCTCACCCGATCGACCCGTGGGCGGGCTGAGGGGATGTCCTGAGCTACGAGGCCCGCCAGCGGAGACACGGCGAATACCACAGTGAGCAGGGCGGCGCGACGCATGGCAACTCCTCTCTCAGCCGCCAGCATCCTACGCCGCCCCCGTCAAGGGAGGGTCAAGGCGGGGCCTACGGCGATCCCTGCTCCCAGTTCTCGAGGAACTTCTTCTTGGCGCCCCGTTCCTCCTCGTCCACCAGGGCCTGGAAGATCGCCCGCAGCTGCTCGTAGGGGAACGTTCCGATGATCATGCGATTGTTCACGATCATCGTGGGCGTCGACCGAATGCCGTGGGCATAGCGATCGGACGTCTTCTCGTACTCCGTCCCCGTATTGATGATGCGGTGGACCAGCTCCTTGGTCGCCGTATCGGTTAGTGCCGCCTGCACCTGGTACCTCCGGGCGAGCTCCCTTCGCCATTCAGGATCTTTCGCCGCCCTCAGGTTGGCGAAGACCTCGTCGTGAATCGCCGTGAACTTGCTCGGGTCGTATGCCGCCATGTACGACAGGTCGCATGCCCCCGGGTGCTTGTCCTTGGCGACCACGTCATTGCACTGGGCATCCAGCGGGAAGAACTGAAACGCAACGTTGATCTTTCCGGCAAACTCCTTCTTCAGTAGCTCGAGCTGCTCGTTGAGGTACTCGCAGTCGGGACACAGCAGGTCGCCGTACTCGATGACCCGGATCGGCGCATCCTCAAAGTTCTCCGTTGACTGCACCGTCATGAACGGCGAAATGACGCTCGGCAGCTCCACCTCCGGGAGGTTGAAGTACTGCTCCACGAATCGGGCCGCCACCGCGCCGGACTGGGCATCCTTCCTGGCGTCGTGGAATAGCGCGAAGCCGTACGCGCCCGCGACAGTCACCACAGCGAAGGTGCTCAGGTATTTCGGGGAAGGCTGGAAGTACCTCAGGATCCAACGCGGCTCGTCGCCATCGATTCCGTATCGCCAGAACAGGCCCAGGCTGACGAGGGAGAGGATCCAGTAGCCGCTGCAGAGCAAGCAGAGACTTCTCAGCGCAGACACGGAGAACACGAAGAGCCCGACAACGCCGACGCCGTTCACCACCGCAATCGACTTGTTGGTGCGTTCGAAGGCGGTGGAGGGAAACACTGCACCCAGGGCGACCAGCGCACCAACTACCAGGCCAAAGTACCCAAGGGGCACCCCTCCCAGCTCTGCGAGTACCGAGTACGCGGAGCTGTCGCAGTTGAGGAACGCACTGATGTCACAGAAGGACCCCTCGTACAGCGAGGTCGGGTAGTTGGCGAGAAAGAAGTGGCGGACGGTGAGGATCGAAGCGACAATCATGCCCAGGCCCGTAAGTCCGCTCAGAACCCGGGGCCACGTGTTGCCGCTCAGTGTGAGCGACCGTTGCATGAAGATCTCCTGAAGGTTCCCTAAATGTATACCTGCGGCTTATTGCGAAGGGTAGCTTACTGCGGCAGCATTGCGGGGGAACTTGTGACACGTCATGTTCGCCACCTGCTCAGGACTGCGCACCTGGGGAAGGTCAGCGTCACGGTGTGGTCCAAGATCCTCAAGGACATGTGCCGGGAGCGGAACATACACGTGCTGGAGTGAGCGGCGGTCCGGGCGTTGCACGCCACGACCGGCTATACTCAGGGGGGACTCAGGGCAGACAAGCGCGGCGGGCTCGGCCAAGACGCGCCTTGAAAGACGCGACAACAACCGTAGGGGCGTAGCATGCTACGCCCCTACTCTTCACAGCGCGCCGCGCCAGCGCCGAGCCTGCGTTTTCTCAAGACTCCAGCCTGTACCGTTCCAACCACTGCAGATCAAACTCATCCACGCGGACGAGATAGACCACGCCGTCTCCGAAGCCGACCACTTGCCGACCTTCGGGCAGGACGACTCGCCTGACCAGCCGCGCGTCACGGTCGAACACGTCGAACGTCGGAGGGGCATCGGCTGGCACGTAGCGCTCGACCCACATGTCTCCCGCCGGCGTGGCGTGGATGCCCCTGGGCCGGAACGCCGGCATTACCTCGGGCCACTGGTAGGCGTCAATGTCCGGCCGACTCCCACCGCCGCCGCGCCTGAACGTGGTGCTGATGCGGCCGCTCTCATTCTGCACGCCGACCCGAAGCCCGCTGCTCTGGAGGCCATCCACCCAAGCCTCCTTTTCGGCTCGGCCTATCCGCACCGGCTTGTACGGGTTGGCAGAACCACGAATCACGCGACCGTCAGGCCGAACCCACTCGACGTGGTAGTCACCGGCCCGCGCCACCGCCACCCAACCGTCCCAGCCAGCGGCCCAGCCGTCCTGAGCGCTCATGGGCACCGGCATCATCTGCACCATCCGCTCGTTCCGGCCGCCGGATTGGCTGGTCGTCACTTCCGGCAACTTGACCTGCGCAACGGTGTCGACGGTACCGGTGTAACGATCCCACCGCATGACAGATGCGGAGTCGGCCAGACCACCGCCCGGGCGCATCCGCCCCATCTGCTGGTAGTAGATCCGACCCTGGGAATCGACCGCGGCGGGCAGCCTGATGGACATGGCACCGGGGCCCAGCTGGCCCTGGGCAATCGGGCTCGTCTCGCCAAAACTGAGGTCCGGTCCCAGAACGGTCAGGCGGCCGTTGCCAAGGTCAACCAGGAGGGTCGAGTCGCCGGGAAGAGGGAACAGCCCATCCGGCTGCCGGTACTCCTCGGGCCCCTGGCCCGGACGCCCGATCGTGTCGGCCTTTCCAGTTGCCAGATCCAGCACTACCAGGGCCTGGCCCATCCCATCAGCCACCAGCACGCGACCGTCTGGTAGCTCCCGCACTCCCCGCACGGAGCCGAATTCTTGGGGAAAAGACACCTCTGCCTTGTCCAGCCGCCGTTCCGGCGCCTGTGCCTGGGCAGAGCCCAGCACCAACACCGCCAGCGCGCCGATAGAGACTGCCGAAATCCAACGTGGTGCTTCACGCATTTGAGCAAGACCTCGCGTATTCGCGACGCGTTTGGGAAATTGTCCTGATCAGCGATCGATCGGTAGATGCCCGAGTCAGACAGATGGTCGCAGCGGCGGACGGTCAGGCTTTCTTGTATAGCCGGCCCAACAGCCACCAGCTCACCGCCAGCGCCAGCACGATCCACAACAGGCCCCATAGCACAGTTGGGATTCCCGTCAGTTCAGCGAGCATCCGGGCATCCGACCGGATTTCCGGGCGGTCGATGATGTCGCTCTTGATGTCCAGGATGGCATACAGGCAGCTCGTCAGGCCAAGGACGGTGAGCATGATGGCTTGCAGGCCCAGCGGCAGGTACTTTGCCGCCCCAATCAGCGCCAGGCCGAACAGCAGACCGAACACGATGCCGAAGCCGCTTCGCACGTAGAGAATCGTGACACCGAGCACCAGGAGACCGAGGGCAAACAGGCCGTAGAAGTGCCAGCGACCCGGGGCACGGGCTAGCATGAGCATGGCGATGCCCCACAGCAGGCTGCCCAGGTATCCAGCCGACAGCGTGAGGAATGTGCTGCCGCCGCCGCAGAAGCAGACGCCACCCTGGTCCGGCGTAATCTCGATGCGCTGGATGCCCCCTCCCGTGGCGATGGCTGCGAACCCGTGGCTCACCTCATGCAGGAAGACGACAAAGATCTTGAGCGGATAGATGAGAGTCTGGTCCCACAACGCCCAGATCACCACGAAGTAGGCGAGGAAGCCCAACAGGAATCGCAGGCGGCGCTGAGCCAACGGGTCCAAGGTCGTCACGGTTTCCCGATGCCAGTATGTGGTCAGTGCTTCACGGTCCTCAAACGCAGAGCTCCAATGAAGCAACCCTCAACTGACCCTTACGGCACCGTAATATGCTTGGTTTCGGCTAGGCAGGATTGGCATGAACAATTCCCGGCTTCACACACCGTCCGTCGAGGGCCCGTCCCAGGCACGCTCAGTTGCCGTTGAACGTCCCAGCAGGGAGCTTGCCGACGACATCCCGACATGCCACTGCCAGGATCTCAACGAATTTCCTGTTAGCCTCGAATTCCAGGGCACTGACCTTCGCCCCTCCGCTGGATCGCCAGACCACTTCTCCCAGCTCTGCGTCCCAGAGCTGAGCCGCCAGCTGAACAAGCTGGTTGTCCCGGTGCCCCAAGAAGACGTTGTAGGACGACCCTTCCGAGTAGCTCAAGTGCACGCGTAACAGGTGGTCCACGTCGAGCGCAGATGCCAGCCTTCTCAGCACCTCTTTGTCGAGCAGACCCGTTTGCTCATAGGTCACCACCATCTCGGCGTATGCCTTGGCATGGCCTTTCGCCTCGAGGATCGCCAGGGTTTCATCCGCCGAGGTGACCTGGACCTCGGGACGTAGTCGCGTGGCATTGGCGAACAGCGAATCCTCCGTCACGCCGCGAAAGCCCTGAAGCTCCTCGGCGGCCGCAACAGGCAGAATGGCAAGACGGTTGAGCGTGACCCCGTTCGGGGCGATATAGGTCACGCTCGCGTTTGGGCTGATGCCCGCGGCACACGCCACGGTCATCGCGGCGGGCAGGGCAAGTAGCATGCGGCACATCTCTACCTCCGAGTTCTCACGATGTCCCGGCCGCCAGCACTGGCGAGTGAGCCAGGCAGCCACCCGCAGGAGGTCACTCTCCCTACTCAAGTACCCCGCCCATGCTCGGCGGGTGCCGTCAAGTCAGCGTCATGAGGCACGCTGGTGAGGCGCTGGCACGCGCCGGCTCCGCCGCGCCCTGCCCAATCGCAAGCCAGCAACCCCGGGCACCTCCATCGTGCTCGGGACCCTGCAGTGCGCGGGTTCGGCGCGCACCTCAGGGAAGCGCCGCGATGATCTTGCGGTACTCGTCCTCGGTGAAGGCCCGGAGCGTGTCTGTGCGCACGTTGCCCTGTGAGCCGACGCCAAGGGCCAGCTTGGCTACCGTCTCATCGTCCGGCACGTCGGAAACTATGACGGCGTCGTAGCGACCCGCCGTCAGATAGAACTGTTTCAGCTCCGACCCAGCGGCTTGGAAGGCCGCTTCCGCCGCTTTGAGCCTGGTCGGTCTCTGCTTGATGTTCTGGATCCCCTGTTGCGTGAAGCGGAGGAGCGTGACGTAGGTCGCCATGGGAGTGCCTCCTCGAAGGGAATGGGATCGTCTTGGGAAAACCTGCGAGGGGGGGACGGCCCGCTAGGTACGGCCGGGATGCCTGGGGCCTGGTGCAGCGAGGGTGGACGGACTTACCCGATCCGTAGACGGAACCGCCAAGGGTTCCGCTACCGCAGCGTGCACGTCAGTCGGGCGCTGCCGACGCACGAGAGCACGAGGTGTGGAGCCGCATTCCACGTATCGCACTCATGGCACACGTATCGCGCCCCACGTTCCCACTAGAACGAGATCGAGACAGGGGCCCGGGTCGCAGAACGCTGGACTCACGGTGACGATGCCGCCGATACTGTCGCCCACGACCCGGCCGTGGTGACTCCACTGAGCAAGCAGCGGTGCCGAATTAAACCGGAAACCGAGCGAGTCTCCCCGTAAATAGCCGTCCACTACTAGAAGGGAATCCAACGTGATCGTGTCTGGCAGGATGGAGCACGTGAGCTGTGCGCCACCCATCGTACCATCGAAAGCGAGACCCTGCTGAGTCAAGATCAAGGTCGCACCGTGGATTGCGCAGGTCACTTGGTCATTCGCCATCGACAGGTCGGAATAAGTCCAGGTACCCGACAACCCCGTCTTGCTTGGCTCCGTTGCGCAAGCCCCACAGGCCAAGCTCAACGAGCTCACGAGGCCAGCGAGAATAATCGGTTGCTTCATCCGCTCCTGCAGTCGGAGCCCCTGTACTCGACGCCTGCTCGATCCAGCCCAACGTGCACGTCAGCGACGCGTCGCGGCAGTACGCGGAGGTGTTGGTGGGAAGCGAACTCGTGACAGAGTCCGCCGACTACGATCTCCCGGGTGCTGTGAGGGGCGCGAGTCTGATAGTCACGGCAGTATCAGCCGCTAGCTCGAGCGAAATCTCCTTCGGTCGGTGTCCCAGGCACCGCACCCGCAACGTGTAGCTGCCTGCCGGGGCAGTGATAACGAACTTGCCTTCGAAGCCGGACTTGGCCACAGCGACCGTATCTCGTTGAACATCAAGCAAGACGACTTCGGGACCCCCGATCGGCTCGGAGGTCGTGCTGTCAACAACTTGACCGCGGATGGTCTGGGAATGAAGAGGGCTTGCGAAAGCAGCCAACAAGGCTGCAATGGCGACAACGCACTGCCACGAACTCATCTGAAGACCTCGAAGCAGGATGACCGCGCGCATAGCTAGCTCCCGCATACGGTGCGCGCACTACCGTCGGTGGTCTGCCAATCTCGTCGTCGGGCGGGCGTCCGATCGGGGCGTCGCTCTGGCGGCGTCTCGTCGAGGCCATCGGCGGTTCGACGGATACCACTAATGTGTCCGCGTGCCCCACCTCTGCAAGCTAATATTGGAGAGGGTCTATCGGACTTAGTCGTTACTCGGGGAAAAGCCCCGAACTCCACGTGACGCTCGGGGCTTCAGATCTCGCCAGGGGCGGATGGCGAAGCACGCTAGCTATGCACAGCGAACTCTAGAACTCCCGCTTCTTCATCTCCGAGAAGAGGGCACGCGCCTCCAGGTCTTCTTCTGTCTCTGGACGAAGGGTGTCATCGTACTTCCGCCGTGCCTTGGCCTTCGACTTGGCGGCTTTGGCAGCGTTCTTCTTCACCAAAGCGGCCAGCTTCTTGTCGTCGCTCTTCGTCATGCCGCCGCTCCTGGATGGAGACTCGGGTGCATCTCACGAGACACGCTGTAATCTATACGGTCCGCGCCTGAGTTGCAGGCGCGGGGCGTCAGCGGCAGCAGCGGAAACGCGAACGCCCCAACGACCCTGAAGCCGCTGAGGCTCCTCAGACTCTCGCAAGAGCAAGGTGCCGACCGCATTGCAGAAGCACGATCCAGAGCACTGACGAGACCGGCAGGGTTCGCGTGACGGCGCAGGCCGACGGATTGGAACCCGCGTTCATCGAAATCACGGTTGTTTGCGGTGAGGCATCGCCTCAGGTGCACTGATACCTAGTGCGAAGCCGCTCCGGCCGACGTGCCTCTGCCCTAGCCCCGACGAGCGTGGCAACAGCATAGGCTCAGCTCGTGGCTGATCAGTGCAGCTAACTAGCACGAGTTGCGAGGAGCGCAGGTCGCTCTTAGAATCCTTCGGCCGGGCCACAAGGGATACAGCCGGGAGGTGAAGTGACCATCGGCGGAATCGATCTGTTCATCGTCGTCGCATATCTCGTCGCGATCCCCATCTTCGGCGTCTATTTCAAGAAGTACGTGAAGACGGAGGAGGACTACTTCCTCGCCGGGCGCATGCTGCCGTGGTGGGTCATCAGCATGTCCATCATTGGAACCAACATCGGTGCGTACGACTACATGGGGGCCGCCGGCGGCGCGTATCGCTTCGGGATCGCCCAGGCGAACTACGAATGGATCGGCGCGCTGCCCGCGATGGTGCTCTCGGCTCTGCTATTCGTCCCGTACTACTGGAAGGCCGGCGTATACACCGTGCCTGAGTTCCTCGGCCGGCGCTATAACCTGGCCGTCCGAGTCATCCAAGCACTGTTGTGGGGGCTGTTCCTGGCGTGCGTCCTCGGTGTGTTCTTCTGGGCCGCCGGCCTGATGCTCAACGAGTATCTCGGCATCCCCGTATGGGTGAGCCTACTTGTCACGGCTGTCATCGTTGGGGTCTACACGATCACCGGAGGTCTGGCCGCCGTCGCCATGACAGACGTCGTGCAGCTCCTCGTGATGTTCATCGGCGGCGTCGCCCTCACCGTGTTGGGGCTGTGGACCGTGGGTGGCTGGTCTGGCCTCGTGGCGAGCATCACTCCGACGCACCCAAACCACTTCAAGCTGTTCCTGCCCCTCGACGATCCCACCATACCCTGGCTCGGCATGATCCTGGGCCTCGCGTTCGTGCTGTCACCGGCGTGGTGGTGCTGTCACCAAGCGATCATCCAGCGGACCCTCGGAGCACGCAGTGAGTGGGACGCGAAGGCGGGCATGATGTTCGCGGCATTCCCCAAGATGCTCATTCCCGTGCTCGTCGTGCTGCCTGGGCTGCTGGCGTTGTCGCTCAATCCGGACCTGGTCGGTCCGGACATGGACCGGGCCTTCCCATGGCTCATCCGCAATCTCCTGCCTGCCGGACTGGCCGGGTTGGTGTTCGCGGCGTTCATGGCGGCCCTGATTTCAAGCGTCGACTCCACCTTGAACTCTGCCGCGACGGTGTGGACGCGGGACATTTACCAACGGTTCCTCGTGCGGAACGCATCAGACCGGCACTACTTGAGGGTCGGTCGCATACTCACTCTCGTGTTCGTGTTGTGGGCCATTGCCTTTGCTCCGGTGACACAACAGTTCCCTGGCATCTACGTTGCCATGCAGAGCCTGCTGTCGATCTTTCAAGGTCCCACGTTCGCCATCACTCTGCTGGGAATCGGGTGGAGTCGGGCCACGCAGTGGGGGGGCTTGTTCGGCCTGTTGGCGGGTGTGGCGATATCGAGCACTCTCTACTTCGCCGCGGGATGGAGTTTCCTCTACGTCGCCTGGTGGTCGTTCGTCGGCGCACTGGTGGTGAACGTCGTCGTGAGCCTCCTGACCAAGCCGGAACCGACCTCCAAACTCGAAGGCCTCGTCTACGGCCTTGTCATGAAGAACGGCGAGATCCAGGACGTCCTGTCACGGCGTGCCGACGGAGGTGAGTGACATGGGTGACTGGCTGGCAGGTTTGCCGCTGTGGTGGGGCAAGGTCATCGCGGCAGCGTTCTTCCTCGGGATCGCCGTGTGGGCGTGGCGTCGACCCAGGAGCTACATCTACAGGGATGCACCGGATGAGCACCGGTGGCGGGATCTCAGAGTGTGGGCCTCCGTGCTCATGGCAATCCAGTTGCTGATCTACCTGGCCTTCTGAACAACCTCGGAGACTGCGATGGACCACAAGAAGACGTTTGAGCCATTCACGATCCTCGGCGTGTTCTGGTCCTTATTCGGCCTCATCGTACTGGTGGCCACGTTCTTCGTACGAGAGACACAACAGGTGCCCGCTCTGCGAGGTATCGTCACCAACATCATTGCGGGTTCGCTGTTGCTCGGGGTCGGCATTGCCTCCCTCCTGAAGGGGAGGGCCGACCGCCGCAAGAAAGGTACGGGACACTGATCAACGCACGCGTCAGCGTTTCCCCAACCTTATCGAAGGAGCAGGCGACGGCCAGCCTCGTCGCGGCAGCGACGTCGTTTCCAGCCAGGCTCTGGAGCAAGCCCATCCAGCCGACGCGGGTCGAGCTTATCTACCTTCCCTACTACTTCTTCGACATCGAGTTGAATCAGGAGGCGAGCACGCAGCGGGTCGGCATTGCTGTCGACGCGGTTCTGGGGGCCACTGTGTTCTTCATCGGAGATACCCTCGACCGAAGACCAGGATGCGACGGCGCAGCCTGTGACTTCGTGCAGTCTCCGAGTGTAGCGCGAGAGACTGCCATGGAAGAGTACCGGTGGCTCCTGCTCGAGCACGGGCTGCGCAACAGGCGCACGGTGTCGATACGAGAGATCTCCGAGCCGGAGAGGGTGCACTACCCGTTCTGGGTCGCGTATTTCAAGAAACGCGGATCGTACGACTTCAAGACGGTGGATGCCGTCTCCGGGGAAGTCCAGGGCATCAAGATGCGGAAGGTCTTTCTCGCCGCCTTCCGCCAAATGGCCCGGCAACACTGATTGCGGCAGTTCCAGCTCGACCACAAGCCTCGCCAGCGTTGGCAGCCTCCCCACGTTGAGGCACCTCGTGGTAGCGCCACGTCGGGCCCCCTTACCTCTGTAGTGAGCTCTTGGGGTCAGTCTTCTGCGCAGTGTCTAGACGCAGTCTCGGTTGTTACCTTCGTCCCGCTAAGTCGAAGATTATCGGCATCTGCACCAGCACCCGCACCGGACTCGTTCGCACCCGGCCGGGTCGGAACAGGCACTTCGAGATCATCTCCTTAGCCGGCCCCTCAAATGCCCGGTGCGACGACGAGAGCGTCTCAATGTGCTCCTCCAGCACGTGCCCGTCGGTCTCCACAACGAACTGGAGCAGCACCTGACCCTCAATGTTGGCCTGCTGCATCATGCGGGGATACGCGGGCACTGGGCACGAGATTCGCTCCGGCACCTCATCCACCACCCCATGTTCAAAGATCCTTGCCAAGTCACCCACAGAACCGATCACGTCTTCAATGCCGCGGAACACGCCGCCTTCAACACCGACACCTGTATAGTTGCGGGCATCGAAGGACACCTCGGGATCGACTGGAGGGATACCGGTAGGGATCTCTGTTGGTAAGATCGGCACCTTGAAGCCTATCTGATCTGGAGTCAGTGGCATGACGACCGGACGCTGTGCTTTTGGCTCCTCTTGAACTTGGCGATCGTCCGGAGGCAGGAGGATCGTGTCGAACGCCAGGAGGTGCTCCACTGGCGGCACACGCATCGTGGCGTAGACCGCGCCGATAACTACAAGAGCCTGAAACGCGCTGGATGTGAACAAGCCCAACACCGTGCCTCTGACGTCCCGCCTCCCCCTCCTGTTCGACTCGACAAGGTTGTCAAACATGATGGACCTCCGGCTGCGGTATCCGCGTACTCCACGATTGCCGGAACCGCCCCGCCACACCAGAACGGCGCACCGACAGGCAGATTACAGGACGGTCACAGCGGCGTTACGAGAGCAAACAAGCAGGGAGGCTCGGGGACCGATGGAGACCGAGCTCCTCGGTTGACATAGCAATCCGCCGTCCGCCGGTGGCCCCCCGGCCGCCGAAATCTCGCCACCCCACAGTTTGACGTCTTCTTGACGCGCACCAGGGATGTTGTGCTCGGCCGTCAAGAGGATGAAATCGCGTTGAGCGCACTCCTTTAGCTGCCGCTCTTCGCGTGCATACATGCGGCGGCGCAGGAGGTTCACATGCCGAGACGAGCTATCGCGGTTGTGGTTCTGTTCGCGTTCATGGCGCAACTGACCGGCTGCTACAAGCAGTCAACACTCCAGATCCCGCCGGACCATCCGCGCGCGCGGTACGATCCAATCGTCGGCATCGTCACGCGGCAAGGCGAGCATGTTCGCTTCGACCCGCCCGCCGCCGTCGTCGATGGCCGGGTCGTCGGCCAGGCGGACGGAACGCTGTACGAGTTCGACCTCTCCGAGGTCGAGCGTCTCTGGGTCGAGCGGCGCACGCTCGACGGGGGAAGGACCGCTACCGCCGTCGTCGCCGTGGTCGGCGTCGCCGTGGGCGTGGCACTCCTTCTGGGCGCGTTCGATTCGGGCGACCAAGCCCCTCGGGCCCCGGCCCCGGCCCCGGAAGCGGAGTCCTGTCCCTTCGTCTATTCCTGGGACGGCGGCCGTTACGTGTTCGACGCCGAGCCTTATGGTGGCGCCATCAGCCGAGGGCTCGAGCGCGACGACTATGCGGAACTCGAGCACCTGCGCCCGGTGGACGGCCTCTACCGCTTGATGGTCCGTAACGAGCTCGCCGAGACCCAGCACACCAACCTGATCGAGCTCTGGGTCGCCGACCACAGGCCGGGGGTGTCGATCGCCGCAGACGCCCTCGGCGGGCTTCACACCCTCCGCAGTCCTGAGCCGCCGCTAGCGGCAAGAGACTCGCACGACCGCGACCTCCTGCCCTGGCTGCGTGCCGACGACCAGCTGATCTGGGAGCCGGCACCGGTTGCCAGCGACTATCCAAGCCTACGCCAGGAGATCGTCATCACTTTCGCGAAGCCGCCGGGCGCCGAACGGGTCAAGCTGGTCGCACGTGTCGCCACGGGGTTCTGGGGCTCCCACATGATCCGGGAGATGCTCGAGCTGCGCGGCCGCGGCCTGGCTCAGTGGTACGCGACCATCGACAAGGAGACGTCGGAGGCCGAGGCGCTCTACAGGTGGATCATCCGTGAGGAGCTCTACGCGCTCCAGATCGCGGTCGAGGAGCCATCAGGCTGGGTCGTGCGTGGCCTGCTTCCTGGCGGCGGTCCGTTCGTCTCCGAGGATCGCGTCGTGGTCCTCGACGTGAGCCGCGTGCCCGGTGACCGGCTCCGCGTCCGTGTGCGGCCGCCACTCGGTTTCTGGGCACTGAACTCGTTCGCGCTCGACGCCACCCCGGACGAGGAGGTCCTGGTGACCAGGCTCGCGCCGCTCGAGGCGCGTGGCGCCGACGGCAGCGACCTCCGTTCCGTGCTCTCCCGCGCCGACGATTCGTATCACGTAATGCCCACGATCGGCGACGCGGCGCATCTCACCTTCGCAGCGCCAGCGCCCGTTCCGAGCATGGAGCGCACCGTATTCTTACACAGCAGCGGTTGGTACCGCATCCACCTCAAGGCGCGGGGTGAGCCCGACCTGGCTGCCTTGGGACAGATCTTCGATGTGCCGGGAGGGGCCGCCCGGCTCGCCGCGGAGCGGTATGCCGAGTGGCATCGTTCGCGCCTGCCGAGCTGAGCGGAGCGATCGGTGAGGGTTCCTGAAACGAGGGCGAAGATCTACAGTGGCCTGGCGGCGCTTCCCGCGCAGCTGCGGTTCTGCGCGTCGGTCTTGTACCGCCGCATCTTCCACAAGCGCCGCTATCCCCTGCTCTACCTTAGGGCTTCGAAGACCGGCTTCCTCAGGACCATCATGCTGCTTCAGCGGTGCAAGCTGACCAAGGTCATCAAGGTCGGCAGGAAGTACCACTTCTCGCTGCTCGAGCCCCGGTGGCCGTCGGAGGCCTACGACCACCTGATGGCCAACGGCGGCCTCAACCTCGGAGCCGCCGGAACAGCGGCCAAGGTCCAGATCGACCTTGCGGTCCTGGCTATCACGCGGGCCTGCGACAATCGCTGCGAGCATTGCTACGAACGCTACAACCTCGGGCGGCAGGATACCGTGGCGCTGTCTCGTTGGAGGACCGTCATCGAGGAGCTACAGCAGATCGGGGTGAGCGTCGTGGCTCTGTCGGGTGGGGAACCGCTCGCCCGGTTCGAGAGGACCCTGAGCCTGCTGGAGACCGCGGACAAGCGTCGCTCGGACTTCCATCTGTACACCTCCGGCTACCCCGCCACCTGGGAGCGGGTCGTGGCTCTGGTCGACGCGGGCCTGGCGGCCGTGGGCGTCGGCCTGGACCACTTCGAGCCCTCTCGGCATGACGCAATCCGCGGGCGCAAGGGTGCGTTCGAGAACGCGGTCGAAGCGATACGCATGTTCGGCGAAGCCGGCATTCTGACATTCGTGAACGCCTGCATGACGAAGAGCCTCGTGCAGGACCACGGTCTCTGGCGACTCCACGACCTGCTGCACACCCTCGGCGTCGGCGCCATTCA
>WVYX01000281.1 GCA_011772755.1 Gemmatimonadales bacterium
TCTTGCGATCCGCCCACTGGCGAATCTCTTCAATGAGGGGAAGGTACGACTCGATACCTCGCGCGGCTAGACGCCGGTCCACCTGCTTCTCAGCCCGGGCGCGGGTGCGGCAGGCGTACCACCGGGGCACTCGGTAGAGCTCCACCGGCGGTCGAGCGGAGTGTTGGGGCGAACGAGTACTGGACATGTGTGCAGTCGAACCTGCCACCGCTGCAGCGGCGCCTCGGACACTAGCGCTTGTTCAAGGGTGCTGCTGTGGTCAGGCTCACCACAAGGGAGCGCAAGCCGCTGCTGGTCTGCCACCACCGAGGCCACCGGTCTCAAGTATACCGATAACTCCTTGTCACGCTAGTAGTTCCGCTATCGGACCCCGTGCGGCCCACCATGCCCCGTGCACTACTTCGGCGCAGTCGGCGGGACGAAATGGGCCGCCACGTCGCATGGCAGGCTGCTGAATTGGCCGTGGCCTTCTGCGACCAAGCCATCCGGCACCTCCGCCGGTGCGACGTCCAGCGAGGAAGCGTGCCCGAGCAAGCTCACGTTCCACTCACGCCGGCGCTCCAGGTGTGGTCTCGTCAGCCGGGGTCCCTTGAGCACCGGATGTACCGTGCAGCAGACGTCCTGGATACCCGGTGTGAGGTGGCCTTCGTCGCACGCCCGCAACAGGCCGGTGACCAGCGTCACCAGCAGTGCTGCCTCAGAGCATTAGCTTCCGTGGGTGGCAGCCCACCTCGTCACCGACCGCGGAGCGCGGGAAGCTAGCCGACCAGGAGGCGAACGATGGGAGTGTTCCGACGAGTCAAGGGCGGTGTCAACCACGCACGCGCGTCCATCGTCGGGGGTCAGGAAGCCAAGCTCTCGATCGTAGCTGCCGGCGCGCGGATCGTCGGGGGGCTCGAAACAGATGGTGATCTGCGAGTCGAGGGCAAGGTAGACGGGAACGTGCGCGCCCATGGCCAGGTGCTCGTAGCACCGGGCGGCACCGTCGAGGGTGACATCCTTACCCACCACGCGATCATCGGCGGCGACGTCTCCGGGCAGATCCTGGCCGACGAGTTGGTGGAGCTCCGCAGCGGGGGCGTGGTTCGGGGCGACATTGCCACGCCGCGGATCGCCGTCGAGGAGGGAGGAGCGCTGAACGGGTACCTTAGAACCGCCGGGTCACCAGTGTCAGCCGAGAGGCTCTTTGGGTCGGAGCCCCCGCCGACGCACCCAGCCTCCCGCCGCGGTGTGGGCGACCATACCGAGGTGCCATCAGAANNCTTGGCGTCCTTGCCGGCGTCGTCGGCACAGCTGCCGTGGCACGCTTCGGGTTCCCCGAGCCCCGATCAGAGAACTCGGCGGGTCCGGAGGAGCGTGATCTGACTCAGGACGAAGTCAAGAAGCTGACCGGACTCATGGGAGCGCGAGACTCCGGGCTGTGCGGTGATCTGTACAACGGCAACGCCGACCTCAGCATCACCGAGATAGAGCTCCTCGTAGCTACCTACAACCAGGGCGACACGACGCGTCGGGTCTATCGACACGATGCACACGACTCCCCGATTCTACCCCTCACCACCACCGCCTACTGCGTCGGCATATTGCTCAATTCCCGCGAGGACTTCAGCTGGACGATTGCCTCTGCCAAGGGTCACGCAGTGCAGCGCTGAGGTAGCCAGCCGGATCTGAGCGGAACCCTACTTCCAGCCTATCAGCAAGGATCCGGCATGCCACGGCGACCACAGCAGCCGGTCTACCTGAACATGGGGGCTTCGAGGCTAGGTGCCTAGGCTCAGCACCGTCTAGCGACTCGAGCGGCCCGCCCGTACCATTGACCGGGAGAATCCCCACCTAGCACCACTTCTGCGGGAGGCGCTCATGACTCGCACAGCTCTTCCTTGTCTCACCGCGCTGGCTCTCGTGGCTGCCTGCGCGGTGCCTGCCGACCTTGCGGTAGAAGAACAAGCCATCCGTGACCTCGACCAGCAGTTGGTCGAGGCAGTTGCCGCCGCGGACACCATGGCCATCGCAGACGTCTACGCCGAGGACGGCTATTTCATGCCGCCCAACGCGCCAAGGGTGGATGGGCGTGATGCGATCCGCAGTGCGTGGGCCGCCATGCTCGGAGCGCCCAATGTCTCACTCACCTTCCAGCCGACGGAGATCCGCGTCGCCCAGGCAGGTGACATGGCGTGTGATATCGGGACCTACGCCCTCGGCATGGACGGACCTGAGGGACGCATCGAGGACGAGGGGAAATACGTGGTCGTCTGGCACAAGGTAAACGGCGAGTGGAAGGTCCTCGCCGACATGTTCAATAGCGACAAGGCGGCCATGTAGTCGTCCGTAGTCGGGGGGTTTCCGCGTGGGAAACGC
>WVYX01000072.1:0-263 GCA_011772755.1 Gemmatimonadales bacterium
GGACGCGCTCAGCTGGCGGAAGAAGTTCTGCTCCGGAGTCTCGGCGAGCAGAAGCACACCGGCGAAAGCGCGATCGTCACGGACGAAGCTCTCCGCTGCGCGCTCGATGTTCGACCACGCCGAGTCAAGAAAGGTTCGCAGCTGAAAGCAGGGGTAGTAGTGGACGTGGCCGTCCACCAAAAGCGGCCTTCGCGGCTTGTTCGCTTGCGTCACCGGGACGTGGCCGCGTGCACCGCACGTCCCCACTTGCTCTTGCCCTCCCA
>WVYX01000072.1:441-711 GCA_011772755.1 Gemmatimonadales bacterium
CGCCGAATATTCCTCGATGATCCTGTAGAACGACGGGTTGTCCTCACGCCTCACCAACTGGGGCCTGGCCGTCCCATCCACGTGCACGACCCCGCCACACCGCTCGCTCATCCAGGGGGTACAATCGAACGTAATCGTCATGAAGCGTGCCGTGTCGCGTGCCCCAACCGGCGCAGCATACAGCTTTTCGGTCTCTTCCCAGAGCGAGGCCGGGGCGAAAGGCATGAACTCGGTCCGGCTCAGCAATTCATTCAGCCAGTCGTTCACGGA
>WVYX01000072.1:797-1067 GCA_011772755.1 Gemmatimonadales bacterium
GTTTCGACTCGGCCGGGCAAATGCGTGGCCTCGAGCCCGGCGTCAGCGAGCACCCGAGCGATCTCATCGTCACCGTAGGCGTGGCCGAGATAGACGTTCGGGAGCAGTCTCGGCTGGGGCGGCCTGCCGTTCAGCTGGGCGTCGACGGCCAACGCGGCGCCCACGGCGAGTCCTTCGTCCGACATGCCGGGGTGGACAAAGGTGCTTTCCACTCCGGGGATCTCCTGCATCTCCTGGTTGATTCGAACGTTGGCGAAGATGCCACCCGAC
>WVYX01000156.1:0-190 GCA_011772755.1 Gemmatimonadales bacterium
GGCATGAAGGATCTATTCTGGCTGAGACCTGACGGCCAGGAACTTACCGACGATGACTGGCGCGACCCGGATAACCGGGTGCTGGGAATGCTGATCCCGGGCGAGGCGACCGATGAAGTCGACGAGCGGGGTCGTTTCATCAAAGGCGATACGCTCCTCCTCCTGCTGAATGCGAGCAATCGTTCTCGCT
>WVYX01000156.1:295-519 GCA_011772755.1 Gemmatimonadales bacterium
TGCGCTACAGACACCGAAAGAGCTGATCCTAAATGAGTCGCGAGCCGCGACAGACTCGGGACAAGGCGCACAGTTCCCTGCTCACCGTTGACCGTGATCAGCACGAACGGCTGCTGGCGGGCAGCCACCATGATCCCCACAGCATCCTGGGAGCGCACCGCCGTGGCGAAGGCGGGCAAGAGGGGGTGGTGATCCGCGCTTTCCACCCTGACGCCGCGTCGGCT
>WVYX01000156.1:609-828 GCA_011772755.1 Gemmatimonadales bacterium
TGAACCGCTGGGAAAAGGCGGTCTCTTTGCGACGTTCCTCCCGCGGGCGGAGCTGCCGCTCCGCTACCGTCTGCGTTTCAACTTTGCAGACGGCGCAAGCTGGGAGCGGGACGATCCCTATCGGTTCTTGCCCACACTGGGCGATGTCGACCTGCACCTGTTCAACGAAGGCACACATCGCCGCCTCTGGCACTGCCTCGGCGCGCACCGACGGCAGAT
>WVYX01000156.1:929-1602 GCA_011772755.1 Gemmatimonadales bacterium
CCTCTGGGATCTTCGAAATCTTCATCCCAGAGCTCGATCCCGGAGCTCTCTACAAGTACGAGATCAAGACGCACGACGGTGCGATCCGCGTGAAAACCGACCCCTTTGCCTTCTACATGGAGCTCCCTCCCGGTTCGGCGTCGCGGGTCTACGCTTCCAACTACCGCTGGGGCGACGCCGAGTGGTTGGCGCAGCGTGGGCAGCGAGACCCAGGGAAAGAGCCGATGGCCGTTTACGAGGTCCACCTCGGCTCCTGGGCGCGGGTCCCGGAAGAAGGCAACCGGCCGTTGAGCTACAGAGAGATCGCGCCGAAGCTGGCCGAGCACGTCAAGCGCTTCGGATTCACCCACCTCGAGCTTCTGCCCATCAGCGAGCATCCATTTGCCGGTTCCTGGGGTTATCAGGTCAGCGGCTACTATGCGCCGACATCGCGGTACGGCACGCCCGACGATTTCCGTTACCTCGTCGATCTCTGTCACCAGAACGACATCGGCGTCATCCTCGATTGGGTCCCCGCCCACTTCCCCAAGGACGATTTCGCGCTGCGGCTGTTTGATGGCACCGCGCTTTACGAGCACCAGGACCCGCGTCGCGGTGAGCACCCGGACTGGGGAACTTTGATCTTCAACTACGGGCGCAAGGAGGTCATGAACTTCCTGATCGCCAACGCGCT
>WVYX01000304.1:0-323 GCA_011772755.1 Gemmatimonadales bacterium
CCTGAAAGTTCGACCGTACGCGCCAACGTCTGCTGCTTCACTCGCGAAGTCCTTCCTCGCTCCTGTTACTCCGCTGGTGACAGTTTACTCAAGCGCTCTCGGCGCCCAGCTGCTTCTCGATTCGCCGAACCCGCCGCAGGACGTCGGGCAGCTTCAAGAGNNCCTGGCCGGCAAGGGCGACGCCGTCGCCGACGGTGGTGCTACCGGCGATACCTACCTGGGCCACGATGATGCAGCGGCGCCCAATCCGCACGTTGTGGGCGATATGAACCAGGTTGTCGATCTTGGTGCCCGATCCCACGCGCGTCTCGCCCACGGAGCCC
>WVYX01000304.1:393-794 GCA_011772755.1 Gemmatimonadales bacterium
ATCTCGACCTCGTCCTCGATCACGCAACTCCCAACCTGAGGGACCTTGCGATGCGCGTTGTCCTGGAACACGTAGCCGAAGCCATCGACTCCGATGCGCGTCCCGCTGTGAATGATGCACTCCCGCCCGACCACCGTGCCCGGGTAAAGCGTCACCTGATCCTTGAGCTCGCTCCCGTCGCCCACGGCACACCCCGGGCCGATCACGCAGTGGGCACCGAGACGTGTACCGTCACCCAGCCGGGCGCCAGCCCCCACCACAGTGTAGGGGCCGATCACCACCCCCTTCCCCAGCTCCACACCCAGGGCCAGCACAGCCGTGGGGGCGATCTCCGGCTGCGTCGGTTCCTCCGGGTAGAGCAAGGCCAGCGCGTCGGCGAGGGCGCGGTGGGCGTCATCGAC
>WVYX01000304.1:800-1156 GCA_011772755.1 Gemmatimonadales bacterium
GCGTCATCGACCCAGAGCAAGGCAGCGCCCTCGGGTGTTTCCCCGGTTCCGCTCAGCTCGCGACTGACGATGACAGCACCGGCGCGAGTGCCGGCAAGATACGGGAGGTATTTTCGCCTAGCAAGAAAACTGACGTCGCTCGGCTTCGCCGTTTCCAGCGGCGCGGCACCGGAGACCAATATCGCCGCCTCGCCATGTAGCTCGGCGCCTAGATGCGCTGCGAGCTCGCCCACCGTCACTTGCGTCCCCATCGCTTACTCCCACGTTTGACTGTGACCCTGGCCCGCGCGGGCATAGTAAACAGCGCCCACGACGCCGACTCGGGCCGTGGGCGCGAATTTGAAAGGTCAACGAGC
>WVYX01000304.1:1270-1469 GCA_011772755.1 Gemmatimonadales bacterium
GCGTCGAAAATCATCGTGTAGTCTTGCTCATCGCGTACTTCCTGGAGCACCGCGGTGACCATGTTGAGGATCGGTTGGACCAGCTCCTGCTGCCGTCGCTGGGCCACCTGCTGCAGATCGTTCACCCGCTGCTCGTACTCGAGCCGCTTCTGCAGGATCTCCTGCTGACGCTCCTGACGCGCTTCGGGCGATAGCATGA
>WVYX01000304.1:1601-1858 GCA_011772755.1 Gemmatimonadales bacterium
GCCACGACCGCACTCGCTTTGTAACGCAACTCTGCACTCTCCTCTACTTGCGGACCGCGCCGGCCCGCGGCGTGAGGCCACGGGTCAAGCGGGCGATCCGTCCCTCATATTTAGCCGGTTCGTGCCGTTAGAATATCTGTCCGAACCTCAGGTGCAAGCGCCAGCCGGGATCGGGCCGCCCGAACGGATCACGGGCGTCGATCCCGTACGCGTAGTCGAGCCCCAGTGGGCCCACCGGCGTCACCAGGCTCACACCC
>WVYX01000338.1:0-316 GCA_011772755.1 Gemmatimonadales bacterium
TAGCTGGCCGCCAGAGGCCCGACAAGGGTGTCGGAGCACAAATCCCGACGCCTCCGCACGGCGCCGGTGAACAACCGGAAGTCATTGGTCTCTATGCGATGAGTGGGCCGGCTCGAGGATACCGTGGGCGGCGGGTCCAGAGGGTCAGAACTTGCCTTAGTTGACCCACTCTTCTTGCGGCCTGACAGGTTCGGCGGAAACCCAGTGAGGCGCACCCGCGGGGATGTGCGTTGGTGTGCGCGACGTGGTGATCGGCTCGGCGCCGCGGATCCCGGGCGGGCTCCGACTCGGGGGGCCTGACAGGACGACTTTCGCA
>WVYX01000338.1:397-710 GCA_011772755.1 Gemmatimonadales bacterium
CAGAGGGCCCAGACTCGAGGAGTGAAGCCATGGCCAGCGATCACATCACCGTCGTCTACAAGTGGACGGCGCAGCCCGGCAAGCTGGACGAGCTCACGTCGATCTACGCCGGGGTGACCGACGCGATGGAGCAGAACGAACCGGGGGCCGAGGCGGTCCACATCTACGTATCTGAGGAGGAGAACGCTCTGTACGTTCGCGACGAGTTCGAAGACGCCGCGGCACTTGGGTTCCACCTCCAGAACACCGCGGCCGACCACTTCCCGCGGCTGATCTCCATCGCCACTCCCGGACCCTTCTTCTTCTTCGGAGA
>WVYX01000338.1:743-1041 GCA_011772755.1 Gemmatimonadales bacterium
CACCCACACGGCTGGCTTCGATCGGTAACGCCGAGCCCGCAACCCGAGGGCGAGGCAGGCGGCAACCGCTACGTCGCCACTGCCTTGCCCGACATGCAAACACCCAATGCGACGAGCGTGATCATCGCCACCGTGCCACGCCTATCGGTGCCTCGGCGCTCTGCTCGTCGTGGATCACCATGAACCGAAAGTTGTCACAATCACAACGCCACGGCAGGACTCGAACCCGAGCGCGCTCACAGCCCTCGGCCAGGTTCCACCGCCGAGAACGATCTTGCCCACCCCGTTCGGCTCCGAA
>WVYX01000324.1:0-1055 GCA_011772755.1 Gemmatimonadales bacterium
AGGACAACGGCACGTGGCGGGTGGAGCGGATCGAGGGTCAGGGGTTCGCGGCGGCGGGCGAGTACATTGGACGCTGGATGGCACGGGTTCCCCCCGAGATCGCCGATCACGTGACCCTGGAGTTCCCGGGCACCCAGGAGAACCGCGGGAGCGACCACGTCTCGCTGTTGTGCGCCGGCGCGCCGGCGTTTCGCCTGCAATCGGGTTACGACGAATACCGGCAGTACACCTNNTCCGCCTCCAGTCGCCCTACGACGAATACCGGCAGTACACCTGGCACACCAACCGCGACACGTACGACAAGATCGTGTTCGACGACTTGAAGAACAACGCCACGCTCGCGGCCATGCTGGCGTACCTGGCTTCGGAAGACCCCGAGCGCGTGCCCCGGGACCGTGTGCTGCTGCCGACCGACCCGCGGACGGGTCAGCCGAGGGCGTGGGTCCGATGCTCTACGCCGAGGAGAAGTCCGTAGGGGACGATCGTCGCGGTGTCACGGACACCGTCAATTCACACGCATCGAATAGACCGTGACGGGAGGGGAAGCGTGTGGCGCGTACGGCCTTGCCGCACGCCCGTAGCCAGTCCGTCACGTCGAACCAGGCACAAGGAGGCACCGTGGAAGACACGCTGGGACTGTTGGACCCACAGAAGTTCGTGGACATGGGGATCGCGTTCGCGCCACGCGTCCTGGCCGCCCTCGTGGTGCTGCTGGCCTTCTGGATCGTTTTCAAGATCAGCCAGCCGCCATTTCGGCGGATGCTCAAGCGGGCGGAATTCGCCGACGCGCTGATCGGTCTCCTGGTCGACAACCTCTACAAGTTCGCCCTGCTCGGTCTGGGGTTGGTCATGGCGGCCAGCCAGCTCGGCATCAACATCGGCGCGGCCCTGGCCGGCCTCGGCGTGGCCGGCATCGCCATTGGCTTCGCCGCCCAGGATTCCGTTGCGAACACCATCGCCGGCTTTCTCATCTTCTGGGACAAGCCGTTTCAAGTGGGGCAGTTCGTCACGACGCAAGGGGAGTATGGAGAGGTCACCAGCATCACGATGCGCAC
>WVYX01000324.1:1122-1361 GCA_011772755.1 Gemmatimonadales bacterium
CCATCGATCAGGCGCGTGAGGTGCTGCTCGAGGCCGCGAAACGGGACCCCAACGTCTCACGCGATCCCGCACCGGTCGTGGTACTGACGGAGTTGGGCGGCTCGAGCGTGAACCTCGAAGTCCGCGTCTGGATCGACGACGCCGGGCACGAGCGACCCGTCTTCGTGAGCGTCCTCGAGGCCGGCAAGAAGGCACTCGATCGCGCGGGTATCGAGATCCCGTACCCACACTTGCAGCTG
>WVYX01000158.1 GCA_011772755.1 Gemmatimonadales bacterium
TGCTCCTCCAGATACCGCTCGTTCACCACGTCACCGGTCTCCATGAAGAGGACTGGCTTGTTGGTGAAGTTGAGGAGGTTGCGAATATCGGCGTACACCGTCCAGTCGGTGGGCCCGAATCGGAAGCCCTTGGTGACTCGCAGGTCGAACAGCTTCTCCCACCCGGTTTCGGATGACTGCAGCGGCTCGGCGGCGAGCGCGCCCAGCCCAAAGCCACCGGTCGTCCTCTGGCCGTCGGCGTTGTTCTTGAGCAGCGTGTACGGCAGCCCGCTCCGGAACTGGAACGTGCCGAACACACCGAGGCTGCGCAGCACCGCGCCGATGCCCGACCCGGGCGCGAAGTCTTGCGGGAAGCTCAGCGCGAAGGTTCCCTGAATGTTGTGCCGCCGGTCATCACGCGTCCGCAACGTGAATTGGGGCGCCTCAGGACGGTCACCGCTCACCCCGCCCGACTGGCGGGCGAGTCCGTTGAGATAGTCCGTCGGGTCTGAGCCGGTGCTCTGGGCGTTCTGATACGTGTACGACACCTGACCCGAGAACACGTTGCCGAACCGCCGGATCAACTGGACGTCCACACCCCGAACGTTTCCGAAGTCCGCGTTCGTCAGGACGTTCAGGTTGGAGATGCCGCCGGTGAACGTGTCCGTGAACCCCAGGATACGGTAGGTGATATCGGACACCTTGTCCTTGTTGTACGCCGCGACGTCCAGCACCATGTCCGGGCTGAACGCGTGCCGGATGCCGAACTCGAACAGAATCGTCTTGCCGAAATCGACATCGCCACCGAACTGGTCGTTCGGGTTGGTGGCCGCCAAGTCGTTATTGGTGCCGTTGTACATGTTGAACATGTCCGGCGTCTGCGTCTGGTGCGCGTACGACAACCGGAAGCCCGTCCGGTCGGTCACCGGGAACGACACCCGCACCCGCGGCGCCAGGGAGGTGTGCGCCCTGGAATTGATCCAGACGTACTGGTTGATGTCGCAGTCCTCCCGTTCCACCTCGGGGCAGGTCATGGTCTCAACGGTGGCGTCCTGGTCAAACGCGGGGTTGGTGTAGATCCGGCCAGGGACCAGCGGGAAGATGGTCCGCGTGTTGAACTTGTCCCACCTGACACCCAGCTCGATGACCACGTCGCCTAGGTCCAGGCGGTCCTGGGCGTACAGCCCGTACTTGTAGGGCTCGCCCACGTAGCCGTTGCCGAAGCTCTTGTTCACCCAACCCATTTCCCACCGGCCGAGCCGACCAATCTGTCCCTCGGCGCCGAACTTGAACCGATTGTATCGGTCCGCCTGCCAGTCGATGTTCGCCCGGCCGACGTAGCGGCGCTCGACCCGGAAGCCCTGCCCCCGGTTCACGCCCTCGTTGCTGAACCCGCCGGTGACACCGTAGGCATTCATCCGGGGGATAGAGCGCGTGTTGACCTCGCTCCGCAGCAGGTAGGACCGCAGCGTGCCGCGATCATAGCGGGAGTTCTCGATGAGGCGATCCCAGTCGTCGTCCGTCTTGAGCTGGGTGATGAGGTGTCCACCACCCGCGATGTCCGACGCGAGGCCCGGGGCGAAGCGATCGAAATCGGTGATGAAGTCCAGCGGCGACAGCACGATGCCCAGGAACGGATCGCGCTTGTCGAGGCCCAACTGCCGCTCGACGGCGCCGTTCAGGGAGCGATCGGTCTGGTACGACACGTTGAGGTCGAACGCCAGCTCGCTCTCGGCTCCGCGGAACACCTGCTGCACCCAATCGAGCACCAGCAGGTTCGAGACCGTGCGGCCGCCGTTAGAGTTCTCGAAGTTCATGGTCTGGGCGTTCATGTTCTGGGCGATGTCCGTCAACCCAGACAGCGAGATGCGCGAGCCACGGCCGTAGGTGAGCTGCAGTTTCGCGTTGGCCCGCACGTTGGTGCTCCAGCCGTAGGGCCGCCGCCGTCCCTGGCACTCGACAGGGTTCCCGGCGGCGTCGAGGTTCTGGCTCGCGTCGCATTCGCCACCGAACTGGATGATGTGCGGAATCGCGACGAGTGCTGAATCGGTCGCACCCTCGGCGACCGTCATCAACGTGTCAGTACCCATGAACGTGTAGACCGGGATCTCCGTCATGCGCTTGCCGGTCACCGCCGTTCGGTTGCCGGTCACGGTGCCACCGACCGAGAACGTGAGGTTCCCGAACAGCGGGCCGCTCAGCGCGCCCTCGAACCGGTTCCAGCCTCTCGAGGTGTTCTTGCCGAACGGCTCGTCGCTCTCATAGGCAAAGGTCCCCACGAACCGCGGACCGCCGGCCCGCGTCACCATCGAGATCACGCCGGCCTGGGCGTCACCGAACGCGGCATCCATCGCCCCGGTCGTCACCGACACCTCCTGCAGCGTGTTGGTGGCCAGGTTGAGGATCGTGGATCCGGTGTCAAACCGCCGCACCGGCGTGCCATCCACGAAGATCACCGCCTCGTTGGAGCGGCTGCCGCGAATCCGGATGCTGCCGCCCCGGCCCGAAATCACGCCGGGCTGCAGCTGCACGACCGTCAACGCGTCGGTAACCGGCAGCTGGTCAACTTCCTCACCGGTCACGATGGCCTTTGAGGCCACCTGGTCACGCGGCACGATCGGGTTCTCCGCCGCCGTGATGGTGATCGCCTCCAGGGCCACCGCGCCCGACAGCCGGAAATTGACCGTCCTGGTCTGATCCGCGAGGATGCGGACATTGCTGATCTCCGCCGGCTGGTAGCCAATGAATTGTGCCCGCAGAGAGTAGATCCCGGCGGGCACGTTGTTGATGAAGTAGAACCCTTCCTCGTTCGTGAGCGCGGCAAACGAGGTCCCCAGGACGAAGACCTGCGCGCTCGCGACAGGCTGCCCAGTCGGATCCAAGACGGTGCCTTGAACCTTGCCCGCCGTGCCCTGCGCCGAGAGCGTCGAGGCTCCCAGCAACAGCACAGCCGCCGCGAGCACGCCAGATGCCACGCGACGAATGGCGATTAGACGATTCTCAGTCATGGACTCGTCCTCCAAAAACGTGAACCAACATTCTCGAGATGCGAACTGTCGTGACGCAACAACGACCTACACTGCCAAGCGCGCTATTCGCCTAGCTGTGCGTGGGAAGTAGGGAGTGTTGTTGTGTCGGAAAACCTGCGGCCTAACGGAAAACGCTGCGTAAAGACACCCTCCGGTGATAGTTATCGGCTAATGTACCTCAAAGCTTAGGGCTGTCAACCATCTCACTATGCAGCAAAGTGTCCTGACCTCCGATCCGAGCCGTGCCGCCCCTGAGGCTTCAGTCATCATCCGTCAACCTTCGGCCCTCGGCCCAAGCCGTCAGCCGTCAGCCGTCAGCCGTCAGCTAAGCAATTCGCAATTAGCGAGTTGCAGTTCGGGAGCCTGGCGAGGCGAGCCGCGAATTGCTGCATGATGGCTGTAGCCTATCACACAATCAGCTCCGTCTGCGGCGCAGCCGGCGTCACCAACGGCCCTTCGGCTCCCAGTACCACGTTGATCTCACTCCTAACGCCGAACCGGCCCTGCAAGTACACGCCCGGCTCCACCGAGAACCCCGTCCCGACCAGAAACTCCCGGGTGTCATGGGTTTCGAAATCATCCAGATGCGGCCCCCAGCCGTGGAGGTCGAGAGTGATCGAGTGTCCCGTACGATGAATGAATGCGTTCCCGTAACCCCGACCCGCCACTAGCGTCCGGGCCGTCGCATCGAGATCTGTGCCAGTCAGGCGCTCTCCTGAACGGGACGACACCCGCAGCCGCTCGACCACCGCGTCCCTGGCGTCACGCACGGCTTCCCACACCCGGGCCACCTCATCCGATGGCTCCCCGCCAGCGAACCCCATCCAGGTCTGGTCAGCCCAGACAGTGTTCGGCGAGCGTCGAGCCCAAAGGTCGAGCAGCACCACGTCACCAGCCTCCAGCTTTCGTTCCGTGTGCGCTCGCGGCTCGTAGTGGGGATTGGCGGCATTGGCCCCGAACGCCACAATGGGGGGCTCGCTCCATTCCAGCCCAGCCGCGCTCAGCGCTTCCACCACGCGCCCTCGCACGTCCAGCTCGGTGACCGTTCCCACCTCCCGGACCACCTGGCCAACGGTGTTCCGGGCAATCGCGGCGATGGCCTCGGCGGCCTGCCGGTGGTCGGCGATTTCGGCTGCGGACCACCTGGCGGTGAACTGGGTTACCAGCGGCGCAGAGGGAACCAACGAGGCGCCAAGCCGGGTCAGCAGCTCCACCACCCCTGCCGGCACCAGGTCCAGGTACGGTACCGCGTTCTCCGGCGACATCTCCATGGCGATCCGCCGCCCGCGCACCAACCCGGCCAGCCGATGGTGCAGGTCTTCCCACGTGGTGTAGACGTCCAGCTCGCCGGGGAAATCGGTCACGACCGTCAGGTCGATGCGGTGAATCAGAAGACGCGGTGGCCCTACCGCCGGCATCCAAAGGAACAGGCGTCGGGTAAGCATCCCGCTGACGCTCAAGGCGCGCCGGGCGATCGGATTGAGCTCGTGAAAGTCGTAGACCAGCCAGCCGTCCAGGCCGCGTTGCCGCAAGGTCGCGCCCAGTTGGTCCAGCTCGATGGGCCCCAGAGTCGTCATGTGCTAGTCCTCCGTTGCCGTGGCGGTGTGCCACCGGCACTTCAGTTCGCCACGGGCCCGACAGCTGCCATGTAGGACCGCCCCGTCGAAGTCGGTGAACGTCCGCAAGACCTCCGCTACCGCGCAGCCATACAGCGCACACGCGCTCCCGTCCGTGCTCGCCTGCGCGGACGGCGGGTTCTCGCCCACGGCCACCACCTGGGCTCCCTCCCGAGCCAGCTCGAGATCGAAAGCGCCCTTCACAGCCCGGCGGGCAAGTGCGAAACCCCACCGGTTCCGTGCGAATCGTGGCATCGCGCGCCACAGCCAGCGTGCCACGGCAGCCACCCGACGCGTCGCGTGGCGAGCGGCCCGGCGCCCGGCATCTGCAAAGACCAGGGCCGCATCATTGCGTCGCCCCGCGAGCTGGAGCAACGCCACGACATCCGCTGCGGCGACCCGCGTGTTCCTGGCGGCGAGGCGCCGGTACCGCTCGATCTGAACCGCGACAGTGCGGCTCATCCCGAGTCGCTTGGTCGCGAATTCCCGGTGGTACTCATCCAACTGGTCCGGCGCCGGCACATCAAGCGACCGCATGGACTCCAGCACGGCGAGCGGTATGACCGCGTGTACCGGCGGTGCGGGTGGCTCACTCATGGAAACCGCATGAGGGTCTAATGGGTGTGTAGGATGGCGAGCAAGTTAGCGCGGGATCCGGGCCGATACCAGGCCGTTGCGTACAGCCCGCCGGGTCGCGATTCTATGCCGATAACGCACGGATCCCGTAGCGACCGAGAACGGACTATCGTGGCCACCCCGGACGATCAACGACAGGCCTTCGAGAAGGAAGCACTCCCTCACTTGGACACGGTCTTCCGGGTCGCGCTGCGCCTGGCCGGCAATGAAGCTCAGGCCGAGGACCTGACCCAGGAGACCATGCTCAGGGCATACCGGGCGTGGCATCAGTACCGACCCGGCACCAACATTCGAGCCTGGCTCCTGACAATCCTGCGCCACACCTTCATTAATGAATACCGCAAGGCCCGGCGGGCAGCGCCAGCAGTCGATGTGACGGAGGTCGAGGCCTTCACCGTGTTCGAGGACGTGCAGGAGAGCGATCCTGAAGGTCGGTTCTTCGATCAACTGGTGGACGAGGACATTCTCCGCGCCATCGACGGCCTTCCTGACGAGTTCCGCGAGACGCTGGTGCTGAGTGACGTCGAGGGACTCTCGTACGCGGAGATCGCCGAAGTCACGGAAGTCCCTGTTGGCACAGTGAAATCGCGCCTGTTCCGAGCGCGACAAGCCCTGCAGCGGGAACTCTACCACTACGCTGTGGAAATGGGATACATCAAACCGCGAAACGATGACTGAGGGACCTCACGAGATCGACTGTCGGGAGGCGCTCGACCGGCTGTACGAGTACCTCGACGCCGAACTCACTCCGGAGCTGGCCCAAGAGGTGGCAGACCACCTTGCGAAGTGTGCTCCCTGCCTCGCCGTCTCCAAGTTCGAAACTGCTTATCTGCGGTTCTTGGAGGCACGGACACGGGCCCAGGGCGCGCCCGACGACTTGAAGAAGCGCATCCTCGAGCGACTCCTGTTCGACAAGGACGCCCCAGGAGGCTCATGACCCCTGCGGCCGCGGTCGTGCTGGCCGGGGGCCTCGCTCTCGTCGGACGCACGATCGGCTGGCTCACTCCTGGCGGGGCCTTGGCCGCGGCTCTCGTGGGGGCGCTGATCTTGGTGGGCGGCGGGGTGGCTGGCGCTGCTCTCCTCGCCCTTTTCTTCATCTCCTCCAGTGTGCTCACTTACGCCGTGCGGCCCCTACCCCAAGTGTGGAACCACCGGGAGGCGGGGGGGCGGAATGCGCGGCAGGTCTTGGCGAACGGAAGCTGGGCCGCTCTGGGAGCCGTACTCGTTACCGTCCAAGCCGCAGCCGGCTGGCCGCTGCTCACCGGCGCCCTCGCGGCCGCTCAGGCCGACACATGGGCCACCGAGATCGGTATGCGATCGCGGCGAGCCCCTCGCCTCATCACCTCCGGCCGGCCTGTGCCGGCGGGCACGTCCGGCGGGGTCACGGCACTCGGGACATTCGCCGCAGTAGCGGGAGCCGGTGCCACAGGGATCGTAGCGGCCGCCCTCGGCGTTCCGCCGCACGCGGCGGCAGCCGCGGTGGTGGGCGGAACCGCCGGGATGCTGGGCGACTCGATTCTGGGCGCCACCGTCCAGGGGGTGTTCCACTGCGAGTCCTGTGCAACCGAGACAGAGCATGCACTCCACCGGTGCGGGATTGCGGCGCGTCCCGTTCGCGGATGGAGATCGCTGGGGAACAACGCGGTCAACTTCGTGGCGACTGGAGTGGGTGGGCTTGTCGCTGTGGCGGTGTGGTTTCTACTGTGAGCGGTGCGCGGTGAGCGGTACGCGGGCAGGCCACTCGGAACCGTTCGGAGTCAGTCAGATCGCTGTCTGCGCCCGCGTACCGCTCACCGCGCACCGCTCACTATCTTTAGACCGTCAGTCCTGCCCAGATAACAGGAAACAGTAGGAGATAGAAAGGAATGCGCCCAATCATCCGGCCGCTCGCGGCCGAGTTCCTGGGAACTCTTGGCTTCGTGTTCATCGGTGCGGGTGCGGTGGTGGTCGATTCCGCCAAGGGAGGGGAGCTGGGTCTGGTCGGCGTCGCCCTGGCACACGCCCTGGCCCTCTCCGTAATGGTCACCATGACCATGAACATCTCCGGCGGGCACCTGAATCCGGCCGTGACCCTGGGCCTGTGGCTAGCCAAGAAGATCGATACGAGGATGGGAGCGCTCTACGTCGTATGCCAGCTCAGCGCCGCCGTGCTGGCCGCGCTGCTGGTTCGCTGGCTGTTACCCGGCATGGCAGGTGAGGTTACGAGCTACGGAACGCCCCGGATCTCAGGGCTCCTCACCGACCCGCAGGCCATCTTTATTGAGGCGATCCTCACCCTGCTCCTGGTGAGCGCCGTATTCGGCACGGCCGTCTCAGCAGAGGCACCAAGAGTGGGTGGTTTCGGCATCGGTCTGGTGCTGCTGTTCGACATCCTGGTCGGCGGCCCGTTGACCGGCGCTGCAGTGAACCCGGCCAGGGCATTCGGACCGGCCCTCGTGGCGGGTGATTGGAACGGGCACATGATCTTCTGGTTCGGACCGTTACTGGGTGGGGCAGTCGCTGGGGTATTGTGGTGGTGGCTGTTGCCGCGGGAAGGGGACAGGTAGCGGGCTCCTGGGCGTCTAGGCGTCTGCGCCCCCCGCTGGGAGCTTTCCCGCTACCTCCTCCGCAGCATAGGTGATGATGATATCCCCCCCTGCGCGCCGAATCGCGAGCAACGCCTCGAGCATTGCCCGCTCACCGTCCAGCGCACCGCTCTGGGCGGCGAACTTGAGCATGGCGTACTCGCCGCTCACCTGGTAGACGGCCAGCGGGCCGCCAAACCGCTCCTTCGCCCGACGCACGATGTCCAGGTACGGCATCCCCGGCTTTACCATGACGATGTCCGCACCCTCAGCGAGATCGAGGGCAATCTCTCTGAGCGCCTCATCGGCATTGCCGGGATCCATCTGGTAGCCCCGACGATCCCCGAACTGGGGCGCGCTCCCGGCAGCTTCGCGAAACGGACCGTAGAACGCCGACGCATACTTGGCAGCATAGGACATGATGGGAACGTGCGTTAAGCCTGCTTCGTCAAGCGCCCGCCGGATTGCCGCGACTCTACCGTCCATCATGTCACTCGGCGCCACCATGTCCGCCCCCGCGGATGCCTGCGACACCGCCGTCTTTGCCAGGAGCTCGAGGCTCGCGTCGTTGTCCACCTCACCATCCCGCACGACCCCACAATGCCCATGGGAGGTGTACTCGCAGAGGCACACGTCGGTAATCACCACCAGGTCCGGCGCGCCGTCCTTCATGGCGCGCACCGCCTGCTGGATGACGCCTCGCTCGTCGTACGCTCCGCTACCCACCTCGTCCTTGTGATCGGGGATGCCAAACAACAGGACACCGCCCACACCAAGGTCAACAGCCCGTCGTGCAAGCTCCCCGGCCTGCGACAAGGGATGCTGAAACACGCCCGGCATGCTGGGCACAGGCGTGACCACGCCTTCCAGCTTGAGGAACAGCGGCCAGACGAGCTGAGCCGGAGCGAGGCGCGCCTCTCGGACCAGGCGCCGCATTCCGGCGGTGCGCCGCAGCCGCCGCATACGAACCGCCGGGAACTCACTCACGCAGACGCCTCGCTGTTTGGCCGCCGCGATTGCCCTGACACCATGAGGGCGCTGGCACCGGCCTCCAGGAGCCGCGCGGCCGCCATTGCACCCCCGGCCGCGGGGTCGTTCGGCTTCACCGGCACCTGCACCCGCAGCGGCTCCCCGCCATCAGGTGCATACACCGCGACCTGGAGCGTCAGGGTCCGGCCCGTCCAGGAAGCGTGGGCTCCAACGGGCACATTGCACCCGCTACCGAGTCCCGCAAGGGCACTCCGCTCGGCTTCGATGGCGTGGCGTACTCTCATGTCGTCCAGGGGCGCTATGATTTCGAGGACTCGGTCGTCATCGGCCCGCGCCTCAACCGCGAGGGCGCCTTGACCGGGAGCAGGCACGAACACCGCGGGATCCAGCGGAACGGCATGCCCATCCAGCCTCAGGCGCTTGAGGCCAGCGAGGGCCAGAACCGCGGCGTCCACCGACCCTTCCTCCACTCGCTTCACTCGCGTGGTCACATTGCCCACCAGGGGAACGACCTCCACGTCCGGACGCTGCGATGCCACCGCGGCCCGGCGCCTGAGGCTCGACGTGCCGATCCGGGCCCCCGGTTCCAGCTCGAGAAGGCTCCGACCATCACGGGTGACCAGGGCATCACGGGGATCCTCCCGTTCAGGCACGGCCGCAATCACCAAACCCGGCGGAAGCTCGAGCAGCAGATCCTTGAGCGAGTGCACCGCGATGTCCACCCGACGGTCGAGCAGGGCCTGCTCGATCTCCTTGGTGAACAGTCCCTTGACCGCAAGACCAGCGCGCCGCCGACCAGCGGTTGCATCTCCCGATGTCCGGATGGGAACGAACGCGGCCTCCACGCCACGCGCGGCCAGCAGATCGCCGACCCGGTCTGCCTGCCACCGAGCGAGCGCGCTGCCCCGGGTGCCAATCCGGAGGACGGCCATGGCGTCGCCGCCGTCTAGCGGTGCTTCCTGAGCCGGTAGAACAGGGAAGCAGCGTACCCCACGACCAGGACGGCCGTGATCACGTAGGCAGCGATCATGTAGCCGCCGTTGTCAGGGTATTGCACCGGCAGTCTCCTCTTCCCGCACGTCGCGGAGAACCGCGAGCGCGTAGCGCTGCATGGTGAACCCGATGTACAGCACCGTGAAGACCCCCACCGAGATCAGGAGCGTCGCCAGCATCGTGCCCGGCATGGATGGCGCATCGGGTTTCAACAGTACCGGCTTGGGGTGCAGCGTCCGGAACCAATACACGGTCACGTGGATGAAGGGGACAAGGACGATTGCCATGATCCCCAACACCGCAGAGAACCTCGCCCGGACATCGAAATCGGTGAGGGCTCCCCGCAAGACGAGATACCCTACGAAGAGTAGGAAGATGATCAACGTGAAGGTGAGGCGGGCGTCCCAGGTCCACCAGGTGCCCCAAATCGGCTTCCCCCAGATCGGCCCCGTTGTGAGCATTGCGATCCCAAAGGCGACGCCGACCTCTGCTGAGGCCGCGGCAATGAGATCCAGCTTCCGGTCCCTGAGGACCAGGTAGAGCAAGCTGACCAGCCCCGTGATGGCGAAGGCCAGCAGCGCTGCCCAGGCCACAGGGGCATGCACGTAGAAGATCTTCTGCGCGAGTCCCTGGGCCCGATCGGGAGGTGTGAACGCCAACGCGCGGACGTAGACGCCAACCAGTCCCAGCAGAGCCACCGCTGTCACCACGGTGCCGCGGCGCGCCATGCGGAGCGCTCCCTCACGACGTGTCATTCGACCAGTATCGCCTCGAAGAGTAGGAGCGAAAGGGTAAAGAAGATAACGTCGAACGCCGCAAGCAAGCTAAGCCAACCCGTCAGCTCGCTCAACGGGCGCAGGGCCAGGATGCGCCAGGTCAACTGTACGGCGCTCACCACCGGCGGGACCAGAAACGGCAAGAGGAGTAGCGGCAGCATCACCTCGGAGAATCGGGTCCGCACCACCATGGCGCTCAACAACGTGCCGACGGCGACGAACGCGATGGTGGCCATCGCAATCACTCCCATGAGAATGGGCAGCTGGCGCCAGATGGGGACGTCATAGAACAGGATGAAGACCGGAAGCGAGATCAGCTCGACGACACCGAGGAACACCAGGTTCCCCAGCGCCTTGCCGAGGAAGATCGCCGTCGGTGATGCCGGCGTCAGCCGGAGCCCATCTAGTGCCCGATTCTCCCGCTCCAGCAGAAACGCCCGATTGAGTCCCAGCATCCCGGCAAACGTGAACGTGACCCAGAGAGCGCCTGGTGCCAGGTCCAGGTCGGCGACCGCTGTCGCGTCCCGAGCGAAGTAGAGGACAGCCAGGACCAGCACTGCGAACACTATGGATGAGACGAACGCCGTCTTCGTGCGGAGCTCGACCGCCAGGTCTTTGGCCGCCACCGCTACGCTGACCCGCACGAGGGCGCTACCGGGCACCGGCGGCCAACTCCCGATAGCGGTTCATCACCGACGCTGCGTCGCGCCCATCTACCGGCTCCAGGGCCGCTAGACGACCGCTGACGATGTAGCCCACCCGGGCCGCCACCGCGACCAGCTCGGCGAGCTGGTGCGTGGCAATCACCAGGGCACCGCCGCGGGCTCGGAGTTCCGCTACCACGTCGAGCACGATCTGCGCGGCCGTTTCGTCGAGCCCACTCAGCGGCTCGTCCAGGAGCAGCAGCTCGGGATCGTGCAGCAGTGCCCGGGCGATCGCGAGTCGCTGAAGCATGCCTCGGCTGAAGATGGCAATCCGCTCTCCGGCGACACTGCCGAGCCCGAGTCGCTCCAGCAGGGCGTCAACCCGTCCGCGCTCGGCCACCCCGTGGAGCCGGGCAAAGAACCATAAGTTCTCACGAGCGGTCAGGGCGTCGTAGAGCATGGTGTGATGGGCCACCATGCCGGCCATGGCATGCCGCTCCACTGCACCGGCCGTCGGGTTGAGCAGGCCGGCGATCACACGCAGCAAGGTCGTCTTGCCAGCGCCGTTCCCGCCTACCAGCAACAGAGCCTCGCCGGGGGGAACCTCGAAGGAGATGTCTTTGACGACCCAGCGGTGGCCGAAGCGGCGGGACACCCCGCGCACGGCAACGACGGGGTCAGGTGACGGCATCGATCCGAGCGCCGAGTTCGTTAAGGTCGTACGGCTTCAGGAGGTAGCCGCTGTGGCCCATCCCCAGCACCTCCATGAGCGGCTCCATGCTGGAATAGGCGGTGGTGATGATCACGGGAACGTCGGCCAACTGGGACCGGATTTGCCGCAGCACGTCGATGCCGTCGGTATCCGGCAGCCGCATGTCCAGGACGATGACGTCCGGCTCGAAGCGATCGAGCTGCAGCAGCGCCTCTTCGCCGCTCCCAGCGAACGCCATCTCGTAGCGGGACCCGAAGTACCGGCGGTAGGCGTCCTGCAGACCGGCCTCGTCCTCGATGAACAAGACCTTCCGAGCTTCCAACGATGCCATAGAGTGCTATCAGCTGCCAGCGATTGTCGCTCTGTGTTTGCGACTAGGGAACGCAGAATATACCACGCCCGGCGGCCCCCCGCTCTCTAGCCCGGCCCGCCGGCTTCGATCTCGAACAGGTCATCCAGCTTGGCGAGAACCAGCACGTCTCGCAGCTCGGTGCGGGCGCCACGCAGCCGGACCACTTGCCGGTGCACCGCCGCTCGGCGCCGGACCATGATGAGCGTTCCGAGCCCGGCGCTATCGACCTCCTTCGTGGCAGTTAGGTCCACGACGAGTCGACCGACGCCCTCCCCAAACGCCTCGAGCTCCTTCATCGCGGCCCGCCGAAACTCCTCATGAGTCTCGAGATCGAGGCGCTCCGGTGCGACGAGGATCCGTTCTCTCTGTGGGGGTTGGGCCACGCGACGATACCTCCCGGGCACACCCTCAGGGTCTGCCTAGGCGGGGCGGCGAGGTGCGGGATGCGATCCGGTGGGGTTGGCTCCTGGCCCCTGCGCCAGCAGCCTGTGAACGATGCGCTTCAAATCCGCTTCCAGCTCGTCACTCTTTCGCACGATCGCCGCGACCTCCGCATCCAGATTGCGAACCTCGTCAGAGGTCAACTCTTTGGCCGTGACGATGGTCACAGGGAACGTCGGCTTAAGCGAGCATCTCCGCGCATCGCCTGGAGAAACGTCATCCCGCCCATGACAGAGCACTGGCAGACCGAGGACGACGAGATCAGGTAGGAACGATTGGAGCGCCTCACGGGCGTCGCGTCCGTTTCCGACCATCCGGATCTCAATGGCCTTCATGCTGAGGCAGTCGCACAGCAGCAGTCCGGCATCCTCGACCCGATGGTCCCCAGCGCGCCCAACTTCAACCCTACAGTCGTCGCTCATGGCGGCTCCGCAACTCCGCACGCGACAGGCAGATGCGACATGTCGCCTGCCAGTGATCCCATCTTACGTCCCACCTGCCCGTCGCGCGAGACCGGTGTGAGGCCTCGGCGGCGTCACCCACGGCTGCCGCAGCCGGTGGGATCATGATCACTCCGCTCCCGGGAGTCACTAGGACGAAGCCAGGGTCCACCACAGCCCCCTTCCCGGGCATCGAAGCGGGTCTGGTGGACGGCGGAGGGGGATTCTTGGTGATGAGAAGCCCGTGGCCGGGGATGCTGCGCACGATCTACGGAGACGACAAGCGCTATCGGCAGGAGTACTGGAGCCGCTATCCCGGCCTGTACTTCACCGGTGATGGGGCGAAGCGAGACAAGCACGGATACTTCTGGATCCTTGGGAGGGTGGACGACGTGCTGAACGTAGCCGGGCACCGATCGGGACGATGCAAGTAGAGAGCGCGCTGGTGGCGCACACCGCGGTTGCGGAGGCTGCTATGGTGGGCAAGCCGCACGAGGTGAAAGGCGAGGTCGTCGTGGCATTCGTCATCCTGCGGGCGGGCCACGAGCCCAGCGCCGGGCTAGTGGACGATCTCAAGGAGCAGGTCGCCTCGGAAATCGGTGCCATTGCGCGGCCGGACGACGTCATCTTCACCGCCGAGCTGCCCAAGACGCGGAGCGGCAAGATCATGCGGCGGCTGCTCCGGGACATCGCAACGGGTCACGCCCTGGACGACGTGACCACGCTGGCCGGCCCGACTGTGGTCGCCGCACTGAAGCAGAAATACGAGGAGGAGTAGGGTCGGAGCGCTGCTACTGGACCGACGGTGTGTGTCCGAGTGCCCGAAGTCCGACGACGGCGGCCACCAGGATCGCCACAATGATCCCCGCCGATACCAGGCACCATTGGCACCATGCGTGGATGACCGCCGCTTCCAGGTAGGTCAAGTAGGCGGTAAACGCGACCCCGAGTGCCGCCAGGACAGTCAGCCCCAGCGTCGGCCACCGGTGCATCACCCAGCGAGGTTGCAGACCTAGCAGGCTGACCACGAGCAGGGCGAGGTAGCCGAGCATCCCGTACAGGGCCACGGGCAGGCCGAAGAATTCGGCGTACTTGCTGGTCTGCACCATCTCACAGCCGCCGGTACCACAGGCAAGGGAACCGAGCACCCCGACCTTCCACAGCAGCAAGTAGAGCGCCACGAAGAATCCGATGAGGGACAGCGTGGCGATCACCATACGGTGTTTCACGGCTACTTCGCTCGCTCAGCCCGCTCCACCAGCTTCACGAGGCTGTCGTACGACAACGCGGCCGGGATGAGTATATCACCAATGATGAAGCTCGGAGTCGAATTCACACCGAGCGCTACGCCCTCATCTTTCGAGGCCTGGATCCGCGCGGCGTAGCGCTGCTGGTCCATGCACGCCTCGTATTGATCCAGGTCGAGGCCAAGGGCCCGGGCGTAGTCCCTGAAACGGCGGGCTGGGCGATTGTCACTCACCCAGGCTCCCTGGTTGAAGAAGATGTGGTCGTGCATCTCCCAGAACCGGCCCTGCTCCCCGGCGCAGGCAGCCGCGAGGTGCGCGGCGGGCGCATTTCGGTGTTGGGGGAGGGGAAAGTCCCGGAAGCGCCACCGCACCCGCCCCGTGCTCACGAGCCGATTCTTGACGTCGGGTCCAGTCAGGATCGCGAAGTAGGCGCAACCTCCACACTCGAAGTCGGCATACTCGACAATCTCGACAGGCGCCGAGTCACTGCCAAGGACATAACCTGCAAAGCTCCCGGCGCTCACCGGCACCGGGTCCACCGCCCGGGCCTCAGAGCCGCCTTCCTTCGCCCACCAGATAGCGGCGATTCCGGCAACCGCCACTACGCCGAGTCCGACGTAGAACGGCTTCAGGTTCACTGGCCCGGCCATTGCTCCGTCCCTTCCTCGGGGTCGAGATCTGCATCCGAGTCCCCGAAATCGAGTGACTCCGCCTGTCCCTTGGCCGCTTCTACGATCCGGCGGCTCTCAGCGATCTCAGGGGTATCATACGTCAGACGCACTTCGTAGTGGAACAGCTCACTACGTGCGTCACCCATCATCCTCAGCAGCTCTGGACCGGCCGCGAGGAGTGCCTGATCCTCCCTCAGCTCGGCGATTCGCGCGGCGAGACCGCGGAGCAGTTCCACTAGTCGTCTTGCGCGGGCCTCGTCGTACGTGGGTTCCTGCATGAGTCGCTCCTAGACACGTCCGGTCGTTCGATGTCGCCCCTCCAGCCCGATATTCAACCTCCCCAATTTACTCACAACTGCACCGTGACGGCGCGTTTGCGCCGACGGCGTAACCTGTTTACGTTTGCTTGCGACCGGCAGACCTGCAAGGAGGCCACTGGCGCATGGGCAAGAGAAAACGTCCGGCAAAAGGCGGCATATCATCCCCCCTCGACAAGGCCAGAGACGAGCTGTACAGCCATATTCTGCGCTGCGGCGTTCTCCAGGCCCAGGATGAGCACCAGCGAGAGTGGTTCGACGACACCATCGAGTATATGGCCGAGCGGTATCCCGCACTGTCCGAATCGGAACTCACCAACCTTCGGCGATTGGGTGAGCAATACTGCCAGCCGGTGATCCGGCGAAGTCCCACCGTGGGCGCGACGAACTAGCCATCCACGCCCAAGGCTGGGCCGGTTCGTAGGGATACCCCGCGGTGAGCGCGGGGTTCTTTTTTATCCGAACTTCAGCGATTGGAACGCTGCCGCAGGCGAAACCCCAGCGACACCCGAACTCCTCCCGCCACGCCGGCTTCGGCAAACCATCCGGCGCTGCTGCCCGGGCGCGATTCCACCCCAAGGACGAGCAACAGGTACTCCTCACTGGCATCCCTCGTAGCCGTCACCGCCACGCCGCCGCCGACGTAGGGGGTGACGCCCCGGCGTTTGAATGGACTGAGATGATAGGAAAGCAGGGCCTCACCCCTCCCCGCCACCGCGCCTTCCATGTCTCCGGCACTTACCATGAGCCCCACACGCATCCGCCCGGCGGTGCGTAGTGCGAAGCCCACACCACCCCCTATGAAGCGCGTCGCGGTCGCCGTCACGACACCCTGCACCTGCAGTTCCCGGGCTGCCTGTGCCTGGAGCGGCCCGCCTAGGCACGCGAGGGCGCCGACCAGCAGGAGGCGGCTACGCAAGCTCGATGTCGTAGTCGACGGCGATGTCCGGTGCCAGGGAGTGCACCACCGAGCAGTACTTGTCGAGGGAGAGGGCCACCGCCCGCTCCGCCTTGCCACGGTCCAGCCCATCGCCTGCCATGCGATAGCGAAACCGAATCGTAACGTACCGTCGCGGCTCCTGGTCTCGCCGCGTGCCTTGCACCTCGACCGCAAGGCTTCTGAGCTTGACCCGCATCTTCCGCAGTATGACCACGACGTCGGCACCCGAGCACCCGGCGCAGGCCAACAGGAGTGCCAGCATGGGCGAAGGTGCAGCGGAACCGTCCCCGTCGATCTCGAGGGCCGGGGTCTGGGGCGATAGCCCGCCACCAGTGAACTGAAGACCCTCACCGGACCAGTCGAGCCGGACCGATCGGACCTGCGTCACCTCAGGATCCGCGGCGCGTGGTGAGCCCAACGAACAGTCGGTGGCGCCGCAGGGCATCCTCGGGATGATACTCCAAGAGCCAGCTAAAACGCTCGCGGAACCGAAGCTCGAACCCTACCGCAAACTGGGCCCACACCGCGGGACAGTCGGGATACAACGCGCAATCTTCCCTTCCGGCCAGCGCCACGCCCACCCCGATGTAAGGAACCGCAACCGCCGTGTCAGGCATCAGCCGGTACAGCAGCTCGAGGTTGGCCACGTAGGTGTTGTCACCTCCCAGCACGCCAATCTCGCCTGATGGACGTATCCGAACGCGCTCGGTGTAGAGGTCTCCCACGTCCAGCGCGAAGCTCACGACGACCTGTCCCTCATCCTCGAAGTCCGCCCCCGCCCTCGCTGCAAAACCGAACAGACCGAGACGCAGCCATCGGGCGCCGGCTTCCTCGGCCTCAGTCTGCTCCGGCGGTTCCTGTTCCTGCCCCGCGAGGGGTACGGCAACGCACAGCGAGAGAAGTACGGGTAGCCAACGCATAGGCCGATACCTCCCCAACGTGATGTTCCACATCAGCGGCTCCACGCCGCACGCCCGTAGTCCGCGACGGCGTAGACCGAGATAGCGGCGGTGGCCCAGGCCAGCGGGCGGACGAGATCCGATTGGGCCACGAATGCTACCAAGGTTAGCAGCTGACACACCGTGACGGCCTTGCCGCCCGCCCGGGCCGGGAGTGTCGTGGGTCGGCGAAGCATCCAGGTCCCGAGGAACGCCAGCACCGCCAGGATATCCCGTAAGAGGACCCCCAGTAGCTCGAGCAGTGCAAGCGTGCCGCTTCGGAACACCACGACGAAGGCCGCCACGATGAAGATCTTGTCGCAAACGGGGTCTAGGACGGCCCCGAGGCGCGACCCCCCGATACGGCGCGCCCAGATACCGTCCACGAAATCACTGGCCGCCACCAACAGCACGACGGTCAGCCGCCCACCCATGCTGTCCATCACGAGAAAGGCCGCGGCGAGCGGAATGCGAAAAGCGGTAAGCAGATCCGGCGCTCGCACCAGCGGCCTTGCTTGCCGCCCCTCAACGGCTCCTGTAGCTTGCATTTACGCTGGAACCCCGCCGCGTGCGGGAGGAACCATGGACACCGTTCTGATCAAGCAGGCCGCCATCTTCAGCGATCTCGAAGAGGGCGAACTGGAACGCGTCGCCGAGATTACCAAGGAACAGAAGTTCAAGTTCGGCCAGACCATCTTCAAAGAAGGCGAACCCGGGAACCGCCTCTTCTTGATTGCCGAGGGCGAGGTCCGCATCTCGCGCCAGGTGCCAGGCTCAGGCGAGGAAGCCCTGAGTGTGCTCAAGCCGGGCGCATGCTTCGGCGAGATGGCTGTGTTCGATCGCTCAGAGCGGTCGACCGATGCCATCGCCAACAAAGACTGCACACTGCTTACCATAACACGATCGGACTTCGAGATGCTGCTGGATTTCGACCGGGATCTGGCGTTCAAGGTACTCTGGTCCGTTACGCGACTCTTGTGCCAGCGGTTGCGCGTCACCAACGACAACCTCCGGTCGTTCCTAGCGATGTCGATGTTCTGACCGCCACCCGACCACAGCCCGTTCCTCACCCCCAGCCACTGCCCAGTCACGCCTGCGGCGCCTGGGCGTACGGCACGGGGTGACGGAGAACCGACCGCCAGAACCGCCGCGACCGTCGGGAGCAGGGCCAGGGAGCCGGGGGGCACCACTATGGTCGCCTGCTCCCGCGAACAAGGTATTCAGCGCGTAGCTCCGGGCGAAATACCTCCGTGGCCACGCGTGTGACATCGTCGCCGGTGACGGCGCGGAGCCGACGCGAGGTGTCGGCTAGCTCGTCGATGGTCCCCTGCACCCATGCATCCAGAATATCTCCAGCGATGGCCCGGCCGGCTTGCTGTCTGATCTCGACCGTACCGGCCGCATAGTTTCGGGCCCGCTCAAGCTCTGACCCTGACGGCGGCTCGGCGATGAGGCGCAGGAACTCCGCCAGCATGGCGTCGCGGGCCTCTGCCTCCCGCTGGGGCAAAGTAGCAACGTAGGCCAGCACGGCCCCGGCCCGCCGCGCGAGCCACGGCATGGCAGCGACCGTGTAGGCCAGGGACCGCTTCTCCCGCAGTGCTTCGAACAGCCTACCGGCCAGGCCACTCAGCAGGGCGCCCAGCACCGTCAGCGGGTACCGGTCTGCTGAGGCGTACCGGGGAGCGGGAAACGCCATGGCGAGGGCGGTCTGCTTCTTCTCCCGCTCCTCCGCCGCACGACCCGCCACCCAATCGGGCGGTGGCCGATCGGCACCAGCGACGTCTGGCGGCACCGGCCACGACGCCAGCGGCTCCAGCGCCCTCAGCATCCGGCTCCGCTCCAAGTCACCCACGGCAACCACCACAGCTCGGCGCGCTGAGAGATCCGCGGACCAGGCGCGAACCTGGTCCACGCTGAGCGCCGTCAGGGCTTGGGGCTCGCCAAGAGCCGGCAGTCCATAGGCGTCCCGGGGGAACGCCTGCCCCAGTACCCGCTGCAGCGGATAGCGAAACATGTCGTCCCGGACGCGCCGGGCATCGCTCACCTGGAGCCCTCGTTCCACCGTAACATCCTGCCTGGTCAGCGCCGGCTCGAGCGCGACGCATCGCAACAGCTCCGCCGCTTCACGAAGGGCATCGGCCCGCACCGTCATCGCCCAACCCACCGTTTCCGCGCTGACGCTGGGGGCGAGCCCCCCACCCAGAAGCTCCGCCTCCTGTGCCAGCTCCTCTCCGCTCATACCACCGGCACCCCGTATGGCAGAGCGGGCGAGCAACCAGGAAATACCCGCAATGTCGGCCGTCTCCCGATCCGCCACGCCGGGTACGTGGACCAGGACGGTGACCAGGCCGGAACCCGGCTTGGACCGGATCAGGACATCAGCCCCCGGGTGGGCACAGTGGCCGACGCCTCCGGGGTATTCAACGACCTCGTGGGTGGCTTGCCGCGACTGCCCCTGGACCGTGGGTCGTGGCACCGTGGCAGCGAGCTCAAGGGCGTCTCCGCGCCCTGCGGGTGGCCAGGCGTCGGCGAGGCGCGTGCGTCCGCCGCTGGGGAGGTAGACCACCCCTGAGATAGTTGCCGGACTCAGGTGCTCCCGGGCAACCCGCCAGATGTCCTGAGCGGTAACCTCCAGCGATCGCTGGTACAGCTCGTCGGCCAACCGGTAGCTCCCCAGCGCTTCGCACTCGCACAGGGCGGCTGCCCGCCCGTCCACTGTTTCAAAGCGGCGAGCCCACTGGGTCGCCACTAGCGCCCGCGCCCGGCCCAGCTCCTGCTCTGACGGACCCGCCATCCCGAGTGCGGCGGCCAACTGCGACACCCGCTCCACTGCCGTATCGATACGATCGCCTTCACTCTCCAGGGCAATCTCGAACACGCCGACTTCCGTTGGGGTGTAGTGCGAGGCGGAGGTGGTGGCGGCGAGCCCAGGGAGGCGGACAGCCCGGTACAGTCGCGAGCCCCGGCCCATGCCCACGATCACGGCGGCGATGTCGAGAGCCGGAGCGTCGCGGTGTAGGGTATTCACAGTCCGCCAACCCAAGCTGGCAAGCGGCCGCTCGATGTCGCCCCGGAGCACCTGAACCACCGGCCGTGGGCCATTCGGCTCCGGTGGGGAGCCTTCGACCGGTGCCGCGGGCCGCGACCACTCGCCATACGTCTCGGCGCCAAGCTGGGCCGCCCGGTCGGCGTCTATGTCTCCCACGATCCCCAAGATGATGCGATCCGGTGTGTACCGGGACGTGTAGTAGGCCCGGACGTCGTGGGCGGTGAGACGCCGTAGCCCGGCTTCCGTGCCAATCCGCCAGCGGCGTATGCGGTGCACGCGATACAGCAGCTCATACAGTTTCTCCGTCGCCACCGCAGTCGGGCTGTCGAGCTTCCGGTTCGCCTCCTGGATGATGACTTCCAGCTCCCGCCGGAACTCCTCAGGATCGAGCGCCGTATGCATCAAGGCGTCTGCCTGCACGTCTAGCGCCCGCTCCAGCCCTTCACCGGTCGAGGGAAGCACGGTGTAGTAGACGGTCTTGTCGTAGATGGTCCCGGCATTGATGTAGCCACCCACCAGTTGGGTCTCACGCGCAATGTCGCCGGGGCCGCGCCGCGGGGTGCCCTTGAAGTACATGTGCTCGAGGACATGGGCGATGCCCACCCACTCGTCAGGCTCGTCGAAGTAGCCGGCCTTGATATGTGTCACCACCGCCACGACGGGTGCCGACGCGTCGCGCTGGGCCAGGATGGTGAGACCATTGGGAAGAACGTGTCTGACGACGCCAGCGGTCCAGGACATGGAGAGCAAACTAACAGCCTTCAGGCGTCAGCCATTCCAGAGCGGTTGGCAATTTGCAATTCGCAATTCGTGAAGTGCTTCTGGTTCCCGGGCCTCACGGACTGCTAGATGCGAACTGCTGATTGCAAACTGATAATTGCTCCCGATCACCCGTTCGACTGTCAGCGTGAGGTATTTCAGTGCGTCAGCCGCCCGCGCCGGATGGAGGGTTCCGTAGCTTCAGGGCAGGATCTTGAGCAGGCCTGCCGCCGCAATCCCCCGAACGAAGCTCTCCGCATCAGTCACCGGAATGATGACACCCGTTTCCACGCGGCTGCGCCGTGCCACTCGCTCCATGTATTGGACGAGTGAGGCTCGCGCGCCCTCCCGGTCGTCCATCTTCATCTGGAGGACGATCTCGTCCCACGTGCCGGTGTAGGTGACCCCCGCGGTGGTTCGCACTCGATGAACGTCGCCCGCAGGTCGGCGCTGCATTCCCTGGAGCTCGATGAGCAGGGTACCGAACAGCTCGAGTTGCCGGGGGTCCCGAATCGAGCCGTCAGGTTGAATAGCGGCAATCTCGGTCAGCAGGCGATCAACCGGGTCTTCCTCGCTCACCAGTTCCCCCAACCGCCGCTGCCAGGCCACCAGTTCAGGGTCGTCACCTGGGAGGCGGTAGATGGACTTCTTGAGCTCGATCGTGCGCCAGAGCGCTAGCTCGTCATAGTGGTCGGCCGGATCCGTCTGCTCGTAGTGAAACAGCGCCGCTTCATACTCGCCCCGGTCGTACAGCAGGTTGCCCAGGTAGATCCTGGCCTCGGTGTGGGTTTGATCCAGATCAAGCGCGCGTCGCAGCCAGTACAACGCGGTGCCTTCATCGCCGAGGCGATGCGCGGCGTACCCGAGACATGCCGCTGCTTCGGAAGAGTCGCCGTGGTTGCCCGCGGCGATCTCGAAGAACCCACGGGCGTGCCGCAGCATGCCCTCGCGAAACAGAGCACGACCGATCTGGAGGATCAGGTCATGGTCTTCGCGAAAGCCCAGCAGGAGGACCTGGTCAAAGCAACGCAGCGCTCGGGCCCGATCTCCCAGCTTGAGGAGCGCCTCTCCCAGACCCGCCAGCGCCTCCTCATGCTTGGGATCCAGGGCCAATGCCTGTTCGAAGCACGCCCGCGCCCAGGCATACTCCTCGGCGGCTAGCTGCGCATACGCTAGGCCGACGCGGAGCTCAACTGCATACGGGAACAGGCCAATCGCCTCCCTGAGCTCGCGAATCGCCTCCTGGTAGAGGCCTTGGTTGTACAGCTGGTGAGCCCGTTCAGCGTAATCGTCCGAACTGAGGAAGGGGTCCGACACTTGCCGGGCCTCCACTGGAAGGTTGGGCTAGAATAAAACGCAACCCCAAATCGCACAAGCGGTTGCGCTTCGCGAGCCCTGCGCCGTGAGCCTTCAGCTCAGCACGGCAGTGGGCAATTCGCAATTAGCAGTTCGTCCCCGTGTTGGGAGGTGCACGAACTGCAACCAGCGAATTGCGTATCGCGAAGCTGACGGCTGAGCGAGCAGCTAGTTACGCGAGGGAGCGTTTCTTGCGATCTGCTCGGTGTAGATCTTCCAGAGATTGTCCTCGGGATCTTTCACCCACACGATGGTCCCCAGCCCCGTTGCGACTGGCCGTCGCTGCGCATTCAGTTGCACGATGTCGGTCGAATGCGCAAAGGTGGACACGGCGATTTCTGGTGTCAGAACCTGAATCGTGCGGTCAGAGACCACAAAGTTCATGTACTGAATGTTGGCGTAGAAATCCCTGAGCGCTTGCTCCTCTTGGTCCCAGCCACTACTGCGGTGCCCTTCTGGCCACATGACCTGAAGCTCTGGCGACTGAATGTACATGAGGGCGAGACTGTCTTGCTTCGCGTTGTTCAGGAGCCTGACCCACGTGTCCATCCGCTCCTCGACGAGGTCCCGCTGTACGAGCCGCTCGCGCCGGGTCAGCTCCTGCGTGCAAGCGACCAGCACAGCGCACGCCAAAACCAGCACGACCTTCGACCGTAACATGACTCGCTACCTCCGCTCGAACCGTGAGGATCCTACTAACGATAAGGTACAGTGGACACCACTTGCGTCAATCCGCGCCGCAGCGTAGCGTACCTCGCCACATCTGGGGCTCAATCTTCTCTCAGGACAGATCATGACTCAGCCACGCTCGTCACTGGCCATTGCACTGCAAGACTACAAGGGCATTCGCCCCGGCATCGCACTCACCATCGCTGCGATGGCGCTAATTGCGGCAATTGCGGTCGGCTTTGCACATATCTTCATGCTGGGGCGATCTGGCGAGGCAATCGAAGACGGACAGCGCACCGTCCGGATGCTTCACAGCTACAACGCGGCCCTCGAGGTCTGGCGCCAGATGGCGGCCCCAGGAGCCGAGCTCCAGTTTCCGGAGCAGGCGCAGCTCCGGGACAGCATCGCCTACTCGTTGCAGCTTCAGCTAACCGCGCTTCAAGACGAGGTCACCGATCCGATCGACAAGGATCTGGTGGGTGACGTGTTGGCGGACTTCACCCCAGGTGCAGAGGAGAGCACTGCCGGCTCCGAGTTGGGGCTCCGGGGACGGGAAGCGATGATCGTGCTCACGGCCCGGCAGGATTCCGCCCTGTTTCGGGCAGCGGCACGGTATCAGCAGTCCCAATTCATCGCCGCCCTCGTGATAGGCCTGGCGGTAGTGGCCGCGGGTATCCTCATCATTCCGATGTCGTGGATGTACGTGCGATACAAGCGCGGCATCCCGCCCGGGATGTAGCACGGCCTGGCGGTCCCCCCGGGCCACACCACCACCCCGGCGGCGCGGACCGTATCACGCCAACTGCAGCATGTGAAGCGTGAAGGGCAAACTCCGCCGGGAGCCGTGGTCGCGCACTTCACGTTTCACGCACCAGCGATCGCGTCACTGCCCCGAGAGGCCAAGAATGCGCGTTGCCATCGTCCTCTTGTTCGCCGCAACACCCCTCATCGCCCAGCAGGCACCACCACAGGATGATCTCACAATCTACCAGATCGTTGACGCTGTCTCGGCCCAGCGGATCGAATCCGATATCCGAACGCTGGTGAGCTTCGGCACCCGCCACACACTGTCCGATACCCTCTCACCGACGCGAGGGATCGGCGCCGCCCGCCGTTGGATCAAGGCTGAGTTCGACCGTATCTCGGCCGCCTGCGGGGGATGTCTCGAAGTGTTCTACGTCTCCGAGATCTATCCGGCGGGCGCCCGGCGGCTACGGGAATCCGAGGAAACCAACATTGCCAACGTCGTGGCGATCCAGCGGGGGACGAGCGATCCCAATCGCATGGTGATGATGAGTGGTGACATCGACAGCCGCATCAGTAACGCCATGAACTTCACGGACTCGGCCCCGGGAGCCAACGACAACGCCAGCGGCATGGCCGGAACCATCGAAGCCGCCCGCGTTCTCACCCGGTACCAGTTCAACGGATCAATCGTCTACCTAGGCCTCTCCGGTGAAGAGCAGGGTCTCTACGGCGGCCACACCGTCGCTCGAATGGCGGTGGACAGCGGCTGGAATGTGCAAGCCGTGCTCAACAACGACATGATCGGCAACATCGAGGGCATCAGCGGCGTCATCGAGAACACCACCGCTCGGGTCTTCTCCGATGGAACACCGCCCACCGAGACCGAACAGGAGCGCGGGCTGCGGCGCTTTGCGGGAGGTGAGGTCGACGGCGTCTCCCGCCAGCTGGCCCGATATGTGGACCGGACCGCAGACCAGTACGTACCCGACCTCGATGTGATGATGATCTACCGGCTCGACCGGTTCGGCCGCGGCGGCCACCATCGGCCGTTCGCCGACGTAGGGTTTCCGGCGGTGCGCATCATGGAGACCCACGAGAACTACAACCGCCAGCATCAAGACATCCGCGTCGAGAGTGGGATCGCGTACGGGGATGTTCTCGAGGGCGTCGACTTCGAGTACGCCGCCAAGCTGACGGCGTTGAACGCCGCGACTCTGGCGGCGCTGGCATGGGCACCGGGTCCCCCAGCCAACGTGCGGATCTGTGGGGCCGCGCGGCCAGCAGCCCGGCTCGCATGGGACCCACCCACCGACTCGGCAACCGTGGCCGGATACCGTGTCTACTGGCGGCTGACCGATTCGCCCTCCTGGGACGACGGCCGGTGGGTGGGGAACGTGACCGGCCACACGTTCGACGGGCTGGTTATCGACAACTACTTCTTCGGTATCGCCGCAGTTGGAGCGGACGGGAACGAGAGTGCCGTAGTCTTTCCGCGCCGGCCGCGCCGCGGTGAGCGCTGTTGACCAAGTTCTCTCCTTACCACAGGCGGCTGTTCGCCTTTCTCAGCGTCGCGACCTTCTTCGAGGGTTACGACTTCATGGCGTTCAGCCAGATCCTACCCAACCTGCGGGCGGACATGGGGCTCACCGAGGGACAGGGTGGGCTCATCGGTTCCGTCATCGGCATCGGGACCATCCTGGCATACGCGCTGGTGCGATTGGCCGACAAGTGGGGCCGCCGGCGCGTTCTCGCCACCACCATTCTGGGATACGCGCTGTTCACGTTTCTCACCGGTCTATCGCAGACTGCCTACGATTTCACTCTGTATCAGTTCATCGCCCGAGTCTTCCTGATCGCTGAGTGGGCGCTGAGCATGGTGATCGCCGCGGAGGAATACCCGGCCGAACGAAGAGGTTTCGTCCTCGGCGTCATTCAGGCCTTCAATTCGCTCGGCTCGATTACCTGTGCTGCGATCGTCCCCTATCTCCTGAACACCGCTTACGGCTGGCGAACCGTGTATTTCGTCGGCATCATCCCGCTGCTGCTGTTGGCGTACGCACGCCGGGGCCTCCGCGAGACCGCCCGGTTCGCCGAGTACGCCGCACAGCGCCGCGAGGCGAGGCGCAGCCTCACCGCGATCTTCCGCACGCCGTACCGCAAGCGCGTGGTACAGTTGGCGCTCATCTGGGGTCTCACGTACATCTGCACCAACACCGCAGTCCTGTTCTGGAAGGAGTTCGCGGTGCACGAACGCGGCTTCACGGACGCCGAGGTGGGCCGAGCAGTGGCGATCGCGTCGCTGGTTGCACTGCCATTCGTCTTCAGTGTCGGCAAGCTGCTTGACGCGTGGGGCAGGAAGCGCGGCGCGATGCTCATCTACAGCGTAGGCGCCGTCTTCGTGGTGTCGGCCTACCAGTTGAGCGGGTTCTGGGTGCTCACCGCGTGCCTCATGGTGGCCATCTTCGCAGCGATTGCGCTGCTGGCCCTGCTCAACGCGCTGACGACGGAGCTGTTTCCCACTGAGATGCGAGCCGATGCGTTCGCCTGGGCCAACAACCTACTGGGGCGGATCGGCTACGTGATCGCGCCGGGCGTCGTAGGGTTCGCAGCAGGCCGCATCGGGTGGGGGAACGCAGTG
>WVYX01000078.1:0-171 GCA_011772755.1 Gemmatimonadales bacterium
CCGACGGGCGCGGATATCCACGCTCGCGATTTCGACGTCCACCATCTCGACGATGGTGGCGTACCACCGTTCGCCCCACGAGGTGCGCAACGTCGCTGCGTCCCGGTCGAGAGCGGCGCGCAGCGTGTGGAGCAGCGGCGTCTGGGTCTCGGGAGTCCCGTAGTCACCCTG
>WVYX01000078.1:343-1118 GCA_011772755.1 Gemmatimonadales bacterium
TCCGGCTCCAGCGGGCTGCCCATGGTGAAGTCTTCCAGGACCCAATTCGCGTAGCTGGGCCACTCCACGAGGAGCTGGCGGAAGCCGTGGGCGTGGAGTCCCCGCACCAGCGCCCCCATGAACGCATCGTGTTCTTCGATGAAGTGGGTCTCGCCCACCACGACCACGCGGTGGGGCGCGAGCCGATCGAGAATCGTCTGGGGAACGACTTCGAGGTCGAACGGGATCGCGTCCCGCTCGACCACCGGGGCCAACTCCTCGCGCGACAGCTCGGGCCCGCAGCCGGTCTGGAGTGCGGCCAGCCAGATCGCGCCCACCAGGGCGATCGAGCGCATGGGGCCTCCCTCGAGCCGCGCGAAGCCGTCCACAGCGCTACCTGGCGGCGGGAAGGGGCTGGTTGCCCAACACGAACGATTCCACGAACAACCGTCCGGGACCGGTCGCCATGATGTCGGAGGCGCCCATGTCGTATGCCCCGGTCAACCTGCTGGTATTGGCGACTGCCACGAACGTGAGTCCCTGCTGCGGCGCGCGGACGATGAGGGACGAATGCCCGAGTGCCAGACCGAAGTGCCACTCCAGCTTGACGCCCTGGTACGTCTGCACGTACCAGCCGAGCCCGTACGTCCTGCTGGGCCCGTTGATCTCGATCGAGGGCGACAGCATTTCCTCTTTGGCCGGGGCACCGAGCAGTTGACCGGCGTCCAGGGCGATCGAGATGCGGGCGAGGTCCCGCACGGACGTCACCAACCCCGCAGCCGGGCTGAAATGACGG
>WVYX01000208.1:0-6272 GCA_011772755.1 Gemmatimonadales bacterium
GAACATTTCGAACAGCACTAGTACGCCCCCCTTGCCAAGTGGCCTGGCTCTACCTGCTGGTGCACCACGGTGAGAAACCGCTTCGCCAGCTTGTCTACCTCGCTCTCACCGACTTGGTCGGTGGACACCGTTACCAGCGTGTAATGCCCGCCTTCCGCCCCTACCTTCAACGTGACGCGTCCGATGGTACCGGCAAAGATCCGGCTGCGGGAACCAGACTCGAGCACTGCTAACCGCCCACCGAAATACCGGTCGGACTCAGCGAGGACGTCGTCCGGAGCAAGTGAAGTGCGGTGAAAGTAGCGCATTCCCTACGCCGCCAGTGAAGGGGTGAACCGCCTAAGCCGTAGGCTGTTACCCACAACGCTCAGACTCGAAAGGGCCATCGCCGCGCTCGCGACGATGGGGCTCAGCAGGATACCCGGGTTTGTGAAGGGATACAACAATCCCGCTGCCAGCGGGATTGCCAGGACATTGTACCCGAACGCCAAGAACAGGTTGTCCCGGATCGCGCGCATAGTGCGTCGCGACAACTCGACGGCGGAGACGACGGCGCTCAGGTCACCTCGCAGCAAGGTGATATCAGAGGCCTCAACCGCCACATCGGTTCCCGTGCCCAGGGCAAATCCGACATTGGACTGGGCAAGTGCCGGTGCATCGTTGATGCCATCGCCCACCATTGCGACTACGTGGCCGTCCTCCTGCAAGCGCTTGATCTCGTCAGCCTTGTCCCGTGGGCTCACCTCTGCGATTACGCGGTCGATCCCCACCTCTTTCGCCACCAGCCCCGCGGCTGCTTTGCTGTCGCCGCTCAATAGGTAGAGATCCAACCCCAACTCCTTGAGCCGAGCCATGGCTTGCTTGGCACCTGGCTTGACCTCGTCAGACAAGACCAAGAGCCCTTGCACCGTATCATTCACTACCACCACCACGGGAGAGCGCCCTGCCAGAATGTGCCGCTCGACGTCTCGCTCCAGTGAGCCAAGCGCGAGACTTCGCTCCTCGGCGTGACGCACGCTGATCACTTCCACCAGGAACTTCGCGACGATGCCCCGGGCGCCGCGGCCCTCCATCGCCACGAACCGCTCGACTGAAGGAATCTCTACGCTCTTGGCTTTCGCAGCATCGACAATCGCTTGGGCCAGGGGATGCTCAGAGCGCGCCTCGACGGCGGCAGCCAAACGAAGGACGTCCACGGGACTCACCGTGGTGCCGTCCGAGCGCTTCGCTCCCAGCACATGGGTCACAGCAGGTGCACCGAGGGTGATCGTGCCCGTCTTGTCAAATACGATCTTGTCGATACGCTGGACCCCCTCAAGCGCCTCGCCGCCACGAATCAAGATTCCGTGCTCGGCCCCCTTCCCGGTCCCGACCATAATCGCGGTAGGTGTCGCCAATCCAAGCGCGCACGGGCAGGCAATAACGAGGACCGTTACCAACGCCACGGTGCTGAACACGATCCGGGGTTCGGGTCCGACGACGAACCACACCACAAACGACGCCACTGCGATCGCAATGACCACGGGGACGAAGATGCCGGCGACCTGATCAGCCAGGCGCTGAACCGGAGCTTTAGTCCCCTGGGCCTCCTCCACCAACCGGACGACCTGTGCCAGGGCCGTGTCTTTCCCCACAGCCGTGGCCTTGTAGGTGAACGACCCCATGGCGTTCACCGTACCGCCAAACACCTCGTCGCCTGGCTTTTTGTCGACGGGCATGGGCTCACCGGTGAGCATTGCCTCATTTACGCTGGACTCCCCGCTGAGCACGACGCCGTCGACCGCCAACGTCTCACCGGGCCGCACCAGCACTTTGTCACCGACTTCAATCTCCTCGACTGGGATTTCAAAGTCCTGGTGGCCGCGCTGCACGGTGGCCGTCTGGGGGCGGAGCGCCAGCAGCTGCCGGATCGCCTGCGAGGTTTGGCTCTTGGCCCGGGCTTCCAGCAACCGCCCCAACAAGATCAACGCGATGATGGCGTTGACCGCCTCGTAGTAGACGTCCGCAGGAAGGCCGGCGGCCTGGAAGATCCACGGCAGAGCGGTCGCGACCGCCGAATACAGGAATGCGGCGCCCGTTCCCACGGCGATCAACGTGTTCATGTCAGCGCTGCGGTGCTTGAGGCCGCTCCATGTGCCCTCGAAGAACTGGCGTCCGCTCCAGAGCAGCACGGGCAGCGTGACAGCGAACATGACGAGCTTGAGGAGCTGTGGGCTGGCGGCAGCAAACTCGTATAGCGGCGGGATGATACCCTCGAAGAGCCCGTTGAGCGGCTGCATCAGGCGGGCTACCAGGTCGTGTCCCTTGGCCTCCATGTTCGCCATGAGCGGCATCGACCCGACCATGGTGACAATGGCCGCGAGTGCTGCCACGACGAACTTCCACGCGAGCCCCCGGACCTCAGCTTTGCGACGGAGGCGCTCTCGCTCGACGGGATCTTCAGCAGCCACCGGTTCGGCAACCGCGAAGCCAGACCGCCGGACGGCGGCCTCCAAGTCGCGTCCGGTCACCAGACCGGGGACGTATTCGACCCGAACCTGCTCGGTCGCCTGGTTCGCGACCGCACTGAGAACCCCTTCCAGTTCAGCCAACTCGACTTCGAGGCGCGCTACCCCGGACGCATAGTGCAGTCCCTCGATGCCGAAGGTCGCCGTAGCCTTCGCGCAGTCGTAGCCGACGTCTCGAACCGCCTTGACGAGATCAGCAACCGTCACCTTGGAGTCGTCGAGCGTGACGGTGGCTTTGCCAGTGGCGAAGTTGACAGCCGCCTCGCGCACGCCTGCCGCCTGGGTCAGCCGCTTCTGGACCGTGGTGGCACACGCTCCACACGTCATTCCCTCAATGGGGAGCGTTATGCGCGCACTAGCCATGTTTCGCGTGCCCCTTCCCCAGGTTGGCCCGAGCCCCGTCTCGACCGATCTGCGCCACAACTCGCCCCTTGAGCACCGACGTTCCGCACCGGAACGGATAGTCCCCCGGTTCCTTGGGCGTGAACTGGATCGGCGTGGTCTCGAACGCAGGTAGCTCCTTGTCGACGCCGAAGCCCTCAAAGACAACGCGCTCCGAACAGTCAGCCGTCTCGTCGCGGTAGAACAGCAGACGCACCGGTCGCCCGGCTTCAACGAAGATGGTGGAGGGATCGTAGCCCGCCCTTACCACTACACGCACTTCCTGTACGCCACCCTTGGGCGCAACGTGCTCAGTGGTTTTCCGCGGTCCCAGGAAGAACCACAGCTCTCCTATTGTCAGGACCGCACCCAGGGCAATGACGACAATGTCAGCGGTCGTCACACTCTCTCGTACTCGTAGTACTCGACCCCGAGGTGGGTGATCTGCTCCTCACCCATCAACCACCGCAACGTGTTCTTGAGCTTGGTCTGTTGAATGAAGAGGTCGTGCTCCGGCACCAGCTGCGGCGCCGCCATGGGACTCTTGAAGTAGAACGATAGCCACTCTTGAATGCCCACCATCTCTGCACGCTGGGCGAGATCGAGGAACAGCGCGAGGTCCAGCACGATCGGCGCCGCAAGGATCGAGTCGCGACAGAGGAAGTTCACCTTGATCTGCATCGGGTAGCCCAGCCACCCGAAGATATCGATGTTGTCCCACCCCTCCTTGTTGTCACCGCGGGGCGGATAGTAGTTGATCCGCACCTTGTGATAGATCTGGCCGTACAGGTCTGGGTACATCGAGGGCTGCAGGATGTGCTCCAGCACTCCCAGCTTGGATTCTTCCTTTGTCTTGAACGACTCAGGGTCATCCAAGACTTCCCCGTCACGGTTGCCCAGGATGTTGGTGGAGTACCATCCAGAAAGACCGAGCATCCGCGCCTTCAACATGGGCGAAATAACGGTCTTCACCATGGTCTGGCCCGTCTTGAAATCCTTACCGCAAACGGCGACACCCTTCTGCTCGGCGAGCTCCTGGAGCGCGGCGACATCCACGGTCAGATTCGGCGCACCATTGGCAAACGGCACACCTTCCATAATCGCGGCCCACGCATAGAGCATGGACGGCGGAATCGCCGGGTCGTTCTCTTCCATCGCCCTCTCGAACGCAGCGAGGGACTCGTGCGCCGGGCCAGGTGAGATGAACACTTCCGTGGAGGCACACCAGATCATGACAAGGCGCGCACACCCGCGCTCCTGCTTGAACTCACGAATGTCGTCACGCAGTTGCTCGGCCAGCTCTCGCTTCGTCCGGCCCGACTTGACGTTCGTACCCGTGAGCCGTTTCACGTAATTCTGATCGAAGACGGCCGGCATCGGCTTGATGCCTCTCAGGAAATCGGCAATCGGCTCGATGTGTTGGCTGTCGAGTACGCCGGCCACCTTGCATGACTCATACGCGTCGTCGGGAATCGGGTCCCAGGCTGCGAACACCAGGTCATCCAGCGACGCCAGCGGCACGAAATCCTCGATCAGCGGTGAACGACCCTCCGTACGTTTGCCGAGCCGGATGGTACTCATCTTGCTGAGCGAGCCCACAGGCTTGGCTCGTCCCCGCCGCACATTCTCCACGCCGGCAACGAATGTGGTGGCCACCGCACCCAATCCTACGAGGAGGACACCCAAGGTACCCTCGGCTGGCGCAATGGACCTGCTGGACTGTTCAGTCACCACTACGTCCCTTCCTTGACGACATGTCAGCAAGCATGGGCGCCACCCAGCGCGCCTGCGTGGCTCGCCGCACCACACGGGTGATCTTCCGTACGTGCAGGATACGCTGAATGACGGTCACGACCGCCATCAGAGCGAGGAGGGCAGTGACAGCGAGGAGGAGGAACCCGTCGGGCCCGGCTCCAAAGAACAACGTCGGCAACCCCAGACTGAGCACGCGCTCCGCTCGCTGCCCGACGCCGACCTTGCACTCGAGCCCCAACCCCTCGGCCCGCGCCCGGGCGTACGACACGATTAGACTCGCCGCGAGCGCAACGATGGTGGCGGCTAGGGCGACCAGCATCCACGACCCCGGCACCCCACCGGAGACAAAGAAGATCGCAATACCGCCATAAAGCGCTGACTCTCCGATTCGATCGAGAGTCGAATCGTAGAAGGCGCCGAACTTCGTCGTTCCAGACCCCCCTCGAGCCACCCTGCCATCCAGCATGTCGCAGATGCCACTGAGCAGCACCAGGATGCCGCCCAGCCGGATGGCCCCGAGGCCAAACGCCACCGCCGACCCAAGGAGGATCAGCGTGCCCACCGTCGTGATGGCATTCGGCCGCACCCGCACGGCGATCAGCCACCTCACCAACGGCTCCAGCATGGCCTCGAAACCACGCTCAAGGAAGCGGGGGATCAGCGACATAGCTCCACGGCCCAACAGGCTGGTAAGAATAACGGAGGCAACGCACTACGGCCAGAGGGGAGGCTTCGGATCCGGCCGAGGGTGCCTGACCAGGAACTCCTCACTCCTCACTCTTCACCCCCCCAACCACTCACTGGTAGATCAGGTACTTCTCCCGCTCCCGCCGGAACTCGCCCAGTTCCTGCTGCCAGGAGGCGACGATCTCCCCCGGTGAATCGCCCCGCCGGATCGCTTCCCAAAGGGCCGCTGTCCCGGCGAGCCGCGCCAGCCGATCCGCCTGCACCACCAGTGAGTCACGCTGGAGATCCACCAACGCCGCCAGCAGCACAATGGCAGCAGCCACCGGATCATAGGCGTCTCGGTCCGTCACCAGGAGGCGGACGGCAGGGATCGTTTGCCCTCCGTACTTCCCATCCGGGGGTGCCGCGGGAGTGACCAGCGTGTCGTGTAGCAGCACACCGGGAACCATGCCGACGGCTCGAACGACCTCGGCTGCATCGAGCCAAGGCGCTCCAATGACCTGGAACGCAACTGCCGTTCCCCGACCCACCGAGAGGTTGGTCGCTTCGAATAGCACGGTGCCTGGATAGTGGGTGGCGCTCTCCAGATCTGGCATGTTGGGTGACGGGCGGATCCAGGGCAGATCGGTCTGGTCGAACCAGCGAGAGCGCGCCCAATCAAGGGCCGGCACCACCGTGAGCGCTGCGCCGATGCTCAACCGCTGGTTCCCAAATCGCGCCAGTTCGCCGAACGTCATTCCATGACGCAGGGCCACCGGGAGCATTCCCACGAACGAGCTGAAGGCGGTATCCAGCACGGGCCCTTGCACATGCACGCCGCCGATGGGGTTGGGGCGGTCCAAGATCAGCACCGGTAGACCCTGCCCCGCCGCAGCACGCATGGCTAGGAGGGCGGTCGAGATGTAGGTGTAGGGTCGCGCACCGATGTCCTGGAGGTCGATC
>WVYX01000208.1:6344-9507 GCA_011772755.1 Gemmatimonadales bacterium
GCGCTCCACGTCGGAGGTCCCGGCCCGGTCCACGCCCGTCTGGTTGGTGAGAAGGCCGAGGTGCCGACCAGCGATGAGATGGCTGGAGTCCTCCAGGAGTACGTCAATCCCAGGCCGGACGGCCTGTACGTCGCCACCTTGCTGCGCGCAGCCGACCACCAGGAGAAACAACGAGAGAGATGCGAGTCTATGCGCCATAGCACCACCTTCCTTGGCTGCCTAGTCCTTGCGGCCAGCGCCTGCAGCCCCGCAGTGGCTCCACCACGCACGCCGCCGCCCCTCGTCCCCGACCCGTACGCAATTTTGCCACCTGTGGCCGTGCGGCCGGCGTCAGCAAAGATAGTCGTCGATTCCCTGCTCGAAACGCTGAGCACACGGGAGAAGGTTGGCCAGCTGCTGGTGCCGTGGCTGCTGGGTGACTACGCGGCCTTCGAGAGCGAGCAGTACGACAGCCTTGGCGTGTGGATCGACTCTCTCGCCGTCGGCGGGATCATCATCTCCATCGGACCGCCTCTTGAAATAGCGGCAAAACTCAATGCGCTGCAGCGTCGCTCCCACTTGCCACTACTGATCGCTGCCGATCTCGAATGGGGTACGGGAATGCGACTGGTCGGCGGCACGACCTTCCCCCACTCGATGGCATTGGGTGCTACCGGGCGCGAGCTCGACGCCTACGAGCTCGGCCGGATTACGGCGCTGGAGGCCCGCACCGTAGGGATCCACCTGACGTTTTCTCCGGTTGCCGACGTCAACAACAACCCGGAGAATCCCATCATCAATACCCGATCATTCGGGGAGGATCCCGAGGCCGCAGCCGAGCTGATCGCCGCTTACGTCCGGGGTGCCCGGGAGCACGGGCTCTACACCACCGCCAAGCACTTCCCAGGCCACGGCGACACGGACATCGACTCCCACATCACGCTCCCGGTGGTGCGAGCCTGCTGGGACCGGCTGGACACGCTCGAGCTGGTGCCGTTTCGCGCCGCCGTCGCCGCAGGGGTGACCGCCGTGATGACCGCCCACGTGGCCGTCACCTGCCTAGAGGGGGACGATCCCATACCGGCGACCCTCTCACCAAGGATCATGACCGGCGTGCTGCAGGACTCCCTCGGGTTCCAAGGGCTCGTGGTGACCGACGCGCTGACCATGGGTGCGATCGTCCAAGAGTACGGGTCGGGGGAGAGCGCTGTGCGCGCATTCCTCGCCGGTGCTGACCAGCTCCTCATGCCGGATGACCTACGCGCCGCCATGGAGGCGATGGTCGCTGCGGTGGACTCCGGACGCATCTCGATAGCCCGGCTCGATCACTCGGTGCGCAAGGTGCTGACCCTGAAATGGAACGCTGGCCTCTTCCATCGGCGCACCGTCCCGCTGGACAGCATCCCCGCGATCGTGGGCCACCGGGTCTTCCAAGACATGGCCGACGACATCGCTGCCCGCGCCCTCACGCTGGTGCAGCGGGGCCCGCTGCACGAGTTCCGGGAGCGGCGTGGCCCGGTGGCCATGGTGATCTACGCCGAGGAAAGGAACCTGTCGGCGGGTGGACGGCTCGCCCGTGAGCTCAGCCTCCTCGGCGATACCGTGACCTCCTTCCGCCTCTACCCGGCTTCCGGTCCCCTGTCCTACGACTCGGCGCGGGCCGTAATTGATGAGAATCCCCGGGTGATCTTCGCCACCAGCGTCAGGGTCATTAGCGGTCGCGGGCACGTGGCCATGCCGGATTCCCTGGCTCAACTGATACTGGCCACGGCGAGGGGGAAGCCCACCCTTCTGGCATCGTTCGGCAGCCCCTACCTGTTGTCGCAGCTCCCCGGTTATCCCGGAGCCTACCTGGTTGCATGGAGTGACGCGCGGTCGACTGAGCAGGCCGTGGCCCGTGCCCTGGCCGGAGGCGCAGCCATCAGGGGGACGCTGCCCATCACCCTGTCGCCGGAATACCCCCGAGGATACGGGATCGTCATACCAGAGCGGACCCCCGAGGCACTGGTGGATCCGCAGGGGGCCGAGGGACCGGAACCCGAGGGGTCGCGGCGGGACACAGCCTGGTTCGTCCCCGAGCGGCTCGAGGCCACGACGAGATTTCTCGAAACGAAGGTGGAGGAGGGCGCATTTCCAGGAGGTGTGCTGTTGGTTGGCCACCGGGGGGGCGTCGCCTTCACGAGTGCCGTGGGCCGATACGGGGAAGACGACGCCCGCCCTGTCAGCGACAGCACGATCTACGACCTGGCGAGCCTCACGAAGGTCATCGGCCTCACCACGGCGTGCATGATTCTCAGTGCCGAGGGGAAGCTCAATCTCGACGGCCGAGTAGTGGACTACCTGCCCCAGTTTGCCGGCCCCGGCAAATTCGATGTCCGCATCCGACACCTGCTGACCCATACCTCAGGCCTCGACGCCTGGGTCCCCCTTCACCTGGCAACGGCGTCACGGGAGGAGGCACTGGCCCGGGTGATGGCTGAACCCCTGCAGTCTCCGCCCGGGTTGCGCTACGTGTACTCGGATCTCGGTGCCATCGTCCTCACTCAGGTGGTGGAAGCAGTGGCGGGGGAGCCCCTGGACCAGTTCCTGCAACGCCGGGTGTTCGGGCCGCTCCAAATGCGCCGCACACGATTCCGCCCCCCCTCGGAATGGCACACCACGATCGCGCCCACGGAACGGGACCCGTGGCGTGGGAGGGTACTCCGGGGAGAGGTCCACGACGAGAATGCGGCGCGACTCGGCGGCGTGTCGGGGCATGCGGGGCTGTTCTCCACGGCACCGGACCTGGCCCGGTTCGCCACCTGGCTGCTGGATGCCTACCACGACCGGCTCCCCCCGGACGCCCCCCTCGCGGTCCCCGCCAACATCATCCGCGAGTTCACCCGCAAGCAGCCCGGACCGGAGGCATCCACCCGAGCCCTGGGATGGGACACTCCTTCCCCAGGTGGCCGGAGCTCTGCTGGCACCATGATGTCGGTCTCCAGCTTTGGGCACACCGGGTTCACGGGTACCAGCATCTGGATCGATCCCGAGCGCGAATTGTTCGTCATCCTCCTCACAAACCGGGTGCATCCGACCCGAGAAAACCGAGCACTACTGCGCATCCGGGGGATGGTGGCCGACTCGGTCCTCAGTGCGCTGCGGAGCGGAGGGCCGGCGGAACGGCGGAACGGCGGATCGGAGG
>WVYX01000208.1:9536-50363 GCA_011772755.1 Gemmatimonadales bacterium
GATCGGCGGATCGGCGGATCGGCGGATCGGCGGATCGGCGGATCGGCGGATCCATGACTAGCGGACCGACGTCCGGACCGCCAGGGTAGCGGCGGTCGGTGGCAGGGGACCGCCCGACCGCCGGGTCGCCGCGTTGACACCCAACCAGGGACTTCCTAACTTGCGCCTCCACATGGAGGCATAGCTCATGACAACCACGCAGCGCCCCGAAGCGACCGTGGGGATCAGCCTCACGGACGAGGCGATCACGCAGGTTATGAAGTTCATGGAGCAGGAGGATGTTCCGCTGGAGAGTGCCGGTCTCCGCGTGGCAGTGCTTCCCGGTGGATGCTCAGGCTTCAAGTACGGGCTGAACGTCGAGGAGCGTCCCCTGGACGACGACATGGTGCTCACCATCAAGGGGCTTCGCGTCTTCGTTGACGCGTTCAGCGCCCAGTACCTGAATGGCACGACCGTGGACTACGTGTCCAGTATGCAGGGTTCGGGCTTCACGTTCGATAACCCGAACTCCAGCGGTGGCTGCGGGTGTGGTAGCTCCTTCACCGTCTAGTCAGTTGGCCGTGCCGACAGCTGTGCACCAGGGGCCTGCGACCGCCGCGGGCCCTTTGGCTTTTGCCCACCGTCTCCTATGAGCTCTTGGGATTTCCTCGTCATGGCGGCGTACTTCGCGGCCGTGATCGCCATAGGCGTGCACTTCACCCGCCGGCAGCGGGATGCCTCGGACTACTTCCTTGGTCGGCACACCCTGCCCTGGTGGGCGGTGATGTTCTCCATCGTGGCCACCGAGACGTCTGCCCTCACCGTTATCTCGGTGCCCGGCATCGCGGCCCGGGGGAACCTCACGTTTCTCCAGCTACCCCTGGGGTACCTGGTCGGGCGTGTTGCGGTGGCGCTCTGGCTCCTCCCCGGATACTTCCGCGGCGAGCAGGAGACCGCCTATGCCCGTCTGGAGACCAGGTTCGGGCCAGGCGCCCGGAAGATTGCATCCGCGATCTTCATGAGCATCCGGGCCCTGGGCGACAGCGTTCGGGTGTTCGCTACCGCCATCCCTCTAGCCATTGTCACAGGTTGGTCGATCCCCGTGAGCGTGGTGGTCGTCGCACTGGTCACCCTCATGTACACGTGGGCCGGTGGCATCAAGGCCGTCGTATGGGTAGACGTGGTACAGCTCGGCATCTACGTCCTCGGGGGCATCGCCACCATCGTGGCAGCCATCTCCCTTGCCGGCGGGCTCGGCACTGCGCTCAGCAGCGCCGCCGATCTGGGGAAGTTGCGGGTGATCAACTGGACTGCCTCATTGTCCACGACATACACATTTGCCAGCGGCGTGGTCGGTGGAGCTCTCCTTTCCGCAGCCTCGCATGGGACCGACCACCTCATCGTCCAGCGCTTACTGGCAACCCGCGATCTCCCCAACGCCCGCCGCGCCCTGGTGGGCTCTGGGGTGCTGGTGATTGTCCAGTTTGCCATCTTCCTGCTCGTGGGAACCATGCTCTGGGCCGCTGGGGCCGACGACCCTGCACTTTCCGGTGACCAACTCTACCCGACGTTCGTGGTCCGGCAGCTGCCAGCCGGCCTCGCCGGACTGGTCGTGGCGGGGCTGCTGGCGGCCGCCATGAGCACCGTGAGTTCTTCCCTCAACTCCCTGGCCTCGGCAGCGACGCACGACTTCTATGCGCCACTGACCGGCCGGCGGGACCCGCGTCACCTGCTGACTGTGGGCCGCTGGGCGACCATCGGCTGGGCTGCAGTACTGATCGGCGGGGCCCTGTCATTCCGCTCAACCGACCAGCCGGTGGTGGAGCTTGCGCTCTCTATCGCCTCCGTCACCTACGGCGCCCTGCTCGGCACCTACATTCTCGCTGGAACGTCCCGCCTGGCTCGTCAGTGGGACGCCGTGCTGGCCATCACCGTGGCCACGGTCAGCATGCTGGTGATCGTGCTCGCCAAGCCGGGGAGCTTCGCGGATCTGGCCTGGCCCTGGTATGTGCCCTTGGGCACCCTAATCACCGTCACTGCCGGCTGGCTTTCCAGCCTCGTGCGCAAAGCCCTGGCGTAAACATGAGCATACTGGTCGGCGTCGATGCAGGCGCCTCACACACCGAAGCCGTAGCCGCTGATCGGGCAATGCGAGAGTTGGGGCGCCAATCCGGTGCGGCTGGTGCAGTGCGTCCCGGCTCCGAGTCGTCGTCCGCCGCCGTGATCGCCGAAGTCATCCACGGCGCCCTGGCAGCCGCCAAGCTACACGGGGCCGATGCCGTCGCGGTGGGAGCGGCCGGCGCTGGTCGCGAGGCAACCCGGAGCGCTCTCGAAGCCGCGCTCCGAGGTGCCCTGGGGTTCAGCACCAGCCTGAAAGTCACCACCGACGCCGAAGTCGCACTGGAAGCCGCGTTTCCCGGTGCTGCGGGGATAATACTGATTGCGGGTTCCGGCTCCATCGCCTGCGGCCGTGACGCCACAGGCGCCGTACGCCGTGCGGGGGGATGGGGAGCGCGGTTCGGCGATGAGGGAAGCGGCTACGCTCTGGCATCCGCGGCACTCAACGCCGTGGCTCGGGCCGCCGATGGGCGGGGCCCCCCGACCGCCCTGTCGGACCGGCTGGCGACGGCATCGAGGTCCCGCTCCCTCGAGGAGCTGATCGAGTGGGGGCACGTGGCCGACCATCGCGCCGTGGCGGCCCTCGCGCAGCACGTGTGCGATGCAGCCAGGGGAGGAGACGAAGTGGCACGGGGCCTGGTTGGGAGGGCCGCTGCCGATCTGGCAGCGCATGTCGCAGCGCTACATCAGCAGCTTGGAAGCGACGCCCAGGTGCAGGTCGCCTTGTCGGGCGGCCTATTGAGCCCGGGCTCGCCAGTACGGGAGGCACTCTGCGAAATCTTGCGACGTGAGATGCCAGGGGTAGGACTCATGGCAGAGCCCGTTGACCCACCCCTAGGCGCGGTGTGCCTGGCGGCCCGCCTCCTCGAGGGCTAGCGAGTCGCTCGCACCGCAGCCGGCCGCTGGCTCCAGCCACCCACGAAGCGCACGAACAGGTAGATCACCCCACAGCCGAGGACGATCAACGCGAGCGCCGCCCAGGGCGAGGAGCCGAACACCGTACTCCCTATGACCAGCGCCACGGCGGCGATGACGGCGACCAGCACCGCGTACGGTAGCTGCGTTCGCACGTGATCAACGTGATCGCATCCTGATGCCATGGAGCTCAACACGGTGGTGTCAGAGATGGGGGAGCAGTGATCGCCGAAGATCGCGCCGGCGAGGACGGACGCGATGGCGCCGAGGAACGCTCCTGTGCTGGCTCCGCCACCGAGCCCGGCCCCGAGGCCGACGGACAAGGGAACGATCAGGGGAAGCATAATCGCCATGGTTGCCCAGGAGGTCCCGGTCGCAAACGCCATCAGCGCAGCGACGACGAATACCGTGACCGGCAGCAGCTCCAGGGGCAGCCGCTCCGACAAGATGCTGGCCAGGAAGGAAGCGGTGGACAGAGAGCTGGTCACCGCACCGAGAGACCAGGCGAGCACCAGAATCATCATGGCGAGCATCATTGCTCGCATTCCGCTAACCATGGCCGAAACCGCTTGGGACAGGGTGAGCAGGCGTTGCGCGGCGGCAAGCACGATTCCCACGACACACCCCAGCAGCGACCCCCAGAGGAGGGTTGCGAACGGATCGGCGTTGTTGAGGACGTGCCGCACGGTCTCTGCGAACCCGGATGGCGCCGGATCGAGCTCCCCAAGGCCTCTTGTCCCGGTCCACACCAGCCCAGCGACCACGGTGACCACCACCGTTAGAATTGGGATCACGCCATTCCACCATCGGAGCGGCGTCCCGTCGGGCACCGTCCCCAACTCGCTGTCCATGTCAGCGGCCAGTTGCGCCCCAGCACGATAGACTCCTGCGCCTGAAGCGGCCCGACGTTCTGCGGCCAGCATGGGTCCGAAGTCCCTTCGGGAGAGCACGAACAGCGCCACGGCGAAGATCGCCATAATGGGATAAAACAGGTACGGAATCGACCGGATGAAGACGGCGAACGGCGAAGCGGTCATGAGTTGGCTAGCCACGGCACCATCGGCTACCCCCTGCTCCACCGCCAGGTGCATGCCGTCCCCGATCAGGCTGATCTCATACCCGACCCAGGTCGACACGAACACGATGGCCGCGACGGGTGCCGCGGTGGAGTCGACGATGTAGGCCAGCTTCTCCCGGGATACCTTGAGCTTGTCGGTCAGCGGTCGCATCGTGTTGCCGACGAGCAGCGTGTTGGCGTAGTCGTCGAAGAAGATGGCCAGCCCTGCGAGCCAGGTGGCCAACTGGGCCCGACGAGGCGAGGTGGCGAGCGGCGTGACTGCCTCGACAATTGCCTTGGTGCCTCCCATCCGGGTCATGACCCCCACCATGCCACCCAGCAGCAGCGAGAAGATCACGATGGCCGCGTGATCGGGATTGGCCAGTGCCGGCTGCACGAAGCGGTCGATCGCCATGAGAACCGCAGCGAAGGGGTTGTAGCCGGCCAGGAACAGGCAGCCAAGCCAGATGCCGAGGAACAGGCTGCTCACGACCTCACGGATGATCAGTGCCAGCGCGATGGCCATGAGGGGTGGGAGGATGCTGAACCAGGCGGGAATGAAGGGTCGAGATATGGTCTCGCTTACTGATCCTACGGTGAGTTCCAGGGGGAGCTGATCGCGGTCGGTGACAACCAGATCTGGGATCACCACCTCCCCCACGGGAGGGATCAGCGCTCCGTGCAACACAGTCCCATCGGCGCCTCGCAGGGTGGACTGAAGCGTGTCCAGAGAGCCCGGCGTCCTGACCGTGATGGAGAACGGAACGCCGTCGAGCAATGCGTCGGGCGCGTCTACCTCGATGATCTCCTGTGCGCCGGCTGGTGACACACCGAGTCCTGCGATCAGCAGCACGGTGGTCAGAGTGCCGAACCGGTGCAGCCAGAATCCAAGAATGCGAGAGACGTGCCTGGTTTGCACTAAGCTCCCCCTCCGCATACCGCTGCCGGGTACCTCGCGGCTGACTGCTGCTACACGGCGATGTCCGGGCGCACGCCCGTCCCGCCGTTCCGACGTACCGCCGGTAGATCTGTTACAGCGTGATTGGAATGACGACGCGTCCGGGGACGGGTCTCCCGTCAAGGGTGCGGGCAGGTGTGAACTGGAACTGGTACATCTGCTCCATGAACTTCTTGCGGTAGCCCGCATCCTCGATGGCCGGATCGACTTCCACCTTGGTCACTCGTCCTCGGGCATCGACCCAGAAGTGTACATCGAACTGCTTACCCCGCACTGACTTCGGCCGGTCCGCCGGAACAATGATGAATGTTGGCTCCGGGGGGAAGACGTTCCCGCCGTCGCCTCCGGTTCCGGGGCCTCGACCGGCGCCGACACCGGTCCCTTGTCCTGTGCCCGCGCCGCCCCCTCTACCGGAGCCGGCACCCGGCCCGCCGCCGGTTCCGGTGCCCCGGCCGAGTCTAGGCGCCGGGATAACCAGACCGGTAACCACCTCAAAGCGGGGCAGCTCCGCAACGGTCGGCTCGAGTTCGGGTTGTGGGAGCGCCAGTTCCACTGGCGGCCTGGGAGGTGTCGGCTCTTCGTGGCGCGCGGCCGCCTCCCGGGTCATCGCAGGGACGAGTTCGACATACCGGGCCACGGAGCCTCCACCGCCGCCCCCACCCCGTGGTCCCGGCCCCCCGATGGAGCGGTAGATCTGGTCTGACGCGGCGGCACCGAGCACGAGGGCGACGACCAGCCCGCCGTGGACCGTTGCCGCAATCATCACTCCGCGGCCGAATCCTCTGTCGGTCCGCGGCACACGGAGTGCTGGCACCCGCGGTCCTGACCTCATAATCCCGTTATACACCACGGGCACGAGAGCCCTCCGGTTTCAGCTCTCGCGCCCGTGCCGTGTCCGAAGGACGGCTCGCTCTGGTTGCCCGCGACCTAATTCGGCGGTGTGAACCCGATCACCTGAACACCTGCGCCCCGCGCGATGTCCATGGCTTCAATAACTTCTTGATACCGCCGATTCCCGGACGACTTCACAAACAAGATCTTCTGGGGCCGATTGTCGTAGATCTCGTGAAATCTCCGGTCGAGGCCGGGTTTCGGCACCGGTTGCCCGTTGATCTCGTACGTACCGTCAGCCTTGAGCTCCAGCACGATGTTCTGGCTTGGCCCACTAGACTGCTGCCTGCGCTGCTCCGGCGGCACCTGGACATCCATCGCCTTACGGGACAGCGGTATTTGCATCATGAAGATGATGAGGAGCACAAGGAGAATGTCGATCATCGGCACGACATTCGGATCCTTCTGGGGCCCGCCAGCGGAACCGGGGAGGTTAATCGCCATTGCTCGCTACCTCCGGACCCTGCCGAGGATGCTCCCGCTGCCTTCCCGCTTCTCATCCGTAACGGCCCCCACCACCCGGACGCCAGCCTTCCGGGCGATCTCTATCGCCTCCTGCACCGCCCTGAACTCGAGGTTGCGGTCGGCCTTGAAGTAGAGGATCCTGTCCTTGGTCCGGTTCTGGTAGACCTCGGTCAGAATGCGCTCCAGATCGCGCCTCGGCACGATGCCGATCTGCCCGGTGCCGGGGTTCAGGTAGTACTCACCCGTCTTGTCGATCCCCAGCACGACATCCTCGGGCTCCTCCATGCGCGGATCGATGTTCTCGCCCAAGGGCATCTGCGCCTGGAAGCCTGCCGCGATCACCGGGGTGACGATCATGAAGATGATCAACAACACCAGCATGATGTCGATCATCGGGACCACGTTGGGCTCGGCATTGAGTGATCCCTTTTCGCCTACTTGCATACCCATAGGTCAGCTACTCCTCAGTGAAGCTCGCAGCCGCTACTTGGTGACGTGACCCGTCGATGCCGCTTGCTGGGCCTGGAACTCCTTGGTGAAGATCGACCGACCGAACTCGCTGCCGACGCTCTTGATGAGGAAGTCGATCAGCTCCTTCGACGTATAGGTCATCTCCACGGTGAGATTCTCCACCTTCGTCTGGAAGTAGTTGTACAGCCAGACCGCCGGAATCGCAACGGCCAAGCCGAACGCGGTCGTAATGAGCGCCTCAGCAATGCCCGCCGAGACCGCGGCCAGTCCGCCCGAGCCCGTCTCGGCCATGCCAGTGAAGGAGTTCACGATGCCCATCGTGGTTCCCAGCAGCCCGACGAACGGCGCCGTCGCTCCCACGGTCGCCAGGATGCCGAGCCCCCGCTTCAGCTCCGAGAGCAGGATCAGCATCTGACGCTCGATCGCGCGCTCCGCAGAGTTGATGTCCCCACTGGTAATAGTGGCCCGATCCCGCAGCAGAGGCTTCACCTCCGCCAGCGCCTCGCCGAGCACCCGGGCGACGTGCGAGACCTTCTGCTTCTCGGCCACCTCGATGGCGGCGTCGAGTTGCTCTTCCTGCAGGAATCGCGCGAACTCCGGCGCGAATCTACGCGTCTCCCTCGTACTCTTGCGGAACCGCCACCACTTTTGTGCACCCACGCCCAGAGAGAGGATGGACATGAAGAGAAGCAGAATGATGATCCCACGTGCGAACCACCCGGCATCTAGCCAGAGCGTGTATAGTGAGACTTCCATAGTCTACTGCGCCTCCGTCACGGAATAAGTCGGTTGCGGAATATCGTGGGCAGCCGTCTAGCGCCTGCCCGCCAGGTTGAATATGATCGGCATCTGCACCAGCACGCGCACCGGGTTGGCGCGCACGCGGCCGGGCCGGAAGAGGCACTTCCCAATCATGTCCCTTGCCGGACCTTCGAACGCTTTGTGGGTCGAAGTGATGGTCTCGATGTTCTCCGACTTGACGCGACCGTCGGTCTCCACCACGAACTGCAACAGGACCTGACCCTCGATATTCGCCTGCTGCATCATGCGTGGGTAGTCGGGTAGCGGACAAGAGATCCGCTCCGGCACCTCGTCCACCACCGCTTCCGCAAACACCTGGGTCAGATCTACCGGACCTGTTCCACCTTCGACACCAGTGAACACGCCACCTTCGACCCCGACCCCGCTGTAGTCCCGCGGATCAAATCGCGCGCTGAGGTCGACAGGCGGAATCTCCTGGGGGACGTCCACGGGTGCCATCAGCACCTGGAAGCCCCTGGGCGGCGGAGTGAGCGACGTCACGATGATCGGATCCTCCTCCTCGGGCGGCTCCTCCTCCGTGGGCTCCTCGATGACAAGCATGATGGTATCCAACTCGACCTCAATGATCTCCTCGGCCACTCCCATCGTCGCAAGCACCGCTCCGGCAATGAGCACTACCTGGAATATCGTTGAGGCGAACATGCCCGTGATGTAGCCCTTGAAGTCCCGCTTCTTGCGATTGGATTCAACCAGGATATCGAACACGCCTCACCTCCGGGTGGACTTGTCGCCGCTACAAGTCTATACCCGCACTCGCAGAGTTTGCCACCACCCACATGCGCAACACTGTAGAAGGAAGATTACAAAACCCTAACAATCGTGTTACCAGTCACGGTCCCCGCAGCGGTGGCCGGAATCGGGAGGGGCACCGCCGCTTAAGACGATCCGCTAATCTGTGGCCCACCGCCCGACACCGCTAGGCCCGCCCTCCGCCAGCCGCCCGGCGACCGGCCCAGCCCTACGGCCCGAGCCACAGACTCCGCCTCGTCAGCTGTCCCGCCCGAACGGCAGCGTCACGGTGAAGGTTGTGCCACGCCCGGGGCGGCTCTGCGCTTCAATGGAGCCGCCGTGCGCTTCGGCGATCCACTTGCAGATGGCGAGGCCGAGTCCCGCACCAGGCCGGGCTCCTGTACGGCTGCGGGCTGGATCGGCCCGCCAGAAACGATCAAAGATGTGGGAGAGGTCGCCCGGCGCGATTCCAACACCCGCATCGCGGACGGTGATGACCACCCGGTCGTCCTCCCTGGCCGACTCGATCCAGACGCTGCCGCCCGCAGGCGTGTACTTGATGGCATTGGTCAGGAGGTTCATGAGCAGTTGCCGAACACGGCCACGGTCTACCCGCATGAGAACCGGATCCTGCGGCACCTGCACGTCGACATTCACCGATGCCTGCTCACCCAGAATGCTGGCCGTCTCGGCAACCTCTTCCAGCGTCTCCCGAAGATCGATGTCGTCCAGGTGCAGTGGGGCCCGGCCTTCATCGGCCCGCGCCAGGGTCAGCAACGAATCGACCATTTCCGCCATGCGGTTCACCTCGAACAGCGTCTCCTCGAGCGCCGCCATGACATCGTCGGGCGTCGCCGGGTGCGTGATCGACCGCTCGATTCCGGATCGCAGCACCGTGAGGGGAGTCTTGAGCTCGTGACTAGCATCGGCCGTGAACCGTCTGAGCGACGCGAAGCTCACCTCCAGCCGAGCGAGCATCGCGTTCAGCGTCTTGATGAGGCGGGTGAGCTCGTCGTGCGCCTTCGGTTCCACAAGCCGGCGGTGCAGGCTCCGCCCGTCACTGATCGCCTCAACTTCGTCAACGATGTCGTCGACGGGCTTTAGCGTCCGGCCGACCAGGATGTAACCGATCGCCGTGGATGCTACGATGATGAGAAGTGCGGTCACGAGCATGGCGGACAGCAGCCGCTGCGCTCCCAGCTCGGCCTCGGCGGTCGGAATGCCCACGACCACCCCGGTAACATCCGGGCCCGCATCGGTAAGCGGACGCCCGAAGTACCGCACATTGCCAATCGGCGGGTTCAGATCAATGGTACCGAAAGCTCCGCGACCAGCGGGATCCTCGGCTTCATCGAACAGGAGAGAGAATGCTGGCACGACGGTGGGAGCTTCCGCTGACACGAAGGCTATATCGCCTCCCCGCAACTGCACGACGACGAACCCGGGCACGTCCTGCAGCAGCCCCGCCACCTCGGGCTCCAGCGTTGCCTGGCCAGTATCGCCACCGGGGGCAACCAAGACGCCCCGCGCCTGGTAGGCTTCGCTCAGGACTGTCGCGATGAGGTCTGCTTCCAGCCGGACGCGCCTATCCAGCTCGCTGAAACTGTGGGAGCGCTGCAGGCTATAGATGATGGCGGCGAAGACCACAATGGTCACGCCCATCGCGACCGCGTACCAGACCGCTAGGCGTCCCCGAATGGTCTGCATCGCCGCTCAGTCTGCTTTCAACACGTACCCGACACCGCGGATGGTATGAATGAGCTTCTTGCCAAAGCCATGTTCCACCTTCTTCCGCAGGCGGTTGATCACCACATCCACGATGTTGGTTCCGGGATCGAAGTGGTAGTCCCAGGCGTATTCCGTAATCAGGGTGCGGGACATCACCCGCCCGGAGTTCCGTGCCAGGAACTCCAGCACCGCGTACTCTTTTGGCGTGAGCTCGATGTAGCTGTCGCCGCGCCGTACCTCGTGCTTCCCAGTGTCGACCACCAGGTCGGCCACCTGGAGCACCGGCGGCGCGATCTCCTTCGGCCGCCGACCCAGTGCCTCCACTCGGGCCAGCAGCTCCTCGAACGCAAAGGGCTTGGTGACGTAGTCGTCGGCCCCCGTGCGCAACGCCTGGACCTTCGATTCCACGGCGTCCTGCGCCGTGAGTACCAGAACCGGCGTGTCGACTCCGCGATCGCGCAGCGTGCGGAGCACCTCCACCCCCGACACCCCTGGGAGGCGCAGATCCAACACGATCACGTCATATGTGGAATGGGAAGCGCGCTCGAGGCCCTGACTCCCGTCCGCTACCAGATCGACGTTGTACCGATTTTCCTCCAAGCCACGCTGAACGTACTGCCCAACCGTACGGTCATCCTCGACGACGAGGATCTTCACTACGGCTCTCCCGCGATTCCGCCGATGGGTAGTATGACCCTGAAGACCGAACCGTGGCCGAGTTGCGAATCGACGATGAGCCGCCCGCCGTGCTCCTGCACGATCCCGTAGCAGATCGACAGGCCGAGGCCGGTTCCCTGCCCCGGCAACTTGGTGCTGAAGAACGGTTCGAAGATCTTCGGCAGATCTTCACGCGCGATCCCCATGCCGGTATCGCTAAACTCCACGACAACTTCATCGACCCGCTCGGGATTGAACGCCGTCCGGACCGACAGAACACCCTTGCCCTCCATGGCATCGATGGCATTGAGCATGAGGGAAAGGAAGACTTGGATCAGCTGCTCGGCATTGGCCTGGACCCCCGGCAAGCCCTCGGAGAGGTGCTGCTCCAGCCGAATCCCCTTGAACTTGTCATGGTGCTTGACCAGGAACAGCGCGTCCTCAACGATCTGGTTCACCTGCGCCGGCCGTTTGACGCGAGCCTTGGGTCGGGAGAAGTCGAGGAGCCCGTCAACGATCGAATGACAGCGGCCCAGCTCCGACTCCATGATCCGCAAGTACTCGTCATATCCCTGCCGCTCCCCGGGTGGGAGATCGTCGATCCGGAGCGACAGTGCCTCCACGCACGCGCCGATGGTGGCAAGCGGGTTGTTGATCTCGTGCATCACACCGGCGGCCAGTTGTCCAACAGCCGCCAGCTTCTCGGTCTGTGAGACCTGTTGCTGGACATGCTTCCACTCGGTGATGTCCTCGGCAATGGTGATGACGTGGGTGACCTCGTCATCGTCCAACCGCATGGGGACCTTGGTGAGGCGGTAGGAGCGCACCTCACCCGTTGCCGTTGACTCCGACTCGAGCTGCTCCATCCGGCCCGTGCTGAACGCGCGATCGAACTCCCGCTTGAGCAGCACTCTTGGTTGTCGACGAAGCACCTCGAAAACGGTCTTGCCGAGCACTTCCTCCCGCACCATCCCCTGCGTGCCGGTCTCCCGCTTCCGGTTCCAGGCCTGGATCCGGTAATCCCGGTCGATGACGTAGAGCCCAACCGGCAGAGAGTCGATAATCTTCGACGTGAACCGGCGCTGGGCGTCGATCTCCCGCGTGCGAAGGGCTACCTCGCTGGCCAGATCCTCCGACAGCTCGACGGAGGCAATGAACGGCGAGAGGATATTGGCAACGATGCCCACGACGTCGCGCAGGGTCCCGGCCCCGGGACCATCCGCTATGACCGCCTCGAGCACTCCGAGCCGCTCACCTTCATGGCTCAGCGGGAACCGGAGTTGCAGCGTCTCGCCTTCCTGCTGCTCCAGCTCGGTTCCGTCGAACCACCCCGTGACCTCGGCGATCGACCGACTGCCGGGGACCCGAACACCCTCCGCGACGATCGCGCGGAAGCCGCTCCCATCGGGGGTACGCACCCAGACACGACATTCGTCAGTCCCCAACCCACGCGCGAGCGCGCCCACCACCCGGGTCAGAACCTCCTCCGACCCGAGGCCGGCGGCCAGGTATCCCGTAACGTCGGCCAGAATCCGCAGGGCCCGCTCATCCAGTGGCTCGCGGACGGCGGGGCCTGGCCTCGGCTCACTATCGCGTCGCGCCATCACCGAGAACGTATCGGACCGTGGGGGCGACGACAAGTGACGTTGCGCACATATGCCGCAGCACAGCCAACCAGCGACAGCCCGGCTGCCGCGCCTCCCCCGAGTGCACGGTTATTCCTTAATACAGCATCACAGACCAGCCCGGTCCCATTTCGCGACAACGTCGGACACCAGCGCCGCGAGTCGGTCCACCACGCCATCGAAGAACCGCCGTGCCTTGCCTTCGTCGAAGTCCGGATACCCCTCACCCTCCCGGTACAACACGATCGAGGACGGAAACGGATACGCCGTCCACCCCGAATCCCTCGGAGTCGTCATCTCGACCCCGGAGTAGAGGTCTGGGTGCACCAGATCGGGCCGGACGGCGAGCACGGCGCCCGTCTCGTTGTTCCCGGCGTGCCCACCCTCCGTGCCATAAACCTGCTGCACCAGGTCGGCGGTCAGGGTCCACCACTCGGCTATCAGCAGCCGACTGTCGGTCTCCCGCCACACTCGCTCCGCAGCGTTTCGCAACGGTGTCCCGTTCGGTCCGTGTCCGTTGAGGACGATGATGTTGCGAAATCCGCTTCGGGCGAGCCCCCGCAGCACCTGGTAGCAATACTCCTCGAAGGCCTTCGCACCGACCCCAACCGTTGCCGGATACTCGTCCAGCGTCATCGTCACGCCGTAGGGGATGGTGGGTGCTACCAGCGCCGTTACCCGCCCGGACAGCCGCAGAGCCAACTCGTAAGGCACCGTATTGTCGGCGGCGTTGTTCACCACGCCGTGGGGTTCCAACGTTCCCACGGGAACGAGCACTGTGTTCACTGAGTCCGGGATTAGCCGCTGCGCCTCGAGCCAGTTCAGTTCGCCCAGGAGGCGCCGGCCAGGGGCCTGCTGTGCCATGACATCGGCAGCCCAGAGAACCAAGCAGGCATTCGCGACAATCACAATGGATCGCATGACAGTCCTCCTCCCACTCAAGGGAGCGCAGTGAGTCGCGTCGGCGGTTGAAGGACGGGTGAAATCCGGAGCCATCAGAGCTCCCTTGTGATCCGCCGTCCCACTTGCCTAATTAGGTACGGAATCAAATGCACATCCCGTTTACAACGTAGCCAATTCTCACAAAGGAGTCTCTTGCGATGGCCCACGAGCTTCCAAACCTCCCGTACGCATACGACGCCCTCGAGCCGCACATCGATGCAAGAACGATGGAGATCCATCACACGAAGCATCACGCGACCTATGTCTCGAAGCTCAACGACGCGTTGGAGAAACACGCAGGCCTCGAGAAGCAGTCCCTAGAGGACCTGTTAGCCGATATCAGCGGCGTTCCCGCGGACATTCAGACGGCAGTGCGGAACCACGGTGGCGGACATGCGAACCACACGCTCTTCTGGACAGTGATGAGTCCCGACGGCGGTGGAGAGCCCAGCGGGAAGCTCGCTGGGGCGCTCAAGTCCACGTTTGGCGACTTCGCGACGTTCAAGCAGCAGTTCTCCGATGCCGCCGCCAGCCGCTTCGGAAGCGGGTGGGCCTGGCTGGTGCTGGACGGCGGGAAGCTGGCGATCGAAAGTAGCCCCAACCAGGACAGCCCCCTGATGGAGGGCAGGACCCCGATCCTGGGGTTGGACGTCTGGGAGCACGCTTACTACCTGAAGTACCAGAACCGGCGTCCCGACTACATCGCGGCCTGGTGGAACGTGGTGAATTGGCAGGAGGTAGCGAGGAGGTTTGACAGCGCCTAGCGCGACGTATCACGAAGTAGGGGCGTAGCATGCTACGCCCCTACAACTCTTACGCCACACTAGCACCTACTCATGTCACGGGCATCCCGAGTCGCCGTCGCCGCATTACTGGCCACGTCCATCGTCAACACTGCGCGCGCACAATCGCGGGCCGTCGTGCTATTTGGACACGGCGGGCGCCATTTCTCCGTGGTCAACCTCGCCGAGGGCGGGGATCAGTTCTCTTCAGCATTCTCCTTTGGAGGCGGGCTCGCCCTGCAGGTGGGGGCAACCGCGGCGCTACGTGGGAGCGCGACCTATCTGAAGACCAACTACGCCGGTTCCACCCTGTCACTCGCCGAGCCGGGCCTAGCTCGGTTGTACTTCGGCGGGGATCTTCAGTTTGGCTGGCCCAGCGAGGCCGGATTCGTGCCGTATTTGTTCCTGGGGGGCGGAGCCGTGAGGACCGACCCTGACGACGACTCGCTGGAGAGCGTCACGGACCTTGCTGGGCGGTTTGGCGCCGGGTTCAATCGCGTTGCCGGGCTCGGTGCGTTCTTCGTGGAAGTGGTCGGCTGGATCTACAGATTCAACAGCTACGGTTTCGACCGGGCGCAGTTCGACGTCGGCTTGCAGGGCGGGCTAGCGTTCGCGTTGCCGTTCTGATGGGACACGACCACGCACAGACGCCCAGCAGGGACCCGGTGAGCAGCTAGGAGGTCTCCTCCAGCTGGCGCCTCGTCGCCGCTAGGCGTCTCGCGTCAGTGGAGCGGATGGGACTCGAACCCACGACCCCCTGCGTGCAAAGCAGACCGCTGGGCTGCAGGCTGGCTAACCCTGCCGCGCAATCCGTTCTAATTCCTGGACAACCGATGCGCAGGACGCGCGTGCCGATAAGGGCGGCTGTGCAGCTTGCGCGCAAATGTTCGCAGAGAAGTTCGCAGAGGCAGAGTAGGCTCCCGTCTGCCAGGTGGGCGGGAGCAGCACTGCCGTGACACCCAAGCACCCTGGCTACCGACCTCGCATCGAGGCTGCGCTGTCCTCGTGGCAGCGTCTCGCCCTCTCCGAGGCATGTGCGAACCTTGGCGTGCCGTTGACCGGGTGGCGGCGCTCGCCGTGCTCACCGAAGGGGAGAATCTGGCAAGGCAGGGTACGATAACGGACGCCATGGCAGCCTACTCTAATGCGCAAGCCCTTGATTCCACTCTCACCGTGTCGGTTTGGTCGGCTTGGCTCTGGAACAATCTGTGCTGGTGGGGCAGTCTGTGGGGGCATGCTGCCGATGTGATGACAGCCTGCGACCGGGCCGTAGCCCTTATTCCTGACGACGGTGGGAACCGAGATAGCCGCGGATTGGCCAGGGCACTCACCGGCGATCTTGATGGAGCTATTGTAGACTTTGAGGCGTTCGTGGCCTGGACACCAGACGATGAAGACCGCGCCCAGCGGCAGGGCTGGATCGACACCCTGCGGGCCGGCGAGAATCCGTTCACGCCGGAGGTGCTTGAGGCGCTTCGCAAGCAATGATGCGGTGACAGGCTTCGGGACCAGCGTGGTGAGGGCTTCGAATGGGCAGACAATTGCCCGCCGCTTCAGAAGTTGATGAGGCCGAACGGCTAGCAAAGTCTGCTTCGTAGCCGAGCCTTCAGCCCCGAGCGTCTCGCGGCGTTCGGGGCTTTCTGCTGCGCAGTCCTGGGCCGCCGGTAACTGCCACAATCGCGTTCCATAATCCAGCGTGCCAAATGTCCCATCTACGGCACCCAATGCCTCAATAGGGGCCTAACGGTCCCGGCCACCTCGCCACATGTTGGGAACCGTAGCCCCGATGGCGCACGGCGATCCCGCTCTCGAAGAGACGTTCCCTCCCGCGCCCCTCCGACCACGAGACCGCCGTACCACTGCCGGGAAGTCTGCGAGTCCTTCTGATTCGGAGGTGGCACGATGCGCAACTGGCTCGCGGTAGTGTTGCCTGCTGGTCTCGCCTTCGCGCCGTTCACCAGCGTCCTAGCTCAAGAGGAATCTCCGACCATTGAACCGGGTGCACGAGTGCGCATTCACGCGGGACAGACGGCTGACGGACGATACGGAACGTTCGTTGGCACGATCACGAGGTTGGATTCCGATAGCCTGGCGCTGCGGACTAGCGAGCCCTCACCTGTTGTGGTCTCGCTGACCTCCCTAGCAGGGCTCGAAGTGAGCCGGGGACGGAAGTCGCACCCATGGGAGGGCGCTACCATCGGGCTTGTCCTCGGTGCCGCCACGGGAGCGATCATCGGGTTTGCATTGGGCGATGACCCGCCGTGTCAGAAGTCGGGATGGTTTGCTTGCTGGGGGGAGTGGCGCTTTACGGCAGAGGAATATGCGACGATGGGAGCGGTTGTTTTCGGGGCCATAGGTATCCTGGTCGGTCGCAAAGTCGGAGCGAACATCGAGACTGAGCGGTGGCAGCAAGTCCCCCTTGACCGCCTGCGCGTGAGCTTCGTGCCGCAGCGTGGCGGGAGGTTCGCGTTCGCAGTGTCGGTCGCGTTCTAGATGAGGTGCAGTGACTAGGGAGAATCGTTACTCGTAACCGTCGAACCGCCGATGGCCTCGACGGCCCGCTGCCAGAGCGACGCCCCACCTCCCAGGACGCCCACCGACAACGCGACCGCCAGACCACCGTTCTATCAACTGGCAAGACGAGAGGGCACTATGAACCGGAAACGCTTTGCCTTACTCGGGTTGGGTCTCGGGTTGCTTTCGGTGGCCACTGGTGCGTGCGGTTTCATCTTCTCGCACGCCCCACCAGAGGGCCATGAGCAGATGGAGTATTTTACTTGCACCGAGAGCGACGCTGGTCCAATCATCGATCTGATTTGGGCAGGTCTGAACGTCCTCGGCGCTGTCGTCGTGGCTGGAGACCCAGACTATTATGAGGACAGCGGCGCAATCATCGCTAGCGGCCTGGTGTGGGGAGCGTTTTCCAGTGCCGCGGGCGCCGTCGGACTCAACAAGTCGAAAAAATGTAGGGCGGCCAAGCGGGGGCTTGCGGAACGGCAAGCGCGAGGGCAAGTCGAAGGCAGAGAGCCAATTGCCGCTGACACGGTCGTTCTGGCGGTGGTTGTTAGTCCGGCTGTAGACACCCTTGAGATTGGCGAGCGAGTCCAGCTCGTCGCGACGCCGTACAACTCCAGTGGCGGCATCATTTCCAATAAGACGTTCACCTGGTCGTCATCAAATGATGCAATAGCGTCTGTCAGTCGCGCTGGGCTGGTCATGGCTCACGCGAATGGGGGGGTCATCATAGCAGCAAACACGGAAAACGTGGTCGGGACGGCTCGCATTGTGGTTGTGTCCAGGCTCTGAGGAAGTTGCAACAATGCGCCCACTCGACCTCGTGTCGTTTTGTTCGCTACGGCGATGCACTTAACGAGTCCCGAGCGTCCGAGCGGCGTTCGGGGCTTTCTGCTGCGCAGTCCTGGGCCGCCCGTAACTCCGACAATCGCGTTCCAGAATCCAGCGTGCCAAATGTCCCATCTACGGGACCTCGTGCCTCAATAGGGGCCTAACGGTCCCAGCACGAGACGCGCACCTTTGCGGGAGAACATCCGGCTTCCCAGGAGGCTCCCGTGACGCGACGCGCTGTGCTCTCTGCCGCTGTGCTCGCCGTCACCCTTGTGGTCCCCGCCCCTGCCCAAGAACGGGGGGACAGCGTGCGCGTATGGCTCAGGGATGGGAGTCGAATCGAAGGTAGACTGTTGTCCCTTGATTCCAGCGAACTTGCCGTACGTTGGCGTCTCGACGACCACAGCTATGCGCTAAGTGAAGTGGAACGACTTCAGGCAAGGAAGCGCAGCGGTCCCGCTGCACCCGTTCTGGGTCTAATGGTCATAGGCGGTATCCTCGGTGCCACCGTCCCTAAGCAGCTGTCAAGTGATGAGGAACCACTCACGGGAAGCGTCGCCGGCGATGTCGCAGTCTTCGCCGCCGGCGGTGCGGTTCTGGGACTCATAATTCACACGCTCATGCGGGGACATTGGGACGAACTGGAGCTTCCGATGCCCATGAGTCTCGCACCGCAGCGCAACGGGCGGATCGGGCTCGCGGTGTCGGTGCGGTTCTAGATCAGGTGCAGTGACTAGGGAGAATCGTTACTTGTAACCGTCGTACCGCCGATGGCCTCGACGGCCCCGCTGCCAGAGCGACGCCGTCAGCAGGACGCGCACCGGCGACGAGACGGCCAGAGGTGTATGTGGATGCGGAAGATCCCGTGAGAAGAGGAGCTGAGTCCAATGATCAAGTCATCACGCGTGGGAATCGCCGTCCTTGTCGCTGCGCTGTTTCCGATCACCGCATGCACGCCCCCACCCCATGTACCGTTCATCGTAATGGATACCACTGGGGGGATCTGTAACACCGCTGCCCAAGGTAGCGCCAACCCCCGAATCGAAATCGAAAACCATGCGGAAGCAGGCACATTCGTGGTTACCAGTATCCTACTCAAGACGGCTGACACGGGAGTTCCAACCACCGGGTTCGTTGCCCTCCTTGTCAATAGCCTCTCGATTGACGGTACGAGGTTCCACACCCTCACGAGAAACCTTGTTGGTCCAACCGCCGGTTCTGGAGTATTGGAGTCGGCCGATCTCATGGGAACACCCGTGATCCGCGGCTGGCCCCCCGAAGGCCAGGACCCAGGTGGCAACTTTCCACATCAGATCGTGGCGAATAACGAGGGGAGTAGGGACATCAGCGTATCGCTGTTTTGCAGATCAGATGACCAGGATCTCAACATTGCCGTTGTCGCAGCCGCTGGCTGGAAACAGCCCGATGACAGCATCACTGTGACCTACATTCCCGGCCAGTAGCCCGTACCAGCCGCTGCCAACCAGCGCCCGGCGTGGGGCCGGGCGCTTCGTTTGACGACCCCGAGCGTCGGGCGGCGTTCGGCGCTTTTCGCTGCCCAGTCCGGGTCCCTCACTCCGACAAGTACGGTTCAGATTCTAGCGTGCCAGATGTCCCATCTGAGGCACCTCGTGCCTCAATAGGGGGCTNNCGTGGGGCCGGGCGCTGTTGCTTTGCAGTACTGTGAGCGTCACGTGGCGTTCGGGGCTTCGCATTCTGGCCGGGCGCGCCCGCCGAATGTCCCAAACCCAGAGATGTTCGCAGACCCTAATCGTAAGTGTATGGAGCGGATGGGACTCGAACCCACGACCCCCTGCGTGCAAAGCAGGTGCTCTCCCAGCTGAGCTACCGCCCCAAGTCACTGCAAACCGCCTGCAGCGGAACGACTTGCGCTCCCGGCGTCGCCAGCGCCGCCTCCTGACTATGCACGTTTCTGTGCACGCACGCCGCCGAGGACGACACTCAAGATAGTCTCATCGTCCGGACGCTGGTAGCAGCGCCGCAGCGTTTCGGTCGCCTTCCAGCCGCCGGCTGCCGCCACGTCCGCGTCAGGCAGGTGTTTCCGAGAGGTGGCCCAGGCCCGGCGGTACGCGTGCCAGAGCGAGCCTTCGTGCTTTGGCACCCCTGCCAGTCTCTCTGCGTGGCGCAACCCTAGCTGAGCTCGCGGCGCGCCACGTGCACCTCATCAGGTGTTGCTGCGCTATGCGGTAGCCGTTGGTGGGAAGCCGGGCAAGGACCGAAAGCCCCGAACGCCGCTCGACGCTCGGGGCTGGATGAGAGGAGTAGTCTGCCCTACTGCTTTATCCCCTCGATCTGCCACACCCCCGCGTACGGCACGTCGAATTCTCCGCGCTCAAGCCCCGACATCAGCCACGCACCCGATGGGTCCCGCGTGAACGCATGCCGGTGGGGGGGAATCGGCAGGGGCGCAACACCGAGGTACCGCCCCTCACGGTCGAACACATCCCACTCGTCCGCGCCGAGCGGAACCCGCCAGAGCCAGCTGCTCGGCAACTCTTCTTCACTCAATTCCCGAAGCGGACGGATCCGCTGCACCAAGAGCGTCCCAGCCGGTCCGCAGAGCAACTGACGGTAGGCGGGGTAGGTCGACTCGTACCGGAACCGCGACTTGAACTCTGCCGCCTCTTCCCTTGTCACACCGGTCTCCTGCGCCATGGCATCGATTCGCCGGTGCAGCGTCGCCTGATCCTCTTCTGTGAACGCCAATGGCTCCCGATCCAGCTTCACGATGCGCTCGACGGTCCCATCGGGACGCTGCCACACGAGACGAAACTCGTCACTGTGCCCCGTCACGATCATCCCGTCGCACAGATCGTAGTGCGACTCGCCCCGATAGAGGTGGACGAGCTGTGCGTCGCCTTCCCCGGTGACGAAGGCTGTGGTGGGAAGCCAGGCGAGGGTATCGAGAAATGCGCCCTGGAAGTCCCGGCGGATGAGGAGTTGGAATCGATTGTCCTCCGGCGCCACCTCGCCCCTGATCGGCCGCATAAGCGAGACGATCTGGCTCGTGGTCTCATCGTCGTCCCAGCTGGCGATCCAATAGCCCTTGCTCGGCGCCGTCGGGAAGCTGCCGAGCCACTTCCCGTCGGGGCTGACGACGTTGGCCCGTCTGTTCCGCCTGTCGACGGCGAGAATCGTATCCCCCGGACCGAGCAGCAGATCGATGAAGCCGCCGTACTCCCCGGGCCCCGCACCCTCCCGGCCTTGCGTGGACAGGTGCACACCCTCGGGGGAGAAGAACCGCACATTGTGGTACTGCGCATCGCCCACCACCACGCGGCCATCGGACAGGGTCACGTTGCCGGTCAGACGCCCGAACATGCACGTCGAGTCCCCGTCGGCGACGCCGATCCGCAGCCGTCTAGTGAACGTCCACACATCACCTTCGCGCCACATTGGCGTTCCGTGATTCTCCACGAGCACGACACCGGCGCTGTCGCGCATGGTGCCGTCAAATCGCACGGCCGCGTCAGTTCGGCCGCTACACGCGGCCACGATGAGCGGGAGCAGCAGGATCGACATGCCGGCAATGAGGCGGACGATGAGGTGTCGCTGGGAACGGTATCGAGCCATCGTGGACCTCCCGGGCCAATCGGCCCCGTGCTACCCGGTCATGCCGGTGGTCGGCGGTCTCGTCGTCGGTGTAGCGTCCTGGGAGGCTGGGGCGCCGCTCAGGCGAGGCGGGCCTTCAGGCCATCGGCGGTTCGACGGACTACGCCCAATGTTCTCGTCCGCCGCCCAGCATCAAGGGGAGTCATGATCGGGATTTCGGCGGCGCTGGCTGACAAACAACAGCGCCCGATGCGGATTCGGGCGCTGCGGCATGGGCGGCGATGGTCGTGGGTTCGCTAGCCAGCTTCAGGTGCGGGAATGGACTCATGGCCGAGGAGCACCTTCCACTCACCATTGCGACGCACCCAGATAGCAGTGTACGCAAACGCAATCTCGGGTCCCGTGACCCCCGCGGTATCTGTCACGCTGACGGTGCCCAGTTGCGTCACGCAGACGACATCGGGGGCCAAGACCACAGTCCGCGAGTCAGTGATCGTGACCTCTTCGCTGCCATCGGCGGTTCGACGGATACGTCTAATGTTCCCGCGTGCGGCGGCTCCGCAAGGTGATGTTGGAGAGGTCTTGTTGGAGTTAACCGGTACAAAGAACAGCGCCCGGCGCGGGGCCAGGCGCTACGGCGTTCACGGCGGGACTGGAGAACTGGCTACATAGACTCCGGTGTCGGAAGGGACTCATGAGCGAGGAGGACCTTCCACTCTCCGCCACGACGCACGTAGACGGCGGTGAAAGCAAACGCGGTCTCAGGTCCAGTTACCCCAGCCGTGTCTACATAGGCAAACGTTCCCTGATCCATGACGCACACGACACCGGGAGCGAGAACCACGGTCTGGCTTTCCGCTATTGTGATTTCCTGACTCGCAACACCCTCAAATATGGGTTCAAGCGCGTCACGGATGGTGCCGGACCCATGCATCACCGCCCCCTCAAGTGCGAACTGCACATCTGGGTCGTCATGGAAGTACGACATGCCACGGTCAATATCGGCATCTCTCCACGCATTCCGATGTTCAGCGTGAATAGCGCTGACCGTGCCGGCAATCTCGGCCTTCTGGTCCTCGGTCAGTTCAGTCGTGGCGGGCTGACAGGCCGCCGCGACGACGGCCACGACGGTAACAGTCGCAAAGAGACGGCGATACATCGTGAACCTCCTGCGGGTGAGTCCCACTAACGTGCCGCTCGCACCTCGATCTGCAAGGGTGTACTGGTCGCGTCGGACTTCGGGCTTTGAGCAGCCCTCCATGGCTGCTCAGGCGGCTCGTGTGGGTGCTGCCGGATGGTCCGCGCTGCGCTCCTGCCCTAGGCCGCCTCTTGCTCTTCAGGCAGCGCGTCAGTCGGCCACCCAGGCCACTCGTAGCTCGTGGTCCAGGTGTCCGTGAGTGCATCGTAGGGACGTTGCGTCCGAACCCACCTTAGGCTGCTGCAAGCGCATTGCGGACATTCCCATGTGCCAGACACTTCGCAGAAGTGTGGCGTCCCACATCGTTGGCAGCGTCCTAGGCCAGCCTGGTCGGATGAAGCCGCGAACCTTCCGTCCAGATCGTAGACGAATGAGAACACACCGTTCGGCCAGCCGAATACGACGAACGGCTTCGGTTGACCGCGGAGCGTTCGCGCCAGCGCGGCAAACTTCAGCGCATCGCGGTCCGTCAGCTTCGCCTTGGCCTCGAACCACTGCTTGGCGGCTGGCAGCCAGAAGTCAGGGCAGACGAACAGGTCGCCGCAATAGAGGCCGCGGGGTTCGTATTCCCACCGGATCCTGCACGCATCGAAGCAGCGTGCCCAATCAGCTTCGAGCTTTGAACGGAACAACGTACCGCGATACTGGGTGGGAATTGATCTCCGCATTTGTAGGAGGGGAATCTAGCGCCTACCTGTGGTGTGTCAAGCTGTAAGTTATTGTCCCATAATGACTTAGTCTACCGTTTACCGGTTAACAGACTTAAGCTCCTTAAGCCGCCGTCCTAGCACTACTTGGCACTCGCCGGAGCGCGATAACAGCATCATTTCGGTGCACTTTTGTGTTACAATACCCATCATGGGTCGCATCTCGCACCGAGTACTCAAGCGCTATCCATCGGTTCTGGACTACCCCGGACTACCCCAGAATGCGGCTGAATCCCTCTCATTTGCCCTGCGGTACGCGATGCGACAGGCTCCGGGATCGCTGCGCGAACTTGCCAGGGCAGCGGGCGTGCCACACAGCACCCTCGTGCGCATTCGGTCTGGGAAGCAACTGGCGACTGAACCAGTTGTTGAAGCTGTGATGGGCGCGCTTAGGGCGTGGGGCGGTGGCTGTTGGGGTTCGTACAGGCACCTCAAAGGCGAACTGCGCCGTTTCCGAGAGGCCAAGCACGAGTCCGGCCGGTCCTAACTTCAAGCGGGCGCCCCTTGGCACATAGCACGTTGCTCTCTCCCGCTCTCAGCGCCGAGCTTCAGCGACCGTTTTGACAGCCCGCCAGGCTGTCAAAAGCGGCTAAGGGGGCGCTGAGCGACCCCGATTCTGAGAACGTGTCGCGCATTTCTGAGCTGGTGCACATCGAGGACATGACCCCCGTCCTGGGGGGTCTGCCGGGTCGGCCGACCGCCGCTCGCGTCGGTCAGTCGTCGGCGGGGAAACTGATTCCGCTGTTCATCTATAGCGCGCGGGCGAAAGCTGGCACGGCTGCGGGTGTGTCAGTGCGGGCGCCATCCCCGCCGGCACAGCCACCGCGGCCGTCACTCCCGTCGCGGCCGTCACTCCCGTGGCGGCCACCACCACCGCCACCATCATGAGGGCGGCCATCGCCGTGATGAACAAGAGGAAGAACAAGGACACGAGGAGCAGGCGGAAGAAGAAGACGAGCACAAGCAGCATGCGCAGGAAGACGAGGAGGAATAGCAACGGGTTCTTGGGCACGACGACGACAACGACGACATAAGACGGGCCGACCCAAGAGTGGCTTCGGTCCGCCCGGCTGTGGCGTGGAATCACGAGCGAGATTAGGGTTGATTTGTCAGAAAAAATACGTATATTTTCTGACAAGAACATGAGGAGCTAGCAGATGCAAGGCGTTATACAGCAGACACTTAAGCGAATCCATGGCAAGCGTCGAGGCTGGGTATTTACGCCAAAGGACTTCCTAGACCTAGGCGGTCGCGCGGCCGTGGACCAGGCTCTCTCGCGTCTGACTCGCCGTGGGGCGATCTGCCGGCTCCGCCGCGGGCTCTACGAGTACCCGCGTATCAGCCGGCGGCTGGGACAGCTGTCGCCGGCTCCTGATGCTGTAGCCGAGGCGGTGGCTCGGAAGACTGGCAGCCGCTTGCAGGTCTCTGGCGCCCGTGCTGCCAACGCGCTGGGCCTGTCGACGCAGGTCCCCGCTCGGTCTGTCTACCTGACCGACGGACCGTCGCGGCAGGTCCAGATCGGCCGGCAGACCATCTATCTGCGGCAGGCGCGGCGCTTTGCCGGTGCGGGCAAGGTGTCGGCAGTCGTGTACCAGGCGCTCAGCCACCTTGGCAGGGACCGCGTCGACGATGCCGTTGTTCGGAAGCTGAGTCGCAGCCTTTCGCAGAAGGACAAGAGCGCGTTGGTGCGGGACGCCAAGTACGCATCCGCTTGGATGCAGTCGGTGCTCACCAAGGTTGCACAGGTGGCGTGACTTCCGATGGACGGCATAGCTCAGCTTACGCGTGAGGAGCGCGCCGAGTTGTTCACCGAGACGGCCGCGCGGATGGGGGTACGGCCAATCATCGCGGAGAAAGACTTCTGGGTCTGCTGGACCCTCAAGTACCTTTTCGCACTCCCTGCAGAGCAGCCTGGCCTCATCTTCAAAGGCGGCACCTCGCTGTCGAAGGTCTACGGTCTAATCCGCCGGTTCTCGGAGGACATCGATCTCGCTTTCGACCGGCGAGACCTCGGTTTTGGCGGCGATAGGGACCCGGAGACAGCGCCGAGCGGCAAGGCGAGACAGCGCCGTCTCAAGGAGCTTGGGGAGGAATGCGGAAGGCACATTGCGGTGACGCTGGTGCCCACACTCCAAAAGGAGTTCGGCAGCACGATCGGAATGCACGGCTGGCAACTAGCTGTAGACGAGGAGAAACCGCTGGCGGTCCACTTCGCATACCCAAAGAGTCTAGAAACGGCAGAGTACGACGCGCTTCGCTATCTGCGACCGGTTGTCACCATGGAGTTGGGGGCCCGATCTGACCACTGGCCAGCAGAGTGGCATCCGGTAACACCGTACGTGGCCGACAAGTTTCCAGACTTGTTCACGAGGCCCTCCTGCAATGTGAAGGCACTTGCAGCGCAAAGAGCGTTCTGGGAGAAGGCGCTGTTGCTCCATGCTCAATTCCATCAGCGCCCCGGGAAACCGGTTCCAGAGCGACAGTCGCGACATTACTTCGACATGGCAATGCTGGCGCAAAGCGACATCAAGGACGGGGCGCTGGCGCAGCACGAACTGCTCGCGCGAGTCGCCGTGCATTCCAAGCTCTTCTTTGGCCTCAAGAAAGGCCCGTATGAGGAGGCGATAGCCGGGAAACTGCGCCTGTTGCCCCACGAGGACCTGGAGAAGGTGCTGCGCAGAGACTACGCCGCTATGCAGGAGATGATTTTCCGGGATCCGCCTTCGTTTGACGAACTGCTAGCTCAGCTGAAGACACTTGAGGGTGAGATAAACGCTAGCGAGCGGCGAGCCGAGGCCGAACTCAGAAACTGAGGGAGTCAGCCCGTTATCGGACCCTTCCCCTCCTGAAAAGCGCACCGCGCATTTCTGGGCAGCCGTACAGCATTGCGACCCGGGGGTAGCCCGGGGGGCCTGCCGGGTCGGCGCGGGCGCGCAAGCGCGCACCGACTCACCACCCGGCCCAGTGGGGCTGGCTGATCCTCATAGCGCGGGCGCGATGTGTCCGCGTGTGTCGGTGTCTGGCTGGCTGGCGCCTAGTTCCTGATCAGGCGCACGCCCGTCCTGGGGGGTCAACCGGCTGCGCCAGTCGCGCGCGGGCGCGCTGGCACGCGTTTTCCTTATAGCGCGCGGCGACGACCGGGCTGGGTGTGTGCGTGTGTCAGTGCTGCTAGAGGCGCCTGGCGGGCTCTAGGAGCGGCGAACTGGGTAGCACCTGTCCAAAAAAAAGGGCACCACGGACACTAGCGCGGTCTCCACCAGCCAACGGGGTGCCTGTCCAAGTCGGTGTGCACGAAACTGTGCACGTTGGGTTGCAGAAAGGGTGCGAAAGTCCAGCGCGACTTTCGCACCCCATCCGACGAAACCCCTTGCAGCTACGGCAGTTCAGCGAGAGCCCCGCACGTCTGGCTCGGCGTGCAAAGCAGGTGCTCTCCCAGCTGAGCTACCGCCCCGAGGTGCTCGATACCGTAACAACTCACGCCGCGGCTGCACCCTTTCCAACTGTCGACCGCGGCGTTTGGCAAGCACCCTCCGCGGCTGCCAACCGTGCCGCCCGCCTGTGGGGCTGTTTGGGGGGTCCTCTGGTGGGGGTCCTCTCTTAGCCTCGGACACCTACCCCGGCTCGTCCGACGCCAACCGCCCCAGGGCCCGAACCGCCTCGTCGGTCTTCCACTGGATCGCCAGCCCGGGATCGGCGGTGGAGAGCGACGCAACGAACCGCTCGTAGACGCCCCTGGCCTCGTCGAGGTTCCCTTCCGCCTCCAACGCGTGGGCGAGCGCGAACAAGCGAGGGATCTCGTAGATGGGCTCCCCGATCCAGGGTCTCCGCAGCACAGGCAGTGCGCGCTCGCGGGTCGGCGGGTAAGCCGCCAGCAGCTCGACCCATCGGAACCAGATGGGCTCGAGCACAGAGCCCGCCTCGGCGCGCAACCCCTGAAGGGCCGCCTCGAGCTGGTCCAGACCAGCTGCCGTGTCCCCCTCGAGCACCGTCGCGAGCGCCCGCCCGGCCCGCACCAGCACGGTCGCGATAGGCCCTTGCAGCGCTGCCGCGCCACGCGCCGCTTCCGCCACCGCCACGGCGTCGAGACGATCTACAGCAGTCACGAGCTGCGCCGTCAGCCGCACCGCCGGTGTCGGTTCCAGGCTATCCCCAGATAGGAAATAGTCAGGATGCGCATATCCAGCATAGATCGGCATGGTGGTGTGGTATCGCAGGACTGACGCGTCGACCCGCGACTGCATCCAGAGCGTCTCCATCGTTCGTCGGGCTTCGGCAAGACGTCCGGCGCTCGTGAGTAGTCGGAACAGCGCGGTCACCCCCGAAGGGCCAAGGTCGCCACCTACCCCCCCAATGCGCCCCTGGAGCCAGCCAATCACCATCGCCCGGTGATCGGCCGGCAGCGACGCCGCAGCCCGTACCAGAGGCAGCACCACCGCGTTCGATGCCTGCCACATCAGGTCCGAAGACGGGTCATCCGCAGCCGGCAACGCGAGGGACAAGGCAGAAACGAGCTCCAATACGTCCGGTGGATCAGCAAGAGCGGCAGCCGCGCTATTCAGCAGCTGGATGGCAGAGGGATCTGCTGTCGGGACAGCCGCCGCAAGGCCGACGTATCTGTCAATCAGGGCACTGTCGCCAGACTGGAATGCGAACTCGAGCGGGTGCAGCAGTGCTGGAAGGAAGGTCGGATCGAACTCGAGCACGCGATCGAACAACGGCAACAGCTCGTCGGCCGGCTGATCCAACGGACCCGCGCCTTGCAGTTGGACATGATACTCGTTATCCGCAAGGAAGAACCACGCCTCGGAGTCATCCGGGTAACGCTGTACCAGGGCCTCGAGGGAGTCGATGGCCTCGTCCGCCTGCCCGCTGACCAGCATCCGCTCGGCAACCACCAGGGTCCTGGTCCGTGTTGGGAGCCCCTCCGCCAACTCGACCGCCAGCTCGGCGTACAACTCCCGGCGCTCGGCGGCCTGCGGGTCTCGCACCCATCCCGCCGTCCTGGCCAAGCGGTAGTACGCGAGGGCGAAATTTGGGTCCACGGCCACGGCCCGCTCGAAAGACGCCTGGGCCAAAGCCCATTCCGACGCGCGATAGTGGCGCTCTCCCTCGAGGAACGCCCGGATCGCCTGCAGATCCCCCGTGGTGATGGCGCTGACGTCGAACCGCGGCAGGGGCTCCGCGGCTCGCCAGATGGCCTGCAACAGGGCAACGCTCAGACTGTCGACCAGCCCGAGGAGGTTGTCAGATGATCCATCCACCGCCACCGCGGCAATTCGGGAGCCGTCCACGCCAAACAGGTCAGCACTGATGCGCACTGCCTCACCCACTGCCACGACACTTCCCAGGAGCACGGAGCCCGCGCCCACCTCCCGCCCGACCTCCAGCGCCGCTTCCCGAGGCAACTGCCCGTCCTGGGCGCGCTGCTCCGAGCGGTGTAGCACGGTTCGCGGATCCACAGTCCGAATGGCACCCACCTCGTCCAGATTCCTGGACAGCAGGTCCACCATGCCCTCCGCCATGACCTCCACCGTTTCCCCGGATGTCGCAAACGGCAGGACGGCAATCACGTCTGCACCCGGTGCGACCTCCCCCGAGGCGGCCCGACCGGGAATCAGGGCTGACGCGATCGCCAGTGCCACACCCACTCCGACCAGCCCACCCGCGTAGAGGGCCCATCGTCTGGGCCGGCGTCCCCTGGACGCCGGCACGGGGGCGGTATCGGTGGGGGTGATCCCGCCCGACGGCGTGATCACCATCTCCAGGTGCGCCAGCAGCTCTTGGGCCGACTGCCACCGGTCGGCAGGATCCTTCGCTAAGCACCGCATGACGATGTCGCCCAGCTGTGGCGGCAGGTTCTTGCGGTGCTCGGTCACCGGCTTGGGCTCCTCCGTCACGTGGGCCGCCAGTACCTCCTGGGGCACGTCACGCGTGAACGGCGGCTGCCCGGCCAGCAGCTCATAGGCCAGCGCGCCCACGGCATAGATGTCGGCCCGGTGATCGATCTCCCGAGCACCCGCTGCCTGTTCCGGGGCCATGTACGCCGGCGTACCCAGCGCCAGCCCGGCGGTGGTCTGGAGATCGGCCCCCTCCACCTTGCTCACAGCCTTCGCCACACCAAAGTCCGCCACCAGCGCATGACGGCCCGACAGCAGGACGTTGTCCGGCTTGATGTCCCGATGGACGATCTTGCGGCTGTGGGCTTCGGCCAGGGCGTCCACCACGCCTCGCAGCAGGCGAACGGCCTCCGCAACGGGCAGCGCGCCTTCCCGATCGAGCTTGGTTCGGAGCGACTCGCCCTCGATGTAGGGCATCACGAAGTAGAGGAAATCCCCTGCTGCCCCAGAATCGTAGACTGGGAGGATGTTGGGGTGGGTCAGGTTCGCCGCTATGCGGATTTCCCGGAGGAACCGATCGGACGCGACTGACGCCGCCAACTCTGGCCGCAGGATCTTGAGTGCCACATTGCGGCCGTGCTTGGCGTCGTGGGCGAGGTAGACCCGCGCCATGCCACCGCGGCCGATCTCCCGCTCAATGGTGTAGCGGTCACCGACTGCGGCGTTGAGTTGGTTCAGCAGCTCCGTCACGATCGGCCGGCCGTGTTTGGCATCGCTCGCAGCATAGACGAAGAACGGCTGTTACGCCACGGCCGCTCACCGCCCAGTGCGAGCGCCGCCATCGGGAACTGGCCAGTGTCGGGCCCAGCCACGGCGGCGCGAGCTGCCGCTGCCCGTCCTCATATCTATGACACTCAGACCACCGCGAGCGTTTCGGCCTCCCTCGCCCCGGCCCCGAATCCAGCACGAGGCCGGAGCACACGGCTCACGGTTTGGTCATCGTCCCAGCCTACTGAGGCTCTCTCCCCACGCCCGTGGTCACCTGTTCCTTCTTCTCAACCAGCTCGAGCCCCAGGGTCTTCCCCTTCTGAACCGCCGGTACCCCGTCAGCGAGCCACACCGGAGCCGGGGCATCCAGCAGGTAGTGATCGAAGAACTGCTGCATCCGCACGGCCCAGTCCTTCTTATTCTGATACTTCCTGAGGCCGTGGGGCTCGCCGTTGTAGTTGAGCATCCAGGCAGGCTTGCCCAGCCGTCTGAGGGCAACGAAGAACTCGATCCCCTGGTACCAAGGCACCGCCCCGTCCTCGTCATTGTGCATCATGAGCACCGGGGTGTCGATCTTGTCCGCCCAAAACAGCGGTGAGTTCTCGATGTACTGAGGCCGTGCCTCCCACAGCGAACCGCCGATACGGCTCTGGGACTTCTCATATTGGAACATCCGGCTCATCCCGCTGCCCCAGCGGATGCCACCGTAAGCGCTCGTCATGTTGGAGACCGGCGCGCCAGCCTCCGCTGCAGCGAAGATGTCGGTCTGGGTCACGAGGTAGGCTATCTGGTAGCCGCCCCAACTATGGCCCTGCACCCCTACGCGCTCGGGGTCAACGAATCCCTTCTCCAGGACGCTCAGAACACCTGACACGACGCAGTCCAGGGCGCTCTCACCCGGATAGCCGACGCGGTAGTGGACGTCCGGTATGAAGACCACATACCCCCGGCTCACGTAAAAACTGACGCTGATGCTCGAGCTACCGGGCCCCGGCCCGCGGAAGCGCTGCAAGTTGTCCGACATCTTCTCGTAGAAGTACACCATCATGGGATACTTCTCGGTCGGATCGAAGTTCTCCGGCTTGTATAGGATGCCCTGGAGCGGCTTTCCGTCAGTTGAACGCCACTCCACGAGCTCCGCGGTACCCCACAGATACTCCGACCGCTGTGGGTTGGCATCGCTCACCTTCTGCATCCCTTCCAACACGAGATCGCTCACCCACAGGTCCGGGTACTCGTCAAAGCGCTCACGGGTGAGCATGACCACCTCGCCGTCCGCCGCTTTGCGGGGGAATCCGAACCAGTGATCCGCCATGACGAGCTCCCGGGGCTGCTCCTCGCCGCGAACCCGATCCCGGTGAAAGCCGGTCGCCTTGGAGGTCAGATCGAGCGTCCTGAGCAACATCGGCTCGCTCTCCGGTATGGCTTCCTGCTCCGGATCCAGCCGGACGTAGCGAAACCGAAGATTGCGCTCTCGACCCACGCCCTCCGTGACGTTTCGGGGGGCGCGCCGTCCCGTGGGGTCGATGGCCCAGATGTCGTGCTTGTCGTAGACCAAGAACCACTGGTCGTTTTCCGTCCAGCCGGCATCGCCGTACGGATACGGGATCATCGGCCAATCGTGAAGCTCGTTGTGGACGGGGTGCGGAATGCCTCGCGAGACGTTGACCGGCTCGCCACCGGCCGTGGGAACCGCAAAATACGCGAACTCGTGCCCGTCCCACCAGCCGATGAACTTGCCCTCGGGCGACAGCTCCGCATTCGCCTGCAGGTTCTGCCGCACCAGTCGGCGAGCCCCCGACCGCACGTCAACCACGTAGAGGTCCCGGTACCTGGGCGTGTCCCATGAGATGAGCTGTTGATAGGGGACACCGGATACACCGAGGGCCACGTCCGCGTCGCCTTCCGACCCGACCGTGACGTCCGGCATCTCCTGGTCCGCAAGCTGAACGACCCGTCCATTCCGCAGGTGCACCACCGCCAGGTATGTGCGCTTGAGCTCGTTGTCCCGCTGCTGCAACTGCATCGGCTGGAGCAGGGGATCTCGCCAGTTCCACACGTCCAGCTCCACCTTCTCCCACTCGGGGGTCTCCTCATCCGGCTCCGGCTCCGGCCGCGGGGCGGTTCCGAAGAAGAGGCGGCGCCCGTTGTGGGAAAACGAGAGATCCCCGTGTTCGCCGACCCACCATCCCTCCGGGATGCCAGGCGTGCCCTCGGTGGCCAGCGCACGGGCCTCCGCCCCGTTCAGGTCCGAGTGATACAGCGTGAAGTCAGGCTGATCCGCCTCATAGTCATCGCGGTTGGAGAGGAAGGCCAGCTGCTCGCCCGCTTCGTCGAAGGCCAAGCTCTTGTACACTCCTTCACCACTCAACAGAGACAGCGCGTTCCCGTCCGGAACCCGCACCACAAAGACACCGTCTGCCGACCCATCTTTGCTGGATGCGGCGAAGGCGAGATAGACGCCCTCCTCCGAGAAGGCATACTCGGTGGCCTTCTCGAACCGCTGCTCTTCGCCCGATGCGAGGTCTCGCAGCACGAGTGTCGTGCCTTCCTCCTTCTTTTCGCGCTTCTTCTTCTGCTTCTCTTCCTCCTCAGGCTCCTGCTTCTGCTCCTCCTCCTTCTTCTCTTCTTCCGCTGCCTCAGCCGTGTCCGGCTTCTCCTCCGCCTTCTCCAGGAGGTACGCGACTGAGCCACCGGCTTCCTCCGGCAGCTTGAACGACTTCACCCGCTCGACTCGCGCGACCTCTCCGGTGGTCAGGTCGAGGATACCCAGCGAATCCTTCGGTTGCTCGTCGCTTTTCTTCTTCTCTTTCTTTGCTTCCCGCACCGCCGCCAGTTCTGGCTTGATCAGGAACACGACGAAGCCCCCGTCGGGCGAGAACCGCGCCGAGCGGCCCCGGGCAACCGTGTACTCAGTGGCTGACGTCAGGCTCCTGACATGGAGCACTGCGTCACCCTCCTGCGGTTCGAGCGCGTACAGGATCCACCGGCCGTCGTCGGACAGCCGCTGGTCTCGGATGTTGTTCCAGCTGTCGTACACGCCGTGATCCATGGGGCGCTTCGCGGCATCCTGGGCATGTGCGAGGCTGGCGCACAAGAGCGCAATGCTGAGAACGGCGAGCTTGCGGTGCATGGCTACTCCTGGAAGGCGGACCGTTACTTGGGACTAGCACGCCGCTCTCCGCGCCGGGCCATCCCGGCGCGGAGAGCGGCGCCAACCGTCAACGCTCCATCTTGACGAAACGCAGATTCCTGGACCGGCCGTTCGTCACCAGCAGGCCCATGACGGCACCATTGTCGTCACGAACGAAGTTGACTACCCTGAAGAACCACATGCTCCCCCGGAACTCGTCCTTGAGGAGCGGCGTCAACTCGATCTCTCCGTGTCGGCGGTGCCGGGCGACGAGTCCCTCGTCGTCGGTCACCAGCTCATAGCTGGTGTCCAACTCTTCGCTGTAGTAGACCCCTTTGTACTCCTCGAGTTGTCCAGCCGCGGGCGTGAACGGCTCGACGCGGGGAGCGTGCATGCCTCGGTACTCGATGTGGGCCACCTCGCCCGACTCGTCGCGCCGAAACTCGATCGCCGCGCCGTAGGCTTCCACGTAGAACTCGGTCTGGGAGACGGCCGTCATCGGGAACTTGCGCTCGGCGGTCGCCTGTGTCATTAGGCTATCCCCTTCCCGGGTGATGGTGACCAGCCATCCCGGACCGAGCCTGTAGGTGCCTACGTACTCGTCCAAGATCCTCGGGTCGACGGCCACCTTGGCCCGACCACCTCCGGCCTCCGCTGTGTCGCGTGGTTCCAGATGATCGGCCAGGAAGATGTCGGCAACCTGGTACGCTCTTCTGCTAGGGTTGAACGAGCTGAGGTTGCTGAGGAGGATGACGGCAAAGCGATGCTCGGGGAAGCGCACGAGAAAGGTGCGAAAGCCGGCCCACCCGCCGGAGTGGCTCGCAGTCTCCAATCCGCGGTAGTTCCCGATGCTGAGGCCGAACGCATAGGCGATCTGCTCGCCGTCGTTGAGCACACCGCGCTGGTGCATGCGCTCGATGACGGCCATGCCGCCCACCCGACCATCGTCGAAGTTCATGGCCCACTTTGCTAGGTCGTCGACGGAAGTGAACAGGGAACTCGAACCGAGGGCCGTTAGCCCGTTGGGTAGCGCCCGATAGCCCTCGCGAGCCCGCGCATAGGCGTAGGCCTTGTTGTCGATCACCTCCGTGTGGTCGTCCTGGAAGTGAGTATCGTGCATGCCGAGGGGCTCGAAGATGTTGGCGTGAGTCCACTCCCGGAACGACTGACCAGACACCCGACCGACGAGCTCCGCCAGCAGGTTGTAGCCCGTGTTGGAGTACAGGTGCTCCGCGCCGGGGTCGAAGTTCAGGTCCCTCTGGTTCCACACCATCCGCAGGATCTGATCGAACGAGATCACGTCGTCCATGCGCCACCCGCCCACCGCAAGCGTGCCCGGCCAGTCACGGATCCCGCTGATGTGGTGAACCAAGTGGTCTACGGTGATGGTATGCCCGAAGTCCGGGACCTCGGGGATGTGCCGCCGGATATCGTCATCGAGTGAGAGCTTTCCCTGCTCCACCAGCATCGCGATGGCCATGCCGGTGAACTGCTTCGACACCGATGCGATGTCGAACACGGTGGACGATGTGATGGGGATCTTGTGTTCCAGATTAGCCCAGCCGTAGCCGCGCTTGTACACCACCGCCCCGTCCCTCACGACCACCAGCGCCGCCCCCGGAGATCCCGGTCGGTCCACGGACGCAAACAGCGAGTCGACCTGCGCCGCGCGTGCCTCGTCGACCTGCTGCGCCGGGGCAACGGGGACGACAGAAAACGAGACGACGGCGAGCGCAGCAGCAGCTTTGATCGTCCTGCCCACAACCATTGGCTTCGCCTCTTCAGGGTGTTGAGTCTTACTCCTTAGTGGCATCGAAGCTGACGACTGCCTCGTCGCCAACCACCTCGGCGCTGTGGACACTACCTCGCGGCACCGCGAGGCAGTCGCCCGCCTTGAGGGTCACCTCCTCCCCCTCCATCGTCATTCGGAACTGCCCGGAGAAGACCGCGTCGATCTTGTCGAAGCCATGAGTGTGGTCGGGGAAGTGCGTCCCTGGTGAGTACACATAGCGCGAGACCGCATACCCTTGCCGTTCGAGTTTCTGGCGCAGCGCCGCTTCAGTGAGCGGGCCATCCTGGTCAACGTCCCAATGCTGGACCCTCATCTTCACCCTCCTACCACGCGATCCCGTAGTCCTCCCCATAGTCGCTGGAGCCGCCCCACATGGTCCCGTGTTTCCAGTCGAAGTAGACAGCGTTGATGGGACCGGAAGTCCGCTCCCGGAAATCCAGCCTGTAGCCCATCTTCTGCAGCTCGTTGCGCACCCACGGCGGCACCGACTCATTGAGAGTGAGATGCCCAGGCTGGGATTCGTGGTCGCCGAAGGAGTTCCGGAGCTGGTAGCTGGTGATGTTCGGCGCCTCGGCCGCCTGCTGCACGTTCATGCCGAACTCGACCACGTTGAGGAAGAACTGGAGCAGGTTCTGGTCCTGGGTGTCGCCACCCTGCACCGCGAACGACAGGAACGGCCTGCCGTCCTTCAGGGCGATTCCCGGAGTGAGCGTCGCCCGAGGCCGCTTGCCCGGCGCCACGACGTTGAACGGATTCTCAACCTCTTCAACCACGAAGCTCTGCGCCCGCTGACTCATCCCGATACCCGTCCGCCCGGCGATCACGGCAGGAATCCACCCCCCGCTCGGCGTAACAGACACCACCCAGCCTTCTTCGTCCGCAGCTTGGATGGAAGTCGTGCCGCCGAAGAAGTCTTCCTCGAAGCTACTGTCGTCCGGACCACTCGGCGCTCCCGTGGTCGTCGGGGCGCCACTGGGCCACTTCTCCAACAGGTGCAGATACGGGTTCGTCTTCCCCATGAACGGATAGGGATCTCCCGGCCTGATCCTGGGATCGTTCCGCTCCCAGTTGATCAACTTGGCCCGTTCCCGCGCGTACTCCTTAGACAGCAACCCGTCCACGGGCTCCTCCGGCGGAAAGTAGGGATCGCCGTAATAGAAATCGCGGTCGGCGAATGCGAGGTTCATGGCCTGATACAGCGTGTGGACGTACCGGCTGCTGTTGTAGCCCATCGCCTGAAGGTCGAAGTTCTCCAGGATGTTCAGGGCCTGGAGCATGACCGGCCCCTGCACCCAGGTGGTGAGCTTGTAGACCTCGATGCCCTTGTAAGTCGTCATGACCGGCTCTTCAATATGGACCTGCCAACCGGCCAGATCTTCCAGCGTGATGAGCGCACCCTCTTCCCGGGCTCCGCGAACGAACTCTCGGGCGATGTCGCCCTCGTAGAACCGCTCGTAGGCCGCGTAGATCGCCTCCTTCCGGCTGTTGCCCCGGGCGAGGGCTTCCTGCTCCGCCTCTACCAGCTTCCGGAGCGTCGCTGCCAGGTCCGGTTGCCTGAACACCTCACCGGCATAGGGAGCCTCCCGCTCTTCGCCCAGATGTGGGAGGTAGACCTCCCGCGAATACCGCCACTCCCTGATTCGCTCCTTGTTGCGCTCGATCGATCCCGCTGCCTGTGCCTCGATGGGATACCCTTCCGCCATCTGTATGGACGGCTCCAGCACGTCTTTGAGGCTCAGGCTCCCGTACTCCGCCAGCATGACCATCAGCCCTCCGGGGGTCCCGGGCGTGACGGCCGCCAGCGGGCCGAACCGGGGCGGATACTTCATGCCTTTCTCCCGGAAGAACTCCGGAGTCGCCCCAGTGGGAGCGACCCCCAGGGCGTTGATGCCGATGACCTTCCTCGTGCCGGGGTGGTAGATGAGCGCCTGGGTCTCTCCTCCCCAGCTCAGCACGTCCCACATGGTGGCCGTTGCGCCAAGCATGGCGCACGCCGCGTCCACCGCATTGCCGCCTTTGTGAAACATCATCGCGCCGGCAGTGGCACCCAGGGGTTTGCCGGTGATGGCCACCCAATGACGGCCATGCAGTATCGGCTTGGCTGTGCGTTGCGAAATTGCGTCGGTGGGAAGCATGAGAATCAGCGCCAAGGTAGCCAGAATTGAGGTGCTCGCGGGCGGGTTCTTCCCTACGGGCATTGGTCCTCCCGACGTGCGGCAATTGGAAGATAAGGAACAAAGATGTCGCTGATGCGCCGCCGGCGCGAGGCGGGGACGCGACAGTCAGGCGGTTCGGCGGACCAGGCGCAACAGCCCCGGCTGCACTGCCCGGGGCTGTTGGTGGTCGTGGGCTTCGGTGAGGCTATCTAGGAGATTCGCCCCCCCGCGACACTGCGGCCCGCTGCGCGACCTGCCTCCTCCACCCGCAGCACCCGGCTCATAGTCTCTCCGTTCACCGTGATGCTCACCAGGTAATCTCCTGTCTCGACGATTGGGCCCCTCTGGCCCCCCCGCCCGAACCCACCGAATCCACGCTGGCCGGGCCGGCGGAGCGCCCGGAAGATGTCGAACAGTTGGCTCCGGTCCATGTTGGCGAGCGCGGCGAAGCCGCCAGCGCCGGGCTCACCCGGCCGCCCTGGGCGGCGCTCACCGGCGGCGGGCTGCTCGCCCGGCTGGCGCTGCTGTGCCGCGGCTGCCCGCCGTGCCGCACCCCGGGGCTGCGATTCGCCAGGACGCTCCACCCAACCGCGCTGCGCCTGAGGGCCGCCGCCACCGAAGCCACCCACCGCACGGAAGATCTCCTGGGTGTTACCGCTCAGGATGCGCTCCTTCATCCGATCAAGCATCATGGGCGGCAGCGTCCCCTCCGTCTTGAGCGAGTCGAACACCTGCTCTACCCTCCGAGCCTGGAGGATGCTGTCCCTCTTGGCAGCCGGTCCCAACGGCTCGCGCGGAGGCGCCTCGCCGCGGAAGTTCCAGGTTACTCGATGGAGACCGGGACCGCCCGTTCCTCTCAACGTCTGCACCGTGTCACCCTTCACATCCGTGATCACGATCGAGACGGTGTCGCGCGGCCCCCCACTAGTCAGCCGATACACGATCTCCGCGCCATACTGCGGGCTCGCTGACTCGAACCACTGGTGACCCGTCGATCCGCCGCCCACGAACTGGCCGCCGAACTGATATGCGGTCTTCGGCTCGAACAGATATGCATCCGCTGTCAGGACTGCGTCGGTCAGCTGCTCCAGCGGCGAGATGTCGACGATCCAGATCGAGCGACCGTGGGTCGCCGCAATCAACTCCCGGTCACGGGGGTGGATCTTCAGGTCGTGGACCGGCACAGTCGGGAGCCCCGTCATGAACCTGTGCCACGAAGCGCCCCGATCGAGCGACATGTAGGCGCCAACGTCCGTCCCGACGAACAGGAGATCGGCGTTGTAGGGATCCTCGCGCACCACATGAACGAAGTCCGGACCGCCTGTTGGCAGGTTGTTGGCAATCGAGCGGAACGTCTTGCCGAAGTCGTTCGTGACGTAGACGTACGGCGTGAAGTCGTCGTCCCGATGGCCGTCGAACGAGACATAGAAACTTGCGGTGTCGTGATGCGATGGCTCGATCCGGCTTACCCACGTCTTGTTGGGCACACCAGGGAACCGACCAGTCAGGTTCTCCCACTCGCCACCGTCGTTCCGCGTGAGCCACACGTTGCCGTCGTCCGTTCCGGCGTACAACAGCCCCGGCCGGATCGGTGACTCCGCCAGTGCCACGATCGTCGAATGGGTCTCGGCGCCGGTGACGTCAGGGGTGATCCCACCGGTTTCCTGCGTGGAGATCCTGATGCGTTCCTCGTCGACAGTCGTCAGGTCAGGCGAAATGGGACGTAGATCGTCCCCCCGCTTGGTGGATTTCAACACCCGGTTGGCGCCGGCGTAGAACACGCTCGGGTTATGCTTCGAGATGAAGAACGGCGTGCTCCAGTTCCACCGGAGGTCCATGGCAATTGAGTCGGCCTTCTGGCGACTCCGCAAATCATTGATGCGGCGCCCGAGCTGGCCGCGCGGCCGCTGGGTCGTGTCGGGCCAGTCAATGATTATCGAGTCCTCGTAGACCATCCACCGCTGACGCCAGTTGGGCTTCTGGAGGCTCGTCCGCTCGCCGGTCCGCAGGCTGATCCGGGCCATGTTCCCGCCCTGCGACTCGGCATACACGATGTCGTGGTCGTAAGGGTCCTGCTCCGTGTAGAACCCATCGCCACCGTTGATGGAGTACCAGTGGTAATTCGAGATCGACCCGCTCGCGAGGCGACTCGGACCACACCAACTGCCGTTGTCCTGGAGTCCGCCGCATACACGGTACGGCACCTCCATGTTGTAGCTCACGGCATAGAACTGCCCCAGCGGCATGGTGTTGATGAAGTTGTAGTTGCCGCCCCGGTCCCACGTTTGGGCGATTCCACCGTCGTTCCCCACGATGAAGTGTTCGGGATCGTTGGGATCGATCCACATGGCGTGGTGATCAACGTGCACGCCCACGGTGGCGTTCCGCACAGTCTTGCCGCCGTCGTCGGAGAAGTTGACCGGTGTGGACGACCAGTAGACGCGGTCCGGGTTCTCTGGATCCACCCGCACCTGGGAGTAGTAGAACGGCCGCACATTGTTGCTCGCCATCTTGGCCCACGTCCCACCGCCGTCCTCCGAGCGGTACAGACCGCTGGGCCTGGTCGTATGGCCCTTCCCGGTATCCGCCTCGACCAGCGCGTACATGACGTCGGGGTTGCTCCGGGCGATGGCGATGCCGATGCGACCGAGCATGGTCTCCGGAAAACCGCCGCCCTCCACCTTGGTCCAGGTCTTCCCCGCATCCATCGTCTTCCACAGCGCGCTACCGGGCCCGCCGCTCTTCAGGAAGTAGGGACCCCGTACTCGCTGCCAGCTCGAGGCGAAGAGCACGTCGGGGTTTTCGGGGTGCATGGCGATATCCACGAACCCCGCCTTGTCGCTGATGAACTTGATCAGTTCCCACGTCTCGCCACCGTCAGTGGTTTTGTACAACCCTCGTTCCCGATTCGCGCCCCAGATGTGCCCCAGGGCGGCCACGTACACAATGTCCGGGTTGGTGGGGTGGATGACGATACGGCCGATGGTCTGGGTCTCCTTGAGCCCCTTGAACTCCCAGGTGAGCCCACCGTCGGTGGACTTGTAGACACCGCCGCCCGGCGAGATCGAGTTGCGGGAATCCTCCTCGCCCGTTCCCGCCCACACGATCATGGTGTCGCTGGGCGCGATAGCGATGTCGCCCATGGAGATGACCCGCTCATTGTCGAACACGGGCCGGAAGGTCGTTCCGCCATTGGTGGTCTTCCATATGCCGCCCGCCGCGGCTGCCACGAAGAAGGTCTTGGACGGGCTGGGAATACCCTCGACGTCCGTCACTCGCCCACCCATGTTCGCGGGTCCGATGGACCGCCAGCGGAACGCGGCGAGCATTGCGGAATCGAGCGGCGTGGAAAGCTGAGCGTGGGCAGTGGCCACGCCGCTAGAGGCAAGAATCGCCAGGACCGGCCAGCAACGTCGGTGGTTCATTGTGCTCTCGGTGGTTGAGGGTGGAGGGTGGTACGGCTTTCATGCGAAATACGCACAGGGGACGGGCAGCGTTGAGCTGGCTGACAGTGCGGCAATACTGGACCCGATACCTCCCTGTTGCGCCTCGGGCGCCGACATTGCAAGCTCAGGTAGCACACGCCTCTAGAGACGGGGCTCGAACCCACTGTCTCAGCGGCCTACCACACTCAGTGCAAACTCCACGGGTAATCCATGCGCATCCGACTGTCTCATCCCACGCACGCGACGCTCGCGACCCTACTGGCCTCCGCCGCTCTCGGCGCCGCTCCGCTCAAGGCCCAGACACCGGCGCCGGACCCCAACACCGCGTACTCCCCCGCCCTGTTTGCGGACCTCACGTACCGCATGATCGGCCCGTCCCGAGGTGGGCGCGTGACCGCGGTGGCAGGGCATGCCGATCAGCCGGGTACCTTCTACATGGGAGCGACGGGGGGCGGCGTGTGGCAGACCACCGACTACGGCCACACCTGGCGCAACGTGTCGGACGGGTACTTCCAGACCGGCTCGATCGGGGCGATCAGACTCGCCGACTCTGATCCCAACATCATTTACGTCGGCACTGGCTCCGACGGCATCCGCAGCAACGTGATCGCCGGACGAGGCGTCTACAAATCCACCGATGCGGGGCGGACCTGGGACTTCCTCGGCCTGCGCGAGGTGGGCCAGATCGGGGCGGTGCTCATTCACCCCACCAATCCGGACCTGGTCTACGTCG
>WVYX01000035.1 GCA_011772755.1 Gemmatimonadales bacterium
GAGTTCTTCGGGCTCGATACCGGCGTGGACAGCGACCACCCCGATCTCAACGTCGTGGAGATCCATACGTTCCTCACGGGCGACAACAGCGGTGGTGAGGACGGCCACGGCCACGGCACGCACACGGCGGGTACCGCGGCTGCCATCGACGGTGGTCCGGCCGTTGGGGTCGTCGGTGTGGCGCCCGGGGCCAAGATCCACGGGTTCAAGGTGTGCACCGACGGCGGCAGCTGCCCCACCGACGCCATTATCGCCGGGGTGGACGCAGTCACCGCGCGGAAGAATGCCAGCTTCGGCACCCCCATGGTGGCGAACATGAGCCTGGGCGGCGGGGTCAGTCAGTCCATTGACCAGGCGGTGCGCAAGTCGGTGGCTGCGGGTGTCGTCTACACGCTCTCGGCAGGCAACGGCGTGTTTGGGTTCTGTTTCTTCCCTGCTGATGCGCAGAACGCCTCGCCGGCGCGCGTGGGCGATGACGATATCACCGCCTCGGGTGGCAGCAGCGGCGACACCAGGCGGGTGAACGGGGCTATCACCACCACGTCCAGCGGCCAGACCGATGGCGATGTGAACTGCAACTTCGGCAACCCGGTCACGGTGGCCTCGCCGGGTAATGGTATCAAGTCCACCTGGCTCAACGGTGGCTACAACACCATCAGCGGCACGTCCATGGCGGCACCGCACTCGGCGGGCGCGGTGATCCTGGTGCTCCAGGGGAATCCGGGCTGGACGCCGACCCAGGTGGAGCAGGCGATCGTCAACGATCTGGACAACTGGACGACCAACGACCTGCCCAACGCCGACGGTAGGCTGGATGCCAGGTGCCTCGGCACCGGCAGCCCGAGCTGCCAAGGCAACAACTGAATCTAGAGGCAAACACCCGGAAGGGGCCGCGAAATAGCGGCCCCTTCTGACATCTGACCAGCGAGATCTCCTAGGTAGCCGCAACGGCGCGCCCGGCTACCCTGGCAAAGGACCCACCACGGGAGGAGGCAGCCCATGAAGCGTGTCATCCGACTTGTTGTGCCGGCACTGGTTCTCGCCTTGTGGCTCAGCGCCTGTGACCGTGCGCCGACGCCCGGCGACGAGATCACCGCACCGACGTTCAGCCAGGTGGCGGAGGCCGAGGGGCGCTACATCGTCGTGCTTGACAACGCCGCCGATCCGGCAGCCGTGGCGGCGAGCTACGGGGTGCAGACGAGGTTCACCTACCGCCACGCCCTCACGGGCTTCTCGGCGGAGCTGCCGGACGCCGCGCGGCAGGCGCTGGAACAAAGCCCGGTCGTCCGCTGGATTGAGCCGGTCAGGGTGCATGAGATCGCGCAACAGCAACAAGCTCCCCAGGCGAAGGGCGGGAAGCCGGGCAAGCCCGACAAGCCCGACAAGCCATGCAGGGGCAAGAAGTGTCCGCCGCCGCCCCCACCGGGCCCGAGCTGCAACCAGGGCACGGGAGATCCAACCAGCAATGACGATCTCACCGACCTGTGGGGCATCCGCAGGGTGAACGCCCCCCAGAGCAGCACGTGGATCAACTCGCCGGTGGATGTGGACATCGCGATCCTCGATACGGGCGGCGACCTGGATCACCCGGACCTTTGTATCCTGGACGCGGTGAGCTTCGATCCCTTCGAGCCAACCCCCGACGACTTCCACGGCCATGGGACACACGTCTCCGGCACCGCAGCGGCCCGGGACGACAACGGTATCGTGGTAGGCGTCGCTCCGACGGCCCGCATCTGGATCGTGAAGGTGTGCAACCAGTTCGGCTCCTGTTTCAACGATGCCATCGTGGCCGGCGTCGATTACGTCACCGCCCATGCGGACCAGATCGACGTGGCGAACATGAGCCTGGGCGGCGGCGGGAGCGATCAAGCTCACCCGCTGGACCCCATCGACTGCTCCCCGATCAGCGGCGATGCTGAGCACCTGGCCATCTGCAACTCGGTGAAAGCCGGCGTGACCTATGTCGTCGCCGCCGGCAACAACGGTGCCGACGCGTCCGGCTTCGTCCCGGCCGCGTACGACGAGGTGATCACCATGGCGGCGATGAACTCGAGCGACCAGGCCGCGGGCTTCAGCAACTTCGGGGCCGATGTCGACCTGATCGCCCCGGGCGTGGGGATCCTGTCCGACTTCCCCGGCGGTGGCACGGCCACCATGAGCGGGACGTCGATGGCCTCGCCCCATGGGACCGGCGGTGCCGCGCTGTACATCGCGACCCACCCGGGCGCGCTCCCCCTGGACGTGCGCGCGGCCCTCATCGCCGCCGGCCAGTGGTGGGCTGGAAAGGGTGGGCTGCATCCGGAGCCGTTGCTGGATGTGAAGAGCTTCTAGCAGGATGCTGCAAGCCGACCACGGCCAAAGAAAGCGCCGGTGCCGTGTCGGCTGAGGCAAGAACCCCAATGAACCTGAGAGGGCCGCTCCCAGCGGCCCTCTCACTTCATCATGACGTTGGAGGGATGTTGTGTGAGATGTGTCGGCCGGCGCTCACAGCGCTGAACCGATGCCCGCAGGTTTCCCTGGCTCACTTCCAGCTAGTGATATCCGCGTCCTCCCCCTCGCCCCCCGGCGCGTCGTCCTGTCCCAGGGTCAAGAGATCGAAGCTCGTGGGGTTCTCTTCGCCGGGACTGTGGTAGATGTAGGGCCGGTCCCAGGGATCGAGGGGAACGTCCTTCCGGAGGTAGGGGCCGCGCCAGTTGCGGGGTAGCGGCTCGATTGTGGGCCTTGTGCGGAGGGCCTGGAGCCCCTGTTCCGTCGTCGGGTAGCGCCCATTGTCCAGCCGGTAGTTGTCCAGGGCGACACTCAGCAGCTCGATCTGGGTCTTGGCCGTGGCGCTCTTGGCCTCCGATACCCGTCCGATGATCCGAGGTCCCACTAACCCTGCCAGGAGACCCAGGACGATAATGACCACCAGAATCTCGATGAGGGTGAAGCCGGAACTGCAGTCCACCCTGCCACATCCGCCTATGGGAGCCATCCGTATCATGGCAGCGACCTAGTTTCCCGAGTTGGAAGTTCGTTGCATGTCGCACGTACCGTGGTCCCTCCAGGCGCTATCGTACCGGCGGACTCGACGCCCGCACCCGCGAGCAATCGCGTCGTTGTGGCGGTTTCGGCGCCGAGACCGCCGGTACTAACGCGCCTTACGGGACCACGGTGACGTGCTGTTATTAGCAAGCGGTGTTCTGGCACACCCACCTAGAATGCGCTCGTGTTGATACTGTAGATCGCCTGGAGCATCGCCAGGGCGACGAATCCCACCAGGACGCCGAAGATCAGAATCATCAGGGGCTCTATCATCGCCACCGCGCCCCGCAGCGCCCGCCGCACCTCGCCGTCGTAGGTGTCGGCGATCCGCAGGCACATGTCCTCCAAGCGGCCGCTCTCCTCACCCACCGCGAGCATCTGGAGTGCCAGCGCCGGGAGAGAGCCCGCCAGCGCAGCCGCCAGCGGGCTCCCTTCGGCGACGCCGGTGACGGCGCCGTCGATCCGCCCTCCGACCGCAGTGTTGGTGACGGACGCCCGGGCGATGCGCAAGGCGGGAATGATGGAGACACCGCTCCTCAACAGCATGCCCAGGGTGCGCGAGAACCGTGCGGTCAAGTACTTGAGCTCGAGCTCTCCCACGTGCGGCCACGATAGCCGCCACGCGTGCCAGCGACGTCGTAGCTCCGGACGAGCGAACATGGTGACGATGCCATAGCCGGCCGCCACGGCGAGGATGAGCAAGGCCCACCAAGCCTTGCTCAGGGCTACGCTGGCCCCCACCAACAGCTGAGTCGTCAGCGGCAGCGAACCGCCCACGTCTTCCAGGATTGCCGAGAACCGTGGTACCACGAACAGCAGCAGCACGATGACCCCGATGCTCGCCACCACGGCCATCAGTGCCGGGTAAATGACGGCCGAACGCACCTGCGCCCTGAGCTCTGCCATCTCCTCCAGGTACTCTGCGAGCTGCTCGAACACCGCGTCGAGAGCGCCGCTGGTCTCGCCGGCCGCGACCATGGCCGTCACCAAGGGCGGAAACAAGGTGGGGTGCTGCCCCAGGGAGTCCGCGACACTCGATCCTTCCTGCACCGACCGGCGGACCTGCCGCAGCGCGTCCGCGAGCCCCTCGTGCCCCGCCTGCTCCGCGGTGACCGCCAACGCCCGGTCCACGGGTACCGCGGCACCCAGCAGCGTCGCGAAGTTCCTGGCCCACAGCGCCACCGCCACTCGGCGGCTCAGCCGCCGCCGGGTGGGAGCCGCCCCCGCCGGCGCCAGCTCCTCAACGGCCACCGGATAGAGCTGCCGGCGGTGTAGCTGCTCCAGCAGACTCTGTCGCGAGGGCACTTCGACGATGCCGTCCACCAGCTCGCCCTGTACGGTCGCCGCCCGGTAGTGGTAGCGGACCGTCATGCGAGGGCTTCGTCTCGGGTCACCCGGAACACCTCTTCCGGCGTTGTGATCCCCGCGCCGGCCTTGGCCCACGCCGCCTGGTGGAGTGGGATCATCCCCTGCAGCCGCGCCGACTCTCGCAGTTCGTCGAGAGGCGACCGGCCCACGACTCGCTCCCGCAGACCGTCGGTCATTACCATCAGCTCGTAGACGCCTGTTCTACCCCGGTAGCCGGTACCGGCGCAAGCGTCACACCCTCTGCCCCGGCGGAAGTGCTGGGCCGTCTCCGGGCATCCCGCATCTGCGGCGTGTCGGCGATCCTCGCCGGACGGGGTGGCGGGTTCGCCGCAGGCATCACAGACCACGCGCATGAGCCGCTGGGCCAGCAATCCCTGAACCGTGGCGGAGACGAGATAGGGCTCAACGCCCATGTCAACCAGCCGCGTAATCCCGCTGGGCGCGTCGTTGGTGTGGAGCGTCGAGAACACGAGATGGCCGGTCAGTGCCGCCTGAATGGCGATTTCGGCCGTTTCCCGATCCCGCATCTCACCCACCATGATGATGTCCGGGTCGTGGCGCAGGATGGATCGCAGCGCGGTGGCAAAGGTCCGGCCGGCCTTGGGATTCACCGGGATCTGCGTCAGACCGTCCAGCTGGTACTCCACCGGATCCTCCACCGTGATGATCTTCACCCCGGCGGTGTTGATCCGCTGGAGGGCGGCATACAAAGTCGTCGTCTTGCCGGAGCCGGTAGGGCCGGAGACGAGAATGATACCGTGCGGTTGAGTGACGAGGCGCTCGAACGTTTCCCGGGTTTTCTCCTCCATTCCAAGCTCACCCAGATCCCGCACGCCCGCGCCGCGATCCAGGATGCGCAACACGACGCTCTCGCCGTGCACCGATGGCAGCGTGGAGACGCGGAGGTCGAGCTCCCGATCCGACAGGCGGAGCCGGACCCTGCCATCCTGAGGCACGCGACGTTCCGCGATGTTGAGACTCGCCATGATCTTGATCCGGCTGATGACGGCGGCCTGGTACTGCCGGGGATGTCTCGCGACATCGTGCAGTACGCCGTCGATCCGCTGGCGGATCCGCAATCCCTCGGCCGTGGACTCGACGTGCACGTCGCTGGCTCGGTGTTTGAGTGCCTCGAGGATCGTGAGGTTGACGAGCTTGATAACCGGCGCTTGGCTGGCCAGTGCCCGCAGGTCGTCTAGCGCCTCCTCCTCCGGAGCGAGCACCTGAAGGTCCGCATCCCGCAGGTCGGGAGTGCTGGCCTCCACTGGCGACTCCGCCTGGGCGGAGAGAATTGCCCCGTGGATTTCGGCCGCCGGCACTTCCACCACCTTCACTGGTCTCTCGTAGGTCAAGCACAGCTCGTCCACCACCGTCGGGTCGAGTTGCGCCCCGGCCGCCACCGTCAGGCGACCGTCATCCGCGATGTCCAGGGGCAGGAGGCAATGCTCCTCCAGATACTTGGGTGACAGCCGTCGCGCCAGCGGGCTGGTAGCGGCCGCGCGCAAGTCGCGCGTTGCCGGGCGGGGGGTGCCCGCTTCCATGGCTCCGGTGACGGCGGAGCGAGCGCTGGTGCTGCCGGGTGTGGCCACGATCTACCGGTTGGGTCGTTGCTCGGGTGGTTTGCGCTCTTCGCCGGGGACGTCTCCCAGTCTCTCGCGGGCCCGTTGCAGCACCCGTTCGGCGTCCTCATCGGTGAAGATGACGTAGGGCGTAACGAAGATGGCCAGCTCCGTCCGGATGCGGCGCGTCGAGCGGAACTTGAAGAGATAGCCGAGCAGCGGTATGTCCATCAGGATCGGTATGCCGGTTTCGACGACGTCTTGCGCGTCGTCGATGAGACCGCCGATCACGATGGTCTGACCGTTCCGCACAATGGCGCTGGTTTCCGCCTCACGCGTGCTGATCACCGGCGCGTTGAGGGCAGCTTCCAGGGTCTGTGATGTCAGCGCGCTGACTTCCTGCAAGATGCGGAAGGTGACATAGCCATCCTCGTTGATCGTCGGGATGATCGTGAGCTGCGTTCCTACGTCCCGATACTGCACGACCCGGTCTACGACGACGTCGAGACCGGCGCGGGTGGACTGGCTGAAGGGCACTTCGCTCCCGACGAGGATCCGAGCCGCTTCGTTGTTCAGCGCCACGATGTGGGGTGTCGAAAGCACTCGGACGTCGGCCGTGCTGGCCAGCGCGCGGATCACGGTGCGGACATCGAAGTCATTGAGCCGGATCGCCCGGAGCACGAAGTCCTCGACCGCTGCCAGTGCGCTGTCGGTGAACTGCTGCCGCCCAAAACGAGCGGTGATCTCAGCGTCCGCCAGGTCCTCGATGCTGCCGGTAAAGATCGCCCAGTTTATGCCGTACTGAGTGGCCTCGTCCAGCGTTACTTCGGCAACGTGCACTTCGAGGAGCACTTGCGGAGGCCGAACGTCCAATTGCTCGATGGTCTCCCGCAGCACGGGGTAGTTGGGCGGCTCCGTCCGTATCACCAGGGAGTTCGTGGCCAGGTCGGGCACGATGGTGGTTCGGCCCAACGGACCAGGTGCCGCCTCGGCTGGGACCTCCGCTCCCTCGGCGGGTGCTGGGGTCGGAACCGGGATCGGTGTGGTGCGGCGCATCTCTAGTGCTTCCAGCTCCCGGCGCCGGAACGCCTCCAGCGTGCTGCTCAGGCTCCGGTCGCTCAGTGACTCGACGCGAGGCTGAAGGGGCGCCTGCGCGACCTGCACACCGTATACCTGAGCGAGCGTCACCGCGAGTTCGGATGCAGTGGCGTGTCTCAAGCGATAGACGTAGGTGCGCAGACCCGCTTCGCCGTCGCTCTTTGCGTCGAGCTGCCGCAGCAGCTCGAGATAGCGTGCGACATTCGTCCCGTGGTCCGTGATCAGGATCCCGTTCGAGCGGGGCACGGTCTCGATTCGGGCGAGCGGGCTCTTGAGCTGCTCCAGGACCGCGATACCCTCTTCCGGGCTGATGAACTCGAGCGGGACGATCTGCGTGACGAGCCCGAGCGGAGGGGGGGAAGGGAGTTCCTTGCCGAAGCTCACTGGCCCCGTGGCCGGTGCTCGGTCGGTCGGAAGGACCTGGGCCACGGGACCCTTTTGCACCAGCACCAGATTCTCGCTCTCGAGGATGGCCTCCAAGACGCTCCCCAGCTCATCCACCGGCACCGGCGCCGGGGTGGAATACGAGACCCGCTTGGCCGCTACGTCTTCAGCGATCAGTACGTTGATGCCCAGGACTGCGGTGAGGCTGCGGATTACGTCCCGGATGTCGGCATTCACGTAGTTGAGGCGGAAATCTTCCTGCGCCTCTGCTGGTCGGGGGAAGGCAGCTCCCCACAGCATCAGCAAGCAGATGGCTATTGGGAAGTACGACCTGGGACGCGTTGCCGAGTCCACGCTCACGGGGCCCTCCGCTCTTGTGCTTCCAGCCGCAGCACGCGGCGACCACTGGCGCCCATTAGCACCACAAAAGTGTCAGCAATCGTGTCGAGTCGATAGGTGCTTATCCGGTCGCCTGGGCGATAGATCTCAGCCCCCGGAATAGCCGGGTCCGCGTCTATCAGCGCCACGGCACCGGTGGGACCGCTGGCGACACCGTACAGCCGGAGCTGCGGCGCAGTCGGCGTGGTGGAGCGCGGCACTTCCGAAGCGAGCCCGGGCGGCACATAGCGCGCTGCCGGAGGGGACCGGTCGGAAGCCAACACGTTCGAGCGCACGATCTCCTCGTATGACAGGAGGGCGGCGGCCTGCTGGCTTGCATCCGGGGCGCGGTACGCGACGGGGATGGTTACCGGTGGCACGTCGGGGGTGGCGACCCTCGCCGGGAACACCCACAGTGCCACACCGGCCAGTGCCAGAAGTACCGCCGCTGCACGGAGTGACTGCGCAAGCGGTGCCCTCACGAGACGGTCTCTCCAGGCGCGTAGTAGCCGTGCAGGGTGACGGTCCAGGTGACGAGCTGATCGGTTGCGCGACGAAAACGGCCTGCGCTGATCCGGAAATCGTCGATCACGAGCAGTTTCTCTCCGTTTTGAAGGTAGAACAGCAGGTCGACCAGGCCGAAGATGTCGCCCCGCGCCGTAAGCCGTGCCGGGATCGGCACCAGACTGTCGCCGGACACGTCGACTTCGCCCGCCACGTCGACCCGCTCGAGGAGCACCCGACTCTCATCGGCATAGCGCTTGATCAGTAACTGCAGGTCCGATGCCGCAACGGCCGGCGTGTTACCTGCGAGCAGCAGACCGCTGGTTTGCCCACGCTCTCGTCTGAGCCCGGCGACGGTCTCCCGCATGGCCTCTTGGCGCTCGATCAGGGTCTCGAGTCGCGCCCGTTGCTCGGCCTTGGCGGCGATCTCCGCCTCGCGATCCATCCAGCGTTGGGCATACGGCACCACGGCGTATACCGTCACGAGCGCCACGGCGCTCACCAGGGCGCCCCCGAGCACGACGACCTTCTCGCGCCTGTTAAGGCGTCGGTAGGTAGCGGAGAGCCAGGGAGAACTCTTCATAGGTGTCCGCGCCGATCTGGGCGCGGTTCGTGGCCCTGAGGAAATGTGCGTCCTCGAATGCCGCGCTCGCTTCGAAAATCGGAATCAAGCGGGCCGCATCCTTGGCATAGCCGTCGAGCTGCCACTCTCCGACGGTGCCCCGCAGCGCCCGGATGTGCGCGTCGGGAGGGAGAAGCCGGCTCACGGCGAGGAGTACCCTCAGCGGATCGGCCCGCTGGGCCGCGATGTCGGCCAGGGCGCGGGACTCGCGGTTCAGCGCTTCCGCCTCCGCCTGGAGGTCGAGGACGGCCGTGGCCCGTTGCCGCAGCACCGCTAGGTCGCTGTCGAGGTGGTTCATGGCGCGAGCGCGGAAGTTGTCCAGCGAGAGGAGCGCAAACCCGAGTGCCGCAGCAAAACCCACTGCGGCAACCGCCAATCTGCGCCGTTGCCGCACGGCAATCCGGTGTACGAGGTCCGGTGACGCCAACGTTTCGCCTGCCTTCTTGCCGATGCCGAGGGCCGCGCCATAAGCGGCGGCATAGGGAGCCGCGAGTCCCCGGGGCGCCGGAAGTGGCTTGACCGTGGCTCCAGGGAGCGCGCCGGTGACATTTCCCGCCGCTTCGTCAGACCAGGGCGTCACGTACACTGCCGGCGACCGTGCGCCGGTCTCGGCCAGTGCTGCCGCAGCGTCTGCCGCGCTGCCGTACACTTTCCGGACCCCGGTCACGCGGCCGTCCACGATCTCGATGAGCGCCGTGCAGCGGCCGTCCAGCGGTGGCGTGATGATGGCAGCCGTGGGAAGGCCCGCTCGGCAGCACGCGCGGGCCAAAGAAATGGGCACAGCCTCAGCCAACTCGACGGGGCCGAGCTGCTCTAATGCGGACACCCATCGGTTGAGTTGCTCCAGGCGAGTCGCGAACACCAGATCGTCTTCTTCGCGCACCGAAACGACCAGCTCTTCGGCCCGCACCGGGAAGAAGCGCTCCGGCTCGAGAGCGAGGATTCGGCGCCGCTCCCGCAGTGGCAACGGTGGTAGCTTCACCCGCTTGACCAACAAAGACTCGAGATCCACGGCGACGGCGACGGCGCCGGCGGCTCCGAACTGCTCCTTGAGTTCCGCAACCGCATCCGTCAGTGCCTCCCCGTCCCACTCGAGTTCCATGACCTTGAAGCGTCGGCTCGCCAACCCACGGAAGCGCACGGCGCGAAGCCTGCGCGGGCCAATCTCGATCCCGAGGCGCGAGCTCAACCACATTCCTGCGTCTCTGCGTTCTCGGCGAACGTGACAGGATCTTCGCTGCGCGGAATTCGAACTATGTCAATGGGCGCCGTGAGCCCCATGGTCACCATGCAGGAGGGACCCGGCGAGATCTCCCGCACGACCACCACGATGCGTTCTCCCGCTCGGTAGACCTGGTCGACTCTGATGTCGTGTCCGCCCGTTCCTCTCCGGCCCATTGCGACCGCGATGACCAGCGATTCCGAGAAATCGACGAGCGGCAGCTCCGGCGGCGGCATTCGGGGGCCGGCAACCTCGATCCAGAACGTCTTGAGTTCCGTGGCGCTGCGGATGACCACGCGGCGTCGTTGCTCGATCCCGCTAAACGGAGCGTGGAAGATTCGCTGGAAGCTGATCGCGGAGTCGCTCACGGGTTGTTGTGCCACTGCCTGCGGCCGCGAACTACAGGCGGCCGCGAGGAAAACGATGGCCAGTTGGTGAAGCAGCAGTCTGAAGCGCATAGCATGGTGTGGTAGGTCTCTACCCGTAATAAGCTGGGAATCATGGCCGAAGCAAGGGCGCGGCGCAACGGGTCCTCCCCGGAGGCGAGCAGTTGGTGGGCCACCCGCGGAGATCGTCCGACTGATCCAAGCCGGGCTGTCAATCGAGGAAATCGCGAGCCGGTTGTGCGTTGAAGTCGCCACCGTCAAGAATCAGGTGCAGGGTATCTTGAAGAAGCTCCAAGTGCGCCGCCGGGGGGAGGCGGCCGCACTGGCACGACGGAGTGCGTGTCGCGGCCCCTCCGTCCACACCGAGGATCTAGAAATCTCAAGATCTAGTTTTGACATGGTTCTCTCGAACAAAAGATCTAGATCTCTTGTCCCGCCCTGTAGATCCTCAGCTACTGCAAGGCCGCAGATTCTCCGCAGACGCGTGTAGTCCGCGCTTCGGGTTGACCGCTGCGGCGATCCGATCCCCCTCGGTCTTGCACGGTGGTGGTCGGAATCCTGATCCACGATCTAGACCCTCTGCTGAACCGTTTTTGACCCCTCCTGTCTATTCCGATTCTTCCGGCCCGTCTGCAAGAGTAGCAGTGGCACCTGCCAGAGCGGTCAGCCCCCCTGGAGCGGCGCGGCGACCGGTCGCGTCACTGGGCGACCGCCGTGGGGACCCATGTGTGACTGCAGAGAGGTGGGACAACGCGGAACCCGCATCACTCTGAAGGGAGGATGGTGAGGATCATGCACTCTTT
>WVYX01000048.1:0-472 GCA_011772755.1 Gemmatimonadales bacterium
GCTCTATAGTTCTGTCCGTTCGGCTTCAGGGCCGGCCGGCCATCAGGCCGAACGGGGGAGGGCAAAGAACGGCGATATCTGCGGACAGAGGCGGCAATGCCCCCGGTTTTGCGGTTCATTCCGTGGCTAGTCGACAGTTCCATCTTCCCTCATCGTTTCTCGCAGGTTAGCGGGACTCCACGACTAACCTGCTTTCGGACGTGTCCGTAAGGACGAGGATAGGATGACAATGAACCGAACCAGAAGTCGAACTACACTGGCTCCTCGCGCGGCGGCGGCGACTACCAGCATCGCGCTGCTCGTGATTGCGCNNTCCGCGACTCTTGTGCCCAGTCAGGACCTGGGGACCGAGCCCGGATGGGAGACGGACGCCGGGCTGCCGTGCGGCAACGGCGGCGGCACAGTCTGCTCTTCCCGGATCGATGAGGACATCGACGCGCCGGATGACACGGACTTCATCCGCTCCCCAGCG
>WVYX01000048.1:481-787 GCA_011772755.1 Gemmatimonadales bacterium
GCCCAGCCCCGGCATCGTCACGGAGATAACCGCGAGGTTCCGCGCCTACGCGGAGGGCTCCGGCGGTGGGTCGGCGCTGGTCATGGCAATCAAGCAGGGTCTGACCGGCACTTACGGGCCGCAGATAACGACACCGATCACAACAACGCCCACGGAGTACTCGGTGACCTTCAGCGGCCTGAACCTTCTTCCCGAAGAGATTCAGAGCGCGTTGGGCTGGGTGCGGGGCAATGGCGGCGCTGACACACGGGTGGTCATTACGGCCGTCAACTACGAGATTGACTTCATCCCGGTCGCTACCAATCC
>WVYX01000048.1:909-1140 GCA_011772755.1 Gemmatimonadales bacterium
ACGCCACCGCCACCGTCCTGCAGGGATTCACGACGGACGCCACGGCGCTCAAGAACGCTATTGACTCCGCGACTACCGGGCAGTTCACGAACTGGGACGATGCCCTGTACGACGCCCGTACGCTGTTCCCCAACAGGGCTGCACCGGACGTGATCATCATCGCCTCTGATGGCTGGCCCAACAGCATCGGCGGCCATGAAGGCGAGCTACTTGAGCTGTTCACGCCGGGCG
>WVYX01000048.1:1239-1517 GCA_011772755.1 Gemmatimonadales bacterium
TTGGTGACCTTTCTGCTGCGCTGGCTGACCTCGCCGACGAACTGTGCGACCGTGGCCAGATCGACCTGATCAAGTTCTACGACGCCAACGCCAACGGCATCAACGACGATGGCCAGGACATCTCCGGATGGCTGGTTGGCGTCCAGGGGCCCGTCAATCTGTCCGGCCCCACGCCGGCGTCGTTCACCCTCGGAGCCGGCCAGTACACCGCCTTCGAGGCGACTCCTGACCAGGGCAACTGGGTTGCGACCACGCCGACATCCGTCGCGGTCACGATG
>WVYX01000344.1:0-217 GCA_011772755.1 Gemmatimonadales bacterium
CGCGCCAGGGAGCCTCTTCGCTCAGCACCCGATCGAAATGCGTTGGATGAGCGCAGTTGATCATGTAGTAGGCGGGCGCACCACCGGTGGCGTCGTCCACCGCCCGAACAGCCTCACCCAGGGCCTGGCCGCTCGGCAGCTTGCCGTCGGTCTCGAGGGTGAACGAGATGACCACCGGGATGCCGGCGTCCTGCGCGGCACCCGTGATCCCCACGGC
>WVYX01000344.1:288-519 GCA_011772755.1 Gemmatimonadales bacterium
CGGTGTCTGCGAAGGTCTCGACCTGGATGGCGTGATAGGCCTTCGCCTGGTTCGGGTTCATGGTTGTGTCGGCGGTGTAGCCGTCCCCGCGCGGTCCGATGCATCCGCTGATCACCACCGGCGCGCTGGCCGGCTCGTACTCGCTCCGCACGGCCTCCAGCAGCGCAATGGCCTGGCGGTTGACCTCGGCGAGCATGGCGGGGGTATAGCCGAGCCTCGCGCCCCAGTCCG
>WVYX01000344.1:639-828 GCA_011772755.1 Gemmatimonadales bacterium
GAACGCGGCGAAGTAGGGAAGCTCCAGTCCGTCATGAAAGATGAGTGTGGTTTCCAGTCCACCGTCGGTGACGAAGAGACCGCCCTGGAGCTGAGGGAGCTCGTGCCGATAGCGTGTCATGCCCTGCCTCCGCGGAACCGCCCCCCATCGGGATGCCCGTGCGCCGACATCCGACATCTCATGAGGGGC
>WVYX01000344.1:962-1386 GCA_011772755.1 Gemmatimonadales bacterium
CTGAGGGCCAAGCGCGGACCGCTGGCCGCCGATCGGGACCGGAGGAAGCTCAGCCCTGCCCGCGCCACCACCCAGGCGTCAGGGACACCGGATCTCGATGGTCATCTGCGGTGCGAAGAGGTTTGGGTTTGCCGGAAACGCGTTAGCCCCGACGGCATGCGCCGAGTTGATTCGGAACACGCCGGCGTCCTCGACATAGGGGAACGCGCCTGGCTGGAACAGCGCTCCGCTGGCGGCCGAGAGCGGCGTTGTCTCGACGTAGAACCCGATGCGATAACTGGTGCCCGCGGCGAGNNCTCACGTTGCTGCCACCTCCCCCGATGGTCACGTCCGATGCCGCAACCAGGGCCTGGCTTGCCGTCTGGTAGATGCGGGCGACAATCAGCGCAGAGGTGGCACCCGTGAGTCGGAGTCCGCGAAGCGA
>WVYX01000344.1:1429-1768 GCA_011772755.1 Gemmatimonadales bacterium
GGTCGTCCCGGTGGTGACATCGGAAGTGGCGCCGGCGCACGGCGCCGGTTCCAGACCGGTGGAGCACACGTCGTCCACCCAGAACTCCTGGCCGCCGACGGAGAAGTCGGTAATGTCGCCCTCGAGCACCACAGTGCCGCGCCGGTCGTCTCCCGGCGGGGCGGTGGCGACGGCGACCTGCACGCCGCCGATCACATTGCCGTCGAGATCGACCAGGTCGGGCACGTTCTCGACCATGCCGTTCACGCTCAAGTTCGTGTTGCCACCGAGGTCACCGAACTTGAAGCTGATCCGCTCGACCGGGTAGCCAAGCTGAAAGTGCAAGTTGCTGTTGCTCGC
>WVYX01000344.1:1871-2114 GCA_011772755.1 Gemmatimonadales bacterium
GCCGGAAGTCGTGATCGCGCTCCCGACATCGTACCGTGTGCCAGCCGTCAGGTCAGCGAAATCCAGACAGGTCTCGACGCCGCCGGTGGTACCACAGCCCAGAAGGCTGCCGACCACAGCGAGTGTCGCAACCGCGAGGGCTCCCGCGATGCGTGGCATGATTGCGTGCTCCGAGATCCGGTTCAAGAGTACACGGCCCGCCGCCGCCCCCCGCAAGGATCGGCCGAAGCGCTTGCCTGCGCC
>WVYX01000344.1:2234-2449 GCA_011772755.1 Gemmatimonadales bacterium
CACGCCGACGGATGGACTGCCTACCCCATGGGCGTTTGCGGTGGCCGGACGCCGCGTCACTCCTCACGCTCGATCAGGAGGGCGCGCTCACACCCGAGGGGCTCTGGGACTATTCCCAGAACGACGTTGATAACCTGTTTTCGGGTGCTTTCGGGGCATCGGTCGCAGGGGCCTTGCGCGGAACGCAACGGGGACAACCTTAGTGTTAAACCGGC
>WVYX01000209.1:0-1731 GCA_011772755.1 Gemmatimonadales bacterium
GATCAACCCCACGATAAGCAGGACCTTGCCCACCGTGAGGACGTTCTGCACCTTCGCCCCGTAGTCGATGCCGCGGAGATGCACGAGCGTGAGGCTCACGATCACCGCCACCGCGATCGATCGCTTGATGGCCACCTCGCCGCCCCACGCGAGCAACTGGGGGAACGCGCTCGCCAGGTACTCGCTCAACCCCAGCGACGACGCTGCCAGCGGGGCGGAGAATCCCACGAAGAATGACACCCAGCCGGTAAGGAACCCGAAGATCGGGTGAAACTGCTCGGACAGGTAGACATACTCCCCCCCGGCGCGCGGCATGGCGGCGCCGAGTGCGCCGTAGCAGAGCGCCCCACTTAGGGCGAGGATGCCGCCCACGACCCACAGGGTGATCATCAGCACCGGGCTGCCCAGTTGGGCCATGAGCAGGCCGGACGTGGTGAAGATCCCGGCGCCGATCATGTTGGCCACGACCAAGTTCGCGGCGGGGAACAGCCCCAGGGTGCGCGAGAGCGCCGGGGCGGGTGGGTCGGTCACGGTCGAGCCTGCATGTCTACTGCTAACTACGTCTGCAGGCGGCTTGGTGTTGAGGTCGATGCTGGAGGGCCCCGCAGGGCCCGACGCGGGCCCTGGCCTCTGGCCTATCTCTACGCAGGACGATACCTTGGCGTAATCACGATGGTTTCTATCCCTTTTCTCCGGTTGAGGGGGTCGACCGNNCCATCGCTTTCGCCACTCATCACCCGGGGGAGCCCATGAAGACCCGTCTTTCGATCATCCTCGTCGGTGCGGTTCTCGTTACGCTGCCGCGAGGAGCCCTCGCTCAGGACATGCCGCGACTGGGTGAGTTGTCCGCTGCGTCGGTGTGGCACGTCGATCCCGCCGACATGGAAACGTTCATGACCGTGGCACAGAAGGTTGCCGAGGCCGCGAAGCAGGCCAAGCTGGGTCCCGAGTACGCGTGGACCATGTGGCAAAGCTCGTACCGCATCTCGATCATCGGCCCCTTCAACAAAGCGGAGCTGGACGATCCCGAGATCTGGATGAAGCAGTTCATGGGGACGCCCGGCGAGGCCACACTCATGCAGGCCATGCAGGAGTTCGAGGGCGTGAACATCCTCGGCGGCGTCAGCGAGATCGTGCAGGAGATGCCCGATTGGGGGTATATGCCAGAGGGCATGACCATGCCGCCGATGGCCTGGGTGCACATCCACGAGTTCTGGCTCAAAAGCGGGCAGGCGAACTTCGCCAAGTGGAACGCCCTCATTCCGGAGTTCGTGTCGTTCTTCAGGGACATCGGATACCCGTATCCCATGTGGTCCCACCTGGTGCGGTATGGGGACAACCGAACGCTGTTCGTGACTGCCTATGACGACATGGGCGAGTTCTTCGGCCCGAAGAGCGTGACGGCGCTAGCCCAGAAACACGGGATGGCCGATCGCTGGATGCAGTTGCTCACCCGTCTCAACGAGCTGGTGATCGATCACCGTGAGAGCGACGCGCAGTTCTTGGCGGCGCAGAGCTACATGGCGGAGCAATAGCGGCATGGCCGGGAGCGGGGTGCGGTCACCGCTTGAGGTACGCCCGGAGGTCTCCCACATCGTACTGCCCGTTGGCGTTGCCGAACCGATCCAGGTAGGCGCGCTCTTCGGCGGTCAGGGGCGCGGCGCCGGTGGCCAGAAACGGCTGACTCAGTCGGTCCAGCGCGATCGCGGCTGAGGACAGCGTAAGGTGCGC
>WVYX01000209.1:1848-2041 GCA_011772755.1 Gemmatimonadales bacterium
GCGGTAGACCTGCGGGCACGAGCTGCAGGGACGGTTGCCTGGTATCTGCGGGTCGATGTGGTAGACGAGGACGCCGGCGGCCGGCAGGTCGCTGTCGAAGCCCTGCTTGGTGCGGTACTCGATCAACAAATACTCGCTCGTATCGGCCGCACCTGCCTCGAGTGGAATCCGCAGCACCCGCTCGCCCGCGAGA
>WVYX01000334.1:0-270 GCA_011772755.1 Gemmatimonadales bacterium
GTACTCGGCGACGTCGATCCCGCGGTTCTCCATCACCCACTCGCCGTCCATCAGCAGGGCGGAGATCCCCCAATGGACGAACATGCCGAACTTGGCGTCCTGGAACCATGCACGGGCTTCCACGTTCGCGGCGGAGGGTGCGGAGATGCCCTGCGCGGCCACGGTGGCCGGAAGCAGGGCGAGCAGCGTGGTGGCGCGCAGAGCGTGCATGCGTCCTCCGTCAGATCGACGCCGCTCGCTCCCCATCGGCGGCATCGACCTCACGGTGAC
>WVYX01000334.1:326-1074 GCA_011772755.1 Gemmatimonadales bacterium
GATGACGATGACCCCGTTGGCGCCCCGCACGCCGTACAGCGCCGTCTCGTGCGGGTACTTGAGCACCTTGATGGACTCGATGTCGTTGGGGTTGATGCCTGACAACGCCCCACGCGGCCCCGCCTGCATGGGTGTGCCGTCGACCACGTAGAGTGGTTCGCCACTGGAGTAGAACGACGCCGGACCCCGAATGCGGACCGAGATGGTGCCGTCGGGATTCTGCGTCGCCTCGACGCCGGATAGGCGGCCCTCCAGGAGGCTCTCGATGGGCTCGTGGTCCCGCTTCTGGACTTCGTTCGAGGTGAGGGCGGAGGCGTCGGCAACGCCTTCACGCGCCGCGGGTTCCGGCTCGAGCGCGCTCGTCGGCTCCGACCGGGCACATCCGGAGGCGAATCNNTCGTCAGCGTCCGATCTCGCCGTCTCCCAGCGCGCTACTGGCAGATATGGGGCCTCGTCAACAAGTTACGGCGCGGGAAACCGGACGCGGTCCCCTCGCTGCCTGGAGGTGTGGGCCGCGCAACCACCCGCATTCGACTCCCGCTACCCGATACCCGAACCGAATGCCGCGTCATGAGTCCACGCTTCTGGCATGTTGGCAACTGGTGCATCCACACGGGGCAGAAGTACATCGAGTCGCCGTTCCTGGGGCCGACGAAGGGCGTGGAGGTTCTCAACTACGCCCAGCCCTTCGTCGACGCCCTCGCCCTCATGGAGGGCGCGGAGGTGAAGTCCGAGCCGTCGTGGGACC
>WVYX01000334.1:1166-1347 GCA_011772755.1 Gemmatimonadales bacterium
ACGAGCGACTCCAGTGGGCGGATGTGATCGTGTTCGGGGACGTCGAGACCAAGTGTCTCATGTTGCACCCGCACTTCTTCGATCGCGAGAAGTGGAAGGGCGGATACGTGACCTTTCCCGACCGGCTCGAGCTGCTCAGGGATTGGGTGGGGGACGGCGGGCACTTTCACATGATGGGGGG
>WVYX01000343.1:0-135 GCA_011772755.1 Gemmatimonadales bacterium
GGCGCTGCTGGACCGGCTGTGGGCCCACGCCACCCAGGATCGCTTCGTCACCACCCACAGCTGGCGGGTCGGGGACCTGCTCATGTGGGACAATCGCGCGGTGCTGCACCGTCGCGACGCCTTCGACCCGGAGGC
>WVYX01000343.1:252-501 GCA_011772755.1 Gemmatimonadales bacterium
ACCGGAGGATTTACTCTGCGGACCACTGAGCGCGTATGATCGGCCCGCCGGCCGATTACGAAGCAATAAAGAAGAACCGGGGCCGTCTGCCGGCCGCAACTCTTTGACTACAAAAAACATCGAGGAGACCACTATGAATCGCATCAGCCTTCTCTCTCGACGGCGCGCGCTGATTGCCGGCGCCGCGCTGGCCTGCGTCGCCGCGGCGCCGCTGGCTCTGGCCCAGGAGAAGTTTCCCAGCAAGCCCAT
>WVYX01000343.1:596-856 GCA_011772755.1 Gemmatimonadales bacterium
GCAAATAGCAAACCGCGTGACGGCTACACCGTGCTGGCGCTGACGCAAACCCATCTCTACACCATCGCTCGGGGAAAATCTCCGCTCACCATCGATGACGTGGTCGGCGTTGCCCGGGCCATGGACGATCCCACGTTTATCACCGTTGCCGCCAACAGCCCTTACAAGACGCTCAAGGATCTGGTCGACGCGTCCAAGGACGCGCCGCTCAACTGGGGTGTGGCCCAGGTGGGCGGCACCGAGCACATCGGGCTTGCCCG
>WVYX01000343.1:1030-1224 GCA_011772755.1 Gemmatimonadales bacterium
CCACGCGGGGTTATTGGGTGCTTAACGGCACCCCGGAAGACCGCATCGAGGTACTGTCCGAGGCCCTGGTGAAGGCCATGAAGCACGAGGTCTTCGCCAATTACTTAAAGAGCGCCGGGCTCACGCCGGAGGAGAGCGTCGCCGGCCACGAGGAGTGGACCAAGAACATCAGGGAAGAATACGCCCAGGCGGTC
>WVYX01000137.1:0-958 GCA_011772755.1 Gemmatimonadales bacterium
AACGCCCAATTGGCGATGGACGGCACGGGCGGAAACACCAGCCGCTCCGTCTTGCGCGCCACCTTGCGCTGCAGGATGATGCCCATCACCACCTGCCCGTCGTCGTCCTGAAAGCGCAGACTGGTGAAGGGCACCCGCATCTCGGCAAACCAGCCTTCGTGGTTCACGACGGTTCGGACATCCCAGTACGTGTTGAAATCCTGGTTGATCCACTGGCCCGAGGTGATGCCCCCGCCGCTGGCGTCGTTGGAGATCGCCGCGTCTATGCGGTTTCCGGTCGGGGTTGTGGTGAACAGCACGCCGGTCTCGTTGTCGTTGAAGGTGTCGAGCAGGATCTCGAAGTGGTCCCCACCGCTCAGGCGGTCGCGATAGAAGGTGTTGGCGCGAATGCCCATGCTGTCCCGATCGTAGCCGCGCAACGCGAAGTACAGGTAGTCGTCGTCGTAGGCCACGAGGAACTCGGTGCGCTCGGTGGGCGGTGCGCCGTTGTCGGGCTCGTATTGGGTGGGGAGCCAGGGCTCGACGGTGTCCCAGGCCGGTTCGTCGCTCAACCCGTCGAGCTGGATGGGCCCGCCCACGCGAGGCACCACGAGAGGACCCGATGTCTGCGCCAGGGCGTCGCAGGCCAACAGGAGGGGGAGCAGGACAACGCCTGCACACATCCGGGCGACGAAGCGCAGTCGTTGCGTCCCCTCGCGGGATCCAAGGGGGGGAAACCGACCGTTGGAACAGCGGTATCGAAAACGGGCCACGGCCAGGCACGCTGCGAGATGGTGTGAGCGAAATATGTGCGTCCGGAGGGCTTAGGCCAGGCAGGACGGCCTTCGACGCGCCCGTGGAGAGACAGATGTCGTTCCCTTCCTCCGAATGGCGTGAGCGCGGACGTAACTGCACTATTCGATCTACGGCGTGTGGCGTGACGACCTCGACGTGCAGCATGTCATGCGTCTGCGAATCG
>WVYX01000137.1:1040-1331 GCA_011772755.1 Gemmatimonadales bacterium
TCTAAAGCTCCTCCTCCCCGCCTTGTTCATCCTTAGCTGCGGCGGCGGCGAGGTCGGCCCCAAACCCAACGGTAACGACCTTCCCGAGCCCACATGGGAACTCGTCTGGTCCGAGGAGTTCGACGGCAGCGTGATCGACCAGAGCACGTGGACGCCGGAGGTCATGCCGGATCCGTTCAACGAGGAGCTGCAGTACTACACGGATCGGATCGACACCGACCCCGGTGCCAACGCCTGGCTCGAGAATGGCACGCTGATCATCGAGGCGCGCCGTGAGGACTTCGAGCACAG
>WVYX01000007.1:0-167 GCA_011772755.1 Gemmatimonadales bacterium
ACGTAGGAGCCAGACGCTGCCTGGATCCCCAGATTTCGAGAGGCGCTCATACCGCGGTTCTGACGCTCCGGGTGATGCAAGTACCGAATCCTGCCGGGATCCCGGTCCACGTAGGCGCGGGCAATCTCCTGACTTCGATCGTCAGAGCCATCGTCAACGAGCAGAAG
>WVYX01000007.1:310-1945 GCA_011772755.1 Gemmatimonadales bacterium
CATTCAGGCTCAGCTCACTCCTCAGTCTCCCAGCCACCAGCCCAGCCATTTAGCGAAGGTCGCACCGTCGATGTCGGACACGAAAAGGCGGGGAAGCGCGAAGAGATCGCTTCGCCTGCGGCTCAGGTCGGGGGTGCTGCCACAGGCGCTCGCGAAACCGCACTCGCGGACGATCCGGCGAGATGCGTCGTTGAAGGAGCCGTGCGGATAGGAGAATCCCTGCACCGGTCGGTCCACAAGCTGTTCCAAAGCGGCTTTGCTCCTCTCGACCTCCCGCCGCTGATCCTCGCCGGTCAAAGATGCCAGGTCCGGATGGGTGTGGCTGTGGGCGCCCACCTCGATCAGGTCGCCCCCTGCCAACGCGCTCAGCTCGTCGGCATCGAGGCAGCGATGCGTCACCCGCCCCGGCGTCCCGTCCGCCAGAGAGTCGCGAATCTGCGCCAGCGCATCGGCTCTGGCGTCGTCACCCAACGACTGCAGGGCGCGTTGCAGGGCCTGCAGCAGTTCGGTTCGCGGGTCGCTGCCGGCTGACCCGCCGGAACCCCAGCGGAAGCCGGTGCCCGGAAGCTCAATGGAGAGGTTGGGCGCCGACGCCGTCGCCACGATTCGGGCCAGTTCATCCCACCAAAGCTCTCCTCCGATCCTTCCCGTGATCACGAACACCGTAGCCGGCACAGCAGTCTGCTCCAGCAGCGGCTTGGCGCGATAGAGATTGTCCGCATACCCGTCATCGAAAGTCACGACGACGGCTCGTGGCGGGATACGATCCTCCTCCAGTCCACGAACGAGCTCGCTCAGCCGTATCGGGTTGGCCCGCTCCCGGATCACCGCGAGGTGCTGGGCGAAATGCGACGGGCTGACGCACAAGGAAAAAGGGTCCCACGCGTCGTCTGCGATGCGGTGATAACCCAGGATGGCGGCACGGCGGCCGAAGCGACTGCGCAGCCGCCTGAAGTGGCGCCTTGCCNNGGCGCCTTGCCGCTTTCCCCCCTGGAACCCTCACGAAACCACCTCCGACTTGCGGACTCGGGCAGTGATCAAGAGCTGCAAGTTCGGGTCGACATGTTCGAGCTCTCTTGGCTTCAACTCGTCGGCGGAGATACCGTGCAAGAATGCGACGCTGGTGAGCACGTTACCATGAGCTTCCACTTTGACGTCGGATGACGGGAACGTCTCTTCCAGCAGCCGCCTCAGCGAGCGACTCGTGAACCTCCAGTAGTCGCCCCAGCGGTCCATGTCGTAGCGGCTGATCGGGCCAAGCCCGGGAGCCGTCACCAGCAACACGCCGCCCGGCTTTAGAACCCGGTGCGCCGTGCAGAGCGCTGCTCGCACATCATAGATGACGTGCAGGGTTTGCGTCAGGATGAAGNNGGGTGGGTCTCCGCCACGTGCAGTACATCGCTGCGTGTCACACGCTCGCCACCGAAGCGTCGCGTGTACATGTCTGTACCGATCTCCAGAACCCGCCCGTGGATGTCCCCGGCGTGCTTGGCCAAGAACTGCTCGATGAAGTACCGATCTATGGGCTGGCCGCGGTCGAATCCCCAATCGCGACTCAGCGGAGTCACCCTACGCAGGCTGCCGAACCTCACCCAACCGACGGGCGGCCAGCGGGTGGACCGCCTCAGGAATCCC
>WVYX01000012.1:0-510 GCA_011772755.1 Gemmatimonadales bacterium
TCGGCCGGGCGGAAGTGTTTCTTCTCGACGGATATGTGTTTCTCCCAGTTTTCGATGCCGGCAACACGGAACGCTTCCGAGACGAATTCCTGCACGGAGTGGGTCTCGCCCGTTGCGCCAACGAAGGCTTCGGGTCGCTTGTGCTGGAGGACGCGCCACATGAGGTCAACGTACTCCGGCGCATAGCCCCAGTCCCGCTTCGCGTCAAGGTTCCCGAGTGCAATCTCCCTCCCGAGCCCGTGGTGGATTCTCGCGACGCCGTGGCTGATCTTGCGCGTGACGAACTCGAGCCCCCGCCGCGGTGACTCGTGGTTGAACAAGATACCGTTCGAGACGAAGAGCCCGTGGGCTTCCTGGTAGTTCACGCAGGCCCAGTACGCGTAGACCTTCGCGACCCCGTAGGGACTCCGTGGATGGAACGGCGTGGTCTCGTCCTGGGGTTCCCGGTCCACCCTGCCGAACATCTCGCTCGACGCCGCCTGGTACACCCGCGCGTCGGGCGCATAGGCA
>WVYX01000012.1:669-917 GCA_011772755.1 Gemmatimonadales bacterium
ACCTCGTAGCCCTTGGCGAGCAGGAACTCGGCCAGGTAGGAACCGTCTTGACCCGTGATTCCGGAAATGAGGGCGGACTTCGTCATCCGTCGCGGGAAGCCCCGACAATCGCTTTAACGCTATCGAAAGCGCGGCTCCGTCCAGCGGGCCTCCGCGGGCCCGTCAACGCGGCCCGGCCCCGAGGACGAGATCCGGGACCCACGCCAGGGGAAAAGTCGTCACGGTTAAATATCGTATGACGCGTATGT
>WVYX01000012.1:1071-1268 GCA_011772755.1 Gemmatimonadales bacterium
CTCAGGAGCTGCTCCGGTCGTATCGGATGAAGCAGATCGAGGTCGCCCGCGTACTTGGCATCACCCAAGCCGCGGTCAGTCATTACAACACGAAGAGCCGAGGCGTAGACCAGGACATCCTCCGGCGGTTTCCCGAGATCCAGAACTTCGTGGGCAGCCTGGCCCAGAGGATCCACGATGGGATGTCTCGGTCCGAG
>WVYX01000286.1:0-187 GCA_011772755.1 Gemmatimonadales bacterium
GGAGCGGCTCGAGCGGTGGTTTGGGGAGAGGCACGTAGGCGGTTGAGCGGTAGGAGGCTCGGGTTGGAAGGAGCCTGGGCGCCACCCCGCCGGCGAGCGTTGATGCACTTCCGGCTCCGGCGCCGAGCGTATGCGGTTAGGCGGTTGGGCAGTTAGGCGGTTCGCTCGTCAAGGGTCATCTCGTGCC
>WVYX01000286.1:328-1436 GCA_011772755.1 Gemmatimonadales bacterium
CACGCGCTCCACGACCAGTCACAAGGTCGTCGGTGCGTCGGTGCCGTCACCCTTGAAGTCGAACTGCGCCCGCCGGCCAGCGGAGGGCCAGCGGGCGCGTTTCGTTGGCGGACGTCAGTCTGTGGCTGGTACCGAGAACACGAACTGGTAGGTGCGCGATCCCGCATCGTACCTCGCCTCGAAGCCCTTCGGCCACCGCACCTTGGCCCCGGGGCTCTGCACCGCCGGGACGTCCATCGTGAAGCTCTGAGCCTCGAGGAGCTTCGCCCGGGCGATCATGGGCTCCAGGAAGATGAGATCCTGCCCGTAATACCCCACGATCATCGACGCGCCGAAGGGCGTCGTCTTGTCCAGCTCCGCTGCCGGCATCGCGTGCATGCCCATCGTTGGCACGCACAGCCCCACGAGTTGGCCAAGACCGGGGATGTCCAGATCCGGCAGGGTGTACGCCGCTGGGACCACAGTGGGCTTCCTCCGGTCGGCGCAGTCGATGGTCCTGACGCGGGCGGGATCGACGGTGTAGAAGTGGAAGTCGAAATGCGGCGTGAGGAACAGGGCAGGGGGATGACCGTGCGGTTCCCAGTTCACGGCGAGATGGTTGAATCCGGTCGCCGACGCGACTTCCTGGGGCAGGGGAACGAGGCCGACGAACGGTGGCGGGAAGACCATCTCGCCGTGGGCCGGCGCGTTCTCCACACTTGTCATCGAGACCGTGGCGCCGAACTGGGTCACGTCGCCACCGACCATCGTACCCCAGGTGCAGACGTCACCGTCGAACACCCGCTGGCACTCGCCCTGTACTATTCGCTCGCCACCGCACGCTGCGAGAACGGCAACGAGCACTCCAACAGCAACCGTGGACACGCGTGATGCACGCAAACTCATCGGGGCCTCCGGGAGGAAAGGTCCGCAGCATGTGGAACATCAGACCTCAATATGCAGGCGCCAATCCCGAGCGCAAGAGTCGGGATTGATGGCTACCCAATGCAACATTCGCCAGCACCAACCCTCCACGTCGAGTGGCGCCTGGCTCGGGCGTGCCCATCTACATGTTGGCACGCATTTCAAACAGAACCATTCCCGTCCTTGGTCACTCCTCCGGCTAGAC
>WVYX01000286.1:1496-1733 GCA_011772755.1 Gemmatimonadales bacterium
ACCACGGACAGAGGCAAAGAGGTTGGGGGTGACCAAGGCCACGTCCTCGCCAGCCGACTCGGCGGTTTCGGCTGGGCGCTGTTCTTCGTCTGGATCGGTGTGGCGTTGCTTGCGACGTTCCCGGCCGCGGTCACGCTGCTCGGCGTCGGGGCGATCACCCTCGGCGTGCAGGTGGCCCGGAAATCGGTTGGCTTGAGCCTCGAGGTTTTCTGGGTCATTGTGGGGTTGCTGTTCGTT
>WVYX01000285.1:0-809 GCA_011772755.1 Gemmatimonadales bacterium
AACAACCAGGCCAGTGGAGTTTGTCGCGACCCTAGCGCCGCGTAGAGAATGTGACCGCCGTCGAGCTGGGCGATCGGCAGGAGATTGAGCGCCGTCACGAAAAGGCCGAGCCAGCCGGCGAAGGCGATCGGGTGGAGGATCACGACGTGATCGGGCGCGGGCAGGCCCAGGGCAAAGTGTGAGATAACCGACATGGCAACCGACCCGCCCAGCCAGAACTGCTCGGTCCCCGCAAAGGCGATGGCATAGGGCGTCGTTGCCGCCGGTGGATCGACGATCACAGCGCTGTGGCTCAACCCCCACCAGAGAATTGGAAGCGAGGCGGCGAAGCTCGCCAGCGGACCGGCCACGGCCACGTCCAGCAGGTCGCGACGACCGAGAACAGGCGAGCGCAGACGGATGAAGGCTCCCAGCGTGCCGATGATCGAGACGTACGGAGGGAATGGGATGAAATAAGGCGGCGTGACACTGATGCGGCGACGGCGAGCCGCCACGTAGTGACCGGCCTCGTGCAGTGCGAGAACGACGACCAGCGAGAGACCGAAGGGCACGCCCGCCCACAGGTCCGCGAGGTCGAGGCTGACCGGAAGCGGGAGCCACCAACCGTCGAGCGTCGGAACCGTCTCGAACTGGATGGGCCAAAGGCCGGCCAGCAGACTCCCAGCCACTGTGGTGCTGAAAAGCGTGAACAGGAACAGCAGAATGTGGACCCCCCAGCGCTCACGGCGCGGGGCCGCATCGAACAGGAGCAACTCCCAACCGTGAGGCCCCTCCCGCGTACTGGCCGTGGTGCCTCGGCGTTCCGTCAG
>WVYX01000285.1:843-1048 GCA_011772755.1 Gemmatimonadales bacterium
GGGCTCGAGGCCGGGCCGCAGCCTGCCGGTGGTCACCTGGCCTCCGGGAACCGTATCCACCCGGTAGATGGAGAAAACGGCCACCCGGGGGTCCGGGACTTGACCGGGCGCGGGGGCGGTGTTAGACTGCGGTGACACCAGCCTCAAGCCCGCGCCACGCGCCGCGAGTTCTCACTGCACCTCAGATATAACAGCATCGGTAGCT
>WVYX01000097.1:0-264 GCA_011772755.1 Gemmatimonadales bacterium
AGCTGGGCGTGCCGGTGGTGGCGGTGGAGCTGTCGGGCGTGTCGGTAGAGGCCGAGCGGCGCTGCGTGACGCGCCCAGAGGAAGGGCTGGAGATGGCGCGGGTTTGGGAGGAGGCGCGCAAGGCGCTGGCGGCGACCCGTTGGACGGAAGAGCGACGGCTGTTCGCCTTCCGGGTTCACCGCTACTCCCGAGTGCTCGACCCCAACACCTTGGTCATCCAGCAAGAGAGCTCCGATTCGGTCTGGCGCGCTGGCGGCAAGCCGT
>WVYX01000097.1:361-694 GCA_011772755.1 Gemmatimonadales bacterium
TGGACACCCACTGCTTCACTCTCGAGCCGGCGCGCGACGAGCGGCCTGGCCTGGTCGGTCTGGCGTTCCGGCCGGTGGGCGGTCGGGACGTCACGGATGTGGAAGGCGTGTTGTGGCTGGACGAGCGCAGCGCCGAGCTTCACCAACTGGAGTACCGCTACGCCGGTCTGCGCTTCCCTGCGCACATGGATGTCATACGCACCATTTTCGGCGGCCGACTGGATTTCGAGCGACTGCCCACGGGTGCCTGGATCATCCGTCGCTGGCGGATCCGCGGGCCGATCCGCGAGGCCGTGGGCGGCTACAGCGCCCGGGCCGTGCAGGAGGAGGGTG
>WVYX01000097.1:708-995 GCA_011772755.1 Gemmatimonadales bacterium
AGGCGGTATGCCGATCAAGGCGTCAGTGGAGGGTTGTAGTGATGATCGAACTCCAGCAACGTGAAGACGTGCGGCCTCTCTGTCCACATTGCTCAACGGAGCTTCGAACCGTGTGGTATCAGCAGCTGAAAGGTCTGTTTGGCAAGCGGTTCATCTACTTCTGCGGTACCTGTCGCAAGGCGCTGGGTGTATCGCACCGCAAGGGCTTCTGGATGGGCTAGCACCGAGACCAGGTGGCAGCCAACGAAACGCTCAGAAAGGCGGAAGCGTTATTCCGCCGACAACAA
>WVYX01000097.1:1076-1270 GCA_011772755.1 Gemmatimonadales bacterium
CCACCCCTTTCCAGGTCATGTCGGCATCTAAACCTGTCGTGGCCTTTTCGGTCGCGGTCCTCGAGGACCGCGGGCACCTGGACGTAGACCGCTCGGTGTCACACTACATCCCGCAGTTCAAGCGCGAGGGAAAGGGAGAGATCACGGTTCTAGACGTCTTGACGCACCGCAGTGGCGTCCTGGTGCCTCGGCTG
>WVYX01000155.1:0-266 GCA_011772755.1 Gemmatimonadales bacterium
GCGGCCGTGCTGCGCGCCTGGCGTGCTGCTGGTGGGCTGCCGGGGTTCAAGCGCCCTGGAGTGCTTCACTGGACCGTGGACGGCGAGCCGGCGTGCCTGAGCAAGCTCACGTTTGACAGCGTGTACAACCCGCCGAGCATGTGCGCGCCGTGGACACGCGAGCTGGCCGAGGCGTATCGGCTGCGCGTGCTCGCCGCCCACCCGGGCGTCGATGTTGCGATCGTCGAGGGGCCGTGTACGGGTGACCCGGAGGTGGGTCAGTGAAA
>WVYX01000155.1:415-573 GCA_011772755.1 Gemmatimonadales bacterium
CGCTCGTAGCAGCGAACAACCCCGAGGGAGCTAAACGTGGCTAATCTTCCAACGACGATCGAGATAGACAACGCGCGAAGTCTGGAGCATGCGTTTGACCTTGTGCGTGAACGTGTGGCTGACACGGACCTGGATGCGTCCGTTGACGACTCCAACGG
>WVYX01000155.1:709-1031 GCA_011772755.1 Gemmatimonadales bacterium
ACAGACGCCGCGCATCGTTTACGTGTTCAACGTGGAGGTGCAGTGTGAGAGCTAAAGGTGGGCCAATGAAGACCAAGCTCAGTATCCAATCGGTTGAAGGCGCCGCCGCGCCCGTGCTCGCGAGCGATTGTGAGCGCTGTCCACTGCTTCAGCGCATGTTGCCCGGGTCACCAGGAGCAGCACGCGGTTTCATCGGTCGGTGCTTGCTTGGCCGTGCCGAAGAACGAGATCACCGCTGGACTATCCGAGACATTCCGTGCCTGGACCGCTCGCGGATTGTTCGCAGTGGTGACGCAACAAACGGAGGCAACTCGTGATCGCT
>WVYX01000112.1:0-161 GCA_011772755.1 Gemmatimonadales bacterium
CGAGTCGTACAGGAGCAGGCCCTCCTGCCCCTTCTTCTGGTCGAGGTCGTAGGGGCGGCCGAGATAAAAGGCGCCCAGCTTTTCGAAGTTGTCCACGCCCGGTTTCTCCGTCGATTCAGCGACCGCCTACCGGAAATCGAGGGCGTCGAGCGGCTCCGCGC
>WVYX01000112.1:347-1743 GCA_011772755.1 Gemmatimonadales bacterium
TCCTTGGTCGTCGGCTCGGGCGGCGGCGCCTCTTCCTTCTTCTTCATGCGGTTGAACTGCTTGACCACCAGGAAGATCACGAACGCGACGATCAGGAAGTCGAGCACGGTGTTGATGAACGCGCCGTAGTTGATCGTGGCCGCGCCCGCTTCCTGCGCGGCGGCCAGCGACGCGAACTCCTGGTCCGACAAGTTGATGAACAGGTTGCTGAAGTCGACGTTGCCCAGCAGCAACCCGATCGGGGGCATGATGACGTCTTTGACCATCGACGTCACGATCTTGCCGAACGCGGCGCCGATGATGATCCCGATCGCCATGTCGAGGACGTTCCCTTTCAGGGCGAATTCCTTGAACTCCTTGAGCATCTCATCCCTCCTGTGCTGGTTGGGGCCCGGCCGTGGCCTGCTCTCCCGTCTGACAACCGGACCGTCCGGGCGCACTCCGTGGCGCCGGCGGCCAGGAGACCGGGCCGGCCGGCCGAACTACGGCCGTAGCTGCCTGAGCCATCAGCCCCGCGGGGCGATGGCCACGCTGTTTTGTGGAAGAGGGGCGCCCGATTCTACCCAGAGGTCGGGGGTGGGGCAACCCCCGGGCTGGGCCACAAGTTGTCTCGAGGCCAGCGTGGGGCACCGCCGTGGTTGGGGGATCGGTTCCAGCCAGTCAGTGAAGCGCGCGGCGACGCCAGGTGCCAGCAAGTTGAATGTGGCCATGCCAGGCGGCGCGACTCTGCCAGGCGCTTTCTGGATCCCGTGCTCGCAGTGTCCGCCACCGCTTCCGATAGCGTCGAACCGTAACGCCGCGCACCCGCACACGATCGGGCCACACCACATATCCGAGGAACGGCACGCCCTCAGCGGTGCGCCGGATCACGCACTTGCTCGGCTGAACCGACAGGCGGAGCCGCTCCAGCTCCTGGCGTATTGCGGACACCCACTCGGCCAGAACGGTTTTGCAGTCATGCAGGAGGATGAAATCATCAACGAGGCGCAGATAGGCGGGCGCCGACAGGTCCTGCCCCACCCAGTGGTCGAAGCTGCTCAGATAGGTGTTGGCCCAAAGCTGCGAGGTGAGATTGCCAATAGGCAAACCCTTCGGCCGCTCGTACGGCGTGACGAGATCGTCGCGTCGATGGACGGGAAGTACTTGCGTATGTCCATCTTGAGAGCGAAACGATAGCGCTGCGCGTAGGCCTGATAGCGCAAGACGGCACGGTGCGTGCCTTTGCCACGACACTTGGCCCAGCAATCGAAGATCAGCCGTCGATCCAGGACCGGCTCGATGACGTTGCAGAGCGCGTGGGCTCTGGACCCGCACCCATCATCACTCCCCATATATCATCCGCTTCTTCGAAATCAAGCCAGTAGATACAGCTCTCGGTGCCGTGAGCAGCCGGGTT
>WVYX01000328.1 GCA_011772755.1 Gemmatimonadales bacterium
ACTTTCCTGGGTTTCGGCAAAGAGTCGCGCGCGGAGGTCGTCCGAGAGAAGCTGGTCCACCGTCACCATCTGAAAGACCTCGCCGCCGTCGCTGACCAGCGCCCCGAGATACGGCGTTTCCGGATTCACGATCCCGGGGGAGATCGGCTGTCCCAGAGAATCGGTGATACCCTGCGCGGTGCGTTCGGCGAGCAATGCAAGCAGTTGCGGTGGACCGGTCGGCGTTTCATACCGCACGAGCACGAGCCGTGTGCTATAGCGGCGGGCCGAGGAAGAGCCTCCGAGCATCTGGCTCAGGTCAAGCACCGGCACCATCGATCCGCGGTAATGGCAGAGACCCGCGACGCAGGCCGGCACGCCCGGAATCGTCCGCAGGCGGACCGCAGGAATGACTTCAACCACCTGGGAAACCTCAAGGCCGTAGCGCTGGCCTCCCACTTCGAACAGGAGCGCCGCCAGGGCGTTCGACCGCTCGGGAACCTCTGCGGGCGGGACTGATGGGCGGGGTGGGCTGGCCTCGGCCGTCGCGGTCTGGTTCGCGGCCGCGGGCGTTGCCGGCGGCTCGGGTGCGGGTGACACCTGCTCGGCGGCAGGTGCTGGCGCCTCGGTGACTGGAACGGACGGGGGAGTCCAGGTACCGGCACGGACCTGGGCCAGATGGTCGCACAGCTCCTCGAGGAGGCCAGCGTTTTCCTCGAGCCATTGCGGAACGTCCGATTCGTCGACGACCGACAACCGCGCCAGCAGGTCACCGGCCGACAGCAGCACGTCGATTCCGGCGCCGTCCAGCACCAGTTCCGACTCCTGGGTGGCGACCAGACAATCCTCCATCAAGTGTGAGAGGCGAACGCCCGCGTCGAGCTGCACGATACGGGCGGCGCCCTTGATCGAATGCGCGGCGCGCNNAGCAGGCCGTCGGTGAATACCCTCATCTGGGATTCGACCTCTCCACGAAACAGGCTCCACATGGAGACATCGCCAAGATCGCTCATGCGGCCCCTGGCGCGGTCGGGCTCGGCGCCCGATGTGCCACCTCACTCAGCCCCATGTTCCAACATTTGACGCCCTGCACGCTCCCCCCAGGCTTTTCCATTGTTTACAGATCCGCGCCAGCTTCCGTCGGGAACTCTCTACCGATGACGCCGCACGGCAACCGGCTTGTCCCCGACAGACTTTAGAACCCAATTAAACTAACGATGCGTCTAATCCGTCAGTATAATCGACCGAGCCGAGGCAGTCATCGACGAAACGGGCTGCCACGGCGGTGCCCTGGCAGACGCCGCAGCGGCAGCGGGCAGGGTACCCAACGAAGCACTGCGGACAGACCGGAGGCACCGATGATGACCATCGATCGGGTCGAGTGCAAGGATACGCCGGACGGGCCCGGGAGAGCGTGATCGGGGAGTTGGCCAAGTCCGGTTCGCTGTTTGCCGAAGGCGTGCGTAACGCACCACCGCCCTGTGCCGAACGCGGTGATGGCGGCAAGCACGGTGAGGCCTTACAATGTCCTCGATTCAGATCACGGTCGAAAACTGAACGATTCAAGCGATCCGACCAAGTCGAATGGGGCTACTTCATCGCGGTGGGCGCCTCCCGTCCGCCGACCCGGTAGCTGAGAGAGCCCACGGGGCCAAGGACTCCGGTTCCCCCAACCGACCTATTTATTGAGGCCTGAAGATGAGACTCATGCGAGACTGGACCATCCGTCGTAAGTTCCTTGGATTCTCTGCCGCCGTTGCGACGCTCACCATCGCACTGCTCGGGCTGATCCTGTCACTTCTGCAGATGGAGCAGGCAATCGTTCGCGCCGCAGCCGTGG
>WVYX01000134.1 GCA_011772755.1 Gemmatimonadales bacterium
TTCGACCAGGCTGCGAACTTGCCCGCTGGGCTCAATGATCCCGGATATCCCGTTGTTCCCCGCGCGTACCACTGACACGCGGTTCTCCACCGCCCGAAAGACGCCATGCGCCAGCATGTGCCAGTACACGGGCGGACCGAACACGCCCTCGCTGGTGATGTTGAGCAGGAAGTCCGCACCTAACTGCACCGCTTCACGACCGAACTCCTTGCTGGCCACCTCGAAGCAGATGGGGACCGCGAAGCGAGAGACCCGCCCGCCGCTCTCGACCGGGAAGAGTGTGAGCTCGTCGCCAGGCACACCATCGCTGGCATAACCCAGCAGCCGGCGCGTCAGCGCGTGGTGTGCCTGGTTGAGCGCGGGGCTGAGACGCGGCAGCCACGACTCGAACGGCATGTACTCCGCCCACGGTATTAGGTGGAGCTTGTGATGTCGCGCGAGCAGCTTTCCTCGCTCTGACAGATAGTAGGCGGAAGTATAGACCCTCGGTGGTACCAGCGATGCCCGGGTGAACGCCCCGACGACGAGCCGCGCCCTCTGCTCCCGAGCCAGCATGCCCAGTGCCTCGACGTAGCTCGGGTCATCGCCGATCGGAGTGCTGACCGTGTTTTCCGGCAACACGATCAGGTCAGCGGCGCCCGGTTCGACCTCCGAGCGGGTGAATCCCAGTTGCTCCTCAAACGTGGCCCTCGCCTTCGCCGGGTCGCGATAATGGGTCACGTTCGGCTGGATCAGGGCGATGCGTGGCCCCTCAAGCAGCTCGCGCCCGGCTTCCCGGCGCTTGCCGTAGCCGTAGACAGTAGCGAAGAGCAGCATGAAAGCGCCCAGGGGCCAGAGATCTCTCCAGCCGCCCGGCTTACGCTGCAGTAAGTCAGCGATCGCACCGCTGGCACAGGCGATCACGAAGGAAACACCGGCGACACCCNNGGCGACACCCGTGAGATCGGCGATCTGGATCAGCTTGAGCTGAGCGAAATGAGACGTGCCCAATGGGTAGATGGCAACCTGACCGATGGAGAAGCGAAGGCGCAGCCACTCGCTCGCAACCCAAACGACCGGAACCAGCACGGTCAGCGGGATTCGAAATCGCTGATGAATCGTCCGGAGTA
>WVYX01000261.1:0-233 GCA_011772755.1 Gemmatimonadales bacterium
GGAGCGAGAGGAAACTGTGGTCGTGGCGTTCACCGACCACACGCGCGTTGAACGTGACGGTGGCGCGGCTCCGCGTGTAGCCAACGCGCACCGACCCCGCGCGTCTCGGACGTCGCAGCAAGGGCTGACCCGGCTGAAACTGCTGGCTCGTGCTGATATTGGTGACGACGCGGTGATCGACGAAAACGTAGGTCGCCGACGCAGTCACGCCCGCCACAGGGCGCTGCAGCGCC
>WVYX01000261.1:326-461 GCA_011772755.1 Gemmatimonadales bacterium
ACCCGTTGATCGAGGAATGTCGCCTCCACACCCACATCGCTCGTGCGGGCGTGCTCGACGTGCAGATCAGGCGCAGGATCAGCGAACGCCCCCCCGAAACGCTCGCCGAACGTTGGCGACTTGATGCCCCTGCCG
>WVYX01000261.1:555-837 GCA_011772755.1 Gemmatimonadales bacterium
CGAAGGTGTCGTAGGTCTGCTTGCTATCCACGCGCGCGCCGACGGTCGCAAACCAGCGATCGCGAACCGTGAACTCTTGCTGAACGAACGACGCATGGTTCGTGAGCGTCCAACCGGGCACCAGAGCATTCGTCTCTTGCTCCCAGTCGTACCCGGCACGCAGACGCTGGCCGCTCCACGCGTAGTCACCCTGATACCGGAACGCTGGCCGGCGAAACTCAGTGACGCTGGTGAAAGGGAAATCGAACGACTGACCCGAGGCCAGAAACTGTCCAGCCGCCG
>WVYX01000261.1:973-1151 GCA_011772755.1 Gemmatimonadales bacterium
CGGAGAACCGCGATCCAAGAGAGTGCGATAGATCGACGTACCCGGACAGGTCACGTGTGTCGTACACCCCACCGGTGTCCCTGGAACCGTACGTGATAGGGCCGACAGAGCGGCCCGATCCGGTCGTGTACCTGACACCCCCGCGCACCGACAGGCGTCCACTGATCGCGCCGCCCGC
>WVYX01000258.1:0-888 GCA_011772755.1 Gemmatimonadales bacterium
CGCAGCAACAACGACCTACGCCACTATATCGAGCGCGGCGACGCCCGCCTCCGGGGTCTGCTGGGCGTAAACCTGGCGCCGGCCGGGCCGGTGGACCTCGAGCTACTGGACGAGCACCTGGCGCATCCCGGGATCGTCGGGGTCAAGTGCTTCACCGGCTACGAGACGTACCACGCGGACGACCCCCGCCTGGAGCCCGTGTTCGAGCTGGTGGAGCGGCATCGCGGGGTGGTGATGTTCCACACGGGGGACACGCTGCTCCCGTCGGGGCACGTGACCTATGCGCACCCGATGCCCGCCGACGAGGTCGCCGTGCGGCATCCCGACCTCACCATCGTGCTCGCCCACTGCGGCCAGCACTGGATGCCCGACGCGGGCGAGGTGATCGGCAAGAACCCCAACGTGTGGGGCGACATCTCCGGCTGGATGGTGGGCCGCACCGACCTGCCGCCGCACGTGGACTTCCTGCTGCACCAGTTCCAGTCGCTGATCTACTGGGGTGTGGGGTGCGACAAGCTGATGTTCGGCAGCGACTGGCCCCTGATGGCCATCGGCCCGTACCTCGAGTTCGTGGACCGCTGCGCGTTCCTCACGGACGCCGAGCGGCGGATGATCCTGGGCGGGAACGCGGATCGGCTGTACTGGGGTGCGTAGGGGGTAGCCGTCCGCATCCTCCTGCTCGCGGACACCCACCTGGGCGTCGATCTCCCGGCCCTCACCGCGGCCACCGCCTGCACCTGCATCCCCGGCTGCTGACTCAGCCTCACCGCCGTCAGCTTGAACTCGAGGCTGTACTCCCGGACCTTCCGCGGCCCAGCGCGTGCCATCGACACCTCCCCCTGGTCAGGTGAAAGTGTCCACTAAAGTGAGGGAGGTTCCCCTGGCAAC
>WVYX01000258.1:1012-1296 GCA_011772755.1 Gemmatimonadales bacterium
CGACAACAATGACCCTGCGTACCAGCGAATCCACTGCTTGTCGGTATCGAACGACTCGCCGGTCAAGTGGTGCAGAGCGTAGCGGAGCACTGCACTCTGTTCAGGCGAGTAGGTCCCGTGCTTGAGCCAGTCGATGCATAGGAAGACACCCCTCGTGTCGTGACGTACCACCGAGTGCATGATCATTCGACCAACCCATGTGAACTCGGTCGCGAACCAGCCGATCCATTTCCAACTTCCCCAGAACAGGTGTGAGTCGAACGGCTTAAGCTCGGGACGACCGA
>WVYX01000258.1:1392-1694 GCA_011772755.1 Gemmatimonadales bacterium
CAGTCCCCAACCCTCGACCGTAACTCCACCTCGCCACTCCCATCGGAACGATGGCAAAGGAACAGGGCTGCGCGAGCGGCCAGGGGGTCATCGGCCTCCACAATCCACTCGCCGTTGTTACGATCAACCTCGATGTGCTCACCCGTTTCACGATTGGTCAGCTCGAGAGACGTCCAATCGCGGTCCGTCGGGCGCTGACAGTTGCCGAATGAGTCGTAGTTGACCTGACCCCAGAGGTAGTATGGCACCTCCGCGAAGTAGGGACGCGGAGCCTTCAGCGTGAGCTTATACATGACGAGCGG
>WVYX01000046.1:0-255 GCA_011772755.1 Gemmatimonadales bacterium
CAGAATTTTATACAATTTTTGGGCGTTATGTACGCAATAATCGCAAGCGCCCGTACCCCGATTCTCGTTATGCTGCAGGGAGTTTGATCCGGAGTTGGACATGAAGATCGGCGTCCCAAAGGAGATCAAGGTCCTCGAGCATCGAGTCGCGGTCACACCCGACGGCGTGCGTGAGCTCACCGGGGCAGGGCACGATGTGCTCGTGGAGGCCGACGCGGGCTCCGGGGCAGGCTTCGAAGACCGCGCTTACCGGGA
>WVYX01000046.1:333-1537 GCA_011772755.1 Gemmatimonadales bacterium
GCCAGACCCTGTTCACGTATCTCCATCTAGCCGCCGACCCGGAACAGGCCCGCGCGTTGATGAAGTCGGGCGCGACCGCCATCGCCTACGAGACCGTCACGGCGGATGACGGCGGCCTGCCGCTGCTGAAACCGATGAGCGGTATCGCCGGGAGGATGGCAACCCAGGTGGGCGCGCACTTCCTCGAGAAGCCCGCGGGAGGCGCGGGGATTCTCCTCGGTGGCGTGCCCGGCGTCGCACCCGGACGGGTCCTCGTGATCGGCGCAGGCGTGGCCGGGACCAACGCCCTGGAAATGGCCGTCGGGTTGCAGGCGGAAGTCATCGTCGTCGATAAACGCGTCGAGCAGCTCGAGGCGCTAGCGGCCCGGTTCGGTAGCCGGATCAGGACGCTGTACTCGACCCATGCCACCATCGCCCGGGAAGTCGGCGCTGCGAATCTGGTCATCGGCTCCGTCCTGATGCCCGGNNTTACACCGAAGCCGGCGTCGTTCATTACTGCGTGACCAACATGCCCGGAGCGGTTCCGCGTACGGCCACGCTTGCGCTCAGTAACGCGACATTGCCCTACGTCAAGGCACTTGCGGAACAGGGCTGGCGCGAGGCGCTGGATCAGGACCCTCATCTGAGAAACGGTCTCAACGTCCATGCGGGCAAGCTGCGCCATCCCGCAGTGATCGAGGCATTGGGTTTCGAATCGATCAGCCCCATTCGGGCGGCCTGAGCGCTCCCCCGCCGAGGACGGCCTTGATGGGCAGGGTCGTATGCATATCGGTTAGAATCGCTCTCTAACCGACCCTCTATCTCAGGAACACGAGCATGATGATCATAAGAAAAACCATGCGCTTAGGGGTTCTGGCGATCGCGTTCATCTGGCTCGTACCNNGATGAATCCTCACACCTGGATCTATCTGGAGGTTCCCGGTGAGGACGGGGAGTCCGTCGTGTGGGCGCTCGAGGGCGGCAGCCCGAATGCACTCCTCCGGGGCGGCTGGCAGCCGGATAGCGTGGAGGCCGGGGATCACATCACGGTCCGATGCCACAGACTGAAAGACGGCTCCAACGGTTGTCTTCTCGGCTTCCTGACGCCGCCGGGCGGTGAAGAGAAAGAGTGGGACTAGCGACCAGACTGCTACGTCCCGCCACGAACCAGCGCCATTAGTTTCGACGGGCATCGATGCGCGTCGCCGCCCAGGGAATACTCGAT
>WVYX01000262.1:0-24712 GCA_011772755.1 Gemmatimonadales bacterium
GTCAGCACCGCGGCGTTCCACTCCGGGGGGCTCCCCCCGTGACCGGTGATGATGGTGCCCACGGGCCTCTGGGCCTGTGCAGCGAGCAGTTGGGAGGCGGCGCTCCACAGGGAGGTGGCCGAGACGATGGCTAACGCTAGTGGGACCGTCCCAGACAGAGGTCCGCCGGCACCTGGCCGGAACCGGCAGCGGCACCGTGGTGGTTTCCCCTACCGAGGGCAGACAGTGGGCCCAGTTTGGGTTAGCATTGGAGAAACGCCGGGTTTCCCGGTGGAAGTTCAGCGCGGCGCAGAAATCGGTTGATGTTGAGACTCATTCTCAGCTAGTACAACGCCGAGCTTATCGGTTGGGTTTTGGGGTGTCAAACGAAGAAGTGACTCTATGAGGTAACCAGGAATGGTGCACCGTCCGCTGCGAAAGCTGACCCTCCCGGCAGCGACGGATCGGGAATACGGTCGGTGGCTAGGCGAGATCGAGGAGCGTCTGGCCGATCCAGGCTGTGACCGTCGTCGACTCTGTAGGGAGGTCCTGTTCGACATCTACTATCCGGGGTTGGGAACCTACGAGGACCTCATCGCAGATCCCCAGGTAAAGCCGACGACTCGGGCAGCGCTCCTCGCCCTCGACCCAGACAATGTCACCCTCGAGCCCGAGTACTATCACGAGAAGGACGACGAGAAGTACGTGCGGGTGAAGCCGCTACTCTGGTTGTGGCAGAGCTTCGACCGGTCGCCCCTGGGCGGCGGCAACGTGAATGTGGCAGTGCAGTTCCGACGCTTGCTGGCCAAGCACATCTTCCGGCGGTGCGGCGAGAACTTCAAGTGCTTCCAGTTCGTCGAGTTCTCTTTCGGCTACAACATGGAGGTCGGGGACAATGTGGTAGTCCACCGACACGTCCTGCTGGACGATCGCGGAGGAATCGTCCTCGGGAACCGAGTCTCAGTGGCTGATTATGCCAACGTCTACAGTCACACCCACAGTCTCGCTGACCAGGAGGATGTGACCGACGCGGTGACGGTACTGGGCGACGGCGTGCGGATCACTTACCACGCCACGGTCCTCGCTGGCGTCCATGTAGGCGAGCAGGCGATAGTCGGGGCCGGCGCGGTCCTCACCAGGGACGCCAAGCCTTGGCATCTCTATCTCGGCGTCCCGGCGAAGGCCGTGAGGATCAAACCCAACGCACCACCCGAGATCAGCGACACTCACGAGCAGGCGGCGAGCGCGTGAACAGGTGACGACTCTTACGGTCTTGGCGGGCGTGGCCCTGCTGGCAGCCGGTTGCGGTCTGGGCTGGTGGGTCACCACAACCCGCTGCAGGCGTCGTGACGAGACGGCGCTGGCACGGGCTCGTTCAGAGCTCACCCGTCGCCTCAATGAGTTGTTCTCTCTTCAGGAACTCACCTACGTCCTGTCGGAGTCGATCCATCTCGACCGCATCGCCGAGCAGGTCGCTCGCTTCGTCATCCGGTTCATCCCCTGCGACGGCACCCTCGTAGCGCTCGAGAGCAGGCCCGAGATCAAGCTGCGAGTCGCCGCAGCCGAAGGTTCGCTGTCGGCGCTGGTGGGAACCGAAACGGAAATCGCCGAGGACACGGGACTCGTGGGCATGGCGATGACCCACGAGCACCTCCAAATGGCAGACGACTCCGACGGACGGCTGCCGGAACTCCTCCCTGGGGTGGCGGTTCGCCGGGCAGCCGCGGCACCGCTCAGATCGCACGGGATGACCGTCGGCGCTGTCGCGGTGGTCAAAGACTCAGAGGACGCCTTCGGTCAGCAGGATCTGCGCCTCCTCTCCACCATCGCCACCCACGCGGCGATGGCGCTGGCTAACGCTCGGTTCTTCGACTTGATCCGCGGTGGGAAGAAGCAGTGGGAGACCACCTTCGATGCCCTCGCCGACGGCGTTGCCGTGGTGGACGACCACGGGCGCATTCGTCGGGCAAATCATGCGTTGGCAACACTCCTCGGTAAGCCGCTGCCGGAAGTGATCGGCCTGGACTTGTGCGACGCTCTCTTCTGGCAGTCGGCAGAACTGATTGAACTGCTGGATGCTGCCCGAGCCGGCGTGCAGCCTCCACCGCTGTCATCACACTCCGAGGAACTCGATCTGATCCTTCGCATCACCGTCTCCCCGTACCCCCGCGCCGGAGCCGTCGGCTGGGTGGTGGCCCTGATCGAAGACGTCACGGAGCAGAAGGCACTGGAAGCCCAGCTCATTCAGGCCGAAAAAATGGCCGCCGTCGGTCAGCTGGTGTCCGGCGTTGCACACGAGCTCAACAATCCGCTCACGTCGATTTCGGGACTGTCAGAGTTCCTCTTGGAGCGACCGAGCACGACGGAGCGGGAACGGGAACACATCCGCGTGATCCACGAGCAAGCCGAACGGGCGGCCCGGATCGTGCAGAACCTCCTTACCTTCGCGCGCCACAGTCCCATCGAACTCGCCAACGTGGACCTGAACGAAATCACGCGCCGCGCTACCGCACTGATCGACTACGAACTGAGGCTTCGGGAAATCGAGCTGGAGACGGACCTGGCCGACCAGGTCCTGCTGGTGCACGGCGACCGCAATCAACTGCAGCAGGTCGTCCTAAACCTGCTTACCAACGCGGTCCAGGCGGCCAGCGAGGCCCCGCCGGAGCGCCCCCGCGTGGTGCGCCTAAGCACCGCCCTCACCGACGACGAGATCGTGCTCCGCGTCGCGGATACTGGTCCCGGCGTCCCCTCGGAGCTGCTCCCCAAGATCTTTGACCCGTTCGTGACCACCAAGCGACCCGGACAGGGGACCGGCCTCGGCCTCTCCATCACCTACCGTATCGTCCAGGGACTCGGGGGACGACTCAGTGTGCAGCGGGCGGCCGAAGGCGGGGCACTCTTCGTGGTAACGCTCCCGGCGTCAGCGTGTGGTGCTGCGACCACCAAGCCGCCCACCAACGACATTACAGCGGAATCCCAGGCACCCTCTGCGGACGCTGTCGCGGCGCTGACGGGACGGAGCATCCTCCTCGTGGACGATGATCCAGCTGTGCGTCGAATGATCGGGGTGCTCTTCGCTCAGGACGGTCAGCACATCGAGGCAGCACAGGACGCCGCACACGCCGTCGAGCTGCTGGAGCACAAAGCCTACGACCTGATCCTCGCCGACCCGCGAGCGGCCGTGTCAGCCGGTGAGAGCTTTGCTGCCGTCCTCTGTACCCGTCACCCGCATCTGAAGGCCCGCACCATCTTCCTCACGGCCGATGTTCGACCGGAGACCACCGATTGGCTGGGTCGCCTCGGCTGCCGGTACTTCCAAAAGCCGTTCAACGTCCGAGAGCTCCGGGCAGCCGCAGCTGAGATTCTGAGCCCTACCTGAGCCCTACCACCCCTCACCACACCTAGCAGTTTGCGGTTACCAACTAGCAGTCGGCCGACCTGATCGCACCTGCTCCACACCAACCCCCCCGAGGGCCGGAGGCCATCCGAACTGCTAATTGCTAGTCGCAAATTGCTCCACTGCAACAAAGCCCCCGAAACCGAGGGGGCAGAAGAACCGGCAAATTGTGAACTGCGAACTGCTAAATCGTCAGCTCCGCTCCCGAGACGTCGTCCCTCGCGCACGACCTAGCACCGCCTGGAGCCGAGCAGAGAGGGCACGTGCCCGGAAGGGCTTGGAGAGGAAGTCGTCCGCTCCCATTTCGAACACGCGGACCTCGTTGTCCTCGTCACCCCGGGCGGTAAGAACCACAACCGGTATGCCCGCCGTTGACGGGCGGGACCGCAGATGGGACAGCACCCCGTAGCCGTCGAGACCCGGAAGATTGAGGTCGAGGACCACGATGTCAGGGGCGTGCCGGTCAACCTGGTCGAGGGCTTCCACTCCGTCGCGCGCCTCAGCGACCGCGTAGCCGTCGCGCTCGAGTAGATCCCGCATGACCCGCCGCAGCTGATCCTCGTCGTCAACCAGCAACACCTTGGCACCAGTCGCGCTGACCGGTTCGGCCTGGAGCGGCTCAAGCAGCTCGAACTCGGGGGTGATCGGTGCCGCCGTCGCCACCCCACCCCTCCCATCGCCACCTCGCTCGGGCGCCTCCTGTCCGACAACCTCCCCCGCCGGCCGTTCGCGACTCCGCGGACCCGACGCACGCTTCAGCTCCAGTACCGTTTCCTCCCCCAGCTCACCCTCCTGCGGCACGTCGACCACCCGGAGCAGCTCGTCGATGGTTGACTCCCCCCGGAGCACGTGGGAGATACCGCTCTCCCACAGGGACCTCATGCCGCCGCGGCGGGCAACGTCCGCAATCTTGTCCGCCGTTTCGTTCGCCCCAATAGATCGCTCCACTTCTGGAGTCACTGAAAGGACCTCTACGATGCAAAACCGGCCACGATACCCGGTCATCGCGCATTCGGGACAGCCAACAGCCCGATACACCGGCGTGTCCGGTGGAATCCACCGCTGGAGCTTGTGGGGGATCTGCTCCACCCAAACTTCCTTGCACGTAGAGCACAGGCGCCGCATCAACCGTTGGGCAACGACGCCGCGCAGCGCACTCGCGATCTTGTAGGGCTCCATCCCGATATCCACGAGGCGCGTCACCGCGTTGGGCGCGTCGTTGGTGTGCAGGGTCGAGAGGACGAGGTGTCCGGTGAGGGATGCCTGCGTCGCGATCTGGGCGGTTTCCCGGTCGCGGACCTCACCCACGAGCACGACGTCGGGATCCTGCCGGAGAATGGAGCGGAGCGCTGCGGCGAACGTGAGGCCGGCCTTCTCATGCACCTGAACCTGCACGATACCCTGCAAGCGGTACTCCACCGGGTCCTCGACGGTCACGATGTTCACACCTTCGCTCTGGACGTAGCGAATCGCCGAGTACAGAGTGGTCGTCTTGCCGCAGCCGGTAGGTCCGGTGACCAGAATGATGCCGTCCCGGTTCTCCAGCAGTTCCTTCACCGCCCCCGCTTCGTCAGGGTTGAGGCCCAGCTTCTCCAGGGATAGGATGGTGCGCGTGGAGTCCAGGACCCGCACCACCACCTTCTCGCCCAGCGAGGCCGGCAGGGTGGAGATACGCAGGTCCACCGGCACCCCGTTCACGGCAACTCGCGCCCGCCCGTCCTGCGGTCGCAGGCGGTCGGCGATGTCGAGTCCCGAGATGATCTTGATCCGGGAAATGAGCGGGAGACCCGCTGCCCGGGGGATCTTCATCACCTGCCGCAGCACACCGTCAATCCGGTAGCGAACCGCGACGCCGCCCTCCTCGGGCTCGATGTGGATGTCGCTCGACCGTGAGAGGATCCCCTCCGACAGGATCAGGTCGACCAACCGCACCACGGGCCGCTGCGACGCCTCTTCGGCGGAAACCGTTAGTTCCTCGGCCTCCTGCTGATCCCGCAGCTGCGTGATCTCGGCTTCCGTACCCATGCCCTCGATCAATTGATCGAGCACGTTCTCGGGCCGGTATAGCTCCTCGACTTTTTCCCGAATCTTGCTGGGACTGGCGAGCTGGATCCGCACTTCGCGACCGGTTGCAAACGCGAGAGTCTTTTCGCAGTCAAGATCGAACGGGTTCGCCGTTGCGATCTCCAGGTAGGAATCCGTGATGCGGATGGGGAGGATTTCGTACCGCCGCGCTACCTGCTCAGAGACGATCTCCCGGGCCTGACGCTCGCTCTGCGACACGTCGGCGAGTTTGAGTCGGAACCGCGTAGACAGACTACTGAGCAGCGCCTCGTCGGTGACCAGCTGCGCGCCAACCACTGTCTCCCAAAGCGAGTCAGGAGCATCCTCACTTTGACGCAGCTCCTCGAGCTTCTCAACACCGACGAGCTCTTCCAGCGTGGGCTTGAGCCACTCGTCCTTGAACTGCTTAACGATTCACCTCCAGCCGCCGTGGCCCCGGAATGCTCCAGGCGAGACATATAAGATACGGATTCAGGGACCCACGCGCCAGAACGGATTCCTGCAACTCCTTGCGCCGGAAACACTTGGCGTGATCTGCGTCACACTCTACGTGTTGGGCAGCCTTGCACTACGAGCCACACCTCCTGCCCAGCCGGCCGCGACCGGCCACCTGTCACAGTATGCCCCAGAGATCCCGCCTCAACCCGACCGTCACTCCCACTCCTTCGCCCCTGAGGCTCACGCCCACATCCGCCCGAAGCACCCGGTGAAACCACTCGACTCCCAACCCGATCACGGGCCGGACTCCATCGCTGGGCTGCCAAGGAACGGCGGGGAAGCCGCCGCCCGCCCAACCGGCCGCGACGAAGGGCGCCAGCACGATCTCCCGCCCCGTCGAGGCGAAGGGCCCCAGCGGAATTGCGAAAAACGGTACCGGGACCTGCCACTCCACCGTCCCCAGCGCGGCGTACCGTCCGCCCCACGCCCGGAACGGCTCCCCCACCAGCGTCGCCCGCCCGCCCAGCACGAAGGAGCGGTGGACCGGCAGATCCGCTGAGCCCCACCCGGCCCAACCCCGCACCAGCACCCGCGTCGCACCCAGGGTCACGTGCGCGCGACCGCCCCCCCTGAGGCGCAGGTATTGCACACCTTCACCCGCACCGGCCTCCACGACCACCTGCCCGCTGATACCACCCCGCACGGCCAGCTCCGCGCTCCGTCGCTGCAAGGCCAGGCGTCCCACTCCGAAGAGCCCGCTTCCCAGAGGCGGATTGGGGTCAAACGTCCCGTGGGCAGCAGTGGCGCGCACTTCCAAACTGGTGGTTCGCTGGACACCCGCCGTCAGCGAAAGTCCGCCTCGGGATCCAAAACCACGCCTCACCGTGGCGTCGGCACCCTCGGAGAGGAAGTAGTGCCCGTAGTCCTTGCCTGCCTCCTGCGCCAGGATCGAGTTCAGCGCCGGCGCGACCACGGGATCATCGCCCACGTCCCGCACCTGGCGCGCCCCTCTGACCGTGAGCGTCACCGCTCCCGTCGTGTACTGAACGCTGAGCCGCCCCTTGGCCCGCCGATCAGACACACCGAACGACGCCCAACCCCGAATCTCCACGGGGCCGCCGCCCGGTCGCACCACCCATCCTGCGCCGGGGGCCAGCCCCTCGACCTTGTTGAAATGCAGCAATTCGGAAATCGAGCCGATGCCCGGCCGCGCCGTGGCAAGTCCGGACAGCACATGGGGGCCAGCCATCTCCGTGATTTGCCCGCGGACGTCCTCCAAGTCGAAGGTCATGGCGGGACCAGCCACCTCCCGGATGGCCGCCTCTATCGGCACCGTCCACACGAACGTGTCTCGCACCGCTGGGGGAGCCGCGACGATCTCAGGACCGAGGAAGAGCCTGCTCGAGAGTCCCTGGTTGAAGGCGTAGTCCTGGATCTCCCAGCGACCCCGGATGATCCCCCGGGCCGGGAGATCGAGCCACTTGGTGCGTCGCCGGATCTCGATCTCCTGACGTGTGGGAAGCCAGTAGCGACCTTCCCACAGCCCGTTCTCCAGAACGATGGTGATGTCCTCGAGGGTCTCGTCGAGGTAGGCCACGCGGGTGAAGCTGAAGCGAAAGATCACCAGCTCGGCAGTGGCGGCGTCAAAGTACAGAGACCCCACCACGCGCGGCGCGCTGAAGTCCTTGGGGCGGACCAGCACCTCGAACACGCGCACCTCACGCCGCGGCAGTTCCAGCGTGATGGAGTCCACCAGGGCGTAGTCGTACAGTGTAGGTCCCTGGGGAGCCAGTGGGTGTGGCACGTCCCGTACCTCGTCTCCGTGTCCCAGGCGGATGCGATCTGCGAAGTTGTTCTGTACTACGCCCAGGTGATCCCGGTGGTACCGAATGTCGGTAGGTAGATCGAGGCGGTCCCGCCACCCCACGATCCGCTGCTTGCTGTAGTTTGGAGCCTTCCAGTAAACTTCGAGCACGAGCTGATCCGACTTGATGAGCCTGGGTGGTTCCGCCAGGCCCTCACCGAGTTGCCCCAAGAAGAACACGAACCCATGCGCACGAGCACGGAAATCCAGCAGCGTACTGTCGGCCTGCTGGGCCGCCCGGCGCGCGACGCCCCGGGTGACCAGCGTCATCGTAGGCTCGCTGTTCCAGGACTGGGCGAGCAGATGGGTGGGCGTGAGCAGCAGAACTGCTACGCCGAGACCGCGGGGAACAAGCATCAACGGGCAATATCACGAGCACTGACACTCGCGGCAAGCGCGTTGCTGGCCAGCTTCATCGGGGCCTGTGGTGACCTCGATCTGGTCGGAGATGTGACCCTTTCCACGTCGGAGCTTCTGATCCTTCCGCTGCAACCGGCGGCGCCGGCCGTGAGTGACCAGAGCTTCTACGTAGTGAATTCCCGCCTCACAGTCAGACAGCTGCGGCATAGCGACGCATTCAACACGCTGTATGTCGAGCTGCGCTTTCCACCGCAAACCCTCGCGAGTCTGAACCAACAACCGGTGAGCGCCCAAGACTCCGTCCTCGTGACGGTCCAGCCACTCCCGGGTCGCTACGGCCTCACGCTGTCTCCCCAGGGCCTCGAGTTCAACTCGGATGCGGCTCCAAGCGTGACGGTCTCCTTCGCCCGCTACGGCGACCTCAGCGTTGCCGACGGTTCAGCGACGTACGAGACGCCGCTCCAGTACGCCAACGCGCTGGAGCTGTGGTTCGAGATCACGCCAGGTCGTTGGCAGGCTGTTCGGGCGTCCGGCGCCACGCCGTCCGATGCGGTAGTCGGCCCCCTCGACACCCCCGGCAACTACGTCCTCGCGGCGCCCCGGTGACCGCCCACACCTCCTTTGAGCGGTACCGCGAGCTTGCCAGGCCCGGTGGCGTGGTCCCCGTGGTGCACGAGCTCTCCGCCGATGTCTTGACCCCCATCACAGCCTTCGCTGCGCTTGCCAAGCCTCCGTTCTCGTTTCTGCTGGAGTCGCTGGTGGGTGGCGAGCGATGGGCCCGCTATACGTTTCTCGGAACCGAGCCGGCCGAGGCCTGGCGGTACCACGGGGGCGAGGTGAACCGTTGGACCCCCGCAGGCGGCTGGCAGCCTGAGGGCGCCGCACCTGATCCACTGGCGCACCTGGCGGCACGCCTGCGATCACTCCGCCCCGTCTCGGTACCCGGGCTGCCACGTTTCACCGGTGGCGCCGTGGGCTACCTGAGTTACGATGTCGCACGCACGTTCGAGCGTCTGCCCGGAGGACCCACCGATGACCTGGGTTTGCCGGATGCACTGTTCGTGGTGACTGATGCCCTGGTCATCATCGACAATGCCTTCGCCCGGGCGATGCTGGTTGCCAACACGCACGTGGCGCCCAACGCCCATCGGCGGGAACTCTCTCGAGAGTACGACCGGGCGAGGGCACGGATCAGCACCATGCTCGACCGGCTGCGCAAGCCGCCCAGCCTCGCTCCTCTGGCGCTGGATGGTGGTGTGGAGCGCGTTCCGGAAAGCCCCTATCCCCGGGAGGCGTTCGAGCGGGACGTCAGGCGCATCAAGCGCTTCATCCGGGCCGGAGACGCGCTCCAGATCGTGCTCTCGAGGCGTCAGGACGTCCCATGCGCTGCTGCACCCCTAGACGTGTACCGCTCTCTGCGGATGCTGAATCCCGCTCCGTACCTCTACTACCTGGCGCTCGACGGACTGCATCTAGCGGGGAGCTCTCCGGAGGTCCTGGTTCGGGTGGAAGACGGCGAGATAACGGTGCGTCCGATCGCCGGCACCCGACCCCGAGGAACCAGCCCTGATGACGACACCCGCCTCGCCAAGGAACTGCTCGCCGACGAGAAGGAGCTGGCTGAACACGCCATGCTGGTGGACCTCGGCCGCAACGATGTTGGCCGCGTGGCCCAATACGGCTCGGTGCGCGTAACGGCGGATAAGGAGATCGAGCGGTACTCCCACGTCCAGCACATCGTGAGCGAGGTGCGGGGCCAGTTGCGCGGTGACCACGACGCCGTCGATGCCTTGCGCGCCTGTTTCCCCGCCGGGACAGTCTCCGGAGCCCCAAAAGTCCGGGCCATGCAGATCCTGGACGAGCTCGAGCCCACGCGGCGGGGGCCCTATGCCGGGGCGGTGGGGTACATCGGCTGGGGTGCCGCCAACCTGGACACCGCCATCGCCATCCGCACGGCGATTCTCCACCGCGGGCGGGCCCACGTCCAGGCCGGGGCGGGGATCGTGGCCGACAGTAATCCCGCCCGCGAGTACGAGGAAACAGAGAGCAAAGCGGGGGCGGTGCTACGTGCGCTTGCACTGGCGCCGGTCAATTAGCCAAGGCGATTCGGCTCGGGTATATTTTGGCCAGTTAAGGAGCTCAGCCTTGACCGCCTTCAAGCTGCTCAGCACAACCGGCGACCAAACCATCGACCTCACGCACGCCCGGACCATCGTAGTCGGGCGGGCCGTGACCAGCGACCTGCCTATCTACGACCCCACCGTCTCCCGGCGCCATGCGGAGGTCTCCCTGATCGACAGCGGTGTGCGGGTCCATGACCTCGGCTCGAGCAATGGGACGTTCGTCAACGGCACACGGATAACGGACTCCGTTGCCGTGGATGGCGATGTGGTCACGTTCGGGAAGGTGGCGTTCAAGGTGCTGGAGGTGACGCCGCCAAAGGCCCGGCCAGCAGTGGACACGAGCGGCTTCGCCGGCCGGCCGCCCCCTCCGGAGGCCACGATCGTGCGGCAGGTGGCTGTGGAAGAGCCGGGCGCGCTGGAGGACAAGGTCGCCGCCCGGCCGAGCGGCGCCTCCCAACTCAAGGTCGAAGGGGAATCCGTAGACGAGCGCCAGGCACAGAAGCTCTCCCTCCTACTGGACATCTCCAAAGAACTCTCCAAGCAGCAGGACGTAAACAAGCTGTTGGAGAAAGTGGTCGACATCACGTTCAAAGTCATGAACGTGGACCGGGTGTCGATTCTCATGCTCGAGGGAGCCGAGGAGCTCGTGCCCCGGGTTTCACTGAACCGGCTAGCGGAGGGGAGTGGAGCCCGCGTGCCTCAATCCATCGCTCGCCGCGCGGTGGACGAGCGACTGGCCATTCTCACCGACAACGCGGCCGCCGATGAGCGGTTCAAGGGCAAGTCCATCGTGATGCAGAGCGTGCGGAGCGCCATGTGCACGCCCCTCATGGGGAGCGAGGGCAACGTCCTCGGCATCATCTACGTGGACAACATGACCGCCACAAATTCGTTCGGCGACGAAGACCTCGAGTTCCTCATCGCGTTCTCCGGTATCGCGGCCGTGGCTATCGAGAACAGCCGGCTCACGGAACAGGTGCAGCGCGAAGCCGTGGTCCTCTCCAACTTCCAGCGCTACTTCGCCCCCGACCTCGCCGAGGAGATTGCCAGCCAGGCCGAAGCGGTACAGCTCGGTGGCACCAAGCGGCCCGTGGTCGTGTTCTTCAGCGACATCCGCGACTTCACGCCGATGTCGGAGAACATGATGCCGGACGAGATCGCCACGTTGCTCACCGAGTATTTCACAGAGATGGTGGAGGTCGTGTTCGAAAACGGCGGCACGCTGGACAAGTTCATGGGTGATGCGATCATGGCGCTCTGGGGAGCACCCATCACGCACGCGGACGACGCCGACCGCGCCATGCGGGCCGCCATCGCGCAGCAGGAAACTCTGGCGCAGATGAATGAGAAGTGGGCCGAACAGGGCCGTCAGCAGGTGCAGATCGGCATCGGCATCAACTTCGGCGAGGTGTTCGCGGGGAATATCGGAAGCGACCGACGGCTCGAGTACACCGTGATTGGCGACGCCGTGAACACGGCCTCACGCCTCTGCTCCCAGGCCGGCCCCGGCGAGATCCTCATCTCGGAGCCGTTCTACCAAGCCCTCAAGCAGCCGCCTGAGGTAGAAGCCCTCGAGCCGATCCAGCTCAAAGGGAAGGCCCAGGCCGTTCCGATCTATCGCGTGAAGCGATAAGGCTGTCCAGCCGCCTCCAAGAGCTCCACCACGAGGCGAAGCGGCAGTCCCATCACACCGAAGAAATCACCCTCAACCCGCTCCACCAGCACCGCTCCATACCCCTGCACACCGTAGCTTCCGGCCTTGTCCAGCGGCTCGCCCGTCGCAACGTACGCCCGGATCAACGCTGGACTCAGTGAGCGAAACCATACCCGGGTGACATCGCATCGGTGTAGCACCTCGGCCCCGGGGAGCGCGAGGGCCACGGCGGTGATCACTCGATGATCTCGGCCAGCGAGGTGCCCCAACATCTCTTCGGCCTCCGCCGGGCCGGCAGGCTTCCCCAGAACCCGATCGTCGACCACCACCACCGTATCGGCGGCGAGCACGGGATTGTCGCTGTGACGCAGCGCAACGCACCGCGCCTTCTCGGTGGCCAACCGCACGGCCATGGCCTTGGGGGACTCGCCCGGCTGGCGACACTCCTCCACCTGTGCGGGATCAACCAGGTGGGGGATACCGAGCATGTCAAGGAGGCGCTGGCGGCGAGGCGAGCTCGATGCGAGAACGATCATCGCTCGAGGATAAGCGTCACCGGACCATCATTCACGAGGGCGACATCCATCATCGCCCCAAACTCGCCGGTCTCCACCACTACCCCTCGCTCCCTCAGCGCCGCTGCAAACCGCTCGTACAGCGGCTCCGCCAGCTCTGGCGGGGCGGCACCGGTGAACGAGGGACGTCGGCCCTTCCGAGCATCGCCGTACAGGGTGAACTGGGAGACGACCAGCACTGCTCCACCGACATCTCTCAGACTCCGGTTCATGCGTCCTTCCGCATCGGCGAAGAGCCGGAGCCCCACGATCTTATCCGCCATCCAGTCGAGCTGCCCGTGGCCGTCGGTGGGGCTGAACCCGACCAACACCAAGAAGCCGCGCCCGATCGATCCGATGGCGCGGCCCTGGACGGTTACGGAGGCGCTGCTGACGCGTTGCAGGACTACTCGCATCTGTCTCCCATCTCAGGTTTCCTCGCAGAGCGGCAGCGATGCCGTTGTGTCGCTCCGGGGTTCCGCCGTTCTGCCGGATCTCACTCCACCGTCACCGACTTCGCCAGGTTTCGCGGCCGATCCACGTCGCAGCCGCGGCGGACGGCGGTGTAGTACGCAAACAACTGGAGCGGCAACACGCTCAGCACCGGCGTGAGCGGATCGATCGTCTCCGGTACGGTGATCACGTGATCGGCCAGGCCGCTGAGCTGATCGTCTCCGTCAGTGACCACTGCCAGGACGCGGCCGCGGCGTGCCTTCACCTCTTCCACGTTCGATAGGATCTTCTGATAAACGGCATCCCGCGGCGCAATGAACACCACGGGCATCATGTCATCGATCAAGGCGATGGGACCGTGCTTCATCTCCGCCGCCGGATATCCTTCCGCATGGATGTAGGAAATCTCCTTGAGCTTGAGAGCACCTTCCAGCGCCACGGGGAAGTTGTACCCGCGGCCGAGGTAGAGGGCGTTCTGCGATCGCATGAACGCCTCAGCAACCTGCTCCACGTGATCCGCCCGGGACAGCACTTCGGCCACCTGCTCCGGCAGTCGGCCCAGTGCCTGCACGATTTCTCGACCCTGCAACACCGACAGGGCGCGGAGGCGTCCGAGCCGGAGTGTCAGCAGCGCCAGCGCGACCAACTGACAGGTGAACGCCTTGGTGCTGGCCACACCGATCTCCGGACCGGCATGGAGGTACGTGCCCCCGTCCACCTCTCGGGCAATGCTGCTCCCAACCACGTTGACGATGCCCAGTGTTGGACCGCCCCGCCGCTTCGCTTCCCGAATGGCCGCCAGCGTATCGGCGGTCTCACCACTCTGGGAGATGCCGATCACCAGGGTCCGCTCATCGACGATCGGGTTGCGGTAGCGAAACTCCGAGGCGTACTCCACCTCCACCGGAATCCGGGCGAGCTCTTCCAGCATGTACTCACCGATCAACGCCGCATGCCACGACGTCCCGCACGCCGTGATTACCACGCGCTCGACTCGGAGAAGCTCGTCATCACTCATGTTGAGGCCGGACAGCTTGGCCGTTCCCTGCTCTTCGAGGAGGTGACCGCGGAGTGTGTTCCGAATGCTCTCCGGCTGCTCCATGATCTCCTTGAGCATGAAATGGGGGTGGCCGCCTCGCTCGATCTTGGCGAGATCCCACTCCAACGTGCGCACCAGCTTCTCCACCCGGGTCGTCTCCATGTCGGTGATCTCGTACGAGTCGCGCCGGATTACGGCAATCTCCCCATCGTCCAGGTAGACCACGTCCCGCGTATGAGCCAGGATCGCGGCGGCGTCCGACGCCACCCAGTGCTCGTTCTCCCCCAACCCGAGAAGGAGGGGAGAACCATGGCGGGCAGCGACCAGTGTGCCGGGATCGCTAGCGCAGACCACGGCGATCCCGTACGCTCCCTCAACCTGCCGGAGAGCAGCGGCAACGGCTTCGACGAGCGAGCCATCAAGGAACTGCTCGATGAGGTGCGCCAGCACCTCTGTATCGGTGTCGGACCGGAAGCGATGACCCTGCTCCATCAGCCATTCTCGCAGGCCGCCGGCGTTCTCGATGATGCCGTTGTGCACGATGGCCAGTGTTCCGCCACAGTCGATGTGCGGGTGGGCGTTGACATCGTTGGGCACACCGTGGGTCGCCCAGCGGGTATGTGCCAATCCGATAGTGCCCTGAGGCACCCGATCGCCAAGGTGACTTTGCAGCTTCGCGAGGCGCCCCGCCGCCTTCTCGACGACCAGGCCACCGTTCTCGATCACTGCGACACCAGCCGAATCGTACCCCCGGTACTCGAGACGCTGCACGCCCTCCAGCAGCAGCGGCGCCGCGCTACGTCCTCCGATGTAGCCAACAATTCCGCACATGAAACGGCCTACTCCCGTTCGAGAATGGCTCTGCCCGCGGCGATCAGCCGATCAGCCGCCGCCGCATCCGGTGCCTCCGCGATCAACCGCACGATCGGTTCCGTGCCGGAGGGCCGAATATGCAGCCACTGATCGGACCACGACAGGCGCAAGCCGTCCTGCCGATCCGGCGCGGCGTCACCAAACCGCTCCTCGAGTGCCTGGTACGCCTGCTCCAGGTCCGCGGCGCGAGGCGCCTTCGCCTTCACGATAACATAGCGTCGTTGTGCTGCCGTCAGACCCCCGACCGTCTTTCCGGTCCTCGCCAGGAGATCCAGCACCAGCGCCGCCGCCACGGGTGCGTCGCGGCCGAGATGCAAGTCGGGCAGCATGACCCCACCATTGCCCTCCCCACCGATCACGGCGCGGACCCGCACCATGGCCCGGGCGACATTCGCCTCGCCGACCGGGGCCCGGGTCACTTCCACCCCGAACTCGGCAGCGACGTCCTCCACCACCTGTGAGGTCGAGAGATTCACCGCCACGGGCCCGAGTCGGCGGTCGAGCACCGCGCGAACCGCGAAGGCGAGAGTGTAATCCTCACCGATGGCCTCCCCACCCTCGGCGACCAGCGCCAGGCGGTCCACATCGGGATCCACCGCCATGCCCACGTCCGCCGCCTCGTTTCGGACGAGTTCCTGCAATCGCGACAGATTCGCCGGCACGGGCTCGGGCGAACGGGTAAAGCATCCATCCGTCTCGAGATCAATCCCCACCACCCGGCAGCCAAGCCGTTCCAAGAGCTCGGGCAGGATGGTGCCGCCAGCCCCCCGCACGCAATCCAACGCAACGGTGAAGCCGCGGGCCCGGATGGCATCGAGGTCCACGAACGGCAGGCCCAGCACTCCCTCCACATGGCGTCGTACGGCATCGGCATCCGTCGTCAGCGTGCCCAATCCCTTCCCGCCCATCCCAGCCGTCGAGCCTGTGTCCACCAGCTCGAAGAGCCGGTTGGCCGATGCCCAATCCAGAAACAACCCGTCCGGCCCCACGAACTTGAGGGCATTCCACTCGACCGGGTTGTGGCTCGCCGAGATGATGATGCCCCCCGCCGCTTGGTGGTGCTCCACGGCAAGCTGAGCGGTGGGAGTCGCAATGAGACCGCAATCGATGACGTCGATGCCGACCGACTGCAGCGCCCCGCGAGCCGCCGCCGCGAACATCGGGCCAGAAGTGCGTGAGTCCCGCGCCAGCACCACGGTTTCCCCACCACCCTCCGGGGCAATGCGGCCGAAGGCCGCCGCATAGCGGGCGACTACTTCGGCCGTGAGATCGGTGTCCACGATGCCACGAACGCCGGAAATGCTGCGGATCAGTCCGCTCATGGGGAGGAAACTAATCGAAGCGGTTCCAGCGTTCAGCCCTTAGCCTTCGGCTAAGCTATTCGCAATTCGCAGTTCGCAAATCGTGGTTGCCCCACCGCGTTCACGAATTGCAAATTGCAAATTGCTCAGCCGAAGGCTGAGTTGCCCCAAGGCTCTCGCCGGGTGTAGGTTCCGGCCGCACGTCTGTGGAGCTCCCAATGACACGCGTTTTCCAGGATGACCTCGCATCCGGCTTCGCCACCCGCGCGGTCCACGCCGGCCAGCGCCCGGACGAGCCCACCGGTGCTATCATGACCCCGATCTACCAGACATCGACGTACGTCCAATCCGGTCTGGGTAAACACAAGGGCTTCGAGTACGCCCGCACCCGCAACCCCACGAGGGACGCACTCGAGCGCAACGTGGCCGCCCTTGAGGGTGGAGACCACGGCTTTGCATTCGCTTCGGGGCTGGCGGCCACCGATGCGGTGCTCAAGCTACTGTCCGCCGGAGATCACGTCATCTGCGGCGAGAACGTGTACGGCGGCACTCACCGCATCATGACGCACGTATTCGAACGGCTGGGGCTCACGTTCACGTTCGTGGACACACGGGATTCGGCGCGGATCGACGCGGCGAGCACATCACACACCAAGATGGTGTTCGTGGAGACGCCCACCAACCCGATGATGTACCTCACCGATCTCCAGGCGGCGGGCCAGCTCGCTCGCGACCGCGGGCTGATACTGGTGGTGGACAACACGTTCGCGACGCCGTGCTTCCAACGTCCCATCGAGCTCGGCGCTGAAGTCGTCCTGCACTCGACAACCAAATACCTAAACGGCCACAGCGACATGGTAGGAGGAGTGGTCGTCACCACGCGAGACGACGTCGCCGATCAACTCGCTTTCATGCAGAATGCGGTCGGCGCGGTCCCGGGTCCCCTGGACTGTTGGCTCGCCCTACGGGGAACGAAGACGCTGCCGATCCGCATGGAACGGCACGACTACAACGGTCGCCGTATTGCGGCGTGGCTGGCCCAGCATCCGAAGGTCGAGCGCGTTTACTATCCGGGACTCCCCGATCATCCGCAGCACGAGCTGGCCTGTCGACAGATGAAGGGATTCGGGGGCATGATCTCGCTGGAGCTTGGATCGCTCGCCAAGGCCCGGGCGGTGGTGGAGCGGACCCGGCTGTTCGCACTCGCCGAGTCTCTGGGAGGCGTGGAAAGCCTGATCGGTCACCCGGCCACGATGACCCATGCGACGGTTCCCAAAGCGATGCGTGAAGAGATGGGGCTGACGGACGGCCTGGTCCGGCTCTCAGTGGGCATCGAGGATGCCGACGACCTCACAGCAGACCTGGATCAGGCGCTCGCTGCCTCGTGAGACCACCCGTGAAACTGCCCCTACCGGTGTGCGTACGGTGTAGCGACGACCGAACAACGCCGGCATTCTGTACCTATTGGAGGAAGCCATGACTGGCACTGGCGGCACACCCATAGAGCGCTCACGCACAGTCCTCAGAGACATCGCGGCGGTGAGTTGGGAACATCCGGCCGACCGGGCCGCGCTGCAAGCCCTGCGCAGCGTGCCCGGGTTCAACGAAGCAGTGAAGAAGATCGTCGGATTCTTCGGCGAGCGGGGCATCCGGTTGATCTTCCAGGCCAACGCGGTCCGAGTGGGACCGAGCCAATTCCCCAAGCTGCACGCGCTCATGACCGAGGTCACCACGACCATGGATTGGCCGGAGCAACCGCCGGTCTTCGTCTCCCAGACACCCCTCGTGAACGCCAGCGCCGTGGGGATGGATCATCCCTTCATCGTGGTGAACTCCGCGATGCTCCGACTATTGGACGAGGACGAGACCCGCGTGCTCCTGGGACATGAGCTCGGCCACATCATGAGCGGACACGCGCTGTACCGCACGGTGACCTTGCTCATCCTCCTGCTGGGCTTCCAGAATCTTCCGTTCCTGGCGGGGCTCGCCCTTCTGCCCATCAAGCTGGCGCTGCTGGAGTGGTATCGCAAAAGTGAACTGTCCTCGGACCGGGCGGGACTCCTGGCGAGTCAGGACCCGGCAGCCAACCAGCGCCTGTTCCTGAGGCTCGCCGGAGGTGCGGAGAGCCACTATCCCGCGCCCTTGCTGCAGCCGATGGACGTCGACGCCTACATGGAGCAGGCCCGCGAGTACGAGGAGATGGGCGGCCCGCTGGACGCCATCTACAAGATCCTAAACACCCTCGGCATGACCCATCCGTTTCACACGCTGCGGGCCGCGGAGCTGCAGCGCTGGATGGAAGACGGCTCGTACGAAAGGGTCTTGGGCGGTGAATACACCCACCGCGGCGAAGAGGAGCGGGAACGGCCCCTGAGTAGTGACATCGGTGAGGCCGCTCGCCACTACGCCGAGGGCGCGAAGCAGACCGTGTCCCAGATGGCGGACGCCGCGAAGCGGGCAGCCAGCGCATTCGCGGAATCGCTCAAGCAGAAGCGCAGCGACTCATCCGAGGGAGGCGACTCGGAGTGAGAGTGCTCGTGGTCGGCGGGGGCGGACGCGAGCACGCCCTGTGCTGGGGGATAGCTCGCTCCGCCACCGTGTACTGCGCGCCGGGCAATCCAGGTACCGCCGAGATCGGAACCAACATCCCCGCAAAGCCCACCGACCACGCGGCCATCCTCGATGCAGTGCAGGAGCACGGGATCGACTTGACGGTGATCGGGCCCGAAGCTCCACTGGCGGCCGGGCTAGTCGATGACCTCACCGAGGCGGGCCATCGCGCCTTCGGACCGACCGCCGCCGCAGCCCGGATCGAAGCCTCGAAAGCTTACGCCAAGGAGGTCATGCAGGCTGCCGACGTGCCGACGGCCGGGAGCCGCACGTTCGCCAGCGAGTCGGCAGCCCTGGACTACATCGCGGGCCATCCCGAGCCCCTGGTCGTCAAAGCATCGGGACTCGCCGCCGGCAAAGGGGCCATCGTGTGCCAGACGCGGGATGAGGCCCGGACGGCAGCGAGAGAGATGTTCGGCGGAAAGTTCGGCGACGCCGGCAAGCTGGTGGTCGTGGAGGAGTTCCTCACGGGGGAGGAACTGTCCGTCCTCGCCCTCACCGACGGGGAGCAGGTACTGCTGCTCCCCGCCTCTCAAGACCACAAACGCATCGGCGAAGGGGACACTGGCCCCAACACGGGAGGGATGGGAGCATACACCCCGGTCTCCACTGCCACGGAAGCCCTATTGCAGCGAGTCGAGCGTGAGATCCTGCTCCCGGTACTGGCACAGATGGCAGACGCAGGCACGCCGTATCGGGGCGTGCTGTACGCCGGGCTGATGGTCGGCGAAGATGGGTCACCGGCGGCGCTCGAATTCAACTGCCGGTTCGGCGATCCCGAGACGCAGGTCGTGCTCCCCGCCGCCGATGTGGACGTCACGGACCACATGTGGCGGATCTCTGCCGGTGAGCGCTGGGAGCCCGGGGAGTCCGTCTGCCCCGCCCAACGCGCCGCCGTCACCACCGTGCTATCCGCCAAGGGCTATCCGGGAACCCCCGTCAAAGGCGACGAGATTCACCTGCCGGGGGAGCCACCGCAGCACACCTTGCTATTCCATGCCGGCACGGTGGCGGACGACACGGGGACCCTGCGCACCGCGGGCGGACGAATTCTGTGCGCCACAGGACTGGGCCGGGACGTTCCCGAGGCGGCGGCGCTCAGTCGCAGGCTCGCCGAGCAGATCACCTTCGAGGGCAGGTACTACCGACGGGACATTGCCTGGCGCGAGGTAGCACGTGCCGGAGCTCCCTGAGGTCGAGACGATCGTTCGCGATCTCCGGCCAAGGCTGGCCGGCAGCTCGCTCACCAATCCCCGCCTCTACAAGACAGACGTTCTCCGTAAGGTCAGCGCACCGCGTCTCCTCCGGACCCTGCGGCGGAACCGTATCGGGGAAGTCGCACGCAGGGCGAAGCACGTGGTGTTGTCGCTTGCCTCGGGGCACCGTCTCGTGATCCAGCCGCGAATGACCGGCAGTCTCATCATCCACGACCGCCGGCTGACCGTGGTCCAGCGTCGCTATGTGGTGCTCAAGGTCGGGATCGGTGGAGGTGCCAGTTTGGTGTATCGCGACGTGCGTCGGCTCGGCACCATCTGGCTGTTGGACGATAGGGGGTGGCAGGCCTATACTGCGCGCATCGGTCCCGAGCCCCTAGCCCCCGAGTTCGATGCGCCACGGTTTGCGGAGCAGCTGCGCGGCACCCGGCAGGCCATCAAGAAGGTCCTGATGGACCAGCGGCGGCTTGCCGGGGTCGGGAACATCTACGCCAATGAGTCGCTGTTCAGGGCCGGCATCGACCCGTCGCGCCCGGCCCACCGGTTGACGGCTGCCGAGTCCGAGCAGCTGTACCACAGCCTACGCAGTGTGCTTCACGAAGCCATCGTCGCCCAGGGAACGACCTTCCGAGATTACCGCACGGGCACCGGGCAAGCCGGAACGTTTCAGCATGTGCTGCAGGCGTACGGTCGCGGCGGCCAGCCTTGCCGCCGCTGCGGCGCGCGGCTGGTGACGACCCACGCCATTGATGGGCGAGCGACCACCTTCTGCTGGCAGTGCCAGGGCCGCCGACCATGAGAATCGCAGTAGTCTTCGACACACCGAACGACGGATGGGAAGACGAGGACTTCAAGCGGGAAGTCGAGGCGGAGGTGGAGGAGCCGGAGTACGAAGTGGCCGAGGCCCTGATGGTCCTCGAGCACGAGGTGCTGCTGGTCGGAGTGCACGATGACCTCCAGCACATGTTCAACCGGCTCCGGGAGTTTCAGCCGAATCTGGTTTTCAACTGCGCCGAGGCGTTCCACGAACGACCGCGCCTGGACTACATCTTCCCTGCTTTCTTCGAAGCCGAGGGATACCGCTATACCGGCTCTCCACCCTTTGCCCTAACCACAACGCGGAACAAGGCGATGAGCAAGAAGGTGTTGGCATACCACGGCGTACGCGTGCCGGGGTTCGTGACCTATCACGCGACGGAGGAGGTGACCCAGGCGCCGGACCTCACGTTCCCCCTCATCGTCAAACCGCTACAGGAAGACGCATCAGTCGGCATCGCCATGGCCTCGGTGGTCCAGGAGGTGGATGCATTGACAGAGCGCGTACACTTCATTCACGAGAACTTCTCTCAGCCAGCGATTGCCGAGGAGTACATCGAGGGACGCGAGCTGTACGTGAGCATCCTGGGCAATGGAGATAACCTCCAGATCCTCCCGATCATCGAGATGGTGTTCGACAAGCAGCGCACCAAGCCGGAGGAGCGGATCGCCACCAAACTAGCCAAGTGGGACACGGAGTACCGTGAGCGAAAGGGAATCAAGAACGTGTTCGCCAGGCCGATTTCCGGGCGTGCACGGGCGGCCATCGAGGAGACTTGCCAGACGGCGTTCCGGGCCCTCTGGCTTCGGGACTATGCCCGCCTCGACTTGCGGCTGGCCCCGGACGGAGGCGTCTGGGTGATCGAGGTCAACGCCAATCCGTACCTGAGCTTCGGGCACGACACGGCGAACGCCGCGGAGAAGGCAGGCATGGACTACTACGCCCTCATCCGGCGCATCGTGGATGAGGCCATGAAGCGCTATGAGCACCAGACGTAAGCGGCGTCACCCCACACCGCAGCCCGAGCTGCGCTGCGTCTGCGGGGGCGAGCTCAAGCGATTCTGGCGTTTCTGCCCCTGGTGCGCCCGGGCCCTCGTGTGGCGTGACGACCCCCCCACCACCGACGTCGAGTGTTACAGCTGCGGGTGGGTGGTGTCGGATCACCACAGCTACTGCCCGTGGTGCGGGGAGGACATCTACGAGGAAGGTTACTCTAGCGAGCAGCCGCTCAAGGCGCCCAAGGGATTCCGCTACCACACTCGCTGCGACTGGGGATGTGGCGGCGGCGTGCAATACCCCATGCCCTACTGCCCCTGGTGCGGGAGCGAGCAGGAGTGGCACGAGTGGGAGGAGGGCGACTACGACGGAACCTGCCCCCACTGCTCTCGCGGCGTGAACGACTGGATGGACACCTGCCCGTGGTGCAGCCGCGATCCCACGGGCCGCGATCTCATCCCACGGGCCCTCCGCCGCGTGCGACGTCTGCTCCTAGTGTCGCGAATCAAGGACTGGGGTTACCGGGTGGTATTGCGCCCGGGTGTTTCCGGCGTGGACCCCAAGTTTCCCAAGATCATCGAGATCGACCAGGTCAACGTGGTGACCGCCCGCCGGCGGGACGAGATCCCGTGGACGCTCCTCGTGGGGCTCATCTGCCACGAATTGGGACACAGCTTCCTGTACCACAACTGGGCCTGGGCCAAGAGCGATACCTTCAAGCGGGTGTTCGGCGAGGTGCACAAGGCCTATCGGGTGCGGGACGACACCTGGGTGGATCTCCAGCGCCACCGGGTGAGCACTGCTAAGGACCACTATGTGACCGCCTACGCCGCGAATCATCCCCTGGAGGATTTCGCCGAGGTATTCCGTTTCTACGTGACGCGGCGCGGCCGGATGCGGGAGCTCTTCGCCGAGCTGGGTCGCAAGCGCAAGGAAGTGATCGTGTACGAGAAGTTCCTCGCGCTGCACCACTATGTGCGGTCGCTCCGGGGATGGCGGTAGCCCCGGCACTCAGGCTCCCCCTGGGCGATCTCCCGCAGCTCAAGCGGCGAGTCGCCGCTCTATCGGAGGACCGTCCGGCGGTCTACCGCATGCTCGACGCCACCGGCCGCGTCGTGTACGTGGGCAAAGCGAAGCGACTGCGGGCCCGTCTCCTGTCGTACTTCCGGGCTAGCTACCCGGAGGACAAGGCGGCCCGGATCCTGCACGCGACGGCGGACATTCAGTGGGACTACGCGCCCTCCGAATTCGCCGCGCTCCTGGGTGAGCTGCGGCAGATCCGCCGCCACACGCCCCCGTTCAACGTGCGGATGAACCGCGCCCGCCGCGTGGGCTTCATCAAGGTCTCTGGCGGTCCCGCTCCCAAGGTCTACGTGGGCAAGACGCCGGGCGGGGACGAAGTGCGGCACTACGGCCCATTCGCCGGCATCAGCCGACTGAGAGAGAGTGTTCGCGTCTTAAACGATGTGCTGGGTCTCCGCGACTGTGCTCTCCAAATGCCCATCGCCTATTCCGAGCAGTGTGACCTGTTCGGCCTCGAGCGGCGGCCCGCCTGCCTGCGGCACGAGATCGGAACCTGCACGGGACCCTGCGGCGGCTTCGTGACCGAGGGCGAGTACCGCCGACGGGTGCGCCAGGCCGTCGATTTCATCGAGGGGCGAGCCGTGGCCCCGCTGGACCGGGTCATTGGTGAGATGACCCTGGCGAGCGACGAGGATGAGTTCGAGCGCGCCGCGTGGTGGCGAGCCAAGTTCGAGGCCCTGACATGGCTCCTCAGCGCCTGCACCCAGGCACAGGTGTCACTCGCAGTGCTCAGCTTCGTGTATCTCGATCCCGGCGTGTACGGCGATGATCGGGCGTACGTCATTCGCCGTGCCCAGGTACGGGCGTCGGCACCGGCTCCACACACCCCCATCGAGACCGAGGCATTCCGGGCCCTCGTCGCCGAGCATGCCCAGGTCGACCCGGAGCCGGGCCCCATCCCCAGCACTGCGATCGACGAGACGCTGCTCCTCATGAGCTGGTTCCGGCGACAGCCGAACGCGCTCAGGCGCACCGTTTCCCTGGAAGACTGGCTGGAGCGGCACGGGAGCGACACGGGTGGGGGTATCCCAACATGTTGATCGCCACGCTTCACCTGGTTGGCGGGCTCACCATCTTGTTTGGCGGCGGCCACTACCTCGTGCGAGCAGCATCAGCCGTGGCGCTCTTGGCCCGCATCTCGACCACGGTGGTGGCTCTCACGGTGGTCGCCATGGGCACCAGCATGCCCGAACTCGCCGTCAGCCTGGATGCTGCTGCCCGGGACTCTACCGACATCGCCTACGGCAACATCATCGGGTCCTGCATCTTCAACCTGGGCGCAATCCTCGGCATCGCCGCCGTGCTCAGAGCCGTGCCAGTCCAGCGGCAGACGATCTGGTACGAGTACCCAGTGATGTTCGTAGTCGCCTGCTGGGCCCTCCTCCTGGCGCGCGACGGTCAGGTCGATCGGCTCGAGGGGGCCTTCCTCGTGATCGGCCTCGGCCTGTTCATCGTATACACTGTGTACCTCGGGCGGCGGGGCGTGACGCTGACCGAGGCAGCCGCGCTGGAACGCGATGTGAAACGCGCCGCTCACCTCAAGGAGGGCGTGCGGCGGGCATGGGGAATCAACGTGGTGCTCGTGTTCCTCGGCATCGGCGCGCTAGCATTGGGTGCCCAACTCGCCGTCTCGGGAGGCGTGTCCATCGCACGGGCGCTGAACGTGGAAGAACGCGTCATCGGGCTCACCATCATCGCCATGGGCACGAGTCTCCCCGAGCTCGCCACCAGCATCGCCGCCTGGCGCCAACGGGAGCCCGAGATTGCCCTGGGGAACATCGTCGGCTCCAACATCTTCAACCTGCTGGCGATCCTAGGAATCACCGCCGCCGCTTTCCCGGTACCGGTGCACCAGAGGGCCGAGGCGGTGGACAACTGGGTGATGCTGGG